>NZ_JBEXYR010000005.1:0-513903 GCF_040631005.1 Micromonospora sp. NPDC005707
GCGGCGGGCGGGTTATGGGGCGGGCGGGGGGGGTGGTGTGCGCCGGGGGGGGGGGGGGGGCGGGGGCGGGGGGCGCGGGGGGGGGGGGGGGCCCGCCCCGCCCGCGGCCACGGTGGTTCAGTTGCCGGTCACCCAGTTCCAGGCCGAGACCACCCATTCGGTCTGCTGGAGGTAGGCCACCCCGACGCCCACCAGGAAGAGTGCGGTCACCAGGTGCGCACCGCGCGCGCTGCGCCGCACCCGGCCGAGCTGCCGCTCCAGGACCAGCCGGCCGAGCAGGCGGGCCAGAGCGAACAGGCCGGCCGCGGTGAGCAGGCTGAGCACGAAGGTGAGCAGCGGGGCGGTCAGATCGCCCCGGCCGGAGATCGCCCAGATGCCCCAGCAGACGAAGGCGAACAGCCCGCCGGCCGCGCTCCACTCCCCGCCCTTGCGGAGCTGGGCGACATGCCAGCCCACCGGCCGGCGGGGGGCCGACTCGGCGGTCCAGTCGCCCGCGTCGACCGTGGGGAACGGCTCGGTCCGGGGCGTACGCGACTGGCCGACCGCCGCCACCCCGCGCCGGAACGCGTCCCGCTGCGAGGGCACCACGGCGGGCTGCGGCGGCACCTCGACCGTCCGCTCGGCCCACGGCTGTGTCTCGTCCGCCATCTCGTGTCCTCCCCCTCGACCGACGCCGGCCACGGTTCCGAGGGTAGCGAGCCGGCAAATCGGGTGCCGACCACGACGGTGATGGGTTACACACACCGGATGACCGACGCGCTGGTCCCCCGGGCCGAGGACTTCGACGAGATCTCCGCACTGCTGACGCTGGCCTTCCACGGCGATCTCGACCCCGAACTGCGGGAGGTCGAGCGCGTCGTCTTCGAACCGGACCGGTCGCTGCTGGTCCGTGACGGCGGGACCGCCGTGGCGCATGCCGGCGCGTTCAGCCGCGAGCTGGCCGTGCCCGGGGCCAGCGTGCCGGCCGCGCACGTGACCATGGTCTCGGTCGCCCCGACACACCGCCGGCGAGGGCTCCTCACCGGCCTGATGCGCCGGCAGCTCCGCGAGATCCACGACGCCGGCCGCGAGCCGCTCGCCGTCCTGTGGGCCAGCGAGGGCCGGATCTATCCCCGGTTCGGCTACGGCCTGGCCGCGCAGCGGCTCGTCCTGGCCGGCGACACCCCCGGGCTGCGCCTGCCGGACCCGACGCCCGCCGAGGGCACCCTCCGCCTGGACCGCCCGGCGCCGCACCGGGCCGAGCTGGCCCGGCTGTACGAGCGGGTGCGCGCCGACCGCCCCGGCTGGTCGCGCCGGGACGAGCGCTGGTGGGCGTACGTGCTGGCCGACGTGAAGGGGCTGCGGGGCGGCGCCACCGAGCGCCGGGTGCTGCTGCACGAGGGGCCGGACGGCCTCGACGGGTACGCCCTCTACCGGACGAAGGAGGAGTGGGCCGACACCGGGCCGCGCGCCGAGGTCCAGGTGGGCGAGGTGGTGGCCGCCCGGCCGGAGGCGTACCTGGCGCTGTGGCGGCTGCTGCTCTCGATCGACCTGACCCGCCGGGTGTCCTTCTCGATCGCCGCCGTGGACGAGCCGCTGTTCCGGCTGGTGGACGAGCCGCGGCAGCTCAACGCCCGGCTCGCCGACGCCCTCTGGGTCCGCGTCGTGGACGTGCCGGCCGCGTTGGCCGCCCGGCGGTACGCCACCGATGTCGACGTCGTGGTCGAGGTCACCGACGACCTGCTGCCGGAGAACAGCGGCCGGTGGCGGCTGGTCGGCGGCCCGTCCGGGGCGGAGTGCACGGCCACCTCGGCGCCGGCCGCGCTGGCCTGCGACGTCCGCGCCCTCGGCGAGCTCTACCTGGGTGGGGCCGGCCTGGCCGCGCTCACCGCCGCCGGGCGGGTGCGGGAGCTGGTCCCGGGCACGGCGGCGGCGACGGCACCGGCGCTCGGCTGGCACCGGGCCCCCGCTCCCATGGAGGTCTTCTGACCGACCGCCCCGGATCTCGGCGACCTGCCGTCAGCTCCGGACGGCAGCTCGCCAACATCTCGGGTCGAAGCGTGACCCCCCGGGCGGTACGGTCGGCTGATGGGGGATGCGGATCGGCGCCGGCGGCGGCTGCGGCACCACGGCGACACCGGGACACCGGAGCGCGAGGACGCGAGCGCGAGCACGGCAGCCGTGCACGACGACGACGCCCCCCGGTCGCCACGCGGCGCCAGACGCCCCGAGCCGGAGACATCGTCGGACGACGGCTCCAGGTCGCCGCGCGGCGCCAGACGCGCCGAGCTGGAGTCGTCGGAGCATCGGGGCCGGCGGGCGGGCCCGCCCGCCGAGGAGGGCGAGCGAGGGCTGCGCGGCCTGGTCGGCTCGGGTTCCTCGCAGGTGAGCGTGACCGCCGCGCTGCGGGCGCGGGACGCCGCCCGGCCGACCGACGAGGACCTGGCCGAGGCCGAGGCCCGGGTGGTCATCGTCCGCCGCAACTGGGTGCCCCGCGAGGAGCTGCCCCGCACCGGGCGGTGACGGGCGCGACCCGACGGCCGCACCCGTCGGCGGCGCGTCAGGCGGGCAGGTCGGGGAGCTCGCGGCTCTGCTCGTAGTCGGCGACCTGGGCGATCCGGCGGGCGTGCCGCGGGTTGCCGGAGAACGCGGTGGTCAGGAACGCCTCCACCAGGGCGGTGGCCTCGTCGAGGGTGTGCTGCCGGGCGCCGACCGCGATGATGTTGGCGTCGTTGTGCTCGCGGGCCAGCTGGGCGGTGTCGATGTTCCAGGCGAGCGCCGCCCGGACTCCGGCGATCTTGTTGGCGGCGATCTGCTCGCCGTTGCCGGACCCGCCGATCACCACGCCGAGGCTGCCCGGGTCGCCGACCACGCGGTCCCCGGTGTGCAGGCAGAACGCCGGGTAGTCGTCGTCCGGGTCGAAGGCGTGCGGGCCCACGTCGACCACCTCGTACCCCTGCTTGGCCAGGTGGTTGGCGAGGTGCACCTTCAGCTCGAAGCCCGCGTGATCGGATCCCAGGTAGACGCGCATACCGCGCAGTCTGACAGGCCCGCCCCCGTGCCGGCGCGCGGGCGGCGGCACGGAGGCGGATTCGTCACACGGTCAGCGGGGCAGTTCGGCGACGACCAGGCCGGCCCGCGCCTTCGGGGTGAACCAGGTGCTCTTGCGCGGCATCTTCTCCCGGGCCAGGTTGACCGCGACGAAGTCGTCCACGGTCACCGGCGCCACGAGGACGGCCAGCTCGGCCCGCCCCGCGTCGACCTCGCCGGTGAGCCAGCTCGCCGGGTAGTCGCCGCCCACGTAGGTGATCCGCTTGTCGCCCGGGTCGAGGCCGAGCGCGTCGCGCAGCAGCAGCCGCTCGACCAGGGCGTGGTCGAGGTTCTCCAGCCGGCCGCCACCGACGTGCGGCAGGCGCACCGCGTACCCCTGGCCGGCGAGGTGGAGGTGCACGGCGCCGCCGGTCGCCGGGACACCGGCCGGGCCGGCGACCGGGGTGATCTCCGCGCCTGCGGCGCGGAGCCGGTCGAGCAGTTCGTCCGGGGTGGTGGTCAACTCGCTGACCAGCCGGTTGTAGGGCTGGATGGCGACCGAGGCCGGCGTGGTGATCACCGACAGGAAGCGCGGAAAGCCGCCGGTCTGCGCGGCCAGGCTGCGGTGGTTGCCGTCGGCGACCACCAGCTCGCCGCCGCCCGCCAGGGCGGTCAGCTCGTCCTGCGCCGAACCCGGGCCGAGCAGCCAGATGGCGTGGGTGCGGCCGGCCTGGTCCACGTCGGTGGCGGCGGGGGCGCCGGCCGACTCGGTCGCCGCCGCGAGCGCCGCGTGCAGCTCGTCGCCGCGCCCGGTCTGGAGCAGGAGTACGGGCGAGAGCAGGTGACCCAGCGTCTCGGCCAGGGCGACCCGCTCCCGCACCTTGGCGATGAACACGTCCTCGTTGCGGATCACCAGGCCGGGCTCGTCGGCGCGGGTGGAGATCTGGTCGGTGTCGACCATGGCGAACAGCCCGTACGCGTTCTCCTCGCCCGGCGCGCTGATCCGGTAGAGGACCACGACCTGCTCGGCGGGGGTGTAGCTGCCGTCCGCCTTGGCCTCGGCGAGGCGGGCCACCGCGTCGGGGAGCGCGTCGAGGAAGGACTTCCCGAGGCTCCCCGGCGCCCGGTGAGGCATCTCGATGCCCAGGGCACTGTGCGGATTCGCCTCGACGATGGCGGTGATCTCCGCGTCGTCGGCGAACTCGTCGTAGTTCTGCGCGCCGGTGCCGCCAGTGGTGATCCAGGCCCGGGCGATCGGATGCACGACCGTCATGCCCGCTGACGCTACCCGCGCCGTCGGGACCGCTGGTGCCGGACCCGCACGCCGTCCACCAGATGAAAGGCGACCCGGTCAGCCGTTGCGGTGCCGGCCGGGGGCCGGTCGGCGGCCCGGCGTCGGGGCGGCCGGGCGGGCGCCGCCGCCGGACGTGGTGAGTCGGACCGTCGTCGTCCCGGCCGGGGCCGGGCGGCCGGCCGCGGCGCCGGTGCGGACCGCGCCGGGTGCCCGCGCGGGCAGGCCGGCGTCGGCGGGCGGGGTCATCCGCGAGGTCGCCACCACCCGGGCGACGCCGACCACGATGGGCGGGGCCAGCAGGTCGGCCATCTCGGCCGGGACCGCCGGCCAGTCGCCCTCGGCCACCGACCAGTACGTCGCACCGGAGTCCCCGGTCGCCGGCTCCGGCGCCTCGTCGGACAGGTGGCGGTGCTTACCCATGGGAACGCCTCCAGGAGCTGCCGGGCTGCGGCCCCGGGCGGGCCGCCGGCTGGGACACCCGGTGAAACGAGCCCCGCACCGGCCCGGTGACGGGGCGGCGCGGGGCTCGTCCGGCGCGGCTCAGTCGAAGACCGGGCCGACCTCACGGGTGCGCTTGAGCTCGTAGAAGCCGGGCGTGCCGGCCACCAGCAGGACGCCGTCCCAGAGCCGGCCGGCCGCCTCGCCCTTCGGCGCCGGGGTGATCACCGGGCCGAAGAAGGCGACCTGGCGGCCGTCCGGGCCCGGGGCGTGGATCACCGGGGTGCCCACGTCGGTGCCGACCGGCCGCATGCCCGCCTCGTGGCTGGCCCGCAGCGCCTCGTCGTACTCCGTCGACTCGGCGACGTCGGCGAGCGCCGGGTCCAGGCCGACGTCGGTGAGAGCACCGGCCAGCATCTCCCGGCCCAACTCCTCCTTGCCGAGGTGGATCCGGGTGCCCATCGCGGTGTAGAGCTTGCCCAGCGTCTCCCCGCCGTGCGCCTGCTCGACGGCGATGCAGACCCGCACCGGGCCCCAGCCCTTCTTCATCAGATCCTGGTACTGCTCCGGCAGGTCCCGGCCCTCGTTGAGCACGGACAGGCTCATCACGTGGAACCGGATCTCCACGTCCCGGACCTGCTCGACCTCCAGCAGCCAGCGGGAGGTGATCCACGCCCACGGGCACAGCGGGTCGAACCACATGTCCACGGCGACACGTTCGGTCACGGTGTCATCCCTTCACGACTTCACGCGCCGGAGCTCCGGCGCCTTCCCCTCCGATCCTCACCCCATGCGGCATCGACCGGTACCGGAATGAGAGCGTGACCTCGGCCACCGAAGGGTGACCGTGCATGGAAGACTCGGTTTCGGACGGCCGTCACGAGCGGGCCGGGAGGCCGGTGCCGCGGGGCGCGGCGAGACGAGTGGGATGGAGACGAACAGTGCCGGGAGTGCGCAACCTGACCCAGGTCGAGGCCACCGAGCGGGCCCGCCTGCTCGACGTCACCGGGTACGACATCAAGCTTGACCTGTCGACCGCGGTGCAGGCCGACGGCCGCACGTTCCGGTCGGTGACCGAGGTCCGGTTCCGCTGTGCCGAGCCGGGGGCGAGCACCTTCATCGAGACGGCCGCCGAGTCGGTGCGGTCGGCGACGCTGAACGGCACGCCGGTCGACCTGTCCGGCTGGTCGGCCGAGAAGGGCCTCACCCTCACCGGTCTGGCCGCCGAGAACGTCCTCGTGGTCGACGCCGACTTCGGTTACTCCAACAGCGGGCAGGGCCTGCACCGCACGGTCGACCCGGTCGACGGCGAGACCTACCTCTACAGCCAGTTCGAGACGGCCGACGCGCAGAAGGTGTTCGCCTGCTTCGACCAGCCCGACCTGAAGAGCGTCTACACCTGGCACGCCACCGTCCCGGAGCACTGGCGGGTGGTGTCCAACATGCCGGTGGAGCGCGAGGAGCCGGCCGGCGAGGCGCTCAAGACCGTCCACTTCGTCGAGTCGGCGCGGATGAGCACCTACATCACCGCGCTCTGCGCCGGCCCGTACCACGAGGTGCGCGACAGCCACGACGGCATCGACCTGGGTGTCTACTGCCGGGCCTCGATGGCGCAGTACATGGACGCGGACGACCTGTTCCTCATCACCAAGCAGGGCTTCGACTTCTTCCACGAGAAGTTCCAGGTGCGCTACCCGCTGCCCAAGTACGACCAGCTCTGGGTGCCGGACTTCAACGCCGGCGCCATGGAGAACTTCGGCTGCGTGACGCACGCCGAGTCGCACTACATCTTCCGCTCGCAGGTCACCGACTTCGAGTACGAGCAGCGGGCCAACACGATCCTGCACGAGCTGGCGCACATGTGGTTCGGTGACCTGGTCACCATGCGCTGGTGGAACGACCTGTGGTTGAACGAGTCGTTCGCCGAGTGGGCCAGCCACTGGTGCAACACCCACGCCACCCGCTTCTCCGACGCGTGGACGACCTTCCTGTCCATCCGGAAGAACTGGGGTTACCGGCAGGACCAGCTCTCCTCCACCCACCCGGTCTACTGCGAGATGCCGGACCTGGAGGCGGTCGAGGTCAACTTCGACGGCATCACCTACGCCAAGGGCGCCAGCGTGCTCAAGCAGCTCGTCGCGTACGTGGGCGAGGAGCCGTTCCTGGCCGGCCTGCGGGCCTACTTCGGCAAGCACGCCTGGGGCAACGCCACCTTCGACGACCTGCTGTCCGAGCTGGAGACGGCCTCCGGCCGGGAGCTGCGCAAGTTCGCCGCCCAGTGGCTGGAGACCGCGCAGGTCAACACGCTGCGCCCCGAGGTGGTCATCGGCGCCGACGGCGCGTACGAGCAGGTGCTGGCGCGGCAGGAGGCCCCGGCCGGGCACCCGACGCTGCGGACCCACCGGATCGGGGTGGGCCTCTACGACCTGACCGGCGGGCGGCTGCTCCGGCGGGAGCGGGTCGAGGTCGACGTGACCGGCGAGCTGACCGAGCTGTCCGTGCTGCACGGCAAGCCGGCCGCCGACGTGCTGCTGCTCAACGACGACGACCTGACCTACACCAAGCTGCGGCTGGACGAGCGGTCGATGGCGACCGTGGTGCAGCACATCGCCGGGTTCGAGTCGTCGCTGGCCCGGGCGCTGTGCTGGACCGCCGCCTGGGACATGACCCGCGACGCCGAGCTGTCGGCCCGCGACTACGTGGCGCTGGTGCTGGCCGGGCTGCCGGCGGAGACCGACATCAACCTGGTCACCGCCACCCTGCGCCAGGCCACCACCACGCTCACCTTCTACGCCGACCCGGCCTGGGCGCCGACCGGCTGGGCCGACCTGGCCCGCGCCGCCCGCACGGCGCTCGCCGCGGCCGAGGAGGGCAGCGGCTTCCAGCTCGCCTGGGCCCGGGCGTACGCCTCCGCGGCCCGCTCCGGCGAGGACCTGGCCACACTGCGCGGCTGGCTGGAGGGCGGCGAGGTGCCGGCCGGGCTGACCGTGGACACCGAGCTGCGCTGGACCGTCCTGCAGTCGCTGGTGGCCAACGGCGCGGCCGGGGCCGCCGAGGTGGAGGCCGAGCTGGCCCGCGACCGCACCGCCAGCGGCGAGCGGGAGGCCGCGTACGCGCACGCGCTCGTGCCGACCGCCGAGAACAAGGCCGCGGTGTGGGCACAGCTCACCGGCCCGGAGGCACTGCCGAACTGGCGCAACCGGGCGCTGCTGCAGGGCTTCACCCACCCGGCGCAGGTGGAGCTCACCGCGCCCTACCGGGAGAAGTACTTCGCCGCGGTGGCGCAGGTGTGGGCGCAGCGGGACAGTGAGCCGGCGCAGGAGTTCGTCCAGCTCGCCTACCCGGCGTACCTGGTCGAGGACGACACGGTGACCGCCACCGACGAGTGGCTGACCCAGGAGGGGCAGCCGGCGCCGCTGCGCCGGCTGGTGGCCGAGGGCCGCGACGGCGTGGCCCGGGCCCTCAAGGCCCGCGCCCGGGACGCCCGGACCGCCTGACCGAGGAGCACGCGGCCGGGGCCGGCGCGGGTGGGAACCCGCGCCGGCCCCGGCCGTTGTCGTCTGGACAGGCTGACGGCACCGACGGGAAAGCCCGGCCCGCGAGACGCGGGCCGGGCTTCGTCGTGTGCGGGAGGGCTCAGCCCTTGCCGGCGTGGCTGGCGAGCTGGTCGAGGCCCTGGATGATGCCGCCGGCCAGGTCGCCGCCGCCGAACGAGGCCACCATGGAGAGCGCGGCCAGCTTGGCGTACGTGTCCGGGATGCGCTTGCGCGCGTAGCGGCCGGTGACGATCTCGAGCTGCCGCTGGTTGGGCGACACGGCGATCAGCACCGACTTGTCCGGCTCGGCGAGCTGGCGGTGCAGCCGCCCGGCGTGCTCCCGGATCGGCTCGTCGAGGCCGCCCACGTAGACCGAGAACACCAGGCCGGTGCCCTGGTCGGCCAGGCGGAGCGCCTCGTCGATGCGGAGCAGCTGACGGGTCGAGAACGGCCCGTCCAGGACCTCCGGCGGGTTACCGGTCCCCGTCGCGGCCTGCTTCTCACCAACGGTCACTTGCGCCTCCGGTTCCACCGGCCGGTGCCTCCCGGCCGGCCTGCTCCTGCTTGCGGCTGGTCAGCGCCGGCGCCTGCGCGCCGGCGGCCAGTGCGGTGCCGGCCGAGTCGGCCAGCTGCTCCGGACGGCCCAGGAACCAGACCGGAGTGAAGTCGAAGGGCCGGCCCGGCCGGTAGCGCTTCGCGCCGCCACCGCCGCCGCCGCGACTGCCGGCGGCCGCCAGTCCGGCGATCACCAGCACGGCGGCCGCCGGGATGCCGACGAAGACCAGCAACGTCTCGGTAACAGACAATCCCAACGCCCCCAGGCGGAAAGAGAGACCAGGAATGTTCCGGGTCGGGTGGACGGTCATGACGACGCGCGCCCGACTCCGCTTGTGCTGTTCACGTTAGCGGAGTCGACGGCCCGCCAGATTGCGGGGTGCTGATCCCACCCGCCACAGCCGTGCTCCACTTGCGCGGCAGTGCCTATCAATGTCGCGTCGTCGCCGTACCGGCCGGTGAGCAGCACGCCGACCGGCATCCCGTCGCCGGTGCGGCCCACCGGCAGCGAAACGGACGGGTCGCCGGTGACGTTGAAGATGGCGCAGTACGGCGAAAACCGCCGCTGCCGGTCGAAATCCTCGGCCGGATCGAGGCTCGCGAACGCCCCGACCGGTGCCTGCGGCGCGGCCAGGGTCGGGCAGAGCAGCAGGTCGCAGCCGGCGGTACGGCGCACGCCACGGCGTACCTGGGCCTGGAGTTCGCCGAGCGCGGTCATCAGCGGGCCGGCCCCGACGGCCGTGCCCCGGGCCCGGAGGAAGCGGGTCAGCGGCAGCAGGTCGCTCTCCCGTTCGGTCGGCACCGGGGCGAGCGCCAGCACGTACCAGACGGTCTCGAAGAGCGGCCACGCCTCGGGGCCGAGCGGCGCGGGGACGTCGACCACCTCGTGGCCGGCCTCGGTGAGCAGCGCGGCGGCCCGGTCGACGGCGGCCACGCAGTCGGGGTGGACCGGCTCGTCGGCGAGCATCGGTGCGGTGAACCGGCCGATCCGCAGCCGGCCCGGCGCGGCGGCCCGGGCGGCGCCCAGGTAGCCGCCGGTGGGCGCGGCCGGCGGCAGGTAGGGCTCACCGGGCACCGGTTGCGCCAGGACGTCCAGCAGCGCGGCCGCGTCGGTCACGGTCCGGCCGAGCGGGCCGCTGATGGGCAGCCCGAACGCGCCGAAGCCGACCGGGCCGCCGGAGACCAGGCCCCGGCTGGGCTTGTAGCCGACCAGACCGCAGAGTGCCGCCGGGATGCGCAGCGAGCCGCCACCGTCGGAGCCCTGCGCCACGGGCACCAGGCCGCCGGCCACGGCGGCCGCCGCCCCGCCGCTGGACCCGCCCGCGGTGTTGGCGAGGCCCCACGGGTTGCGGGCCGGCGGCGCGACGAGGCCCTCGGAGTAGAGCGAGCAGCCCAGCTCGGAGGTGGTGGTCTTGCCGAGGCTGACCATTCCGGCGGCGGCCATGAACCGGACCACGTCGGCGTCGACGGGCGGCACGAAGTCGGCGAACGCCGCCGAGCCGAAGGTGGTGCGGACTCCGGCGGTGAGCGTGAGGTCCTTGATGGCGGTCGGCACCCCGTGCAGCGGGCCGCGCCGGTCGGCCGGCACCGCGTCGGCGGCGGCCGCGGCGGCCCGCGCGCGTTCCGGGGTGACGGTGACGAACGCGCCGAGGGTGTCGGCGAGCGCGTCCACCCGCCGCAGGTGGTGCTCGACCAGCTCCACGCTGGACAGCTCACCCCGGCGGATCGCGGCGGCCTGCTCCAGGGCGGTCAGGTCGTGCGGCTCGGCCATGCCGTCATCCTGCCCGGTCGGCGGCCGGATAATCGGGCGACACGACCGTCGGGCACGACTCGCTCCAAGCGGTCAGGACAGGGTTCCGGGTGGCGCCACCCATTCAGATCGAGGACCACCGACCGCCGCCAACAGGTCGAAGTCGCGGTCGTAGTGCAGAACGGTCGCGGAGTACTCGGCGGCCACTGCGGCAACCGTGAGGTCGACCGGACTGACGGCCCGATGATGGCCACGCGCGGTCAGCGCCAACTGCAGGTCCCTGGCGCGGGTCGGGACAGCGGGGGTTATCGGCAGGTCGACCATGACCTGAGCGCGACGGGCGCGAATCGTCATGGCGTCGCGGAAATCGCGCGCGCTACGCCCGTCCTCGAGATCCAGCGGAAGACATGTCGCCGCCAGCCGCTCCTCAAGCAGCACGGTCACCCGCTTCGCGACCACGGGCAGACGCAGCCGTGCCCACGCCGAGGTGTCGACCAGGTAGAGGCCGGCAGGCACCGTCACGCGGCGCCCTTCTCACTGTCGGGGGTCTTGTCGTCGTCGACGATGCCCGTCCAGTCGCGGTCGATCGACAGGAGCTCCCGGATCGCCTCCATCCGCTCACTTCGCTCTGCGACCAGCCGCAGGGCCGCATGGATCGTGTCCTTCTTGCTCTTGGTGCCGAGCTCCCGTCGCGCTCGTTCGAGCAGCTCATCATCAAGATCGATAACAGTCTTCACCCAGCAAGTATATACGACGTGGCGAGCTCTATATACTGACCTTGCCGAGGAAATGGAGGGCGTTGTCGCCGAGGAGCTTGGCCCGCTGCGCATCGGTGAGGAAGTCCGCCTTGCGGACCACCTGCCCGACCGGGCGCTCCCCCAGCGGGTACGGGTAGTCGCTGCCCACGAGCACCCGGTCCTCGCCCATGGTGTCGACGAGCAGCCGCAGCGCCGCCGGCTCGAAGACCACCGAGTCGACGCTGAACCGGTCGACGTAGGCGCTCGGCGGGGCGCTGGACGCGCCGCGGACCAGGTCGCCGCGGCGGTGCCAGGCGTTGTCCGCGCGGCCCAGCCAGAACGGGAAGCTGCCGCCGCCGTGCGCGAAGCAGATCCGCAGCGTCTCGGGCACCCGGTCGAAGACCCCGCCGAGGATCAGCGCCAGCACCGACAGGTGCGTCTCGGCCGGCATCCCGGTCAGCCAGCGGGCCATCCACCGGTCCAGCCGGGGTCCGCCCGGCATGTCCCACGGGTGCACGAAGACCGGCGCGCCCACCTCGGCGCAGTGGGTCAGGAACTGCACGATGCCGGCGTCGTCGAGGTCGCGGTCGCCCACGTGGTTGCCGATCTCCACCCCGGCGTGCCCGGCGGCCAGGCAGCGGTCCAGCTCGGCGCAGGCGGCGTCCGGGTCCTGCAACGGCACCTGGCAGAACGGCACCAGCCGGTCCCCGCCGCCCGCGGTGACCGCCAGGGTGAGGTCGTTGAAGATCCGGGCCACCTTGACGGCCTGGTCGGCCGGGCGGTCATAGCTGAAGAACACCGGGGTGGGCGAGACGACCTGCACGTCGACGCCGTCGGCGGCCATGTCGGCGAGCCGTGTCTCCGGGTCCCAGCACTCCGCGCCGACCGGCCGGAACTCCGTCTCCCCCACCATGATCATGGCGGCGCGCTCGGAGTCCACCCGCAGCCAGGGCCAGCCGGACCCGCCGCAGGCCGCGGCGAGGTCCGGCCACCCCTTGGGTACGACGTGCGTGTGCACGTCGACGACGGGTGGGCGCATCAGCCCTTGCCCGGGTGCAGCGCGCCGCAGTTGGTGCAGGTGCGGGCCTTCTCGTCGGCGTAGAACGCCGCGAAGACCGGCGGCAGGTCGGCGGCGATGTCGCGCACCTGGAGCTCCACCTCGTGCACCTTGTGGCTGCACTCGGTGCAGTACCACTGGAACTTCTCCAGCGTGCCCTCCTCGCGGACCCGCTCGATCACCATGCCGATCGAGCCGGCCTCGGGGCGCTGCGGCGAGTGCGGGGTGTTGCGCGGCAGCATCCACATCTGACCCTCGCGCACGTGCACCGTACGCGGGCCCTCGGGCAGCATGAGGTTGATGTGCATGTTGCCCTTGACCTGGTAGAAGAACTCCTCGTACGGGTCGACGTGGAAGTCGGTCCGCTGGTTCGGGCCGCCGACCACCATGACGATGAAGTCGTCGCTGCCCGGCAGCATCTCCTTGTTGCCCACCGGCGGCTTGAGCAGGTGCTGGTTCTCCCCGATCCAGCCGGAGAAGCTGAACGGCTCGGCGATCTCACTCATGACGGACCTCCCGACGGAAGTAGGGCCACGGCCTGCATCTCGATCAGCAGGTGCGGGTGCGGAAGCTGGTGCACGGCCACCGTGGTCCGGGTCGGCCCGGTGACGTCGAAGAACTCCGCCCACACCTCGTTGTAGCCACCGAAGTCGTTCATGTTGACCAGGTAGCTGGTGACCTGCACCAGATCACTCAGGTCGGCGCCGGCCGACTGGAGCAGGTCCCGGATGTTCTCGATCACCGCCCGGGTCTGCGCCCGGATGTCGAGGTCGGTGGTGCCGAACTCGTCCACCGCCACACCGGCGAAGGTGTTGTCCGGCCGGCGCGACGACGTACCCGAGACGAAGACGAACCCGCCGGCGACCTTGACGTGCGGGAACGCGCCGCGCGGCACGGCCTTCCCGGCCACCACCCGGGCCGTCATGAGGCCGCCTTCAGCGTCGCCGTGCCGAGCTTCTCCACGACGGCGCGGACGTGCGCGCCGGGGCGCAGCGGCACGGCGGCGGTGGCCGCGCCGGCCAGGAAGACCCAGCCCTTGCGCAGCCGGACACCGTGCCGGCCGGCCAGGCGGATGCCCTCGTCCAGGGCGCGGCGCGGGTCGCCGAGGATCGCCGCGGTCGAGCCGACCTGGGCGACCCGGCCGTCGATCTCCAGCAGCACGCCGAGGTTGTCCAGGCCCTCGGGCACGGGCGACCAGGGGCCGACGACGAACGCGGCGGCCGAGGTGTTGTCGGCCACGACGTCCGGCAGGGAGAAGGTGAAGTTGGCGTACCGGGAGTCGATCAGCTCGATGGCCGGCGCCACGGCGCGGACGGCCCGGGTGAACGCGCCGACCGGCTCGCCCGGCTCGGGGAGGCGGTCCAGCAGGAACGCCACCTCCGGCTCGACCCGGGGGTGAATGAAGCCGGCCACGTCGACCGTGCCGCCGTCGGGCACCCGCATGCTGTCGGTGAGCCGGCCCCAGATCACCTCGTCGACGCCGACCTGGGCCATCTTGGCCTTGCTGGTCAGCCCCATCTTCAACCCGACGAGCCGCTCGCCCCGGTCGAGGCGACGCTGCAGCAGCGCGGCCTGCACGGCGTACGCGGCGTCCACGTCGAGGCCGGTCTCGGCGGCGAGCTGCGGGATCGCGGTGGCCGTGTCGGCGGCCGCGCCCAGCTTCTCGGCGATCCCCGCGATGTCCGGTCCGATCATGCCGCGTCCCCCTTGCCGGCCAGGTCGAGTGCCACGTCCACGATCATGTCCTCCTGGCCGCCGACCATGCGGCGCCGACCCAGCTCGACGAGGATCGATCGGACGTCCACCCCGTACTTCGCGGAGGCCCGCTCGGCGTGGCGGAGGAAGCTGGAGTAGACCCCCGCGTACCCGAGGGAGAGCGTCTCCCGGTCGACCTGGACGGGCCGGTCCTGGAGCGGGCGGACCAGGTCGTCGGCTGCGTCCATCAGCGCGAACACGTCGCAGCCGTGCTTCCAGCCGTGCAGTTCGGCGACCGCGACGAAGACCTCCAGCGGGGCGTTGCCGGCGCCCGCGCCCATGCCGGCCAGCGACGCGTCCACCCGGACGGTCCGGCCGTGCGGGGCGTCCGCGCCGGCCGGCCCGGGGCCGGGGATGCGGCCGTGCTCGACGGCGAGGACGCTGTTGGCCACGCCGAGCGACAGGTTGTGGTGGGCGTGGATGCCGATCTGCGTCTCCGGGTCGAGCACCTGCCGGTAGGCGTCGACCCGCGCGGCCACGTCGGACATGAGCAGCCGCCCGCCGGAGTCGGTGACGTAGACGCAGTGCGCCCCGTACGACTCCATGAGCTTGGCCTGGGCGGCCAGCCCGGCCGGGTCGTTCATGTGCGACATCATGAGGAACCCGGAGACGTCCATGCCGTTCTCGCGGGCCCAGGAGATGTGCTGGGCGGAGATGTCCGCCTCGGTGCAGTGGGTGGCGATCCGCACGCTGGTCACACCGAGCGCCTTGGCCGCCTTCAGGTCGGCGATGGTGCCGATGCCGGGCAGCAGCAGGGTGGTGAGCCGCGCGCCGGTCAGCACCTCGGCGGCGGCGGCGATCCAGTCGGCGTCGCCGGCCGCGCCGTGGCCGTAGTTGACGCTGGAGCCGGCCAGGCCGTCGCCGTGCGCCACCTCGATGGCGGCCACCCCGGCCGCGTCCAGCGCGGCGGCGATCGTCCGCACCTGGTCCACCGTGTACCGGTGCGCGATGGCGTGCATGCCGTCGCGCAGCGTCACGTCCTGGATGTAGAGGTCGGTCATCGCGCGTCCGCCTTCCGGAGCGTGACCAGCCGCTCGGCGGTGCGCAGCGCGGCCGAGGTCATGATGTCGAGGTTCCCGGCGTACGCGGGCAGGTAGTGCCCGGCGCCGGAGACCTCCAGGAAGACCGACACCTGGAGCCCGGCGAAGTGCCGGCCCAGCACCGGCGCGTACGTGTCCACCCGGTCGAACTGCACGTCCTGCTTGAGCCGGTAGCCCGGGACGTACTCCTGCACGGTCTTCACCATGTCGGCCACCGAGGCGGCGATCGCGGTCCGGTCGGCGTCGGCGTCCGGGCAGAGGCAGTAGACGGTGTCCCGCATGAGCAGCGGCGGGTCGGCCGGGTTCAGCACGATGATGGCCTTGCCGCGCTCGGCGCCGCCGACCACCTCGATGGCCCGGGCCGTGGTCTCGGTGAACTCGTCGATGTTGGCCCGGGTGCCCGGCCCGGCCGACTTCGAGGCGATCGAGGCGACGATCTCCCCGTACGCGACCGGGGTGACCCGGCCGACCGCGTGCACGATCGGCACGGTGGCCTGCCCGCCGCAGGTCACCATGTTCACGTTGGGCTCGTGCAGGTGCTCGTCGAGGTTGACCGGCGGCACCACGTACGGGCCGATCGCGGCCGGCGTCAGGTCGACCACGGTCCGGCCGTGCGCGCGCAGCACCGCGTCGTGGTGCCGGTGCGCGCCGGCCGAGGTCGCGTCGAAGACCAGCTCGACGTCGGCGAACTCCGGCATGGCGACCAGGCCGTCCACGCCCTCGGCGGTGGTCGCCACGCCGAGCCGGCGGGCCCGGGCGAGGCCGTCGGACGCCGGGTCGATGCCCGCCATCGCCACCATCCGCAGGCTCGCCTGGGAGCGCGAGGAACGCAGCGAAGCGGAGTCCCGCAGTCGCGACCCATCAGCAGCACTGCTGAGCCGCAGCACCTTGATCATCAGGTCGGTGCCGATGTTGCCCGACCCGAGCACCGCCACGCCGACGGTCATGAGGCCTCCTTGGAGAAACAGGTCCGCACCGAGCCGAGCCCGGAGATGCGCGCCTCGTACGCGGCGCCGGGCGTCACGGGCACCATCGGGCCCAGCGCCCCGGACAGCACCACGTCCCCGGCCTTCAGCGGGTCGCCGGCGCGGGCCATGGTGCCGGCCAGCCACTCCAGCGCGTGCAGCGGGTTGCCGAGGCAGGCCGCCCCGGCGCCGACCGAGACCGGCTCGCCGGCGTGCTCCAGCACCATGCCGCAGAGCCGCAGGTCCACGTCGGCCAGCCGGCGCGGCGCGGTGCCGAGCACGAACAGCCCGCTGGAGGCGTTGTCCGCCACCGTGTCCACGATGGAGATGTCCCAGCCGGCGATCCGGGAGTCGACGATCTCGATGGCCGGCAGCACGTGGTCGACGACCCGGATGAGGTCGACGGTGGTGACCCGCTCGTCGGGCAGGTCCGCGCCGAGCACGAAGGCGATCTCGGCCTCCACCCGGGGCTGGAGCAGCCGGCTCATCGGCACCTCGACGCCGTCGCCGACCGCCATGTCGTCGAAGAGCACGCCGAAGTCGGGCTGGAAGACCCCGAAGTTCTCCTGCACGGCGCGCGAGGTGAGGCCGATCTTCGCGCCGACCCGGCGGTGGCCCTTGCCGAGCCGCTGCCGGGTGTAGACCTGCTGCACCTGGTAGGCCGCCTCGATGTCGCCCTCCGGCAGCAGCCGCCCGCGCAGCGGCGGGCACGGCTTCTCCTCCTGCCGGGCCACGGCCAGCTCCCGGTTGGCGGCTTCGATGTCGACGGTCATCCCGGCTCCTCGCTGCGAACGCTTACGGCGCGAGCCATTCTGCCCCGAGTGCGCACTCATGAGAGGTCCACGCAGACGTTGGTGAGTTCGGAGTAGAAGTCGAGCGAGTGGACCCCGCCCTCCCGGCCGATGCCGGAGGCCTTCACCCCGCCGAACGGGGTGCGCAGGTCGCGCAGGAACCAGGTGTTCACCCAGACGATGCCGGCGTCCAGTCGGGACCCGGCCCGGTGCGCCCGCCCCACGTCCCGGGTCCAGACCGTCGCCGCCAGGCCGTAGTCGGTGCCGTTGGCCAGGGCGTACGCCTCGTCCTCGTCGTCGAACGGCGCGACGTGCACCACCGGGCCGAAGATCTCCTCGGTGTTGGTGCGGGCGTCCGGGCCCAGCCCGGTGAGCACGGTCGGCTGCACGTACGCGCCGCCGTCACGGGCGTCGCCGAAGCGCGGCGTCCCGCCCCCGGCGCGCACCTCGGCGCCCTCGGTGCGGGCCAGGTCGTAGTGGCCGAGCACCTTGTCCCGGTGGGCGTGCGAGATCAGCGGCATGTTCACGGTCGCCTCGTCGGCCGGCCAGCCGTACGCCAGCTCGTCGGCGCGCTTGGCCAGCCGGGCGGTGAACTCCTCGAAGACCGGCCGCTGCACGTAGATCCGCTCGGTGCAGAGGCAGACCTGGCCGCCGTTGGTGAAGCTGGACCGGACCGAGCCGGCGACCGCCGCGTCCAGGTCGGCGTCGGCGAAGACCAGGCCGGCGTTCTTGCCGCCCAGTTCGAAGCTGACCGCCTTCACCCCGTCGGCGGCGGCCCGCATGATGGCGCTTCCGGTGGCCGACTCCCCGGTGAAGGTGATCGCGTCGACACCCGGGTGCCGGGTGAGGTGCTCGCCGGCCGAGCCGGGGCCGAAGCCGTGCACCAGGTTAAACACGCCCTCGGGCACGCCCGCCGCGGCCATCACCTCGGCGAGCAGGGTCGCCGACGCCGGGGTCTCCTCGCTGGGCTTGACCACCACGGCGTTGCCGCAGGCCAGGGCAGGGGCGACCTTCCAGGTGAGCAGCAGCAGCGGCAGGTTCCAGGGCACGATGATCGCGACCACGCCGACCGGCTTGCGGACCGCGTAGTTCAGCGCCCGGCCGCCCGTCGGGGTGACCGTGGTGAACGACTCGGTCGGCGCGGTCGCCACGATCTCGGCGAACGCCCGGAAGTTGGCCGCACCGCGCGGGATGTCCAGCGTGCGGGCCTGGGAGATGGCCTTGCCGGTGTCGGCGACCTCGGCGGCGACCAGGTCGTCGAAGCGGCGCTCCAGCTCGTCGGCGACCCGGCGGAGCACCTCGGCGCGCTCCCGCTCCCCCATCCGGCCCCACGGGCCACGCAGCGCCGCCCGGGCGGCGGTCACCGCCTCGTCCACCACGGACTCACCGGCCTCGACCACCTCGAAGACCGGTTCGCCGGTCACGGGGCTGCGCTTGGTGAACCGCGGCCCGGCGTCGGTGAAGGAACCGCCGACGAAGTTGCGCAGCAGGCCGGGGCCATCCGGCGCGTGCCCGGCCATCAGCCGGGGATCCCAGAGGGTCATCCTCGCCTCCCTCGGCCGAGCGCCACGGCCACGCCGGCCAGAGCCGCCACCGCGCCGGCGGCCACCGCACCCACCACCCGGTACTGGCGGCGCACCCGGCGGCGCACCTCGGCGTACGGGGTGGTGGAGAACGAGACCAGCTCGTACTGCGAGACGTAGCGGCCGGGCAGGGCGCGCTCCAGCGCGTGCTCGATCTTCTTGCGGGTCTGGAACACCGGCGAGGCGACCTTGTCCCGCATCTCCACGAAGTTGGTCAGCGCCATCCGGGCGATCGCCTCGGCGTTGGCCTGCCTGCGGTGCTGGAACAGCGGCAGCGCCGACGCCCACTGGTCGCCGCACTCGTCCAGGCAGCGGTCCAGCTCGACCACGTCCTCGAAGGCGCAGTTCGCGCCCTGGCCGTAGAACGGGACGATGGCGTGCGCCGCGTCGCCGAGCAGGCCGACCCTGCCGGCCACCTGCCACGGGGTGCAGCGGACCGTGCCGAGCACCCCGACCGGGTTGTGCTGGTAGTCGTCCACCAGGTTCGGGGCGAGCGGCACGAGGTCCGGGTAGTGGGTGGCGAAGTACGTCTCGATGGCGGCCGGGCTGCCCAGCGAGGCGAAGCTCTGCGTGCCGTGGGTCGGCCAGAACAGCGTGCAGGTGAAGGAGCGGTCCGGGTTGGGCAGCGCGATCATCATCGAGGTGCCGCGCGGCCAGATGTGCAGCGCGCCCGGGTCCAGGGCGAACTCGCCGCCGATCGGCGGGATGGTGAGTTCCTTGTAGCCGTAGTCGAGGAAGTCGAGGCTCTCGCTCACCGCCCCGTACGCCAGCAGTTGCCCGCGCACCGCGGAGCCGGCGCCGTCCGCGCCGAGCACCACCGAGGCGGTCTCGCCGACCTTGCCCTGCGGGGTCTCGAAGGTCATCTCGCCGGTGACCGGGTCGAGCCCGACGAGCCGGTGGTCGAAGGCGATCCGCACGCCGGGCAGCGCGGCGGCGGCGTCGAGCAGCGCGTTGTTCAGCGCGCCCCGGCTGATCGAGTTGATCGCCCGGTCGCCGGAGACGCTGTACGACTGGAACTGCGGCTCACCCTCCACCGGGTGGATCATTCGGCCGCGCATCGGCAGCGCGTCGGCCATGACCTGGCGGTCCAGGCCGATCCGGCGCAGCGCGTCCAGGCCGCGCTCGGAGAGCGCCAGGTTGATCGAGCGGCCCCGCTCGACCTTCCCGGCGCGCGGGTCCGGCCGCCGCTCGTAGAGGGCGACCGGGTAGCCGCGCCGGGCCAGGAAGCAGGCCAGCAGGCAGCCGGCCAGCCCGGCACCGACGACGGCGATCTCCTCGCGTTCCGTGCTCATGAGGCATGCCCGCCTTTCGTTCGCGACTGCGGGGCTCGCAAACCCTGCTCACTCCTCGCGCTCACCGGCACGGTCGCGGCCAGCGCGTCGGCGACCCGCCAGCAGTCGTGGTACGTCGAGTAGAGCGGCACCGGCGCGAAGCGCACGATGTCGGGCTCGCGGGCGTCGGCGATCACGCCGTGCTCGTGCCGCAGCCGCTTGGTCAGCTCGTTGGCGCTGCCCGTGCCGATCCGCACGGAGAGCTGGCAGCCGCGGCGGGCCGGGTCGCGCGGGGTGACCACGGTCAGCGGCCGGTCGGTGGTCACCTCGTCGAGCAGCCGCTCCAGGTAGCCGGTGAGCCGGAGGCTGCGCTCGCGCAGCGCGGGCATGCCGACCGAGTCGAACAGCTCCAGCGAGGTGCGCACCGGGCCCATCGCGAAGATCGGCGGGTTGGAGATCTGCCACGCCTCGACGGTGGCCGGCGGCCGGGACACCGGGGTCATCTCGAACCGGGTGGCCGCCTCGGTGCTCCACCAGCCCTCGAAGCGCGGCAGCTCGGGGTCGCCGAGGTGGCGCTCGTGGACGAAGACGCCGCCCAGCGCGCCGGGCCCGGAGTTCAGGTACTTGTAGGAGCACCAGGCGGCGAAGTCGACGTCCCAGTCGTGCAGGGCCAGGGGCACGTTGCCCGCCGCGTGCGCCAGGTCCCAGCCGACCACCGCGCCGGCGGCCCGCCCGGCGGCGGTGATCGCCGGGATGTCCATGAGCTCGCCGGTCAGGTAGTTGACCCCGCCGAGCAGCAGCAGCGCGACGGTGTGCCCCTCGGCGGCCAGGAAGTCCAGGACGTCCTGGGTCCGCAGGGTGTCCTCGCCGGGCCGCGGCGCGAGCCGGACGACGGCGGTGTCCGGGTCGAGGCCGTGGAAGCGCGCCTGGCTGCGCACCGCGTAGCTGTCCGAGGGGAAGGCGCTGTCCTCGATGACGATGCGGGTCCGCTCGCCGGCCGGCCGGTAGAAGCTCACCATGAGCAGGTGCAGGTTGACCGTGAGGGAGTTCATCACCACGGTCTCCGCGGGGCGCGCGCCGACCAGTCGCGCGGCCGGCGCGGTCAGGAGTTCGTGGTACGGCAGCCAGGGCCGCTCCGCCTCCAGGTGCCCCTCCACGCCCAGCCGCCGCCAGGCGTCCAGGTCGGCGAGGAGTTCCTCCCGGGTGGCCCGGGGCTGCAGGCCCAGCGAGTTGCCGGCCAGGTACGCCACCTCGGGATAGCGGCCGCCCTCGGCCGGCGGCACGAGGAACAGGTGCCGGTGGCCGGGGTCGGCGGCGTCGCGGGCGCGCGCGTCTTCTTCAGGGGTGTGCATGCTGCTCTCTCCGGTCACATCACGGTACGGGCCGACCACAGCTCCGGGAAGACCACCCGGGCCATGCTCCGCTGCAACCAGGCCAGCCCGGCGGAACCGCCGCTGCCGACCTTGGCGCCCATCGAGCGCTGCACCGCCTTGATGTGGTGCCAGCGCCAGTCGCCGAACCCTTCGGCCACCTCGGTCAGCGCCTCGCCGAGCAGGCGCAGGTGGTTGTCGGGGCCACCGTCGGCGTAGATCCGCACCCAGGCCGCCTCGACGGCGGGGTGCGACTCGTGCTCGATCGCCACGTCCCGCTCTAGCAGGTCGGCGGGCAGCTCGAAGCCGCGCCGGGCGAGCAGCGCCACCACGTCGTCCCAGAGGCTCGGCGTGGCCAGCGCGGCGGTCAGCTCGGCGTGCACCTCGGTCTGCCGGCGGAACGGGCGGATCAGCGCCGGGTCGCGCAGGCCGAGCAGGAACTCCAGCTGGCGGTACATGGCCGACTGGAAGCCGGAGCCCTCGCCGAGCCGGTCGCGGAAGCGGTTGAAGTCGGCCGGGGTCATCCAGCGCAGCCCCTGCCAGGCGGCGTTGAGCCCCTCCAGGTGCAGGGCCGCGCGGCGCAGCGGGGGCAGCGCGTCCCAGATCCGGTTGGCCCGCAGCTCGCGCTGGGCGTGCCGCAGCTCGTGGCAGGTCAGCCCGAAGTACAGCTCCATGATCTGGCTGACCATGAGGAAGGACATCTCGCCCGGATCGTCGCTGAGCGGCTGCTGAAGCTGGTGCAGCGTGCTCGCGTGCACGTACGCGTCGTAGGGCACCCGGTCGGCGAACTCCAGGGTGGGTTTGCCACCGTTGCGCGCCGCCCGGGCCGCCCGCTGCTGCGGGGTGGCCGGCCGCACCGCCGTCGTCTGTTCCACCGTCATCTCCCTCCGTACGCCGGGGTAGACGACATGATGCCGCTGGTTGATCCGCAGATGGAATGCCTGTTCGACGGCGCTACGGTGGTCTCACCTGTCGCGCCGAAGGCGTCTTCGGCCCTCGACTTCACGGAAGGAAGGTCACCGCGTGGACGACATGGACTGGGCGCTGCTGCGCGAACTCCAGGCCGACGCCCGACTCTCGTACAGCGAGCTGTCCCGTCGGGTGCACCTGTCCCCGCCAGCCGTGGCCGAGCGGGTGCGGCGGCTGGAGGAGTCCGGGGTGATCACCGGCTACCACGCCCACGTGGACCTGACCCGGGCCGGCCGGACCGTGCTCGCGCTGATCCGGATGTCCTGCTACGGGTCCCGCTGCATCCTGAACGACCCCGCCGTGGCGGACTGGCCGGAGATCATGGAGATCCACCGGATCACCGGCGACGCGTGCAGCATGCTCAAGGTGGCGGCCGGCACCATGGGCGAGTTCGAGGGGGTCATCGACCGGCTCGCCCCGTACGGCCAGCCGTCCAGCACCATGGTGCTCTCCACCCCGCTGGACTGGCACCCGGTCACCCCGCTCCCGCCGCCCGGCGCGTCCCCTACCGGCCGGCGCCGCTGATCCGCCCCGGGTTTGCCCCCAGGTCAGGGGGAATGCATCCCGCGCTGCCCGTCAGCAGGATTCCGGTGCGCCGCACCGGAAGGGGGGAATCATGCGAGGGCTCCTGTCACACCGCGCGCTCTGGGCCGTTCTGGGCCTGCTCGGCCTGGTCGCGGCGTTCGTCCTGACCACCGCGTCGCCGGTCCGCGCCGGGGAGAACGTCTTCGTCGAGGTCACGCCGAACAGCGTCCAGGCCGGCTCCCGGGTGAGCATCCGGGCCAGTTGCGATGACAACAACGACCGGCAGGCCCAGGTCACCTCGGACGCCTTCGGGCGGGTGATGCTCCGGCCGGACAACGGCTTCCTCACCGGAGCGGTCACCATTCCCGGCAACAAGGCGCCCGGTGACTACCCGGTGAACCTGGACTGCTCCAACGGGAAGACGGCCTCCACCATGCTCACCGTGCTGAACATGGCCCAGCCCAGCAAGGGCCCGGCGACCGGCGGCGGGGGCACGGCGGGCGGCCGGGGTCCCGGCTCGCTGCTGCTGGTCGGCGGCCTGGTCGTGGTGGCCGTGGTGGCCGGGGTGGGTGCCCGCCGCAAGACCGGTAGCCGCGTCTGACGAGGTGCGTCCATGGCCCGCTCACCGCGCCGCCACGACCGCACCGGCCGCCGACCGGACCCGCGCCGGGCCGCCGGCGCCGACCGCCGGGGGACCGAGGACACCGCTCGCGCTCCAGAGGACACCGCTCGCGCTCCAGCGGGCCGCCGGGAGCGCCGGGGCCGGCACCGGGCCGGGTCCCGGTTCGGGGCCGGGCTGCGCCTGGTGTCCCGCGCCTCGCGCCGGTTCGCCCGCGTCGCCGGCCACGCCTTCTCCGCCAGCGTCACCACCGCGGACCCGCAGGCCCGCCCGGTGCCGCCGGCACGACAGGCCGCCGGCCGCTGGCGGTACGCCGCCCAGCGCGGTCCCGGCGCCCCGGTGCTGGTGGTCGCGGCGCTCATGGCGCTGATCGTGGCGATGCTCGGGGTGGAACGGTTGACCGGCATCAGCATGCTGCCGGAGCAGCTCACCGCGGGGCTGCGCCCGCCGCCGAAGAAGTTCCCGGTGCTGTCCGGGAGCCCGCCGACGGACCTCACCATCGGCAAGATCGACCTGCGGGCGCCGGTGCACCGGGTCGGCATCGCCCCGGACGGCAGCATCGCGGTGCCGGACGTCGGCCGGGCCGGCGAGGCCGGCTGGTACGAGCAGGGGCCCACCCCCGGGCAGTACGGCCCGGCCGTCATCGTCGGGCACGTCGACACCACCACCGGGCCGGCGGTCTTCCACGACCTCAAGAACCTCGACGACGGCGACCGGATCGAGGTGACCCGGCAGGACCGCTCGGTGGCCGTCTTCGAGGTGACCTCGATCGAGCGGTACGGCAAGGAGCGGCTGCCCGTGCGGGAGGTCTACGGCGACTTCAGCCGGCCCAACCTGCGGTTGATCACCTGCGGCGGCCGCTGGGTGGGCGGCGAGACCGGGTACGCCGACAACCTGGTGGTCTACGCCTCGCTGGTGAAGGCGCGGTGAGCGCCGCTCAGGCCGCCTCGGGCTCCGGCTCGCGCAGGTCGAGCCAGTCCGCCCAGCGCGGGTCGGGCGCCCGGTGGCCGAGCACCCGCCAGGCCGTGCCCTTTGGGGCCGCCGGCAGGTTGTGCAGCCGCCAGCCCAGCTCGGCCGGCGTCTTGTCGCCCTTGGTGTGGTTGCAGCGGGCGCAGGCGGCGACCACGTTCTCCCAGGCGTGCCGGCCGCCCCGGCTGCGCGGGAAGACGTGGTCGATGGTCTCCGCCGGGCCGCGGCAGTAGGCGCAGCGCCAGCCGTCCCGGGCGAAGATCGCCCGGCGGGAGAGCCCGACGTGGGTGCGGTAGGGGACCCGGACGTAGCGGGTCAGCCGGACCACCGAGGGGACCGGGAGCGCGTTGCGCGCGCTGTGCAGGATGCCCTCGCCGTCGGCCACGCAGACGGCCTTGGCGGAGAGCACGAGGATCGCCGCGCGACGCACCGACACGACACACAGGGGCTCATAGGTGGCGTTGAGAACGAGCGCACCGGAGCCCGCCGCGGGTCGTATGTCAGGCATCGCGCTCACCCTCCCGGTCCAGCCGCTCCGGCCACCATGGCGCCGGGCGCGCCCCGCGGGCAGCGGGGAACGACACCGACGCCGGCCGGATCACCGACGTCCGTTGCGCCAATAGTCCCTGATCGCGCCCCGGATTGCACGCACTAATCCGGGGTACCCTCGTGAAGCTTTTTCCGCCCGTGTCAGGATGACCGGTTCCGCCCGGCATGATCGGTCCGCGGCGCCCTCCAGCGGGCCCGGGGCGGGTCGCCAGCGGGCGCCCAGCGGTGTTGCGGTACGAAGGCAGGGTGAGTCTCTCCGACCTGATCGCCACCGTTTTGTCCGCCGTTTCCGACCGGCGCCCGGACTGCCAGGGCAGCAGCTCCTGCGAGTGGGTGTACAAGGTCACCAACTCCGCCTGGTTCGCCGAGAGCAGCTACTGGATCCTGCTGAAGCCGCTGCGGATCGTGCTGATCCTGCTGCTCGCCGTGGCCGCCCGCTGGGCGCTGCACCGCACCATCAACCGGCTGGTCCGGACCACCACCGAGGGCGCGGTGCCCACCATGCTCCGCCCGCTGCGGGAGCGGATCCCCAGCGCCACGCTCGAACCGGAGCAGTTCGTGCCGGAGCGGCGGCGGCAGCGCGCCGAAGCGATCGGCTCGGTGCTGCGCAGCATGGTCACCGCGTTCGTCTTCGGCATCGCCCTGCTCATGGTGCTCAAGGAGTTCAGCTTCGACCTGGCCCCGCTGCTGGCCAGCGCCGGCATCGCCGGTGTGGCCCTCGGCTTCGGCGCGCAGAGCCTGGTCAAGGACCTGATCGCCGGCCTGTTCATGCTGATCGAGGACCAGTACGGCGTCGGGGACACCGTCGACCTGGGTGAGGCGACCGGCGTGGTGGAGGCCGTGGGCCTGCGGGTCACCACGGTCCGGGACGGCCGGGGCGTGCTCTGGTACATCCGCAACGGCGAGATCGTCCGGGTCGGCAACAAGAGCCAGGGCTGGGCCCTGGTCGTGGTCGACCTGCCGATCGGCTTCGCCGGCACCGAGGAGGCCACCGCGGTGCTGCGTACGGCGGCCACCTCGGTGGCGCTGGACCCCGAGCTGGCGCCGCAGATCGTGGAGGAGCCGGAGGTGCTCGGCGTCGAGCAGATGACGGTCGACGGCGCGGTGATCCGTACCGTGGTGAAGACCACCGCGGACGGGCAGTTCGCGGTCGGCCGCGAGCTGCGCCGCCGGCTCGCCGAGGCACTGGAGAACTCGGGCATCACCGCGCGGATCGCGGCGGCCCGGCTCTATGCCGCCCCGCCGACCCGCGCCGCTGGCGGCGGCGAGACGGGCACCGGCGGGGCCACCTGACCCGCGTCGCCGGTCGGCTCGACGGGCCGGACGATTTTCGGGGGTCGCGCACCGCGCGGCCCCTCGGGTATCGTCCGTTCGTTCAGTCGGAGATGTGACGATCAATCCGTTCACCCTAGCTAGTTGTCAGACGATCGGGCAGAATCCGGTGAACACGCTCCCCAAAGGAGCGTGCTGGTGTCCTCGCTGATCCGTAGATCTGACGACGGTTTCCAGGTCGCGCCATCACGAGTGGTCGATCCGGAAACGATGGAGGCGACGGTGTCCGACGAGCGACCCGCCCAGGAGGGGCCGGCCACCTTCCGCGACGTGTTCAGCCTCGCGGAGTTCCGCGTCCTCTTCACGGCGAGCGCTCTGTCCTGGATCGGTGACTACGTCGCGAAGGCCGCGGTAACCGTCCTCGTCTACCGGCAGACCGACTCGGTGGCACTGTCCGCCGCCGCGTTCGCGGCCAGCTACCTGCCCTGGCTGGTCGGCGGCCCGCTGCTCTCCGCGCTCGCCGAGCGCTACCGGTACCGGCAGGTCATGGTGGCCTGCGACGTGGTCCGGATGCTCCTGATGGTGCTGGTCGCCCTGCCCGGGGTGCCGCCCTGGGCGGTCCTCGCCCTGATCTTCGCGGCCACGCTGGCCAACCCGCCGAGCCAGGCCGCCCGGTCCGCGCTGATGCCGCAGATCCTCGCCGGCGACCGGCTGGTGGTCGGCCTGTCGATCTCGGTGAGCAGCGGACAGGCCGCCCAGGTCCTCGGCTACCTGCTCGGCGCGGCGGTGGCCGCGGTCAGCCCGGCCGCCGCGCTGCTGATCAACGCGGCCACCTTCGGCCTCTCCGCGGCGCTGGTCCGCTTCGGCCTGCGGGACCGGCCGCCGGCCATGACCGAGGCGCACCGCAGCCACCTGCTGCGGGAGACCGCGGAGGGGTTCCGGCTCGTCTTCGGCCGCCCGGTGCTGCGCGCCATCGCCGTGCTGGTGTTCAGCGCGATGGTCTTCTCGATCGTCCCCGAAGGGCTCGCCGCGGCCTGGGCCGCCGAGCGGGCCGGGGACGGCATGGACACCGGCACCGCGCAGGCGGTCATCATGGCCGCCAACCCGGTCGGGTACGTGCTCGGCGGGCTCGCCGTCGGGCGGCTCGTCGGCCCGGCCCGCCGGCTGGCCCTGATGCGCCCGCTGGCGGTGATCGCGCCGGCGGTGCTGGTCCCGGCGCTGCTCGACCCGCCGCCGGTCGTGGTGGCGCTCCTCGCCGCCGCGTGCGGTTTCGCGGTGGCGGGGCTCATCCCCGTCGCCAACGGGCTCTTCGTCCAGGCGTTGCCGGAGGGCTACCGGGCCCGCGCGTTCGGCGTGATGGCCAGCGGGACCCAGATCATCCAGGGTGCCGCCGTGCTGGCCACCGGGGCGCTCGCCGAGCGGTTCTCCATTCCCTCCGTGGTCGGCGTGTGGAGTGCCGCCGGCGTGCTGCTCATGGTCCTCGCGGTGCTCACCTGGCCGCGCCCGGCGACCGTACAGGCGGCTGTCGATTCCGCCCGGGCGGAATCCGCCGCCACGGCGGCCCCCGACGGGCGGAGCGGGCACACCCCGGGCCGCGGGGCGGCGGCGGGCGACCGGTCCGGCGAGCGCGGCCGGCGCCGGCACGCGGTGACCTGACTCCCGCCGGCAGGTGGGCGTGGGCCGTCCCCGGGCGGCACCTGGCAGGATGGGTGGCGTGACTTCCCCAGGCGAGTCGATGACCCTCTTCGAGGCGATCGGCGGCGAACCCACCTTCCGCAAGCTGGTGGACGAGTTCTACGCCGGTGTCGCCACCGACCCGCTGCTGCGGCCGATGTACCCGGAGGAGGACCTCGGCCCGGCGGCCGACCGGCTGACCCTCTTCCTCATCCAGTACTGGGGCGGCCCGCACAACTACTCGGAGCAGCGCGGCCACCCACGGCTGCGGATGCGGCACGCCCCGTTCCGGATCGGCGCCGTCGAGCGGGACGCCTGGCTGCGCCACATGCGCCGGGCGGTCGACCGGCTCGACCTGCCGCCGCAGCTCGCCGCCGCGCTCTGGGACTACCTGGAGCGGGCCGCCTATTTCATGGTGAACGTGATGGAGGACCCGGCGGCCGAGGGCTGACCGGGGGCGGTGGGCGGGCCGTGACGGCCGCCCGGAGCAGTCAGAGCAGGGCGCCCTCGTCGTGCAGCCAGTCGACGAAGGTGGTGGCCACCGCCGCGCCGCAGTCGAGCATCTCGACCAGCAGCGCGTCGTGGGTGCCGGCGCCGAGCGGGACCTGGAGCTCCGCGTAGATGGGCAGCTGGCCGCGCTCGGTCGGGTCGCCGATGTAGGCCTTGCAGAACCGCCGGGTGTGGTTCCACTCGTTGACCACCCGGTAGGCGCGGTCGGCCCAGTCCGGCGGGACCGTCGCGTGCGGCCGGGCCCGCATCACCAGGATCTCGTCCTCGGGGCCCTCCAGGGTGACCAGCACCGCGTGCCGCTCCCACATGGCCAGCAGGTTCCCGTCGCCGTCGGCCAGGTAGCGCACGTCGAGCAGGTCGAGCGCGTCGCAGACCCGGCGGAGGGTGACCGGGGCGACGGTTGCCGGCATGTCGGCGATCACGGGCCGCTCGGCGGCCGCCGCGTCGTCCGCCGGCTGACGGGGGGTCGGTGGTCCGACCCGGACGGTGTCATCCACTGTGATCCCGCTTCGAGTTTCCGGGTCGCCGCCTCCGGCGGCACCTGGGCGCCATGACCACCACGGCATCGCTCGCGCACCTCACTCCCCAGCGGATCCAGCCGCCTACGGTGCGTTGGATCCGAGGATGGACGGTACCCGGACAGCCGGCAGGAGGCATCCCCCCAACGGTCGCCCCAAACCGGAAGAATGACCATGGGTCATCCGTTCGGATGAACTCCGATGGGCCTCAGTGCGAGGTCCGCGACCTTCCGCGACCAGGCCGCTCCGTACGGTCCGACGAGGCCGACCCAACGGCCGGCGACACGCACCTGAACGTCGCCGGCGCCGAGGAAGCCCATCCGGACCAGCCCCTGCACCAGCCGTTGCGGCACCTCCACCGGGGCGTCCGGCGCCTCGTCCGGGGTCACCACCACCGCGACGTGGTCCAGCAGCGCGTCCCGCAGCGCCCGCTGGCCCACCGCCCGGCCCGCCACGCCGTGGGTGGCCGCCTCGCGCAGCGTCCCGGCCGCCGCGGCGGCGATCCGCTGGACCTCGGCGGCGGGCAGCGCCTCCACCGCCCGGCTGGCAGCCGGGGGCAGCGGCCAGCGCCACCCGTCGTCCCGGCGCCGGGGCAGCGCGTCGCCACCCGCCGACAGCTCCGCCAGCAGCTCCCCCGCCGCCACCGTGGCGTCGCCCGGCGCCGTGCCGGAGACGGTCCGGACCACGAGCACGTCCCACGGCAGCCGGGCCCACAGGGCGGTGTGCCCGGTTTCCGGCACCGGCCGGAGCCGGACCAGGGTGCCCGGGTCCAGCCGGACGAGGCGGGCCAGGAACGCGCCCGCGTCGGGCACCCCGTCCAGCCCGTGCCGTGCGGCCGGCGTGGTCATGCCGCGAGCCCGGGCGCGTACCGGAGCAGGAAGGCCCGCTCCTCCGGGGAGATCCGGCGGGGCCGCTGCGCGGCCAGGTCGAACGGGACCAGGACCGAGCGGGCCCGGCTGGCCAGCACGTCGCGGTCGTAGAGCTCGTAGGCGACGGTGAAGGACGCCGCCCGGATCTCCTCCACCCACAGCTCGATCCGGACCGTGGGGGCCGCGTCCGCGGTGGCCCGGCCCAGCGCGTAGTCGACCGGGCGCAGGTAGTCGACCTCGTGCCGGCGGATGACCACCCCGTCGGCGAACGAGCCCACTCCCCACGCCCGGCCGCCCGCGAACATCATCGCCACCCGGGCCTCCTCGTAGAGCGTGAGGAAGCGCGAGTTGTTGACGTGGCCGTACGCGTCCAGGTCGGACCAGCGCAGCGCGCAGTCGTAGACGAACCGGTCAGTCACGGGTGAGCTTGCGGTACGTCACCCGGTGCGGCCGGGCGGCCTCCGCGCCGAGTCGGTCGATCTTGTTCTTCTCGTACGCCTCGAAGTTGCCCTCGAACCAGAACCACCGCGCCGGGTTCTGGTCGTCGCCCTCCCAGGCCAGGATGTGCGTGGCGACCCGGTCGAGGAACATCCGGTCGTGGGAGATGACCACGGCGCAGCCGGGGAACTCCAGCAGCGCGTTCTCCAGGCTGCCGAGCGTCTCGACGTCGAGGTCGTTGGTCGGCTCGTCGAGCAGGATCACGTTGCCGCCGATCTTGAGGGTCAGCGCCAGGTTGAGCCGGTTGCGCTCGCCGCCGGAGAGCACCTTGGTCGGCTTCTGCTGGTCCGGACCCTTGAAGCCGAACGCCGCGATGTACGCCCGGGACGGCATCTCGACCTTGCCCACGAGGAGGTGGTCCAGCCCGTCGGAGACCGTCTCCCAGACCGTCTTGTCCCCGGCCAGGCCGGCCCGGCTCTGGTCGACGTACGACAGGGAGACCGTCTCGCCGACCCGGACCGAGCCGCCGGTCGGCTCCTCCAGGCCCACGATGGTCTTGAACAGGGTGGTCTTGCCGACGCCGTTCGGGCCGATCACGCCGACGATGCCGTTGCGCGGCAGCGAGAAGCTGAGGTTGTCGATCAGCACCCGGTCGCCGAACGCCTTGACGAGATCCTTGGCCTCGATCACGGTGCTGCCCAGGCGCGGGCCCGGCGGGATCTGGATCTCCTCGAAGTCCAGCTTGCGGGTCTGCTCGGCGGCGGTGGCCATCTCCTCGTAGCGGTCGAGGCGGGCCTTGGACTTGGTCTGCCGGGCCTTGGCGTTCGAGCGGACCCATTCGAGCTCGTCGTCGAGGCGCTTCTTCATCTTGGCGTCGCGCCGGCCCTCGACCGCCATGCGGGCGGCCTTCTTCTCCAGGTAGGTGGAGTAGTTGCCCTCGTACGGGTAGGCCCGGCCGCGGTCCAGCTCCAGGATCCAGTTGGCCACGTTGTCGAGGAAGTACCGGTCGTGGGTGATGGCGATCACCGTGCCGGCGTACTTGGCCAGGTGCTGCTCCAGCCACTGCACGCTCTCCGCGTCCAGGTGGTTGGTGGGCTCGTCGAGCAGCAGCAGGTCCGGCGCCTCCAGCAGCAGCTTGCACAGCGCCACCCGGCGGCGCTCACCGCCGGAGAGCTGGATCACGTCGGCGTCCGGCGGGGGGCAGCGCAGCGCGTCCATGGCCAGTTCGAGCTTGGAGTCGACGTCCCAGGCGTCGGCGTGGTCGAGCTCCTCCTGGAGCTTGCCCATCTCCTCCATCAGCTCGTCGGTGTAGTCGGTCGCCATCTGCTCGGCGATCTTGTTGAACCGCTCGAGCTTGGCCTTGGTCTCCGCGACCGCCTCCTCGATGTTGCCGAGGACGGTCTTGGCGTCGTTGAGCGCCGGCTCCTGGGCCAGCATGCCGACGGTGTAGCCGGGCATGAGCCGGGCCTCGCCGTTGCTCGGCTGGTCCCAACCTGCCATGATCTTGAGGAGGCTGGACTTACCGGCGCCGTTCGGGCCGACCACACCGATCTTGGCCCCCGGCAGGAAGTTCAGCGTCACGTTGTCGAGCACGACCTTGTCGCCGTGCGCCTTGCGCGCCTTTTCCAGGACGTAGATGAACTGGGCCACGGTGCGGGCTACCTCCGTCGGTTGCGATCGCGAGCTGCGGGCGCGGGCGCGGGCTTCGAGGTCCGCCCGCCGCCGCCGGCCGGGCCGGCCGCGCGCACGCCATCGTCAATCCTGACAGGTACGGCCCGCTCCGCCCACATCGCCCCGCCCCCGAGGACGCGGCGCGCCGCCGCTGTCGACAAGATCACGATGTGGGTTCGGCGCTTCCGGGACGGGTAGGGAACTCCGGCACGGGGCAACAGAGGCCGCAGCTACGCTCAGTACGCTCAGCGCGGTGGACCCGTCAGCAACCGGAGGTGGCCGATCGTGACCGTCCGTAGCTCCTTTGTCGTTGTGGCGAACCGACTGCCGGTCGACGAGGTGAGCACACCCGAAGGGCGGCAGTGGCGACGCAGCCCGGGCGGCCTGGTGACCGCGCTGCACCCGGTCCTCGCCGAGCACCAGGGCACCTGGGTGGGCTGGGCCGGCGGCACCGGCGCCGCCCCCGAGCCCTTCGACCTGGAGGGGATCCGGCTGCACCCGGTGCCGCTGAGCGCCGAGGAGCTGGAGCGCTACTACGAGGGGCAGTCCAACGCGACGATCTGGCCGCTCTACCACGACGCGGTCGAGACCCCGGCCTACAAGCGGCGCTGGCGCGAGGCGTACCGGTTGGTCAACGCCCGGTTCGCGGAGGCCGCGGCGGACGTGGCGGCCGAGGGCGCCACGGTCTGGGTGCAGGACTACCAGCTCCAGCTCGTGCCGGCGATGCTCCGCGAGCTGCGGCCGGACCTGCGGATCGGGTTCTTCCTGCACATCCCGTTCCCGCCGATCGAGCTGTTCATGCAGATGCCGTTCCGCACCGAGATCCTGCGCGGGCTGCTCGGCGCCGACCTGGTCGGCTTCCAGCAGCGGCTGGCGGCGCAGAACTTCGTCCGGCTGGCCCGGCACCTGCTCGGCCTCCGCTACGAGGGGCAGATGATCCAGGTCGACGGCCGGCAGGTGAAGGCCGGTGCGTTCCCCATCTCGATCGACACCCGCGAGATGGAGCGGCTGGCCGAGGACCCGGCGATCCAGGCCCGGGCCAAGCAGATCCGCGAGGAGCTGGGCAACCCGAAGACGATCATCCTGGGGGTCGACCGGCTCGACTACACCAAGGGCATCGAGCTCCGGCTGAAGGCCTTCCGCGAACTCCTCGCTGACGGAAAGTTGACAGTCCCCGACGCGGTCATGGTGCAGGTCGCCACCCCGAGCCGCGAGCGCGTGGAGCACTACCAGGCACTTCGGGTGAAGGTCGAGCGCGAGGTCGGCCGGATTAATGGCGAATTCGGACGGGTCGGCGTGCCGGCGGTGCATTATCTGCATCAGTCGTACAGTCGCTCCGAACTTGCCGCGATGTACGTCGCGGCAGACGTGATGATGGTGACCCCGCTGCGAGACGGAATGAATCTGGTGGCCAAGGAGTACGTCGCATCGCGCGCCGACCAGGGCGGCGCGCTCGTGCTCAGTGAGTTCGCCGGCGCCGCCACCGAGCTGCGCCAGGCCTTCCTGTGCAACCCGCACGACCCCGACGCGGTCAAGGACGCGCTGCTGCGCGCCGTGCACGTCGAGAAACCCGAGGCCCGCCGCCGGATGCGGATAATGCAACGCCACCTGCGCAGCCACGACGTCGGCCACTGGGCCAAGTCCTTCCTGACCGAACTCGGCGTGCCCGATGCGGAGGCTGCGTGAGCCCGAACGCCACCACCACTCCGCCCGGCGGGGTGATGGATCCCGAGCTGCGCGCCGCCATCGGCCGGATCGCCCGGGTCCCCCAGCTCCTGGTCGCCTGCGACTACGACGGCACCCTCGCGCCGATCGTCGAGGACCCGAGCAAGGCCGTGCCGCTGCCCGAGTCGGTGGCCGCGGTCCGTGCCCTGGCGTCCCTGCCGCAGACCAGCGTCGCGGTGGTCTCCGGCCGCGCGCTGCGCGACCTGGCCACGCTCTCCCGGCTGCCCAGCGAGGTGCACCTGGTCGGCAGCCACGGCTCCGAGTTCGACATCGGCTTCGTGGAGCGGCTCACCCCGGAGCTGATCGCGGTCCGGCACCGGCTCCGCAACGAGCTGCGCGAGATCGCCGCGGCCCACCCGGGCATCCGCCTGGAACGCAAGCCGGCCAGCGTCGCCGTGCACACCCGCGGGGTCGACCCGCAGGTCGCGGCCGCGGCCATCGAGGCGGTCCGCAGCGGCCCCGCCACCTGGGAGGACGTCACCGTCACCCAGGGCAAGGAGGTCATCGAGCTGTCGGTGGTGGCGACCCACAAGGGCACCGCGGTCGACCAGCTCCGCACCCAGCTCGCGGCCAGCGCGGTGCTGTTCATCGGCGACGACGTCACCGACGAGAACGCCTTCGGCAACCTGCACGGGCCGGACGTCGGCATCAAGATCGGTCCGGGTGACACCCGGGCCGACTACCGGGTGGCCGAGCCGATCGAGGCGGCCCGGGCGCTGGGCCTGCTGCTGGAGACCCGGCGGCACTGGCTGTTCGGCGAGCGGGCGGTGCCGATCGAGCGGCACTCGATGCTGGCCAACGGCCGTACCGTCGCGCTGCTCACCCCCGAAGCCAAGATCACCTGGCTGTGCCACCCGAAGCCGGACTCGGCGGCGATCTTCGCCGACCTCGTCGGCGGCAGCCCGGCCGGGCACTTCACGGTCGGCCCGCAGCGGGGCGGCATCCCGCTGGGCCAGCGCTACCGCAGCAACACCATGACCGTGGAGACCCGCTGGTCCGGCCTCACCGTGACCGACTGGCTGGACCTGCCGGCGAAGGAGACCACACCGGACGGCCCGGTGGTCGTCACCGGCGACTCGACCCTGGTCCGGGTGCTCAGCGGCACCGGGCGGGCCCGGATCGAGTTCGCCCCGCGCCCCGAGTTCGGCCAGGTGGCCGTGCAGCTCCAGCCGCTGGACGACGGACTGCTGGTGCTCGGCTCCAACGAGCCGGTGGCCCTCTACTCGCCGGGCGTCGAGTGGGAGGTCACCAGCGACGCCGGCTACGAGACCGCCAAGGCCGTGGTGGACCTGTCGGCCGCTGGCGGCCAGGTGGTGCTGGAGCTGCGCTTCGGCACGCAGAGCCTGGAACACCACCGGGTGCCGATCCACGAGCGGCAGGCCGCCGCCGAGCAGCCCTGGAAGGACTGGGTGGCCTCGCTGCGGCTGCCCGCCAGCGCCCGGGACCTGGTGGCCCGCAGCGCGCTCACCCTGCGCGGGCTCTGCCACGAGCCGACCGGCTCGATCCTCGCCGCGGCGACCACCTCGCTCCCCGAGGAGCTGGGCGGCGTCCGCAACTGGGACTACCGCTACTGCTGGCTGCGGGACGCGGCCATGTCCGCCCGCGCGCTGGTCGACCTCGGCTCCACCGAGGAGGCCGAGGGCCTGCTGCGCTGGGTCGACGGCGTCATCGACCGCACCGGCGGGCACCCGGAACGGCTGCACCCGCTCTACACGGTCGACGGCTACGAGCTGGGCGCCGAGGCGGTCATCGACACCCTGCCCGGCTACGCCGGCTCCCGGCCGGTCCGGGTCGGCAACCTCGCCAACCACCAGCTCCAGCTCGACGTCTTCGGCCCGGTCGCCGACCTGATCGCCGCGGTGGCCGACGCCCGGGGCTCGGTGCGCGACGACGAGTGGCGGGTGCTGGAGAACATGGTCGAGGCGGTCCGCCGCCGCTGGCACGAGCCCGACCACGGCATCTGGGAGGCCCGCCTCCCGCCCCGGCACCACGTTTTCTCCAAGGTCATGCTCTGGATGACCGTCGACCGGGCGCTGCACGTGGTGCGGCAGCACGGCGGCGAGGACCGGCCGGAGTGGGTCGAGCTGCGCGACCGGATCGCCGACAACGTGCTGGAGCACGGCTGGCACCCGGAGGCGGAGGCCTACAGCGTCGCCTACGGCTACGAGGAGATGGACGCCTCGTCGCTCTGGATCGGCATCTCGGGGCTGCTCGCCGGGGACGACCCGCGCTTCCTGTCCACGGTGCTGAAGATCGAGGCGGAGCTGCGCAGCGGCCCGGTCGTCTACCGCTACCACTGGGACGACGGCCTGCCCGGCCGGGAGGGCGGCTTCCACATCTGCACGGCGTGGCTCATCGAGGCGTACCTGCGCACCGGCCGGCGCACCGACGCGGAGGAGCTGTTCGTCCAGATGGTCGACACGGCCGGGCCGACCGGGCTGCTCCCCGAGCAGTACGACCCGCTCGCCGAGCGCGGGCTGGGCAACCACCCGCAGGCGTACAGCCACCTCGGGCTGATCCGTTGCGCCCTGTTGCTGGACAACATGCTCAAGCAGTGACCTGACCGGCCACGACGGCGGCCCGGGACCGACTGGTCCCGGGCCGCCTGCTTGCCGGTGGGTCAGGTGTCGAGGGTCCCGACCACGTCGCCGACCACGACGATGGCGGGTGGGCGGAGACCCGCGGACTCGACGTCGGCGGCCACCGCGCCGAGGGTCGAGCGGAGGGCCCGCTGCCCGCTGGTGGTGCCCTCCTGGATCACCGCGGCCGGGGTGTGCGCGGGCCGGCCGTGCGCCACGAGGGTGGCGCTGATCGCCGCGAGGTTCCGCAGGCCCATGAGGATCACCAGCGTGCCGCGCAGGCCGGCGAGGGACTCCCACCGGACCAGGGAGTCGGGCGAGTCGGGCGCGACGTGCCCGGAGACGACGGTGAACTCGTGCGCCACCGCGCGGTGGGTGACCGGCACCCCGGCCGCGGCGGGCACCGAGATCGCGCTGGTCACCCCGGGCACCACGGTCACCGGCACCCCCGCCTCGGCGCAGGCCAGCAGCTCCTCGCCGCCCCGGCCGAAGACGTACGGGTCGCCGCCCTTGAGCCGGACCACGACCTTCCCGGCCCGGGCGCGGTCGACCAGGATCCGGTTGATCTCCTCCTGGGCCCGGGCCGGCCCGTACGGGATCTTGGAGGCGTCGACCAGCTCGACGTCGGCACGCAGCTCGTCGAGGAGCAGACCGGGGACGAGCCGGTCGGCGACCACCACCTCGGCCTCGGTGAGCAGCCGCCAGCCCTTCACGGTGATCAGCTCGGGGTCGCCCGGCCCCGCGCCCACCAACGCCACCCGGCCCACCGACGGCGCGACCGCGGCGGCCTCGGACCCGCCGGCGCCCGGCACGGCCGGCCGAGCCGGCGCGGCAGCGGCGCCCAGCTCAGCGGTCGGCTGCCCGGCGCGGGCGGCCAGCAGTTCGCGGACCGCGTCGCGGACGCTCATGGCGCGGCGGGGGTCACCGCCGCCCAGCACGGCCACGGTGACCGGGCCGTGCCGGGTCACCGCCGGGGTCCACGCGGTGGCGGCGGCCCGATCGTCGGCGCGGACGCAGAAGACGCGGCGCTCGGCGGCGGCGGCGCTCACCGCGGCCGCGGCGACCCGGTCGTCCACGGCGACCTGGACCAGCCAGGCGCCGTCCAGGTCGCCGGGGGCGAACCGGCGCGGCTCCCAGCGCAGCCGGCCGGCGTCCACGTGCGCCCGCAGCGCCGGGGTCAGCTCCGGCGCCACCAGCAGGACGTCCGCGCCGGCGTCGAGCAGCGCGGGCACCCGCCGGGTGGCCACCGCTCCCCCGCCGACCACGACCACCCGCCGGCCGGCCAGCCGCAACCCGAGGGGGTACGGGTTGCCGCTCACGTGACCGCCTCCCCGCCGGACCGGGCCCGCCGCGCCATCCGCCCGGCACCGCCCCGACGCGGCACGCTGAGCCCTCCTGTCGGCGCACCACGACGCGGCACGCTGGCCCGCGGGCTGCGCGCGCTCACTTCTCGGCCACTCCCGCCGAGTCGAAGGTGGCGACCTCGTGCAGCACCCGGACGGCGCCGGTGACGACGGGGAGCGCGAGCAGCGCCCCGGTGCCCTCGCCGAGCCGCAGCCCGAGGTCGATCAGCGGGTCCAGGCCGAGGTGCCGCAGCGCGGCCGTGGCGCCCGGCTCGGCCGAGCGGTGCCCGGCGACCATGGCCCCGACGGCGTCGGGCGCGAACGCGGCGGCCGCCAGGGCGGCGCTGACCGCGATGACGCCGTCCAGCAGCACCGGCACCCGGCGCGCGGCGGCGCCGAGGACCAGCCCGGCCAGCGCGGCGTGCTCCAGGCCGCCGACCGTGGCCAGCACCCCGAGCGGGTCGGCGGGGTCGGGCGCGTGCCGGTCCAGCGCGGCCCGCACCACGCCGACCTTGCGGGCGTACGTCTCGTCGTCCACCCCGGTGCCCCGCCCGGTCGCCGCCGCCGGGTCCACCCCGGTGAACGCGGCGATCAGCGCGGCGGCCGGGGTGGTGTTGCCGATGCCCATGTCACCGGTGAGCAGGATGCCCGCCCCGGCGTCGACAAGTTCCCCGGCGACCCGGATGCCGGTCTCCACGGCCGCGCGCGCCTCGTCGCGGGTGAGCGCGGCGGTGACCGTCAGGTCCCGGGTGCCGGGCCGCACGTTCGCCGCGATCAGGCGGGGGCCGGCGGGGTCGGCGGCGGGGTCGGCCGGGAACGGGGTGGCCACGCCGACGTCCACCACGGTGACCGAGGCGCCGGCCTGCCGGGCGAACGCGTTGACCACCGCGCCGCCGGCCAGGAAGTTGCCGATCATCTGGGCGGTGACCTCCTGCGGCCACGGGGTGACGCCCTGGGCGTGCACGCCGTGGTCGCCCGCGAAGATCGCCACCGCGGCCGGCTCGGGCAGCGGCGGCGGGCAGGTCCCGGCGAGGCCGGCGAGGCGTACGGAGAGCGGCTCCAGGGCGCCGAGCGAACCGGCGGGCTTGGTCAGCCGGCCCTGGAGTTCGCGGGCCGCCGCCATGGCGGCCTCGTCGAGCGGCCGGATCGCCGCGACGGTGGACTCCAACATCATGCCTCCAGGATCTCCGCCAGCACGTCCGTGAAGGCGTCGGTCGTCGCCGGATCACGCACCGCGATCCGCAGCCAGTCCGGGCCCAGCCCGGGGAAGGTGTCGCCGCGGCGCACGGCCCAGCCACGCTCGCGCAGCCGCTCGCGGACCTCGGCGGCACCGGCCAGGTGGACCAGGACGAAGGCGCTGGCGGGGCGGCCGACGACGCGTACCCCCGGCAGGCCGGACAGGCGGGCCACCAGGTGGTCGCGGTCGGCGGCGAGCCCGGCGGCGATTTCGCGCTCGGCCGCGGCGGCGGCGGGGGACGCGCAGGCGGTCGCGGCGGCGAGCGCCGGGGTGGAGACCGCCCAGAGCGGCTGGGCGGCGGCGAGCCGGGCGAGCAGCGCGGGGTCGCCGAGCAGGTAGCCGATGCGCAGCCCGGCCAGTCCCCACGTCTTGGTGAGGCTGCGGACCACCAGGAGGCCGGGCAGGTCGCGGCGGGCGGCGAGCGACTCGGGCTCGCCCTCGACGCCGGGGGCCGCCGTGGTGTCGGCGAACGCCTCGTCGACCACCAGCACCCGGCCGGGGCGGGCCAGCGCGGCGAGCGCCCCGGCGGGGTGCAGCACGGAGGTGGGGTTGGTGGGGTTGCCGAGCAGCACCAGGTCGGCGTCGGCGGGCACCCGGGCCGGGTCCAGCCGGAAGTCGTCGCCCGCGTCGAGCAGCACCCGTTCGACGGTGTGGCCGGCGGCCCGCAGGGCGGCCTCCGGCTCGGTGAACTGCGGGTGCACCACCACCGGCCGCCGGGCCTCGCGCAGCGCCCGGGCGATCAGCACGAAACCCTCGGCGGCGCCGGCGGTGAGGAGTACCTCCTCCGGGGGACGCCCGTGTCGGGCGGCGACGGCGGCCCGGGCGGGGCCGGGATCCGGGTACGCGGCCAGCGCGCCCATCGCGGCGACCAGCGGGTCGGCCAGCCACTCCGGCATGGGGGCGCGTCGGACATTGACCGCCAGGTCCACCAGACCCGGCGTGGCCTCGGCGTCCCCGTGGTGGCCGAGGTCGGGCTCGGCCGCCGCGGCGGCGGTCCCGATCAGCTGAGCACGCATGTCCGCGATCCTGCCGGGAAGCCGCCGCCCGGGACAGCGCATCCCGGCGTGGGCCGCGTCACCACCGCTGAACCCCCTCGCCCGTTTATGAATTCTTCTCATTTCCGAATCGGAAATGTCATAGCTTGACCATGTGAGCAACCGACCCCTTGCCTCCGCTGGTCGTGCCGTGCCCCTCCTCCGCGCCGGACTCATCGCCGGCATCGTGGTCGCCGCCGCGGCCTATCCGCTGGCCGCCGTCACCGGCATCGGGGCCAAGGCCACCGCACACGCAGTGGAGCAGAAGACGAACATCCTCAAGACCGCGCTGCCCGCCGAGACCTCGTACCTGTACGCGCCGGACGGCAAGACCGTGCTGACGATGTTCTACGAGGAGTACCGGCAGTACACCAAGATCGACGAGATGTCGCCGAACATCCAGCAGGCGATCGTCGCCGCCGAGGACAACCGCTTCTACCAGCACCACGGCGTCGACCCGAAGGGCGTGGCCCGCGCCTTCGTGTCCAACGCCCGGTCCGGCGGCGTCTCCCAGGGCGCCTCGACGATCACGATGCAGTACGTCCGGATGGCCCTGCGGGACAGCGCGAAGACGCCGAAGGAGGTCCAGGAGGCCACCCAGCAGACCAGCCTGCGCAAGGTCAAGGAGATGCGCATGGCGCTGGACATCGAGAAGCACGTCAGCAAGGAGCAGATCCTCGAGCGCTATCTCAACTCGGCCTACTTCGGCCACCGGGCGTACGGGATCTACGCGGCCTCGCAGATCTTCTTCTCCAAGACCCCGGCCACCCTCACCCCGGTCGAGGCGGCCACCCTCGCCGGCCTGGTCAAGTCCCCCTCGGAGTACGACCCGATCACCTCCGACCAGAAGGACGCCACCGCCCGGCGCAACTACGTGCTCGACAACATGAGCCGCCTCGGCTATCTCTCGCCGGACGCGGCGGCGGCGGCGAAGGCCGAGCCGATCAAGCTGCGGCTCACCGACCCGCCGAACGACTGCGCCTCGATCAACAACCAGTACCGCACCTGGGGCTTCGCCTGCGACTACCTGAAGAACTGGTGGAGCGCGCAGCCCGCGTTCGGGGAGAACCGGCTCGAACGGATGGACAAGCTGCGCCGCGGCGGTTATCGCATCGTGCTCGCCCTCGACCCGAAGATCCAGGCGGCGGCGGAGAAGAACGTGGGCGCGAAGGACGGCACGGGCAGCCCGTTCGCCAACGGCATCGTGGTCGCCGAGCCGGGCACCGGTCGGATCAAGGCGATGGCGGTGAACCGGAACTATTCGCTCGACCTGAGCGAGAACCCGAACAGTTCCAACCCGGAGGCCGGCCCGAACATCAAGGCGAACTATCCGAACACGGTCGCGCCGCTGCTCGGCGGGGGCACCCTCCCCGGGTACCAGGCCGGATCGACGTTCAAGATGTTCACGATGCTCGCCGCCCTCAACTCCGGGACGAAGCTCTCCGACACCATCAACTCGCCGTACCGCTACCAGTCCAAGGTCTACGACGGGTGGGCGCCCTCGAACGCCAGCGGCGCGATGACCGGCGTGCAGACCATGTGGTCCGGCTTCGGCAAGTCGGTGAACACCTTCTTCGTACAGCTGGAGGAGCAGGTCGGCGCGGAGAAGGGAGTACGCCTGGCCGAGCAGCTCGGGCTGCGCTGGCGTACCGATGTGGACCGCGAGCACGCCGCGCCGGACAAGGCGAACAAGTGGGGCGCCTTCACCCTGGGCGTCTCCGACGCCACCCCGCTGGAGGTGGCGAACGCGTACGCCGCGGTCGCGGCCGACGGCCGGTACTGCGAGGCGATCCCGGTCAACTCGATCATGAACCGGGACGGCACGCCGGCCACGTACCGCACTCCGGGCGGGGTCCAGCGGGAGGTCGCCAAGCCGCGCTGCCGGCAGGTGGTGAGCGCCGACGCGGCCCGGGCGGCCACCGACGCGGCCCGCTGCCCGACCGGCGACACCCCGGCCAAGGGGGGCTGCGGCGGCTGGTCGACCGCGGACAGCGTGCGGGGCACGGTCGGCCGCCCGGTCGCCGGCAAGACGGGTACCACCGACAGCACCCGGTCCGCCTGGTTCGCCGGCTACACCCCGGAACTGGCCGCGGCGAGCTTCATCGCCGACCCGGACAACCCGTTCAACGCGGTGGGTGACGGGTTGTCCCAGGTGCCGGTCAACGCGGTGGCGATGACCCTGCGCGACGCCCTGAAGGGCCAACCCACCCGCCAGTTCACCCCACCGTCCGACCAGATAGTCGGCTGACCCTCCCCGAACCGCCCGGGGGTGCGCCCGGGCCAGTTGATCAAGAGGTTTGCGCGCGGAGTCCCTCGATTCCCGACGCAAACCTCTTGATCAACTTCCGTCCCGGGGCCAGTGCGGGTCAGCGGAGGTCGGCGCTCACGAAGGACCAGAGTTCCAGGTCCACCCGGGCGCCGTGGACGAAACCGGCGTTGCGGAGCAGGCCCTCGTAGCTGAAGCCGGCCTTCTCCGCCACCCGGCGGGAGGCGACGTTGCCGGGGGCGACCCGCAGCTCGACGCGCTGGAAGCCGTGCTCCAGGATCAGCGCGATGGCGACCGCGTCCACCGCCTCGGCGGCCAGCCCGTAGCCCCGGGCGTGCGGGGCGATCGCGTAGGACACCTCGGTCAGCCGGGCGCCCCAGTCGGTGCGGCGGGTCCAGAGGCAGCCGATCACCCGCCGGTCCTCGCGGCGGATCACCGCCCAGTGGTCGCCCTCGCCGCTGTCCCGGCGCTGCCGGGCCAGCTCGGTGCACCAGGCCCGCCCGTCGATCTGCCCCGACGCGTCGGCCAGCGGCAGCCAGCGCTGGGTCTGCCGGTCCGCGAACACCTCGTCGACCGCCTCGGCGTCCGCCGCGACGAGCTGGCGCACCTCGGTGCGCGGGGTGGAGACGGTCAGCGCCGGGAACCGGCGCACCGCCACCTGCCCGATCACGCCGGAGCCTCCGCGGGGGCCACGGCCGCCGCGACCAGCCGGGCCGCCAGCTCCGGGTACGCGGCCCAGTGCGGCACGAGCTGCGAGGCGTGCACCCCCCGCCACACGAAGCCCTCCGGGGCGCCGCCCTCCCAGCGCCAGGCCGCCCGCTCGCCCGCCCGCGGGGTGAGCACCGCGGCGTGCTGCTTGTGCCCCACCACCGTGGTGCCGGCCGGGGCCACCACGCTGTCGACGGCCGCGGTCGCCTCCCGGTAGCCGACCACCACGCCGTCCCGGCTGGCGCCGACCGCGTCGAGCACCCCACACATGGGCAGGCCGTCGAGTTCCCGGGCCAGCCAGAGCAGGCCGGCCCCCTCGGCGATCACGGGACGGCCGGTGCGGGCCAGCTCGGCCACCGCGATGCAGAGCCGGCGGTTGGCGGAGAGCTGCTCCGCGTACGTCTCCGGAAGCCCGCCGCCGACGACCAGCGCGCGGGTGCCCGCGGGCAGCGACTCGTCGCGCAGCGGGTCGACGGTGACCACCTCGGCGCCGGCCGCGCGCAGCAGCTCGGCGGTCTCCGGGTGGCTGTAGCTGCCGCCCGGGCCGCCGGCCAGCGCTACCACCGGCCGCTCCCCGGTCGGCGGACCCGCCGGCTCCGGCGACCACGGCGCGGCGGCCAGCTCCGGGGCGGACCGGGCCAGCGCCAGCAGCCGGTCGAGGTCGACCGTGGCGGCGGCCGCCTCACCGAGGCGGCGCACCGCCCGCTGGGCCTCGGCGTCGCGCTGGACCACGGGCACCAGGCCGTGCCGGCGGGCGGGCAGCACCGGGGGCAGCTCGTGCCGGCGCAGCGCGCCGTAGACCGGCACCCCCACGTCGTCGAGCGCCTCGCGCAGCATCGCCTCGTGCCGGGGCGAGGCCACCCGGTTGAGGATCACGCCACCCAGCCAGAGCTGCTCGTCGTAGGCCCGGAAGCCGTGCACCAGGGCGGCCACCGACTGGCCCATCGCCGCCACGTCGACCACCAGCACCACCGGGCTGCGCAGCGCGGTCGCGACGGCCGCCGTGGACTCGGTCTCCGGCCGGCCGGCGATCGAGTCGTAGAGCCCCATGGTGCCCTGGACCAGCGCGAAACCCGCGTCGGCGGCGCCGTGCGCGAACAGCGGGGCGATCCGCTCCGGGCCGACCAGCCGCGGGTCGAGGTTGCGCCCCGGCCGCCCGGCGGCCAGCCCCAGGTAGGCCGCGTCGACCTGGTCCGGCCCGATCTTGAACCCGGCCACGTCCAGCCCGCGGTCGGCGAGGGCCGCGAGCAGGCCGAGCGAGAGGGCACCGGTGCCGTGCCCCGAGGAGGGCGCGCTCAGCACGACGCGCGGCACGACGGTCATCATCGACTCCTGCTCTGGGGTGGTTTCCGCCCGCGTGACCATACCCGCCCCGACCGACGCGCGGCGGCCGGCGACCGGCCCGTTCCGGCCCGGTGCGGGCCAGTGGCGCCGCTCATACGGGTAGCCTTGGCCAACGTGTACCGGTTCCTGCTGACCCCGCGCTGGCTCGGCTATCTCGCGCTGACCCTGGTCGCGGCCGCGGTGATGGTGTTCCTGGGCAACTGGCAGCTGGACCGCTACCGGGGCCGGACGGCGATCAACGAGCGGATCGACGCCGGCGCCACCATGGCACCCGCGCCGCTGCGCGACGCCCTGCCGGCCCCGACCGGCGGCCCGGGCACCACCGGCCCGGCCCCGGCCGACCGGCTCACCTGGACCAGGGTCACCACCACCGGCCGGTACGACAGCGCCAACGTCGTCCTGGTCCGCGGCCGCACCGTCGACAACAAGGTCGGCTTCGAGGTGCTCACCCCGCTGGTCCTCGCCGACGGCAGCGCCGTGCTGGTCGACCGCGGCTGGGTGCCGCCCGTCCCCGGCGGAAACGCCACCACCCAGCCGGAGGTGCCGGCCGCGCCGGCCGGCGAGGTGACGGTCACCGGCCGGCTGGTGTCCAGCGAGAGCGGCGGCGGCGCGGTCGACCGGCGCGACGGCAAGCTGGAGACCCGACGGATCAGCATCCCCCGCCTGGCGAAGCAGCTTCCCTACCCGGTCTCCGGCGGCTACGTGCTGCTCGACCAGCAGACGCCGGCCGCCGACCCGGCGTTCCAGGCGGTGCCGATCGGGCACACCAACAACTGGCAGAACTTCGGCTACGTGGTGCAGTGGTGGCTCTTCGCCGCCATGAGCCTGGTCGGCTACGGCTGGGTCGCCCGCCGCGAGGCGCGCCGGCTGGCCGGCCTGGACGGGCCGCGCGAGCCGGTGGACCGGGCGGCCGAGCCGGCCTCCGCCTGAGCCGGTCGAGGCGTCCGGACCGGACCTTCGGCGGGCACACCGGGCGACGGGGACGCTGTAGGGTCCGCCCATGATCGTGAACCGTGGGGGGTCGCGGTGACCCCTGATCCCACGATGCCGCTGGCCGCCGAGCCCCCGACCCCGGCGACGTACGACCCGTGGGCCGCCATGCCGCCGGCCGGCGCGCCGCCCACCGAGCGGTTCCCGGCGCTGGCCGCGCCACCGGCGGATCCCCCGGTCACCACCGCGCAGTTCCCGGCGCCGGCCGCGACCCCGGCGCCACCGGCGGCCCCGCAGTTCGCCGCTCCGCCGGCCACCGCCCCGTTCTCCGCGCCGCCCGCGACCGCGCAGTTCCCGGCGCCACCCGCGCAGTTCCCCGCGCCGGCCGCGCAGTTCCCGGCGGCACCCGCGCAGTTCTCCGCGCCACCCGCGCAGTTCTCCGCGCCGCCCGCTCTGCCGGCGGGTCCGCTGCCGCCGGCGCAGTCGGTGGTGGCCGTGCAGATCGGCGAGATCATGGTGACGCCGCCGGTGATCCGCACCCCGGCCGGCGTCCTGCCGCTCGCCGGCGCCTCCTGGCACGTGATGGACCACTGGCAGAAGGAGGAGAAGGTGGCCACCTGGGCGGTGGTCGCCGCGGTCCTGGGCTTCTTCTGCCTGACCGTGTTCAGCCTCCTCTTCCTGCTGATCAAGGAGACGCGGCACCACGGCACCGTGCAGGTGACGGTGACCAACGGCGGCTACCAGTACGTGGCCCGGATCCCGGTGGCCGACCAGTTCCAGGTGCAGCAGATCAACAACCAGGTCAACTACGCCCGGTCGCTGTCGGTCGCCTGAACCGCGCGCCGGAGGTGCCCGCGCCGCCTCCGGCCCGCCGGGTCAGCCGGTGACCCGGCCGGCGTGGATGGCCCGGACCGCGTCGATGGTGTCCGCCTCGGCGGCGGTCTTGTCGTCCCGGTAGCGGATCACCCGGGCGAAGCGGAGCGCCATCCCGCCCGGGTAGCGGCTGCTCGTCTGCACCCCGTCGAAGGCGATCTCGACCACCTGCTCCGGCCGGACCCGGACCACCCAGTCACCCTTCTCCACGGCCAGCCCGAGGAAGCGCTCGGTCTGCCAGCGCAGCAGCTCGTCGGTGAGCCCCTTGAACGTCTTGCCGAGCATGACGAACTCGCCCGTGCGGGGGTCCCGGGCGCCCAGGTGCAGGTTGGAGAGCCAGCCCTGCCGGCGGCCGCTGCCCCACTCGACGGCGAGCACCACGAGGTCGAGGGTGTGCCGCGGCTTCACCTTGACCCAGGCCGCGCCGCGCCGGCCGGCGTCGTAGGGCGCGGCGGGATCCTTGACCACCACCCCCTCCTGGCCGGCGTCGACCGCCGCCGCGAACGCCGCGGCGGCCTGCTCGGGGTCGTCCACCTCGACCCGGCCGACCAGCAGCATCGGGTCGACCACGCGGGCCAGCGCGGCCCACCGCTCCCGGCCGGGCAGGTCGATCAGGTCGACGCCGTCGAGGTGCAGCAGGTCGAAGAAGTACGGAGTCAGCACCGTCTCGCCGGTGCGCTCGGCCGCGGCGAGCACGGCGGGCGCCACCGGTGTCCCGCCGGTGGTGCTCGGGGTGATCCGCCGGGCGGCCCGGCTGGAGGTCTCCTGGAAGGGCAGCGGCCGGCCCTCGGCGTCCAGCCCGATCGCCTCGCCGTCGAGCACCAGCTCGCGGGCGGGCAGCGCGCGGACGGCGGCCACGACCCCGGGCAGCCGGCCGGTGATGTCGTCGAGGCTGCGGGTGAAGACCGCGATGTCCCGGCCGGACCGGTGCACCTGGATGCGGATGCCGTCGAGCTTGACGTCGACCACCGCCGGGATGCCGGTGGCGGTGAGCGCCTCGTCGACCGAGGGCGCGCTCTGCGCCAGCATGGGGGCGAGCGGGCGGCCCACCTGGAGCCCGAACCCGGCCAGTGCGGCCGCCCCGCCGGCCAGCGCCGCGACCGCCACCGCCCGCAGGTCACCGGCGAGCAGCAGGGCCCGCCGCACGGCGGCGACCGGCACGTCGGCGGCCCGGGCCACCGCCTCGGTGAGCAGGCCGGCCTGGGCGCCCTGGCGCAGCTCGCCGCGAAACAGGCCGACCAGCAGCCGCTGCTCGTCGGCGGTGGCCGCGGCGAAGAGCCGGCCGAGCAGCTCACGCCGCCGGGCCTGCGAGCCCGCGCCGCCGACGGCCGCGATCTCCTCGATCGCCGCGTCGACACCACCCACGGTCAGGCTCGGCTCGGCGGCCGGCGGAGGCAGGTCACGCAGGCTCGCCCAGCCCACCCCGGTCTGCCGTTGCCGCAGCTCGCCGGCCAGGTAGCCGGCGCCCGCCGGCACCTCGTCGGGATCGAGCGACCGCAGGGCGGCGGCCAGCAGCTCCACCTTGGCCCGTCGGCCGCTGGTGGCGCCCACCGCCGCCGACGTGGCCGCCAGCTCAAGGAAGCGCACGTCCCTCATCCTGCCAGCCACCCCCGACACCGGGGCGATTCCCGATCGCGGAGAGTCGGCGTCCCCCCAGGGCGTCAACTCTCCACGATCGGCGAAACGGCGGCCGGCTCAGGCCGAGACGGGCTCCTCGATGCGGAGGCCGCGGGCGCGCACCTCGTCGGCGACCCGGGTGAGCAGCGTGTCGAGCGCGACCAGCACGGCGGAGAGTTCACCGAGCTGGTCCTTGAGCGTGTCCTCGGGCCACGCGGAGACATCGACGTCCCCCAGAGCACTGACGGCGGCCTGGAGCCGCGACATCTCGTCGTTCGTACGCATGTTCGAGAGGCTATAACACCCCGTCGCCCGACACACCGCAAACTCCGACATCGGCCCCGAAGTTACGGTTTCGACACCCTCAGGGGCGGTTCGCGCCCACCTCGGCGACCTTCCCGAGCAGCAGTGCCTCGGCCACGCAGACCCGGGCGAACTCGCCCAGGTGCAGGCTCTCGTTCGGCCCGTGCGCGCGGGCGTGCGGGTCCTCCACACCGGTCACCAGGATCGCCGCGGAGGGGAACATCTCCTGGAAGGTGGCGATGAACGGGATCGACCCGCCCACGCCGATGTCCACCGGGTCGGTGCCGTCCCAGGCGCCCCGGAACGCCGCCCGCGCCGCCTCGAACATCGGCCCCGTGGCGTCGATGACACAGGGCGCGCCGTCGTGCTCGAACGTCACCGTCACCTGGGCGCCCCAGGGGGCGTGGTTCTCCAGGTGCGCGATGAGCGCCGCGTACGCCTTCTTCGGGTTGTCGCCCGGCGCCAGCCGCACGCTCAGCTTCGCCTTGGCGGCCGGGACCAGCGCGTTCGGCGCCTCCCCGGTGGCCGGGGCGTCCACGCCGAGGATCGCGAGGGCCGGCTTGGTCCAGAGCCGGTCGGTGATCCGTCCGGTGCCGAAGAGCTGCGCGCCGTAGACCAGCCCGGCCTCGGCGCGGAACCGGTCCTCGGGGTAGTCGACGCTGGCGCCCTCACGGCCGACCAGACCGTCGACGGCCACGTTCCCGGCGTCGTCGTGCAGCGTGGCGAGCAGCTTCACCAGCGTGGTGAGCGCGTCGGGCACCGCGCCGCCGAACATCCCGCTGTGCACGGCGTGGTCGAGGGTGCGCACCTCCACGAAGCAGTTGACGATGCCGCGCAGCGAGGTGGTCAGCGCGGGCACGCCGACGTCCCAGTTGGTCGAGTCGGCGATGACGATCACGTCCGACGCCAGCTCGTCGCGGTGCGCGACGAGCAACTGCTCCAGCGAGTCCGAGCCGTACTCCTCCTCGCCCTCGATGAAGAGGACCACGCCGACCGGAAGCTGGTCGCCGTACGCGCGCAGCGCGGCGATGTGCGCCATGATGCCGGCCTTGTCGTCGGCGGCGCCGCGGCCGTAGAGGCGGCCGTCCCGCTCCACCGGCTCGAACGGGTCGGACTCCCAGAGCGACAGGTCGCCGACCGGCTGGACGTCGTGGTGGGCGTACAGGAGGACGGTGGGCGCGCCGGGCGGCGCCGGCTTCGTCCCGATCACCGCCGGCTGGCCGCCGGAGCGCACGATCTTCGTGTCGAGGCCGCAGCCGCGCAGCAGCTCCGCCACCGCCTCGGCGGAACGCTCGACGTGCGAGTGGTCGAAGCCCTCGAAGGCGATGCCCGGGATGCGGACGAGTCGCTCGAGGTCGGCACGGACGCCGGGCAGTTCCCGCTCGACGGCGGCCCGCACCTCGGACTCGGACATGATCGGTGTGGTCATGACCGGAATCGTATGCCGGCCTTACCTGGCCTCGCCGTCCGAGCCCGCCCACCCGGACCGGCGAACGTAGTAGCGGTCCGCGTCGTGCGGCAGGTCGGGGGCGCCGTCGACCACCAGGTCCACCGCGGCCCCGGTGCCGTCGGCGGCGAAGTGCGCCCGCTCCCCGGCGTGCCAGCGGCGCAGCTCGGGCAGGATCGCCGCGCCGTCGCGGGCGAGCGCCCGGGACAGCCGCAGCCCGGCCGGCGCGGTGACGAGCACGGACAGGGTCAGCTCCGGCCGGATCGCCGCCCGGGCGGCGCTCACCCCCTCCACGATCAGCACCGGCCCGGGCGGCACCGGCACCGGCCGGTCCAGGAAGCGCCGGCGCACCCAGCTGTACCGGCGGTAGGCCCCCGGCCGTCCCGCGCGGACCGGTCCGAGCACCGACTCCTCCAGCCGGGACCAGAAGGTGAGCTGGTCGTCCCAGCCGTCGAGCAGGTCGTCGGTGCGGACCACCGGCGGCCGGGCGCCGCCGGGCAGCGCCGCGAGGGCGTCCGCGAGGCGCGTCGCGAAGACGCTCTTGCCCGCGCCGCTCGGCCCGTCGACCGCCACGAGTCGGGTACGCCCCAACCGCGCCGGACCGGCCAGCACCCGCCGGGCCAACCCGGCGTACGCCTCGACCACCGCCACCGTCACCCGGCCGACGTTAGCCGTCCCCCGTCCGCTGGATCCTGCGGCACCAGCAGGCCGTTCGCCGGGCGGGCCCGCCGTGCCGTGGGCATCATCGGGAGGTGCTCCATGACGTGATGAGTCCGGGCGTCGACGCCCTTCTCGAACAGGCTCGGGCCGGCCTCCGCCGGCTCACCCCGCACGACGCCGTCGAGGCGGTCCGTACCGGGGCGCTGCTGGTCGACACGCGCACCGAGGCGCAGCGCCGCGAGCAGGGTGAGCTGCCCGGGGCGATCGTCATCGACCGGACCGTGCTGGAGTGGCGGCTGGATCCGGCCAGCGCCTGGCGCATCCCGGAGTCGACCAGCTACGACCGGCAGATCGTGCTGGTGTGCCGGCAGGGCTACAGCTCCAGCCTGGCGGCCGCCGGCCTCCAGGCGCTCGGCCTGCGCCACGCCACGGACATGATCGGCGGCGTGCAGGGCTGGCGGGAGGCGGGCCTGCCGATGTCCGACCGCCCCGCCGACGTCCGCTACTGACCCCTCACCCGCCCGGCGCGCCGGCCCGTCTGGGCCACCGCCGCCCGGCCTGCTCCCACCGGGGACGCGCACCCATTCCGCTCAGGCCGTCGGCGCGGTCGGGCCGCGGGCCGCCGCCCGGCCTACCCCCACCGAGGACGCGCCCGTCCCGCTCAGGCCGCCGGCACCCGGCCTGCTCCCACCGGGGGCGCGCCGAGCCCGCTCAGGCTGGCGGCGCGCCGGGTGGGATGAACGGAAGGCCCGCGGGCGGGCCGGACTCGATCAGCCGCCACAGCGCGTCGGTGTCGAGGTGCTCCTCGACCAGGTCGCCGAGCAGGTCCAGCGTCCGCTCCCGCGCGGCGGCGAACGAGGTGTCCGGGGCGACCTTGAACCCGGTCCGCCCGGCCAGCACGGCGACCTCGCTGAGGAACCGGCGCCGAAAGGCGTCGGACTGGAAGGCGCCATGCCAGTGGGTGCCGTGCACCGCGCCCAGCCGGGCTCCCTCGCCGGTGCCGTCGGCGTAGCGGAGCAGCGGCGGCAGCCCGGGATCGGCGGCCGAGACCTGGCCGTGGTGGATCTCGTAGCCGTGGACCGGCACGTCACCGGCGGCGGTGCCGGCGACGCGCCGGACCGTCTTGCGCGGGTCGAAGGTGATCTCGACGGGGAGCAGCCCCAGGCCGGGCACGCTGCCCTGCCGGCTCTCCACCGGGTCGTGGACGGCCCGGGACAGCATCTGGAACCCACCGCAGATGCCGAGCAGCGGCTTTCCGGCGGCGGCGTGCGCCAGGACGGCGTCGGCCAGGCCGCTCTCCCGTAGCCAGGCCAGGTCGGCCACGGTCGACTTGGAGCCGGGCAGCACCACCAGGTCGGCGGCGGCCAGCTCCGCCGGCTCGATGGTGAGCCGCACCCGGACGCCGGGCTCGGTGGCCAGCGCCTCGACGTCGGTGGCGTTGCTGATCCGGGGCAGCCGGACCACCGCCACGTCGAGCCATTCGGTGCCCCGAGGGGCCGCCGGCCGGCCGAGCACCCGCCCGTACGCGAGCGAGTCCTCTGCGTCCAGCCAGAGGTCGAGCGCCCAGGGCAGCACGCCGAGGGTCGGGCGGCCGGTGACCCGGTGCAGCATGTCCAGCCCCGGCCGGAGCAGCCCGAGGTCGCCCCGGAACTTGTTGATCACGAAGCCGGCCACGAGGGCCTGGTCGGCCGGATCGAGCAGCGCGACCGTGCCGAACATCGAGGCGAACAATCCGCCCCGGTCGATGTCGCCGACCACGATGGCGGGCAGGCCGGCGTGCCGGGCCAGCCCCATGTTGACGTAGTCGCCGGCCCGCAGGTTGATCTCGGCCGGGCTGCCCGCGCCCTCGCAGATCACCACGTCGTACTCGGCGCGCAGCTCGGCCAGCGCCGCGTACGCGGTCTCGGCGAGGCGGGGACGCAGCTCCCGGTAGTTGCCGGCGGTGACCGTGTCGACCGCCTCGCCGAGCAGCACCACCTGGCTGGCGTGGTCGCTGCCCGGCTTGAGCAGCACCGGGTTGAAGCGCAGGTCCGGGGCGAGCTTGCAGGCGGCGGCCTGCATGGCCTGGGCGCGGCCGATCTCCCCGCCGCGCCCGTCCGGCCCGACCACCACGGCCGAGTTGTTGGACATGTTCTGCGCCTTGAACGGGGCCACCGACACGCCCCGGCGGCGCAGCCAGCGGCAGATGCCGGCGGTGAGCACGCTCTTGCCGGCGTCGGAGGTGGTCCCGGCGACCAGCAGCCCGCCGCTCATCGCCCGCTCCCCCGTCGCGGCCGGGCGAGGGCGCGCAGGGCGGCGCGGCCGGTCGCGTCGACGAGGCGACCGGCCGTCACCGGGTAGGCCGCCGCGAGGCCCAGCGCCGCCAGGCCGACCGCGCCGGAGATCCGGGCGGCCCGCTTCAGGTGCCGCGCCTCGGGCCGGGGCCCGTCCCCGAGGAACGGCCGGGTCTCCTCGCGTCCGAAGTAGACGTTGCGCCCACCCAGCCGGACGCCGAGCGCCCCGGCCATCGCCGCCTCGCACTGGCCCGCGTTCGGGCTCGGGTGGTCGTTGCGGTCCCGTCGCCAGACCCGCCAGGCGGTGGCACGGTCCCCGTGCGCGGTGGGCGCCACGGCGACGGTGAGGAGCCCGGTCAGCCGGGCGGGGATCAGGTTGAGCAGATCGTCGAGGCGGGCGGCCGGCGTGCCGAAGCGCGCGTAGCGGGGTGAGCGGTGGCCCACCATGGCGTCGAGCGTGTTCGCCGCCCGGTAGCCGAGCAGGCCGGGCAGCCCGGCGACGGCGCCCCAGACCAGCGGGGCGACCACCGCGTCGGAGGTGTTCTCGGCGACCGACTCGACGGTGGCCCGGGCCAGTTCCGGCTCGTCGAGCGCCGACGGGTCGCGCCCGCAGAGGTGGTTGAGCCGGCCCCGGGCGGCCGGCAGGTCACCGGACTGCAACGCCCGGGCCATCAGCCGCGACTCGTGCCGCAGGGTGCGCCCACCCAGCACCGTCCACGTGCCGGCGGCCACCAGCGCGGCCCGGGCCACCGGGTGCCGCCGCGTGGCGAGGCCGGCCACCGCCCCGAGCAGCACCGGAGCCCCCACCGCGAGCGCGGTGAACGCCGCGCCGGCCGATCGCTCGGGTCGGTAGACGCGCCGCTCCAGGGCGCCGGCCGCCCGGCCGAAGCCGGCCACCGGGTGCCACCGCCGGGGATCGCCGAGCAGCGAGTCCAGGGCGTAGCCCGCCACCAGTCCCGCCGCGTTCGCCATGGCGGTCGCCTGCCGCACCCGCACCACCTCCGGCCGGCCAGCCTAGCCGTACGGCGGGGTGGCCACGCCGGCGTCGCCACCCCGCTCCCCCGTTGCACGATCCGGGGCTGCTCAGGCGGGCACGGGGGCCCGCCCGCGGCCCCGCCGGCCACGGCCGGTCCCGGTGACGCCAGCAGCCGCCCCGGCCGGGTCCGGCTCGCCGGTGGCCGGCTCGGCGCCCGGCTTCCCGCGGACCGGCTCGGCGCCCAGCTCGTCGTCGGCCGGCTGGTCGTCCGGCTCGGCGGCCAGTTCGTCCGGCTCGGTCGCCGGGCTGTCGGGCCGCTCGTCGAACGGGTCGGCCAGCTCGTCGAGGTCGCCGGCCGTCGTGTCCAGCCCGGCGGAGAGCCCGACCCGCGGGGTGTCGTAACCGGGCGGCGGGAACTCGTCGTCGAACGGCCGGTCGTCGAGCGACGCGGGGGCCTGCCCGACCGGCACCGGCTCGGTGGCCTCGCCGTGCACCCGGCTCTCCGCCTCGGCGTCCTCGACGGTGCTGGTCGTCATGCTCGGCCGGTTGCGCAGGAACCGGGCCCGGCCCCGGGACAGGTCGTGCCCGACGGCGACCGCCTCCAGCTCGTAGAGGGTGCGGTGGTTGCCGGCGTCGTCGGTCCAGTCGCGGGTGTAGAGGCGGCCGGCCAAGACCACCGGGTCGCCGACCGCCACCGAGGCGGCCACCCCCTCGGCCAGCTTCCGCCAGCAGTTCACCCGCACCCGCAGGCTGTTGCCGTCGACCCAGCGGCCGCTCTCCCGGTCGAGGCGGCGGGCGGTCGACGCGACCTTGAAGTTGGCCACCAGGGTGTTGCTCTGGGTGGTCCGGCGCCACTCCGGCGCGGTCAGCACGTTGCCGACGATCGTGACGTACGTATCGAACATCGCCCCTCCCAAGGGAACTCGGCTTGTGTGGCGAGCCTCGGCCGGGCACCGGCCGCGGGGCGACCGTCCCCGGCCGGGCTGTGGACGACCGGGCCGGCTGTGGACAACCACCTGATCAAGGTCCCCGTCTGCTAGGACCAGTGGCCCTATGGCCCTGACCTGCGAAGGAACATGATCAGCAGGCCGGGTTCCGGACGCGCCCGGAATGGGTATGGACTTGATCAACCGAGAGAAAGGGAGCGACGATGCTTCTCCGAGACGCCTGCGAGGCCCGGCGATGAGCGCCGTGGCGAACCCCGCGACCGTGGCTGAGTGCCTGCGGGTCGGCGCCGGGTTCTCCCAGGGCGACCGCACCTGGATCGCGGAGCAGTTCGCGACCCTCGACGCCCGGCTCGCCGGGTTCCACGCCGACGCCACCGAGCTGGAGGTGACGGTCAAGGACCGGAACGCCCGGGGTCAGAAGGTCACCCTGGAGTGCTGGATCGCGGGCCGGCAGAAGATCGTCACCACCTCCGCCGAGGAGGACCTGCACGCCGCGCTCAACGACGTCCGGGACGACCTGCGCCGCCGGCTCAACGACGCGAAGACCCGCCAGGAGCCGCGCCACAACAAGCACCTGCGCGAGATCGACCAGCCCGAGGGTGTCCCCGCGCAGGCCGCCGAGCGGGCCGACGCGGAAACCGCCTGAGGCCGTCCCCCGCCCCCGCCCGCACCCGGTGCCGGCGGGCGGGGGCGGGGGCTACCGCCGGGTAGCTTGGCGGCGTACCGTCGCGGTCGTGGAACCCGACGTGCTGGGACCGCCGTACGAGCGGCAGACCATCGACCTGGGCACCGACGACGAGGGACCGGTCGTCGCGACCCTGGTCCGCCGGCGGGCGGAGCGCCCGACCGGCCGGGCCGTGCTCTACGTGCACGGCTTCGTCGACTACTTCTTCCAGACCCACGTCGCCGACTTCTTCGCCGAGCGCGGTTGGGACTTCTACGCGCTCGACCTGCGCAAGTACGGCCGCAGCCTGCAACCGCACCAGACCCCGAACTTCTGCCGCGACCTGAGCGACTACTTCCCCGAGCTGGACGCCGCCGCGAAGATCATCCGCGAGGACGACGGGCACGACACCCTGCTCGCCATGGGCCACTCCACCGGCGGCCTGATCATCTCGCTCTGGGCGCACGCCCGCCGCGAGGCCGGCCTGGTCGACGGGATCGTCCTGAACAGCCCCTTCTTCGACATCAACGCGCCCTGGCTGGTCCGCCGACCCCTCGCGGCCGCCGTCTCCCGGCTGGGCCGCCGGGCGCCGCAGCGCATCCTCCCCTTCGGGCTGGGCACCGTGTACGGCGAGAGCCTGCACGCCGACCACCGCGGCGAGTGGCGCTACGACCTGGCCTGGAAGCCGCTCGCCGGGTTCCCGGTGCGGGCCGGCTGGATCAACGCGATCCGCGCCGGCCAGCGCCAGCTCCGGGCCGGCCTGGACATCCCCGTGCCGGTGCTGCTGGCGTGCTCCACCCGCAGCTACCGGGGCACGAAGTGGCACGACTCGGCCACCCTCGCCGACGCGGTGCTCGACGTGGAGCACATGGTGCGCTGGGCGCCCCGCCTCGGCCGGCACGTGACCCTGGCCCGCTTCGACGGCGGGCTGCACGACCTGACCCTGTCCGGCCCCGCCGTACGCGAGAAGGTCTTCACGGAGGTCGGGCGATGGGCGGAGGGCTTCCTCGGGGCCGGGCCGACCGAGCCGGAGCCGGCCGCGCCGGCGCCGCGGCGGCCGGCCGACGAGCCGGCCGGCACGACCGCCGAGAGCTGAGCTGGGCCGGTCCGCGTTACTCGGCGGTCGCGGCCGCCAGGGCCGACCGGATCCGGTCGAACGTCGCGACCGGGTGACCACCGCCCTCCGACGGCAGCAGGAGGCCCAGGCAGCGCAGCGAGAGCTCCCCGTCGAGCGCCTCGACGCCGAACACGGGCGCGCCCACGTACCCGGACGGCAGCTCGGTGGTGACGCGCACCTCGCCGCCGGCCCGGGCCACCCGCTCGATCACCGCCTCCAACGGCCGCGACCCGTCGTCGCCGAGGCCGAGCGCCAGCACGAACGCCGAGCCGGGCTCCGCGCCGACCCGCGCGACCGCGTCGGCCGGCGCGGCGACCGCGTCGGTCACCTGCTGGGTACGCCAGCTCCAGCCCCCGTCCTCGGCGTGCCCGTGCAGCCCGCCCGTCGGCATGGCGGCCAGGCCGATCTCCGGCAGGTGCAGCCACCGGTCGGCGAAGTCGGGCAGCACGATCGGCTCCGCCGCCGCCTCGGCCGGCTCGGTGAGGCTCGGCCGCAGGCCGATCTCCCCGTACGGTGTCCGGGTGGTAGCGGAGGCGGTGAGCAGCCACTCGTGCACCACCTCACCGTCGTCGGTCGCGCCCACCAGCTCGCTGTAGAAGAAGGCGGTGCCGAAGGTCGTGCCCGGCGCACCGGGCCCGTCCGACCCGCTCACGGGCAGGATGGCGCGGCCGAGGAGCTGGCACAGCTCGTACGCGATCTCGTTCTCGGTTTCCTGGTCGAGCAGCACGACGCCGAGGGTACAAACCGGCCGGGCGGCGGTGGCCCGTGACCCGGATATCCGGGATGCCCGCGGCGACCGGGCCGTGGGACGCTGAGCAGGACGTGGCCGCGCCCACCCGTTCCCCCGGCGAGCCCGGGGTCGGCGGTACCCTCTTGGCGCGACACCGTCGACGCGCGCCCGTAGCTCAGCGGATAGAGCAGGGGACTTCTAATCCCAAGGCCGCAGGTTCGAATCCTGCCGGGCGCACCCTTCCCACCGCAGGTCAACGGCTTTGCGTTGCCCGGCCAGTTCGATCACCACCGCTCCCGTACGGCCAGGTCAGCCCAACAGCTGCTTCGCGGCCTCGTCCACGGCGGCCCGCTCGATGTCCGGCAGGGCGTGGGCGTAGCTGTTCATGGTCAGCCCCATCTGGCTGTGACCGAGCACCATCACGGTCCGGGGCGAGACACCGGAGACGAGCAGGAACGCCGCGGGTCCGGGGCCAGCGGCGTTCCTACGCTGGACGGAAGAACCAGGCCGGCTGCTGGGGCTCGTCGTTGTGCACGACGATGTCGGCGTGACGGGTCGGGCGGACCTTAGCGAAGTAGAGCTTCTGGGAGGGGATGTAACGCTCGCGCCAGCGCCTCTCGACGTCGGCTCGAGATGACACCCGGCGGTCTCGGACGGCGGCACGATCCACGGTCTTCTCGAATGCCGTCGACACGAAGATGCGCAGGTCCCACCGATCAATCAGCTCCGGGCGCATGAGGAAGACGCCGTCGAAGACCAGCACGGCGTCGGCGGGGGCAGTCGTGACCGGCGGGGACACCGCAGCATCCGCGGTGCGGTCGTAGACCGCGTGTTGGAAGCGCCGGTCTCCGCCTGGTCCGAGCGGATCGAGCAGAACCCGGTTCAACGCGTCGTAGTTGTGGGTGTCGAAATAGCAGCCTTCGGCCGAGTACTCGCCGCGCGGATAGCGCTGCGCCCGCGGGAAGAGGAAATCGTCGATCGTCGCGCGGATGACGTTGCGGCCCTGTGTGCGCAGGGCGACGGCCAGTTCGTCGGCGAGGGTGGTCTTGCCGGCGGCGGGCGGTCCGTCGATGGCAACCCGCGTCGGGTGTGCGACGGCGATGGACCCGACTGCCTCAGCCAGGCGGCCGAGCATCTCGTCGCGGGTGCCGTGGTCCATGTCCTGCTCCGTCATGGTCTCGCGAAGGTCGCCGTGTCGGGGGCTGGGAGTGAACACCGCCGCTGAGTCCGTGGGATCGGGTCATGACCGCTACGGGATCGGGACGGGCGGTTCGATCTCATGATTCGCCGGTCAGCGGATATGGGACGGCGCGGGCCAGAGAACCCGGTCGAGGAACTCCTCAATCGCCGTGGCCATGTCACCCAGCACCGTCGCAGACCTGGCAAGTGGCCCCGGGACGCGGAGCCCGTGATCAGCACCCGCTACCTCGAACACATGCGGTGACAGCTCGCGAGCAAGTTCCGGACGCCAACTGCTGTCCGCCGTGCCGCCAATGAGCAGGCAGGGAGCGCAGGCCCGGCGCAGACCGTCAACCACCTCTGAACGGTGCAGCAACGGCGTGATCCAGATCGCCGGCAGCTCGTGGTCGGCGGCAAGACCTGTGGCGAGGGTGCCGAGGGAGTGGGCAATGATCAACGGCTCGGGTAGTCCACAAAGCGCCGCCGTTATCTGCTCAACTGCCCACGGTCCCCGTGCCTCCGGGTCTGGTGGAACATCACCGCTCCATGACATGTGGTGCATCTGCGCGCCGCGCATCCGTGCGGCATCGACGGCGAACAACTGGTGGGGAACGTGCCAGCAGCCACCACTGCCCGGAATGACCAACACCGTGCGCTGCGTCGTCATGTCATCCTCTCCGGCGGCAGAACCCCGCCAAGGCCGCAGGTTCGGATCCTGCGGGCGCACCACCGTCACCGCAGGCCAGCGGCTTCGCGCTCCCGGTCGGGACGATCACCATAGTGCGGCAACGAACGTCTCCTGGCTCACCTCGAGGTAGGCGAGTTCGCGTCGGGTCCAGGCGAGCACTTCGGCAGAGCGTGCGCGGGGAACGGAGGCCGCCTGGTCATCGAGGATGTCCCGCCAGAACGCCTCATTGCGACGTAAGCGCTCGCGGATCGCGGCTGGTAGGCGGCCACGGTCCGCCGGGCTCAAGCCGTAGGCGTCCGCCAGGATCCGCACCTGCCGGGCCTGTTCTGTCGCGGGTCCCCGGTCGGGTCGCGACGAGATGCACCAGGCCCACGCCATGTACCCCACGTCCTCCAACGGGAGGCCGGGCGCCGCGAAGTCGAAGTCGATGAACGCCACCGGCCGACCGTCGCGGAAGACCGTGTTGTTCGGACCGGGGTCGTGATGGCACACCACCTCACCCCCGAGACCGGACGCCAGCTCACGCGTGCGGTCATGCAGTCGTCGCAGCAGCGTCGCGGCCTGTCCGACCTGATCGTCGGTGAAATGCCGCCATCGTGGAGGAACGTGGCCGGGCACGAACGACAGGATGTCGCGGCCGTGTTGGTCCCACCCCAGGTGCTGAGGGCAGCCGTCGAAGCCCGTCTTGGCGAGATGAACCAGCAGCCGCGCCACGAAACGCGACGCAGGCGAGGCCGGGCGACGGACCGTGTCTCCGACCCGGACCACACCGGCCGTCAAGCGGCCCCCGGCCAAGGGTCGTTCCACGCCATGCTCGCGGTCATGACCCATCTCGCGACCCTAACGGGCCGTGCAGACCGCATCACCGCAGTCCCGCCCGCTGTCGGCCGGCGGCGCTACGCCCAGGGCGGGGTGTATCGGCTCACGTAGTCGCGCGCGCGAGGGAGCGGGTCATGCCAGTACTGGTCCGGCATGCGGTGGTGCTGCTCCGCGCAGAATTCCGCGAGACTGTTCGTGATCTTGACGCCCTCCAGTGGGTGGCCTTCGAAGTCGGTGTTGACCGACAACAGAAGCGGCTCGGGATTCCAGCCCGAGTGGTCGAACGCCCAGCCATCCCAGACCGCGTAGGTGTGGACGACCTGCCCCTCACCCGCAAGCCGCACCGCCGTAATCTCGATCGGCCGGTCGGGGTAGGAATCTCGGCAGGCCCAGGCGAGGACGTGACACGCACCGGCAGCGAAGAACGCCTGGTCCGTGCGTTCCCAGGCGACGCGCTGATCGGACCGCTCGATTGCCGTCCGACGAAACGCCCCCGCTGCCCTGGCTCCCATGACCCGGACGTTAGTGGATGGCCCGACCCGTCTCCTCGTGCCGCCGAACGCGCCCGTGTCGCCCCAATCCCCGGCCTTCCAGGAGATCAGCGGGATCGGGTGGGGCGACCTCCTTCGCTCAGGCACCACGAGGGCTACTGTCAGAACCCCCGGCCACCCCTAGGCCAAGCCCACTTCGCGAAACCCCACGGAGAGCGCCGTGAGCGTCGACCCGAGCCCGCCGGTCCGGGAATACATCGGCCTGATCTGGATCGAAGACAAGCCCGGCATCCGCCTGCGCATTCTTGCCACGTCTTCCGATGAGGCGAGGTCGCGCGTCACCGAGGAGCACGGAGAAGGGCACGTCATGTCCATTTGGAACGAGGAAGACGCATCGAGCCCGCGGTAGGACCGACAACTGACCGACCGCTCAGGCCATCGGTCGGTGAGCACTACGGGTGGAAGTGTCAGCCCTCCGGGGACTGCCGCCAAGCGGACTCGTTCCACAGGCGGGCCTCAGCCAACAGCTGGGTCATCGTCTCCTCCTTCGCGGCACCGTAGCGGGCGCGGCTGTCGGGATGCAGCTCGGCGGCACGCCTCTTCGCCGCCTCGTACCGGCGGGCGGCGGCGGGGTTGGCCTCGAGGTAGGCGCGGAAGACCCGGTTCTCTTGGGGCACCAGCGACGCGACGCCGAAGACGTGGAGGTGCTGGCTCCGCTTCCCGGCGGTGTCCTTGGCGAAGAACAGGTGGTCGCTGTCCTCGGGGAAGACCATCGGGCGATAGACGTACCCGAGCTGTTCGAGGGGCCGGAGGTTGGCGACGACCGCGTCGACCTCCGGCACCACCGCCATGATGTCTATGATGGGCTTGGCCGCCAGGCCGGGAACACTTGTGGAGCCGATGCGTTCGACGCTCAGCGCCTCGGGCAGGGCCTCCGACAACAGCCGCCGCTCGGCCTCGAACCGCTCCGGCCAGGCCAGGTCGTAGGGCACCACCTCGACCACGCGTGCGTCGTCCGTCACGTCGGTACCGTAGCGGCCGGGTAGGGCCGAGCCGGCCCCTGTCGCTATGCGTGGGGCGCGCACATGCTCCGGGCATCGCGCTCCCAGTCGCTTCCCACCAGGGCGACGGGGTAGCCGATTTCCGTGACCTGCTTGTCCCCGCTCTCCACGGAGAACCGTATCGACAACGGCTCCGGCTGAAATGCGATCGCACACTCGAAGTTCAGCTCGACCAGGAGCTGACGGGTGCCGCCCGGGGGCAACGTCGGCCCTTCTCCCGTGCTGCGCACCACGACGCCCGGCCTCTCCGCTCGGACCTGACGTACCGTGACGGGCGCCGGGCCGGTGTTGATCAACGTCAGCTGCCCGGACAGTTCGACCGATCCCTGGGCGGACGAGCCTCCCAGGTTCGCCGATACCGGTAGGGCGACGAGAGCGACCACGGCGTTCCGCTCCTGCTCGGCGCGCGAGTCTCGCCACTCTCCGACGGCGAGGCCGCCCAGCACAGCGCCGACCACGAAGGCAGCGACGAGCCGCACGGTCAGGAGGCGGTCGGCGGTGGTGCTGCCCAACTCCGCCGGCTGGTGGTGCTGCTCGTCCAGGTCGATCACTGCATGCTCCGCGACATGCGCGCCAGCGTAGAGTTCGCCGCCGTCCGCGTGTGGTCCGCAGCCACCCGGCACCCGGTGCCGGAGGTGCACCCGCTACCCGGCCGGAATGCCGGCCTTCCTCTCGATCTCCCTGACGAAGTCCCGCTTCTCCCTGGTGTACCGGGCCGGGTCGCCAGCGTGCCGGGCGGCGAGGCCCTGTTTGAGCGCGAGGTAGGCGGCGACGTCCTCCGGGTGCGAGCGGAGGTGGTCGCGGAAGGCGATGAGACGACGCCAGTAGCGGCCACCGTGCTCGGTGACGTGCAGGTGATGCGTCCGGAAGGTGGCGGGGTCTTGCGGACCCTTCCGGAAGACGCGGCGGCTCGGGTCGTCAGCCTCGGATTCGGGTGTGTAGACGTAGCCGATGCCTTCCAGCGGTGCGATGACCGCTGGAAATTCGTCGAGGCTCGGCACGGCGGCAAGGATGTCGATCACGGGCTTCGCCGCCAGGTCCGGAACCGCCGTGCTTCCCACGTGCTCGATCGCGATCAGTGAACCGCGCAGCGTGTGTCGCAACAGCTCCGCCTCTTCGGCGTACCGCGCCGGCCAGTCCGGGTCATACGGGCGTAGGCGAACGGGAGCCTGCCGGTACCAGGCCGCGCCGGCCGGGGGCGGGGTGGTCGCATCCATGCACCCCTTCATACCGGCCCCGGGGATCCCGGCGCGGGCGTGGCGGGTCGGCGGCGGGACACCAACCGCGCCACGTCCAACGTCGACCGACGCACATCCGCGGGCTCAGACGTTGCCGAAGGACGGCGCGCCGGTGCTGTCGTACGTCAGCATGGTCACCCCGGTGCCGGAGGTGCGGGTGCCGGTCAGGCGCAGGCCCGCCGGAGGCACGCCGTCGGCGAAGAGTCGCTGCCCGCGCCCCAGCACCACCGGGAAAACCAGCAGCTGGTACGTGTCGATGAGCCCCTCCCGCATCAGCGACCGGGCGAGCGCGCCGCTGCCGTGCACCTGGAGCTCACCTCCGGGGCGGTTCTTGAGTTCGCTGATCGCGGCGGCCAGGTCGCCGTCGAGGCGGTGCGAACCCGACCAGGTCAGCTCGTCGTCGCGGGTGGTGGCGACGTACTTCGGCAGCCGGTTCAGGGGGTTGTCCGGTCCGCCCTCGGCCGGGTCGGTCACGTGCGGCCAGTAGGCGGCCATGATGTCGTAGGTGCGGCGGCCGAGCAGCAGTGCCTCGGCCCGCTCGAAGGTCTCGCCCATCCACCCGCCGACCGTCTCGTCGAAGTGCGGCGGCAGCCAGCCGCCCAGGTCGAACCCGCCGGTGCGGTCCTCCTCCTGCCCGCCCGGGGCCTGCATGACGCCGTCCAGGGTCAGGAACGTGGTGATGGTGAGTCGCATGACTGTCCCTCCTTCGTGGCCGGCCCGCGCCGGCCTCCACCCTGCCGACGGCCGAGGAACAACCGATTCGACAGCCCAGCCGCACCGAGGTTGTGAACTAGGCCATAGCTCCGGGGCCACCGTAGGGCCTGCGGGCGAACAGGTACGCCGCCGGCCGGCCGCCCCTCCCCCGGCGCTTGCCACATGGTCGCGGTGACCACGAGGCCCGCCGCCGCGAGCAGCCCGGTGATCCCCTCCGGGCGGGCGAAGTGCACGTCGAGCGACACCGGGTGGCCGTAGGCCCGGTCGCGGCGGACGTGCTCGTCGTCGCCCCCGTGAAAGCCGAGCAGCGTGTGGCCGCCGGGTGCGAGCACCCGGTGGAACTCGGCGAACACCCGGGGCAGCAGCTCGCGCGGCAGGTGCACGATGGACCACCAGCTCAGCACCCCGCCCAGCCGGCCGTCGGGCAGGTCCAGCGCGGTCATCGAGCCGACCTCGAAGCACAACCCGGGGTACGCCCGCCGGGCCAGCGCGACCATCCGCGGCGACAGGTCGACGCCGAACGCGTCGACGCCGAGGGCCGCCAGGTGGGCCGTGACGTGGCCGCGGCCGCAGCCGATGTCGGCCACCCGTCCACCGGCGGCGCGGGCCAGTTCGGCGAAGGCGCCGAGCGGCGCCCGGTCCAGCGGCAGCTCCGGCAGCTTGGCGGTGACCAGCGCGGCGTAGTCGACGGCGACCGTGTCGTACGCGGCCCGGGTCTCGGCCAGGTGAACGGGCTCGGTCATGCCCCGACCGTATCGGTGTCGATCCGCTCGTACACCGACACGGGTCGGCGGTGGGAGCCGGGTCGACGTAGTCTCCGCTCATGGTGACCGAGACGGATCTCCGCCTGGGCGACGGCCGCACGCTGCACGTCTACGACACCGGCGGGTCCGACCGGCTTCCCGTCTTCTGGCACCACGGCACGCCGAACATCGGCGCTCCGCCCGCGCCGCTGTTCGCGGCGGCCGACCGGCTCGGTCTCCGCTGGGTCTCCCACGACCGCCCCGGCTACGGGGGGTCGACGCCGCTGCCGGGGCGCGACATCGCCTCCGCGGCCGCCGACGTCGCCGCGGTGGCCGACGCGCTGGGTCTCGACCGGTTCGCGGTGCTGGGCCACTCGGGCGGCGGCCCGCACGCCCTGGCCTGCGGCGCGCTCCTGCCCGACCGGGTGGTCGCGGTGGTGGTCGGCGCCGGCCTGGCCCCGTACGGCGCGGCCGGGCTGGACTGGTTCGCCGACATGGTGCCCGCCGGGGTGGCGTCGTTGCGGGCGGCCGCCGCGGGGCGGGCGGCCAAGGAGGCGCATGAGGCTTCGGGCGTCGCGTACGACCCGGAGTTCACCCCGGCCGACCTGGCCGCGTTGCACGGCGAGTGGTCCTGGTTCGACAGTGTGGTGGGCCCGGCGGTGCGGGCCGGCCCGGGCGGGCTGATCGACGACGACCTGGCGTACGTGCATCCGTGGGGCTTCGACCCCGCCGAGGTGACGCCGCCGGTGCTGCTGGTGCACGGCGGGCGGGACGGGGTCGCGCCGGTGGCCCACGCCGAGTGGCTGGCCGGGTGCTGTCCCACCGCCGAGCTGCGCCGCTACCCGGAGGACGGGCACATCTCGGTGCTGCGCCACGCCGAGCCTGCGCTGGAGTGGCTGCGCGGGCGCGCCGACGAGGCGCCCCGGTAGGTGGTGGGTAGCGCTCACCCACCGTGGATGTCACAGCGGCGCCCGGCCGGACCGTCACTCGCAGATCCGCCAGCCGCCGTCCTCCTTGACGAGGACGAACGCCTGCGTCGTGGTGGTGCCGCTGCTCGGGGTGAAGCGGACCTGTGCCGAGCCCCCGACCCGTCCGTTGTTGTTCGTTACCTGCAACCCGACGATCCGATAGCCGGTCAGCGCGGGCTGAGCGGACTGCTGCCGGACGAAGTCCTCCTGGCTGACCCGGTCGCGCACCCGCCCGCAGAGCTGGCCGTACGCCGTGGGGTAGTCGCGGCTGACCAGCGCGCCGGCGAAGGTGTCCACGGCGGTCCGGGCCGGACCGGTGGCGTCCTGCACCACGCGGTAGAGGACGAAGCCGCCGACGACGCCGCCCACGCAGCACAGCGCGAGCACCACGCCGACGACGGTGAGCACGACCCGGGTCGTGTTCGACTTCCTGGGCGGCACCATGGCCGGTTGGTACGCCATGTCCGCAGGGTAGGAGCACCGCGCCAGCGGCCCGGACGGTAAAAACCGGGTGACCGGCCGCCGAGGGGCGTCCACCATCGATGGATGCCGCAGCATCGACCCGCCGAGCCGGACATCACGCGCTACTACACGGAGGTCTTCGTCGAGGCGGACCGGTTGGACCGGTCGCCGCAGGGACGGCTGGAGGCGTGGCGCACGCGCGACCTGCTCACCCGGCTGCTGCCGGCGCCGCCGGCCGAGGTGCTGGATGTCGGCGGTGGCCCCGGCGCGTACGCGGGCTGGCTCGCCGCGGCCGGGCACCGGGTGCACCTGGTCGACCTGGTGCCGGCGCACGTCGCGGCGGCCCGGGCGACGTACCCGGGGATCACCGCGACCGTGGGTGACGCGCGGAGCCTGCCGCTGCCCGACGGCGCGGCCGACGCCACCCTGCTGCTCGGCCCGCTCTACCACCTGCCCGACCGGGCGGACCGGGTGGCGGCGCTGCGCGAGGCGGCCCGGCTGACCCGGCCCGGTGGCCCGGTGCTCGCGGCCGTGATCAGCCGCAACGCGGCCCTCATGGACCTGACCGTTCAGGGGCGGGTGGACGAGCACAACCGTGCGCTGCTGCGGGGGGAGTACGCCACCGGGGTGAACGACCCGCGGAGCGGCTTCACGACGGCCTACTTCCACCGGCCGGCGCAGGTGGTGGACGAGTTCGTCGCGGCCGGCCTGCCGGTCCCGGCGGTGTACGGGGTGGAGGGTCCGCTGTGGCCGGTGCTGAACGCGCTCGGCACCGGCCCGGCCGAGCGGCTCTTCGCCGACGCGGTGGCGTGCGCCGAGGCGTTCGAGCGGGATCCGGCGGTGCTCGGGGCCAGCGCCCACCTGCTCGCCGTGGCCCACACCGGAGCGGACCGGAGCCGGCCGGCCGGCGGGACATCTGCATAGCGACGCGCCGCGTACCGAGGGTGACCAGGTCCCGGTAGGCGTGTTATTCTCCGGCGTCGATCTACCGTGCGGACCCGACCGGGTCGCTGCCGGAAGGACACCTCCCCCGATGCCGGTCGTAGCCGCCACGACCCTGCCGCCGTCCCCGCTGGACCGGCCGGCGGGCGGCGCGTTCACCCTGATCTTCACGACGCTGCCGGCACTGCTCCGGCTCACCTGCGGGCTGGTCGCCGCGGTGGTCGCGCTGTCGGTGCGCACCCCGCCGGTCCGGGTGGCCCTGCTGGTTCCGGCGATCGTCGCGCTCACCGCCTGGTCGGTCTGGTACGCGGCCCGCGCGCTCCGGTACGGGTTCACCGGCGCCCTGGTGGCCGGCGACGTGGCGCTCACCACCGCGGCCGGGCTGGCGATCCCCTGGCTGGTCGCGCCGGAGGTGCTGCCCGGCGAGGGGAGCTGGATGGCGGTGCTGGCCAGCACCACCGTGATCAATGCGCAGGCCACCGCCCCGGCCCGCTGGTCGGTCCCGGCCGGGCTGCTGGTCACCGCCGCCTACGCGACCGGCGCCGCGCTGGCCGGCAACCCGGTCGAGGCGCGCGCGCACGCCGGGACGCTGCTGGTCCAGACCGGCTGCGCGGCCGTGATGACGGCGGTCATGCGCCGCCGGATCGGGCGCGCCGACGCCGCCTTCGCCGACTATCAGCGGCTCTCGCGGGAGGCCGTGGTGGGGCGGGCCGCCCGGGAGGCCGAGCGGCGGCAGAACCGGGACCTGCACGACACCGTCCTCGCCACGCTCACCATGGTCGGGCTCGGCGCGGTGCCCGGCCCGTCCGCCGCGCTGCGCGAGCGGTGCGCGGCCGATCTGCGTACCCTCACGGCCCTGGCCGACGCGCGCGCGACGCCGGCCGGCGCGGTGGCCCTCGACGAGCGCCTGCGGGCGGTCCTCACCCGGCTGCCCGAGCTGACCGTGGACGCGGCGCTCGCGCCGTGCCGGGTGCCGGCGACGGTCGCCGCGGCGCTCGCCGACAGCGCCGCCGCCGCGCTGGCCAACGTGGTCCGGCACGCGCCGGGCGCCGCCACCACGCTGCGCCTGACCGGGGACGCCGACACCGTCGTGGTCGAGGTGGCCGACGACGGCCCCGGCTTCGACCCGGCCACCGTCCCGGCCCACCGGTACGGGTTGCGCGAGTCGATCCACGGCCGGATGTCCTCGGTGGGCGGCCGCGCGGTCGTGACCTCCGCTCCTGGCGCCGGCACCCGGATCCGGCTGGAGTGGTCCGGTGGCCACTGACTCGGGAGCGCTCGGGACCGGCACGGCGGTTCCGGCGATCGTGCGGCAGCGGGCGCCGGAGCGCGCCGGGCCGGGGGCGGCCGCGACCGCGGCGCACGCGGTGGGCGACGCCTCGGACCGGGGCGCGCGGATCGCGGCGGTGGTCATCGCGCTGGCCTGGCACCTGGCGATCGGGTTGCCGGGGCTGCTCACCTCGTGGTCCCGGCTGGCCGCCCCGCCGGTGGTCGCCGCCGGCTGGCTGGTGACCGCGGCGGTCGGCGTCGCGGCCGGCGTACGCCTGCTGCGCGGCGGGCTGCCGCCGGCCCGGCTGCTGGCGGTTGCCCTGCTGGTCGTCGACGGGGTGGTCTTCGCGGCGGCCGGTGAGCGGCAGCTCTTCACCGCCGGCAACTGGGTGTGGGGCGGCCTGGCGTGGTTCTTCCTGCTGGTGCTCTGGCGGCGGCCGGTGGGCTGGCTGCTCGCGCTGCTCGCCGCACACGCGACGATCGCCCTGGCCGCGGCGGTCCTGCACGGCGCGACCGCCCCGGCCGACCTCAGCCGCTACGCCATGTACGTCTACGGCACCTCGTCGCTGCCGGTGGCCGTCTTCGCCGGGGCGGCGGCGATCGCCGCGCTGGCCCGGGACCGGGCCTCCACCGCCGCGGCGGCTCTGGCCGTGGAGGCGGAACGGGACGCGGCGGAACGGGCCCAGCGGGAGCGGCAGGCGCGCCTGGCTCTGGCCAGCGGCACCGCCGAGGAGGTGCTGGCCGCCCTGGCGGCCGGTGACGCCGACCCGGCCGACCCGGCGGTACGCCGCCGCGCCGTGCTGGCGGCGGCCCGGCTGCGCCGGTTGATCGCCGAGTCGGACGACGTGCCGGATCCGCTGCTGCACGAGCTGCGTGCCGCGGCGGACCTGGCGGAACGGAACGGCCTGCCGATCGAGCTGGTCGCCGTCGGGGCGCCGCCGGAGCTGCCGGTCGAGGTCCGCCGGCGGCTGGCCGACCCGGCGACCGCGGCGCTCGCGGGCGCCCGGGGCTGGGCCCGGCTGACCGTGGTGGCCGGCCCGGACGAGGTGGTGGTCAGCCTCGTCACCCCCGACCACGACGGGCCGGACGCGACCGGCCCGCCCGGCGGGGACGGGGACGGGCCGGTGGAACACCTGCACGAGCGGGACGGGGAGATCAGATGGACGCAGACGCGGTGGCGGAGGACGTGACCGGCGGGCAGCCGGTGGGCGTGGCGATCGTGGACGACCATCCGGTCGTGATCGACGGGGTACGGGCCTGGCTGGCCGGGGAGCCGCGGCTGCGCGTGCTGGCCACCGGGGACGATCCGGACATGGTGCTGCGGGCCGCCCCGGAGGCCGCGGTGGTCCTGCTCGACCTGCGGCTGCACGGGCGGATGGTGCTCGACAAGCTCGCCGAGTTGAGCACGGCGGGCCGCCGGGTGGTGGTCTACTCGGAGCACACCGACCCGGAGACGATGCTGGCCGCGCTGGACGCCGGCGCGGTGGCGTTCCTGGCCAAGCACGAGGGTCGGGAGCACTGCGTGGCGACCGTGCTCGCCGCGGCGAGCGACCGCCCGTACGTGCCGCCGGCGCTGGCCGGGGCGATCGTGGGCGATCCGCGCCCCGACCGGCCGGCCCTGTCGGACAAGGAGCGCGAGGCGCTGCTGCTGTGGTTCCAGTCGATGTCGAAGGCGTCGGTGGCGCGCCGGATGCGGATCAGCGAGCACACCGTGAAGCAGTACGTGGACCGGGCGCGGATCAAGTACACCCGGGCGGGGCGGCCGGCGGCCACGAAGGCGGCGCTGCTCGCCCGGGCGATTGAGGACGGCCTCGTCCGGCCGGAAGATATCGGCATCTACCGGTCACAGGCGTCCGCCGACCGGCCGACCCCCTAACGGGTGTCATGACAGCCACCCCCGGGTGGGCCAGGCTCGACGTATCGCCAACCGCCACCGGGAGGTCGTGACCGTGCAGGAGGACGCCGCACCCTTCTTCATCGGGCCGCACCGCTTCGACGCGGATGACGATCCCACCCATCCCCTGCTCGACCGGCGCTACGCGCTGCTCCCGGAGCCGGGCGAGCGGCGGCTCGGGCAGCACCGGCTGCTGGTGGCCGGTCATCTGCTCGGCCCCACCGACGACCTCCGGTCCTGGGCGCTGCCCACCCCGGCGACGGTCACTGTGACCGACCGGCGGCTGGCGTACGTCTGCACCGGCTCCGAGCTGTCCCTGGTCTCCGGGCGGGACGGCCGGACGGACGCCCGGCACCGGCGCCCGGTCCGGCTGTCCCGCCTGGTCAGCGGCCAGATCCGCTGGCAGTGGCCGTCCCGGCTGGAGCTGGCCGAGAGCCCCGACGGCACCGGCGAGCTGCGGGTGGTCTGCGACGCGCTGCGCACCATCCGGCAGCCGGCGCTGGCGCTCGCCGGCCCGGTCGACCTGGTCGCCGCGCTGACCCGGCAGGTACGCCGCTCGGTGGCCGCGTTCCGGTTGGCCCGCCCCGAACTGGTCGACCTCTCCCCGCCGGAGCGGGACACCCTGGCGGTCCGGGTGAGCCCGACGCCCGGCCCGACCCGGGGTGCGGTGACCCTGCCGGGTTCGCTGCCGGTCGAGTTCCTGTCCCGGGAGGACTACTACCGCCCGGCGGTGGCCGAGCCGCCGGCCTGGCCCCGCCAGGACGTCCCGGCGCGGGACCGCCCCGGCTCCGCCTGCTGACCCGCGCTCAGCCGACCAGCCGCAGCGCGGCCGGGTCGGTGCGTCCCCGGGCGCGCAGCCGGCGCAGCATCCGGGCGTCGGTGAAGCCGACCGTGCGGGCGGCGGCGTCCACGGTGGCGCCGTGCCCGATGAGGTGCTCGGCCCGTTCCACCCGCAGCAGCTGCTGGTAGCCGAGCGGGGTCAGCCCGGTGGCCTGCCGGAACAGCCGGCTCAGGGTGCGTTCGGCGACCCCGCAGGCGGCGGCCAACTCGGCCAGCGGCAGCGGCTCGGCGTAGTGCGCGTCGATCAGGTCCTGCGCCCGGTGCACCGCGTCGGAGAGGTGCGACCGGTGCCGCATCATGGCGCTCGCCTGCTGCTCGTGGCCGTTGCGGCGGGCGTACACGACGAGGGTGCGGGCGATCCGGGCCGCCACGGCGGGGCCGTGCCGGGTGGCGACCAGGTGCAGCGCCACGTCGATGCCGCTGGCGATGCCGGCGGAACTGACCACCCGGTCGTCGACCACGTAAAGCACGTCCCGGACCACCCGGGCCGCCGGGTGCCGCCGCGCCAGCTCGTCCTGCACGTCGTGGTGGGTGGTGCACCGCCGCCCGTCGAGGAGGCCGGCCCGGGCGAGCGCGAAGGCGCCCGCGCAGACGCTCGCCACGGTGCCGCCGGCCGCGTGGTGCTCCGCCAGCCGCCGCAGCTCGTCCGGCCCGACCGGCCCCGCCGGGCCGTGCGCCGACAGCCGCCACCCGGGTACGACGACCAGGTCGTCGCGGTGCAGCGCGGGCCAGTCGACGGTGGCCCGCAGCGACACCCCCTGCACGGTCGGCACCTCGGTGGTGGCGGCGACGTAGTGCAGGCGGTAGTCGTACCCGAGGTCGGCGGCGGCGGAGAAGACCTGGGCCGGCCCGGCGAGATCCAGCAGGTGCAGCTGCGGCACCAGGAGGAACACGACGGCTCCCGGTCGCGGCGCGGCGCCCGGCGCGCCGGGCTGGAGTCGCGGGTCGACCCGGCTCATGGGATCAGGCGCCGATCGGGAGCGCGTCCACGACAGCTCCAGGTCGCGGCGCGGCGTCAGAGGCGCCGAGCTGGAGTTGTCGCACGACGTCGGCGACGGTGCGCACGGTGGCGAACCGGCCGGCCAGGGCGTACTCGGTGCGGGCGGTCATCTCGGCGGTGGAAAGGGTGCGCGGGTCGGCCAGGATCCGCTCCAGCGGGGCGTCGGCCGGCAGGTCCCGGTGCGGGGTGGGGAAGGTGACCGTCGCGTCGGTCACGAACGTCATCTCGTACCCGAGGTCGCAGCCGACGCGGGCGGTGGTCTCCACGCACTGCTCGGTGCGGATGCCGCAGACCGTGACCGCGCGGATCCCGGCCAAGGTGAGCACCTGCTGGAGGTTCGTGGTGGTGAAGGCATTGTGCGAGGTCTTGACCAGCGTCGGCTCCCCGGGCACCGGGGCGAGGCCGTCGATCAGCCGGACGTGCCCGGAGGCCGGGTCGAAGACGCCACCGGTGCCCGGCTCGGCGTGCAGGACCCAGACCACCAGGTCGCCCCGGCGGCGGGCCGCGTCGACGAGCCGGTTCACCTGGTCGACGATGTCCGGCTGGGAGGCGTAGGCCCAGATCGGGCGCTGCCGGAAGGACTCCTGAACGTCGATGACGACGAGTGCTGCTCTGCTCATGGGCTCGATCCTGGCCGGGCGGGCGCCGGGCCGGCAGACACCATCATGCCGGGATGCGGAACGATCCGGCCAGGTGCGGGTGCCCCGGCGCGGGTCAGGGGGTGGGGGCGCGGCGGCCCGGGCGGTCCAGCTCGGCGGCCTGCTCGGGGGTGGGCGCGGTGCCGCCCAGGTGGGCGGGCTGCCACCAGGTGTCGTCCGGGCCGGCGGGCTGGTCCGGGTATTCGCGCTGGGCCCGGTCGACCAGCGCGGTGAGCCGGGTGCGCAGCTCGGCGGTCAGGGCGTTGCCGTCCGGGTAGGCGGCGGGGTCCATGGGTTCGCCCACCAGGATGGTGATCGGGGTGTGCCGCCGGGTGAGGGTGCGCGGCCGCCCCTTGGTCCACAGCCGCTGGGTGCCCCAGAGCGCGACCGGCAGCAACGGCACGCCGGCCTCCTGGGCCATCCGGGCCGCGCCGTTCTTGAGGTCCTTGACCATGAAGGAGCGGCTGATCGTCGCCTCCGGGAAGACGCCGACCACCTCGCCGCGGCGCAGCGCGCTCACCGCCGAGGCGTACGAGCCGGCGCCGGCGGCCCGGTTCACCGGGATGTGCTTCATGCCCCGCATCAGGGGGCCGGAGACCTTGTGCCGGAAGACCGAGTCCTTCGCCATGAACCGGACCAGCCGGCCGGAGTCCCGGGCGCCGTACCCGCAGAAGATGAAGTCGAGGTAGCTGACGTGGTTCGAGGCCAGCACCGCCCCGCCGGTGCGCGGCACGTGGTGGCTGCCGTCGACGCGCAGGCGCAGGTCGAGAGCGCGGAACATCGTCTTGGCGGCGAGGATCACGGGCGGGTACACGAGTTCCGGCATCCGCCAACTTTACCCCGAGTAGGTTACGGGACCGTAGGGGCGGAAGTCCCCTCGCTCTGCCGTCGGCAGAGCGGGTGGCGGGCGGCGCGCCGGTGCGGCCAGCATGGCGGGATGACCGATCGCGGCGCACTGCTCTGGATCCACGGCGGCGGGTGGCGGGCCCGTTCCGAGGAGGACGGGGCCGCGCTCGCCCCGCTCGGGCTGCGGGTGGTGCCCGCGACCTACCGCTTCGCGGCCGAGGCCGGCTGGCCGGCCCAGCTCGACGACGTACGCGCCGCCGCGCGGGCCGCCCGCGCCACGGCGGGCGGGCTGCCGCTGCTGGTCGGCGGGGACTCGGCCGGCGCCATGCTGGCCCTGCACCTGGGCCTGCGCGGGGTGGACCGGCCGGGCGACGTCCGGGGCGTGCTGGCCTACTGGGCGCCGGTCGACCCGCTGGAACCTCAGTGGCGGCGGCTGCGCCGGCACGACGACCCCTGGGCGGGCCTGCTCGGCCACCCGCCCGCCTCCGGTGATCCGGCGACCGTCGACGCCACCGTCGCCAGCCACCTGGGCTCGGGCGTGCCGGTGCTGCTCGTGCACGGCCGCGACGACGCCGCCGTGCCGGCCGCCCAGTCGGTCGGGCTGGCCACCCGGCTGCTCGCCGCCGGCCACCCGGCGCACCTCTGGCTCACCCACGGCGGGCACGCGCTCGACCTGGCCCGCCCCGACATCCGGGCGGTCACCGCCGCGTTCCTGGACACCGTCCTCCCGCCCGCCTGAGCCGACTACGGTGCAGGGCATGCCCGATCTCACCGCGATCGTCATCCACTGCCGGGATCCCTACCTGCTCGCCCCGTTCTGGAGCACGGTGACCGGGCTGCCCGTGGTCGAGGAGGACCGGGCGAAGCTGGCCGACCGGTCGCTGGAGCCGGACGAGTCGGTGCTGCTGCGCGACCCCGCCGGCCGCCGGCCCGACGTCTGGATCAGCCCCGTCGAGGACCTGCCCGGCGCCGGCCGGATCCACCTGGACCTGGTCGGCGACGCGGAGGAACGGGCTGCCGTGCTGGAGGCGGGCGCGACCGTGGTCCGCGAGCTGCCCCGGTGGACCGTGCTGGCCGACCCGGAGGGCAACGAGTTCTGCCTGCTCCCCCGCAGCGAGGCGCACGGCGACGCGCTGCTGCCCGGGCACTGAGCCCACGGCGGCGCGCCGCCGGCCTCCCGGCCGGCGGCGCGCGGGCGCCTCGGGTCAGGAGGCGAGGTTGTGCAGGTCCAGCCGGCCCCGGGCGAAGGCGTCCACCCGGCCCCACCGGCCCGGGATGTCCAGCACCTCGATGCGACCCATGCCGACCGGCAGCCGCGGGTCCACCGCGAGGTGCCCCTCGTGCGGTTCCAGCCCCAGCATCGTCCGGATCAGCAGCAGCGGGGTCCCGGTCGACCAGGCCTGCGGGCTGCACGCCGTCGGATACTCCACCGGGAACTTGGTCAGCTCCCGCTGGTAGCCGCCGAACGCCTCCGGCAGCCGCCCGTCGAAGTACCGCGCCGCGTCCAGGATGCCGTTGGCGACGGTGGCGGCCTCCTCGGCGAAGCCGTATCGGCGCAAACCCCAGGCGATGAACGAGTTGTCGAACGGCCAGATCGTGCCGTTGTGGTAGCCGATCGGGTTGTAGCGGACCTCGCCCTCGGCCAGCGTGCGTACGCCCCACCCGGAAAAGAGCCGCGGGCCGACCAGGTGCGCGGCGATCTGCCCCGCCCGGTCCTCCTGCACGATGCCGCTCCACAGCAGGTGACCGATGTTGGAGCTGAGCACGTCGCACTGCCGGCCGTTCGGGTCCAGCCCCAGGGCGTAGAAGCCGCCGTCGGCCACCCACCAGTCCCGGTTGAACCGCTCCTTGAGCTCCGCCGCCTCGCGTTCCAGCTGGTCGGCGTACGCGGGGTCGCCCCAGAACTCCCGGGCCAGCCGGGCGGCCCGCACCTTCGCGTCGTACGCGTACCCCTGCACCTCGCAGGTGGCCCGCGGGAACGGCGGCAGCGTGCCGTCGGAGTACGAGAGGGAGTCCCAGGAGTCCTTCCAGCACTGGTTCTCCAGGCCGGTGTCGGTGTTGCGCCGCTCGTACCAGATGTAGCCGTTGCCGACCAGGTCGGCGTAGTCGTCGAGCCACTTCAACGCGGCCCGGCACTCGCGTTCCAGCTCCTTGACCAGCGCGACGTCGCCGCTCCACTTCTCGTACTCGTCGAGCAGCACGATGAACAGCGGCGTCGCGTCCACCGAGCCGTAGTACGGGGAGTGCGGCTGCTCCTCGAAGGCGGCCGTCTCGCCGTAGCGCATCTCGTGCAGGATCCGCCCCGGGTCCTCGTCGCGGAAGTCGTCGAACCGGGTGCCCTGCAACGCGCCGAGGATGCGCAGCGTCGTCTTCGACATCTCGGGCGCGAACGGCAGCACCTGGAGGCAGGTGAAGATGCTGTCCCGGCCGAACATGGTCATGAACCAGGGCAGGCCGGCGGCCGGCAGCGTCTGCCCGCCCAGCGAGAGCGGCGAGAACCGCAGCGCTGCCAGGTCGATCAGGCTGCGCCGGTACGTCGACGCCACCTGGCCGTGCTCGCTGTTCACCTTCGGCGCCTTGGCGATCCACTGCTCCAGGTCGTGCTGGAGGGCCAGCCGCTCGGTGCCGTGCGCGCGCAGCCCCATCCGCAGGTCCCGGCCGCCCGGGCCGACCGCGTGCGTCTGCACGTCGATGGCCGTGTCCCACTGCTCGTTGGGTTCCAGGTGGATGGTCCAGGCGAACCCGTTGCGGTCGTAGCGGGCCGGCCGGGAGGCGGCGATGACCGTCTCCCGCCGGAAGTTGCCCCGTCGGTAGCCGAGCCGCAGCTTGTCGGACTCCGCCTCGGCGTAGGTCTCGCCCTTCTTGTTGAGGATCTCGTCCTTGACCTGGAAGAGGTCGGCGAAGTCGGAGCCGGCGTCCATCCGGATCTCCAGGTCCACCGCCTTCTCGTCGTGGTTGAGGATCGTCAGCGTCTCCCGGAAGCTGCCGCCCACCGCCCGCTCCCGGATGATCGACAACTTGGCGTCGATGTAGTGCGTCGCCATGCCCGGCACCAGGAAGAACCGGGCCTCGTAGTACTGCAGGTCGTCGTAGGAGAGCGCGTTGAGGCGCTCACCGTTGACGGTCAGCACCCATTTCGACAGGAACCTCGTGTCGATCGAGAAGAGGCCGGTCGGCTCGGTTGGCGTGGCCTCGATGTCACCGGTGTCCTCGGAGACCACGAACGTGTTGCCGTCCAGGATCCGGACGGTGTTGCTCCCGGGCATCAGGCAGCCCTCCTCTGAAACGAGTGGTGCGGCCCGCGCGAATCCGACGGACCAGGGAAGATCCGTTCCACCTGCAACACCAGACGCAGGTCGCCGGAGACCGTCATGTCCCCGCGCAGCAGCGCCGCGATGGTGTTCTCCTGGCCGCTGACCAACTCGCCGAAGAGCCGCGGCTCGGCACCCACCACGGTGTCGGCCTCCTGGTCCTCCTGACGGACCCGGAGGTTGCCCCGGTCGATCTCCAGCAGCCAGTGCGTGGTCTGCGGTCCCTCGTGCAGGTCGAACCGGAGCGTTCCGGAGGTTTTGGCCAACAGCGGTTCGAACCCCCGCCGGTCCAGGTCCTCGAAGAATCTGGTCGTGGTCATGTCCATCGGGCGACTCCTCCCGCGATCCGCACCCTCCGACGTCCGAGGACGGGTCCCCGCCCGGGTACGGGGTCAACCTCGCCCGGTTCGGGTGAGTCACCAGCCCGGAGCCCCGGACGTGCGAACGCCGGCCCCCGAATCGGGGGCCGGCGTCACCGCGGCGGACGGGTCAGTTGTTCGGGTCGTCGGCGCTGACGTCCGCGAGCACCGACTGGGGCTCCCGCTCCACGGCCAGGTCACCCATCGACACCAGGCCGATCAGGCGGCCGTCCTCGGTCACCGGCAGCCGGCGTACCCCGTAGGTGCGCATCAGGTCGGCGGCGGCCACCGCGTCGTCGTACTGGCTGACCGTCACGACGTCCTTGCTGGTGATCTGGTCGAGCTTCGTCGCGCTGGGATCAAGGTTCTCGGCCACGCCCCGGACCGTGATGTCCCGGTCCGTGACGATGCCGACCACGTTGTCGCCATCGGTCACCACCACGTCGCCGATGGCGCTGTCGCGCATCTCCTGCGCCGCGGCGGTGAGGGTGTCGCTGCCGGCCATCGTCACCAACCGGGTCGTCATGAACTCTCCGACCGTTGTCATGGTGCTCCCCTCTCGGTGTCGGCACCGCGGTCTACCCGGCGCCCGGGGCGAGGTAACGCGGGCCGGCGTCGGCGGTCAGCCGCGCGGCGGCATCCCGTAGAGCCGCTCGACGTGCAGCCGGAGCACCAGCCGCCGCTCGGCCACCATGGCCCGCCGGAAGTCGTCCCAGTCCGGGTGTTCGCCCTGCACCGCCCGGTAGAGCCCGACCAGTTCCTCGACGGTCGGGTCGTCCGGCCGCTCCGCCACCGGGGTCAGCTCGGCGCGGGCCTCCGCCACCGCGTACGCCCAGCCGTCCTCGCTGCTCACGTGGAAGCTGGCCCGGGGGTCGCGGCGCAGGTTCGCGGTCTTCGCCCGGCCGTCGGTCACCGAGATCCGGATCAGCCCGGCATCCCGGTCGAAGGAGTGGACCACGGTGGACAGTTGGGGCCGGCCGTCGCGCTTGAGTGTGGCGAGCACGCCGAGCCGGCGGCTCGCCACGAGGTCGGTCAGGGCCTGCCGGGTCCGCTCGTCCGCCATGGGGTCAGCGCCCTTCCGCGGCGACGAGCTCGGCGAGCTGCACGGCGTTGAGCGCCGCGCCCTTGCGCAGGTTGTCGTTGGCGCAGAACAGGGCGAGGCCGTGCTCGACGGTCTCGTCGGCCCGGATCCGCCCGACGAACGTGGGGTCCTGACCGGCCGCCTCCAGCGGGGTCGGCACCTCGTGCAGGGCCACACCCGGCGCGCCGTCGAGCAGCTCACGGGCCCGGGCCGGGGTGATCGGGCGGGCGAAGCGCGCGTTGATCTGGAGGGAGTGGCCGGTGAACACGGGCACCCGGACGCAGGTGCCGGAGACCTTCAGCCCGGGGATCTCCAGGATCTTGCGGCTCTCGTTGCGCAGCTTCTGCTCCTCGTCGGTCTCCGAGGAGCCGTCGTCGACGATCGAGCCGGCCAGCGGGAGCACGTTGAAGGCGATCGGGCGGGCGAACGAGCGCGGCGCGGGGAACTCCACGGCCGACCCGTCGAAGGCCAGCCCGGCGGCGTGCTCGGCGACCTTGCGGACCTGCTCGTCCAGCTCGGCCACGCCGGCCAGGCCGGCACCGGACACCGCCTGGTAGGTGGCGACCACCAGGCTGACCAGCTCGGCCTCCTGGTGCAGCGGGCGCAGCACCGGCATGGCGGCCATGGTGGTGCAGTTCGGGTTGGCGACGATGCCCTTGGGCCGGTTGGCGAGGGCGTGCGGGTTGACCTCGGCGACCACGAGCGGCACCTCGGGGTCCATCCGGTACGCCGAGGAGTTGTCGATGACGACCGCGCCGGCCTCGGCGACCCGGGGCGCGAGGTCCCGGGCGGTGCCCTTGCCCGCCGAGAACAGCACGATGTCCAGGCCGCGGTAGTCCGCGGTGGCCGCGTCCTCGACGGTGACCTCGCCGTCGCGCCAGGGCAGCGTGCGCCCGGCCGACCGGGCCGAGGCGAACAGCCGCAGCTGCTCCGCCGGGAACTCGCGCTCCGCCAGCACCTGCCGCATCACGCCACCGACCTGGCCGGTGGCCCCCACAATGCCGATCCTCATGCCGGCGAGGCTACCCAGCCGGGCGGGGCCGGCGGGAAGTCTTTCCCAGCGCGCGGGCCGCCGACCAGCGGGGCGCCCTTCGGCGATCGGGCCGTCGACCGGCAACGACACGGGCGATCGACGGGCTGCCGACGGAGAATCCCCGGCTGTCCGCGGCCCGGGCCGGAGCATCCGCGCCCGCGGCCCGGGCGCACGCGACCGCTGGGCGCGACGGGAATCACATCCCCGGCCGGTCAGGACGTGTGGTCGACCACCTCGCCGAGGCCGGCGGCCACCAGCTCGTCCCGGATCACCGCCGAGTCGCCCTCGACGACCAGGGTGAGCGACTCCGGGTGCAGGTGGGCGGCGGCCGCCGCGGAGACCTCCTCGACGGTCGCGGCGAGCAGCGCCTCGCGCAGCCGGGCGTGGTAGTCGTCCGGCAGGTCGTGCACGACCAGCGTGGTCAGCGCCGAGGCGATGGCCCGGGGGCTCTGCAGCTCGACGGAGAGCTGGCCGGCCCGCCAGGAGCGCGCCACCGCCAGCTCGTCCTCGGTCACCCCGGTCAGCCGGGTACGCGACACCTCGCCGACCGCCTCGACCAGGGCCGGCGCGGTCACCGCGGTCTGCACCCCGGAGCTGATGGCGAACCGGCCGAACCGGCGGGACGAGGCGAAGTCGCCGCGGATCCCGTACGTGTAGCCGCGCACCTCGCGGATCAGGTGGTTGAGCCGGGAGGTGAAGGCACCGCCGAGCACCGTGCCGGCCAGCGTCATCGGCACGTGGTCCGGGTGGGCGCGGTGCGGCGACGGGTGCCCGAGGCGGAGCGTGGACTGCACCGAGCCGGGCCGGTCGACCAGGATGATCCGCCGCCGGTCGGACAGCGGCACCTCGATCGGGCCGCCCTTGTCCGCCGCCGCGCCGCCGGCCCCGGTGAACACCGTCGCGGCGAGCGCGTCGAGGTCGATCCGGTCCAGGTCACCGGCGACGATCAGCGTGCCGGGGCGGATGAACCACTCGGAGTGGAAGACGGTCACGTCGTCCACGTCGAGGCCGGCCACGCTCTCCGGGTCGCCGTACATCGGGCGGCCCCAGCGGTTGTCCGCGCCGAACAGCTCGGCGCGCAGCACCGCGTCGGCCCGGGGGCCCGGGTTCGCCCAGTCCATCCGCAGGGCGGTCACCTCGTCGTCGCGGACCCGCCGCACGTCGGCCGGGTCGAGCTTCGGCGTCCGCACCGCCTCGGCGAGCAGCTCCACGGCCGCGCTCAGCCGGTCCACCGGCACCTGCACGCTGACCTGGAACGAGTCCCAGTCCAGGCCGGTCACCAGCTCGGTGCCGAGCGCCTCGATGGCCAGGGCGTACGCGGTGGCGTCCCGCTGCGCGGTCCCCTCCTCCAGCGCCTTGGCCAGCACCCCGCCGAGCCCCTCCTTGCCGACCGGCTCCCGGCCGGCGCCGCCGTCGAGCAGCAGCAGCGCGACGGCGAGGTTCTGCCCGGGCAGGTGCGCGGCGACGACCTGCCCGCCGGCGGCCGACCGGCGGACCACCTGCGGGAACCGGTACGGGCGGGCGGCGCCCGGCCCGGGACGGGTGGCGATCAGCGTCATGAGGTCTCCTCGGGCTGGTAGGTCAGGGTCGCCCGGTCGGCCGCGCCGAGCAGCTCGCTGGCCTGCTCGGCGATCTGCTCGGCGGTGACGGCGAGCCAGGCGGGCAGCCGCTCGCCGGCGCTGTTTGGGTCGCCGAACTGGGTGGCGTACCGGCCGAGGGTGTCCGCCCGGCCGTCCACGGTGGACATCTGCCGCCACCACATGGTGCTCAGCAACGCCTTGGCCCGGTCCAGCTCGGCGGCCGTCACCGGCACGGTGGCCAGCTCGTCGACCACCTCGGCCAGCCCGTCGCGCAGCCGGTCGGCGGACACCCCGGGGCGGGCCGTGGCGGTCGCGATCAGCGGCGCCGGCGCGTGCGCCAGGTCCACCCCGTACGCCCCGACCAGGTCCGGCTGGGCGATCCGCTCGCCGTCGGCGAGCCGCTGGTAGAGCCGGCTCCCCCGGCCGCTGCCCAGCACGGTGGCGAGCACGGTGGTCACGTCGTAGCCGGTGGTGCCGAACGGGTGGGTGCGGTGCGCGACGTAGACCCGGGGCGCGGGCACGTCGGCGGTGACCGTCTCCACCGCGGGCCGGCCGGTGGCGGGGACGGCGCGCCCGTCCGGGGCCGCCGGGATGTCCTCGCGCGGCGGCAGCCCGCCGAAGTACTTGTCGGCCAGCGCGAACACCTCGGCGGCGGTGGTGTCGCCGACGACGGTCAGCACGGCGTTGTTCGGCGCGTAGAAGGTGCGGTGGAACGCCTGGAAGGTGGCCAGGTCGGCGGCGTTCAGGTCGGCCATCGAGCCGATCGTGGCGTGGTGGTAGGGATGCCCGGGCGGATAGAGCAGCGGCAGCAGCCGCAGCCAGGCGTCGCCGTACGGCACGTTCTCGTAGCGCTGGCGGCGCTCGTTCTTCACCACGTCCCGCTGGTTGTCCAGCGTCTCCTGGGTCAGCGCGGGGACCAGCCCGCCCATCCGGTCGGCCTCCAGCCAGAGCGCCAGCTCCAGGTGCTCGGCCGGGACCGTCTCGAAGTAGTTGGTCCGGTCGGGGTTGGTGGTGGCGTTGAGCGAGCCGCCGGAGCCCTGGATGAGCCTCATGTGCTCGGTCTTCGCCACGTTGACCGAGCCCTCGAACATCAGGTGCTCGAAGAGGTGGGCGAAGCCGGTCTGACCCGCCGGTTCGTGGCGGGAACCCACGTCGTACCAGATGTTCACGGCGACGGCGGGGGCGGTGCGGTCCTCGCTCACCACCACGCGCAGACCGTTGTCCAGTCGGGTCGTCTCGATCGGCCAGGGGTAACCGCTGTCGGGCATGGCACGACGCTATCCGATCTCGCGGGTGGAAAGGTGACGTGCGGGGAGCATCGTCGCCGCGCGCCGGGGTACTCGCCCGGCATGCCCACCCCCGCATCGTCCGCGGTCGAACGCGCCGCCCTCCTGCTCGCCCGGCTCCGGCGTGCCCGGCTGCTGCATCCCGCCGGCCGCACCTTCTCCGCCGAGGCGATGATCTGGGGTACGCCGGGCCCGCCGACCGGCGTGCCGCTGCTCGACCTGCCCGGCCGGTGGCCGGCCACGGTCCGCCTGTCGAAGGGCGTGCCCACCCCGGGACGCTGGCCGGACGTGCTGGGGGTGGGGATCCGCCTGCACCGCGACCCGGAGCCGCCGGTGGATCTGCTGGCCAGTTCCAGCGCCGCCGCACCGGTGCTGCGCCACCTGCCGCTGCCCCGCCGCGGCTTCACCGGGACGTACACCTCGATCATGTCCTACCGGGCGGGCCGGCGGCGGGTGTACCTGGCCGTGCTGGCCGACCCCGACTCGCCGGAACTGGGCCGCGGCCTGGCCGAACTCCCGGCGGCGGCCGGCGACGACGGGCCGCGGCTGGTGCTCGCGGTCGCGTCCGCGGTCGGGCCGTGGCGGCCGTTCGGCGAGGTCCGGCTGGGCGGCCGGCGCGGCGCCCCGGAGGACGCCGCGCTGGCCTTCGACCCGGTCGGGAACGTGCCGCCGGGCCTGCGGCTGGCCGGTCCGCTCGCCTGGCTGCGGGACACGACCTACCGGGGCTCGCGGCGGTCCCGGGGCGCCACCGCTCAGTCGGGGGGCTCGACGGGGGTGACGGTCTGATCGGAGGTCCGGTGCTCCAGCACCGTGTCGGGGGCGGCGTTGCGGTCCTCCTCCCGGATGTCCGATTCGGCGAGGATCGCGTCGGCCTGCGCCTCCGGGTCCTCGCTGCCCACCGCCGCCTCCTCGGGCAGCAGGTGGGCGCGGGACTCGATCCGGTCCTGGTCGCTCTGGTGGTGACTCATGCAGTCCCCATACCCCCGCCGGGCCGCGGCGTACCCGGCGAGCGGGTGGGACCCGTCCCTGGCGTCGGGTACGCTGGCGGGCGTGACGCGGTCGTATCGATGGTTTAGGCAGCCGGCTGGAGGAGCCGGTGACTCGACCATGAGCTGACGTCACTTCCTCTTCGAGCCGGCCGGGCAGGGATGATTCCCTGCCCTTCTGCATACGAGCAGCCGGCTCGATCCCGGGCGCCGGCCCCGGGCACGGTCGGCGGAAGGAACCCCACCGTGACGACCCCGGACGCCCATCGGGTCATCGACCAGCGGATCGACCGTGTCGTGCCGCTGACCACCCCCGCGCTGCTGCACCACCACCTGCCCCTGGAGGACTCCCTCGCCGAGGCTGTGGTGGCCGGCCGGCGTGCCGTCGGCCGGGTGCTGGACCGCGCCGACGACCGGCTGCTGGTCGTGGTCGGCCCCTGCTCGGTGCACGACCCCGCCGCCGCCCTGGAGTACGCGGGCCGGCTGCGCCAGGTCGCCGACCGCCTCGCCGACGACCTGCTCGTGGTGATGCGGGTCTACTTCGAGAAGCCACGCTCGACCGTGGGCTGGAAGGGCCTGATCAACGACCCGGGCCTGGACGGCTCGGGCGACGTGAACACCGGCCTGCGCACCGCCCGGGCGCTCCTGCTCGACGTGCTGCGGCTGGGCCTGCCGGTGGGCTGCGAGTTCCTCGACCCGATCACGCCGCAGTACATCGCCGACACGGTGGCCTGGGGCGCGATCGGCGCCCGGACGGTCGAGAGCCAGGTGCACCGCCAGCTCGCCTCCGGCCTGTCCATGCCGATCGGCATGAAGAACCGCCCCGACGGCAGCATCGCCACCGCGGTGGACGCCATCCGGGCGGCCGGCGTGCCGCACGTCTTCCCCGGCATCGACGTCTCCGGCACCCCGGCGATCATGCACACCCGGGGCAACGCCGACGGTCACCTGGTGCTGCGGGGCGGCGGTGGCCGGCCCAACTACGACGCGGAGTCGGTGGCGGGAGCGCTGGACCTGCTGCGCGCGGCCGGACTGCCCGAGCGGGTGGTGATCGACGCCAGCCACGCCAACAGTGGCAAGGACCACCGCAACCAGCCGCTGGTCGCCGCCGACGTGGCCGCCCAGCTCGCCGCCGGCCAGCGCGGCATCGTCGGCATCATGCTGGAGAGCTTCCTCCAGCCCGGCCGCCAGGACCTCGACCCCACCCGCGAGCTGGAGTACGGCAGGTCGGTGACCGACGCCTGCATCGGCTGGGACACCACGGCCGAGGTCCTCGACCACCTCGCCCAGGCCGTCCGCACCCGCCGCGCCACCCTCCCCACCCCCGCGTGAGCGGCGGCTGGGGACGTTTGACCGATTCGGGCCCGGGTAGCTGGTCGGCGTGACCGACGACGCGCCCGTGACCGAGCAGCCGGACACCCGGCAGCTCGACGAACTGCTCGACGACATCTTCCGTGGCCAGGAGCGGATGAGCCAGGCGGACATCTACCGCCGGGCGGTGTCCGCCGAACTCCCCGCCGACCTGCTGTCCCGGATCGACGCGCTGCCCGAGGGCGAGTACGCGGTCGACGAGGCGGCCGACCTGCTCGGCGGGACGGTGGCCTGAGCCACCGGCGAGGCGGCCCGAGGACGGAGAGGACAGCGCCATGACCGACCGCAACGAGGAACAGGAGCACCCTCCGGCCCTCGGCCAGCCGCCCGAGGGCACGGACACGCTGCCGGAATCGGACTTCGCCGGGGAGCACGACCAGACCGCGGTGTCCGACGACGTGATCACCGGTGAGGACCGCGACGAGCGGGAGCCGGAGGCGTCGCGCGGCTGGGCCGGTGAGGACCACGGCACGACCCCCACCTGAGACCGGGAGAAGGCGAGAGGGGGCCGGCGCGTCGCGCCGGCCCCCTCTCGCGTCGTGCGGTCACTCCTTCCGGTGCCCACCCTCGGCCGCCTGCTGGGCCACCGCGTACCCCATCTGGAGGAAGTCCGAGGCGGCCACCGCGGTCAGCGCGGTGGCGACGAGCCGGGTCAGCCGGGGGGCCAGCACCAGCCCGCCGGTGAGGCCGGTGGCGACCCAGACCGCCAGGCAGAACGGGCAGCTCAGCAGCTCGCCGACGGCGTGCCGGGTGGGGCTGCCCTGGTCACGGACCTGTTCCATCACCTCGCCGCTGCCGATCGGGTGGTCGTACCGGGTGAACGGCGCGCGCAGCGGGCTGGTGATCGCGTCCTTGGAGAGCAGCCGGCTCAGCTTGTGGGTCGCGATGGCGAGCAGCACCACGTCCGAGGGCGCGGGCCGCTCCGGCACCGGGCGCCCGGTCGCCTTGACGAGGCCGACCAGCGACGCGGTGACGGCGCCGTACGTGCCCATGGCCGCCAGGTAGCCGCCCAGCGGGCGGTACTCGTGCGGCGCGTACGCCTGGCGCAGCCGCGCCACCTTCTGTTTCAGGCCACTCCCGGTCACCCGGCCTCCTCGTCTCGTCGTGGCGCCCGGCTCAGCCGGCGTTCAGGTTGTCGGACACCTCACGGGCGAGGTTGGACAGGATCTCGTCGGCCATCCCGTGGTCGGTGCCGGTCAGGTCGAGCCGGACCCGGGCGCCCCCGGCGTCGGCCGGCTCCACGTCGATGTCCGCCGACCAGCCGGCGGACTGGGAACTCCAGCGGGCCCGCATGTCCTCGGCGTCGACCACCTCCACCTGGTGCGTGCCGGAGCGGCGCAGTTCCTCGGGCAGCCAGGCCGATGACCGGTCCGGGTCGGTGGCCGTGTTGAACACGACCTCGGGCGGCGCGGACATGCCGCGCTCGGCGTGGTTGCTCATCAGGCGTCCCGGAGTCGGCTCGGGTCGACCTCCCGGCCCGGGTTCCGGGCCAGGTACTCGGTCTCCAGCTCGGCGGTGCGGCGCAGGTGGTTGGCGAGCGCCGAGTCGGTGGCGTGCCGGAGGGTGTCCAGGCGGGTCCGGTGCAGGCTCTGCATCTCCCGGATCAGGTCCTCGTCGCCGAGTTCGGCGGGGTCCACCCCGAGCAGCTCACCGTCGACCTCGTGGGTGCGGGCGTGGTCGCCGTCCCACTCGGTCACCCGCTGCTCCGGGCTGGCGTCCCGGCGTACTGATTCGGTCATCGTCGCCCCCTCGTCTCGTTCGGGCTGGCGTCTAGACGGATGCCCAGCCGGGGTGTCACCAAACCCGACCCGGCTACGACACCGCGTCGGAGACGGCCGGTGGGCCCGGTACCCTCGATGGCATGAAGCGGCTCTGGACACCGGCGTGGATCGCCCGCCACGTGGCCATGGTCGTGCTGGTGGTGGGCTTTCTCGGGCTGGGCTGGTGGCAGGTCACCCGGGCCGCCGGGGGCAACACGCTGAGCTTCGGTTACGCGATCGAGTGGCCGGTCTTCGCGGCCTTCGTAATCTTCGTCTGGTGGCGTGAGCTGCGGCACACGCTGCGGGCCGAGCGCGAGGAGCGGACCACCACCCCGGCGCCGCCGGCGGCCGACGGCGCCGAACCGGCCGTCGCCACCCCGGCGGTACGCCGGCCGGTGCGGGTCAGCCGGGTGCCGGTCGCCCCGACCGGCGGGGCCGACGACGGCGAACTGGCCGCGTACAACCGCTACCTTGCATGGTTGAACGCCAACCCGGGCGCGAGGCCCGGCGACTATCCCGGCTGAGGCCGGTGCGGAAGGACGGACGACGGTGGGCGGAGCCTTTACCCGGTACCGCGTGATCGCCTGGATCGTGGGCGTGGCGCTGGTGGTGCTGGTCCTGATCGGCATGCCGCTGAAGTACGGCTTCGACAACCCGACCGTGGTGGCCGTGGTCGGCACCGCGCACGGCTGGCTCTACATGATCTACCTGGCGCTCACCTTCGACCTGTCGCGCCGGGCCGACTGGCCGCTCAAGCGGATGCTGCTCGTGATGCTCGCGGGCACCGTGCCGTTCGTCTCCTTCTACGCCGAGCGCCGGGTGAGCCACTGGATGGCCGCCGAGCAGGCGACGCGGACCCCGGAGCCGGTGGCCGGCTGACCCGGCGGGTCAGCGGTTCGGCCGCCACGCCTCGGCCGCCGGCGGGGCCGTCCAGCCGCCGTGACGCGCACCCTCCCGGGCGCGTAGCAGGGCCCGGGTGACCTGGCCGAACTGCCGCTCGTTGTCGCTGCTGAACAGCAGCACCTCGGTGCCGCGGACGCGGCCCCACAGCTCGTGCGAGGGGGGCCGCCAGCGGTCCCCGATCAGCACGAGCAGCAGCGGCAGCAGCCCGACCGCGCCCAGCGTGAGGTACGCCGCCGCGGTGAGCCGTTGCAGGCCGCCGGTGAAGCCGAGCAGCACACCGACCGCGCCGATCAGGGCCGCGGAGACGGCCACCGCCCGGAGGGCGAGCCGGTCGTGCGGGCCGCGGGCGGTCCAGAGCTGGGTGATGTCGGCGATCGGCCAGCTGTTGCGGCCCACGGTGAAGCGCTCGCCGGTGACCACGATGCCGGGCCGGGCGTAGAGCAGGGTGGACGCGACCGCGCCCGGCGACCGGGGCGGTCGGGTGGTGGAGCCATCGGTCTGCATGGCGGCCTCCCGGGGGTTCGCGGGCCGGGACCGCCGGCGCGCGACGCCCTTGCCGCGCGGCGGGATTCCCGGACTCCGCGCTTCATTGTGTTGCGGGCGCGCCACCCGGGCCGGACGTTTTCCCTGCCCAGGGGCCTGCCGCCGGGCAGATGCCGCGCCGGGAAACAGGAGTGATTTCCGTCTTTGTCATGACTTTGCGGCGCGTTGCCTGGCGACATCCGCCCAGAACGACGAATCGGGCCACTGGTGCGATCCGCCCACCCGGCTCCGGCGCCACGACGCCCCGCCCGCGAACCGGTCACCAAGCGTCACCGGCACCAGCGGCACTTCCTGGCACTTTGCCAACTTTCGCCCCTGCTTCAACTCCCCGTCACTCCGGTCACGGGTTAGGTTGGGCAGGCCGGTCCGGTCGACCGCCATCCAGCCGGATGGCCCCGGGCCGGTGTCGCCGGGTGGCACGCCCGCGCCGGCGAGGTGTCGGAGAGGAGCTTTCCGCTCTTGTCGTCCTTACGGATCCTGCTGCGCTCGCTGGCGGTGGCGGGCCTCTCGGCCGCACTGCTCGCCCCGGCGTCGGTGGCTCGGGCCGAGCCCACCCCCGCCGAGCTGACGAAGCAGATCGAGAAGTCCTCGACTGAGCTGGAGCGAATCGTCGAGTCGTACAACAAGCTCAACGAGGAGATCAAGGCCAACAAGGCCACCGCGGCCGCGTTGCAGGCCAAGATCGGCCCGTTGCAGGAGCAGGCCGAGCGGAGCCGCGCCGACGTCGGCGCCATCGCCGCCACGGCCTACAAGACCGGGGGCATGCGCACCGTGCAGGCCCTGCTGGAGCCGGGCGGGCCGGCCACCCTGCCGGACCGGCTGGGCACCCTGGACCAGTTGACCCGCCAGCGGCAGCAGACCATCACCGGCTTCACCGAGAGCCAGCGCCGGCTGATCGACCAGAAGACCCGGCTCGACGCCACGCTGGCCCGGGAGGCGGCGCAGGCCAAGCAGCTGGTCGCCGGCAAGAAGAAGATCGAGGCGGACCTGGCCCGCCTCTACGAGCTGCGCCGCAAGGCGTACGGCCGGGCCACCGAGGCGCCCGCTCGGTCCAGCTCCGCCGGCAGCGCCCCGGCCATCTCCGGTTCCGCCGGTGTGGCCGTGCGCTACGCCTACGGCGCGATCGGCAAGCCCTACGGCTACGGCGACGACGGCCCCGGCAGCTACGACTGCTCCGGGCTGACCCTGGCGGCCTGGCGGGCCGCCGGCAAGTCCCTGCCGCACAACGCGGCCATGCAGTGGGACGCCACCTCCCGGATCAGCCGCGGCTCGCTGAAACCCGGCGATCTGGTGTTCTACTCCGGCCTCGGGCACGTGGCCCTCTACGTGGGCAGCGGCCAGATCATCGACGCGCCCAGCGCGGGCCGCAACGTCAACAAGCGCGACATGGACATCATGAGCATCGCCGGCTACGGCCGCGTGCGCTGACCCGGACGGCGAACGGCCGGCGTCCCCCTATCGGACGCCGGCCGTTCGTCGAATCCATTACTACCAGCTCAGGCCGCCTGCAGCCCCTCCGCGCGGGCCAGCTCACGGAGCCGGCCGAGGGCCTGGATCTCCAGCTGGCGGATCCGCTCCCGGGAGAGCGAGAACCGCGAGGCGACCTCGGTCAGCGAGTGCTCGCGCCCGTCCTCCAGGCCGTAGCGGGCCCGCATGATGCCGGCCGAACGGTCGTCGAGGTGGTTGAGCAGACCCTCGATCCGCTGCCGCTCCAGACCGGTGAGGACGATCTCCTCCGGCGACGGGGCGTCACTGTCGGCGACCAGGTCGCCGAGGTTGGTGTCGCCGTCGTCGCCCACCGGGGTGTCCAGCGAGACGGTGTCCTGCGACCAGCGGCGCAGCTCGTTGACCCGCTCGACGGTGACGCCGAGCGCGGCCGCGATCTGCTCCGGCTCCGGGTCGCTGCCCAGCTCACGGGTGAGCTGGCGGGCCACGTTGCGCATCCGGTTGACGTCCTCGACCAGGTGCACGGGCAGTCGCACCGTGCGCTCCTGCTGGGCGATCGCCCGGCTGATCGCCTGGCGGATCCACCAGGTCGCGTAGGTGGAGAACTTGTAGCCCCGCTCGTAGTCGAACTTCTCGACCGCGCGGACGAGGCCGGTGTTGCCCTCCTGGATCAGGTCCAGCATGGGCATGCCCGACCGCACGTAGCGGCGGGCGATCGAGACGACCAGTCGCAGGTTGGCGCGGATGAACAGATCCTTCGCGCGCTCACCCTCGGCGACCAGCCGCTCCAGGTCCTCCCGGTCGACGCCGGCGGGGACGCGGTCCTCGCCGAGCAGGTGCTCGGCGTAGAGGCCGGCCTCGATCGCCTTGGAGAGATCGACCTCCTTGGCGGCGTCCAGCAGCGGCGTCCGGGAGATCTCGTGCAGGTAGACGCCGACCAGGTCTCGCTCCTCGGCGACCTCGTCGGTACGCATGCCGATGTTCTTGTCCACGATTGCCACGGTCCCCTCGCTCGCGCCGGTTGCCCGGTTCCTTGCCATCCCCACGTTCATCAGCCCTCCCCGTAACCTCCGCTGTGCCCGTAGGTGCTGACACCTACACAACAGATGAGACGCGTCGGGGATTCCATGTCGTGAGTCGAAACTGTCACGAATGCCTGAGTAGTAGCTGAGAGCCCGGTCCATGTTTGCTGTCAGGACCCCTGCCCGGGTGGCTCGCGCACGCCCCGGTCGGAGGGCGTCGGAGCAGCGGAATCGTCGCCCGCTCAGGAAATCGCACCATTGCGAATTCCATGAACACAGCGACCCGCGTCACCGCGTGATTGCGATCCTGGTCACTGCGAGATACGCGTCGGCAGGCCGGTCGGTTCAGCCACGGGTGAGGATTACCCCACGGCTGGTTGAACAATCCGCAGCGGCAGGGACGTCCCCTCCCGCCGCGTGACGCGCGTCGCACCCGTGGTGCGGACGCGGCCGGGAGGGGATCCGGCCGGCGGGGGCGTCAGGAGGCGAGCAGGGCGAGCGCGCCGCGTACCTGGTCGGCGGAGCGGGCCAGGGCGGCCCGGGCGGCGGACACCTCGGCGCCGGAGACCAGCGAGACGAGGGCGGTCTTGAGGTCGCCGTCGGCCTCGTTGAGGGCGCCGCGGCAGACCTCCTCGGCGCAGCCGGTGGCCTCCATGAGAATCGAAATCATCCGGCCGCGCAGTTTCGCGTTGGTGGCCACCATGTCGATCATCAGATTCGAGTAGACCCGGCCGAGGCGCACCATCACCGCCGTGGAAAACGTGTTCAGCACCAGCTTCTGCGCGGTGCCCGCCTTCATGCGGGTCGACCCGGTGACCACCTCGGGTCCGGTGTCCACCCCGATGAAGACGTCCACCGACCCGGCGGCCTCGGCCTCCGGATTGGCGCAGAGCAGCACCGTCGCCGCCCCCTGGGCCCGGGATGCGGCGAGCGCCCCGAGGACGTACGGGGTGCGCCCGCTGGCGGCCAGCCCGACCACCAGGTCGCCGGGGCGTACGCACTCGGCGGCGTCGGCGGCGCCGCCGCGCTCGTCGTCCTCGGCGTCCTCGACGGCCCGCCACATGGCCTCGGGGCCGCCGGCCAGGTGCGAGCAGAACCAGTGCCGCGGCGAGTTGAAGGTGGGCGCGAGTTCGGCGGCGTCGAGCACACCCAGGCGGCCGGACGTGCCGGCGCCGAAGTAGTGCACCCGGTTTCCACCGCGCAGCGCGGCGACGGCCAGGTCGACGGTCTCGGCGATCTCGTCGAGGACGGCGGCCACCGCGGCGGGCACCCGCCGGTCCGCCTCGTTGATGACGGTGAGCACGTCCCGGGTCGACATGAGGTCGAGGTCGAGGCTCTGCGGGTTGCGCCGCTCGGTGGGGGCGCCCACCCGGACCACGGGCCGCACGGCGGGCATCTCGTCCCGCTCCACCCGTCCCGCCGTCATGCCCGCCTCCGGCCGGCGCCCACCCGGTGCGACTGGACCGCCTCGGCGGTCGCCTCCAGGGCCTTGCGGGCCTTGGCCCGGTTTCGCGCGGCCACCCCGACGAAGAGGCAGTCGACCACGGTGAGCTGGGCCAGCCGGCTGGCCATCGCGCCGGAGCGGTAGGTGGTCTCGCGGGCCGCGGTGGTCAGCACGTGGTCGGCGACCTCGGTGATCGGCGAGCGGGGGAAGTTGGTCAGCGCGACCGTCGTGGCGCCCCGGGCGCGGGCCTGGTCGAGCACCTCGATGACGTCCGAGGTGGTGCCGGTGTGCGAGATGCCGACGGCGACGTCGCCCCGGCCGAGCAGGGCGGCCGAGGTGAGCGCGGTGTGCACGTCCGGGAAGTAGAAGGCGGTGCGGCCGATGCGGTGCAGCTTCTGCTGGAAGTCCGAGGCGACGAAGCCGCTGGCGCCGGCCCCGTAGACGTCGATCCGGCCGGCCGCGACGATCGCCTCGACCACCTGCTCGCAGACGGCCGGGTCGAGCTGCTCGGCGGTTTCCTCGACGGCCCGCGCGTCGTTGAACGCGATGGTGGCGATGATCTGCGCCAGGTCGGCGCCGGGCGGGATGTCCCCGCCGACCACCCGGGCGTCCGGTGGCTCGATCCGGCGGGCGGCCTCGGCGGCGAGCCGGATGCGCAGCTGGGGGTAGCCGTCCATGCCGACCGACCGGCAGAACCGGATGACGGTGGCCTCGGATGTCTCGGCGGCGGTGGCGAGGTCGGTGATGGTGCGCCGGGCGGCGTCAGCCGGGTCGGCGACGACCAGCCGGGCCACCCGCTGCTCGGCCGGGGACAGCGAGGGCAGCAGCCCGCTGATGTGGACGATCAGTCCACCGGGCTCGTGACTCGCAGAAATCTTCGGACTCTTCGCCACGGATGAAACTTACTTTCATGAGGCGTGACCGTCAACCATGACGGCGCGTATCGGGAAAAGTACCGCCTTCCGCGCCCGCCCCCCGCGCCAAGGGTCCCATTCCCGCAGCCCGGCCGCCTCCTCCGCTCCGGTCGACTCCGCCGAGCCGGGCGACGGGCGGCTCCGCCGTCGCGCCTGCCGGATCGGCCGGACGGCCGCGCCGAGGTCACCGGTCGGCCGGACCCGCAGGCCGGAGGGCATCGACCAGTCCGGATGCCCGCCCCGGTCACCGGCGGCCCGGCCGGGCGGCTAGCGTGGGCGCATGGCGGAGCGCACGGTGCTGGTGACCGGGGGGACGGGCGGGCTGGGCGGTGCGGTGACCGCCGCCTTCCGCACGGCCGGCTGGCGGGTGGTCGTACCCGAACGGGAGGGTGCCGGGACGGCGCCGGCGGCCGGGGAGGTCCGGATCGCGGCGGACCTGCTGGACCCTGAGGGGGCCGCGCGAGCGGTGGCCGTCGCCACGGCCGAGCCGGCCGCGCCGCTGCGCGCCGTGGTCAACCTGGTCGGCGGGTACGCGAGCGGCGGCCTGGTGCACGAGACGCCGATCGAGGAGTTCGACCGGATGCTGCGGGTCAACCTGCGGCCCACCTACCTGGTCACCCGGGCCGCGCTGCCGCACCTGGTGGCGGCCGGGGGCGGCGCGGTGGTCTGCGTGTCGGCGCGGGCCGCGGTGGCACCCTTCCCCGGCGCGGCCGGCTACGCCACCGCCAAGGCGGCCGTGCAGGCCTTCGCCAACGCCGTGGCCGTGGAGTACCGGCCGCGCGGGGTGCGCTGCAACACCGTGCTGCCCAGCGTGATCGACACCCCGGCCAACCGGGCCGCCCAGCCGGACGCCGACCACGGCCGCTGGGTCCCGCCGGCCGAGATCGCCGCGGTGATCCGCTTCCTCGCCTCCGACGAGTCGGCGCCGACCAGCGGGGCGAGCGTCCCGGTCTACGGGCGGGCCTGAGCCGGCACGGGTTCACCCTGCCCCGCCCCGCCCGACGGCGGGCCGGTGCCGGACGGGCCCGGCCCGGCCGGGGGCGGCGGGTCGCCCGGGAGCCACTCGGTCAGGTGCGCGCGGATCCGGCGGGACACCTCCTCCGGGGTGCCGTTGCCGTCGACCACCACGAAGCTGCCGTACTCCGGCAGGGTCCGGTACGCCGTGGCCGCGGCGCTGAGCCACCGCATGCTCTCGTGGTCGGTGCCGCGCCGCTCGATCCGCCGGTACGCCTCGGCCGGGTCCAGGGTGAGCAGGAAGGTGACCCGGGGCGGCGGGAAGACCCGGTAGCCGGCCCGGGCCAGCCGTTCCCAGCGCTGCCCGCCGTGCGCCCGGATGCTGGCGTACTGGCAGGCGGACCAGCGGTCCATCACCGCCGTCCGGCCGGTCACCAGGCAGGTCAGCAGCGCGAGCGCGATGGCCAGCCAGCGGAGGACGGACTCCAGGGCGAGCAGCCCGTTGCGCCCGACGAGCCGCTGCGCGTCGGGCCGGCCGACCCGCTGGGCGAGCCGGCCGAGCCAGCGGCGACCGCCGGCGTTGCGGTGGTAGGTGGCGGGATGGCCCGCGGCCGTGAGCGCCTCGGCGAGCCGGTGGGCCTGGGTGGTCTTGCCCGAGCCGTCGATGCCGATCAGGGCGACGGCGCGCAGTCGGGCCCCGCCGCGCCGCACCCGCAGTGACCTGGCCACCCTCCCGAGATTATCCGACCCGTGCTCGGCCTGGCGGTTTGTCGGCATTGTCACCGGCACGTCGGGGCGCGCCCCCAACAGGTGTGGCCGACCCGTTCGCCGGGTACGCAACTTCATTCCCACCGCCACCCACGACGACGGGAGACCCAGAATGGCCGAGCGCGGGGACGAGACCCTGGTGCACACGCTGAAGAAGGTCGCCGCCGTGCTCAAGCAGTCCGAGATCCCATTCGCGCTGGGCGGCAGCTTCGCCGTGTACGCCCACGGCGGCCACTCCAGCGACCACGACGTGGACTTCCTGATCCGGCAACAGGACGTGGAGCGGGCCCTGGAGGCGCTGGTCGAGGCCGGCTTCACCGCCGAGCGCCCGCCGGAGGACTGGCTGGTCAAGGTCTATGACGAGGGCCGGATGGTGGACCTCATCCACCGGCCGATCGAGACGCCGGTCACCGAGGAGACCTTCGCCGACACCATCGTGCGGCCGGTCGACGCCATCCACATGCCGGTGCTCTCGGCCAGCCAGCTCATGGTCCACAAGCTGCTGAGCTTCTCCCAGCACTACTGCGACTTCGCCCGGGCCCTGCCGCTCGCCCGCTCGCTGCGGGAACAGATCGACTGGGAACGGGTACGGAAGGAGACGCAGCACTCGCCGTACGCCGAGGCGTTCCTGGTGCTGCTCGACCGGCTCGACGTGCTGCCCGGCGGCGCGTCCGGAGGAAGGGAGACCCCGTGACCGGACACCACGGCGACGCGCCGCCCGACGAGTACGTCGAGGCGGAGATCCAGAGCATGTTGGCCGAGGACCCGGACGTCGCCGAGCAGGGCATCACCGTGGTGCGCCGCGAGCGCGGCCTGGTGCTCTACGGCGAGGTGGAGAGCCCGAACCGGCGGGAGGAGATCCTGCGCCGGGTGGCCGAGCGCTTCCCGAACCTGCCGGTCACCAGCGACATCGGGGTGATCCGCAAGCAGGCGCCGACCCAGGTCGAGGAGCTGCCGTGAGGGGGGTTCGATGGTGATCCGCATCGCCGCCGTCGGCGACGTGCACCTGGACGAGGACGTGGTCGGCCGGTTCCGACCGGCGCTGGAGGAGTTGCCCGACTGCGCCGACGTGCTGCTGCTCGCCGGGGACCTGACGCGGCACGGGACCGAGTCCGAGGCGCGCTGCGTGGCGCAGGAGTTCGGCGACCTCGGCGTGCCGGTCATCACCGTCCTCGGCAACCACGACCACCAGTGCGACCAGGTGCCGCAGGTGGTGAAGGTGCTGGAGGACGCCGGGATCACCGTCCTGGAGGGGAACGGCGTCGTGCTGGAGTGCGCGGAGGGCCGGCTGGGCGTGGCCGGGGTGAAGGGGTTCGGCGGCGGGTTCGCCGGGCGGTGCGCCAGCGACTTCGGCGAACCGGAGATGAAGGCGTTCGTCCAGACGACCAAGGACAGCGCGGACTCCCTCGCCGCGGCGCTGCTCGGGCTGGACTGCGACGTGCTGGTCGCCCTCACCCACTACTCCCCCGTGCCGGACACCCTGGCGGGCGAACCGCTGGAGATCTACCCGTTCCTCGGCTGCTACCAGCTCGGCCAGGCCATCGACTCGGCGCCCACCGCGCTGGCCCTGCACGGGCACGCCCACCACGGCGCCGAGCGGGGCACCACCCCGGGCGGCGTACGCGTCCGCAACGTGGCGCACCCGGTCATCAAGCAGGCCTACAGCATCTTCCACCTCGGTGATCACCTGGACTGAGAAGCAGGTTTCCCGGATCCGACGAACGGGTATCCGGCCGACATGGAGCTGATTCTCTGGATTCTCGCAGTCGTACTGGTGGTCGCCGGCATCCTCGCGTTGTTCCGCCGGCAGATCCTGTGGGGCATCGTCCTCATCATCGTCGGCCTGCTCGTTGGGCCGGGCGGCGTCAGCATCTTCAGCAATTAGCCGTCGACCTCCCACCACCCCTGGACCCGCCGGGGTCGCGGGGTCCGAGAGCTCCGTCCTCCCAGACAGGAGCCTCCCGGATCCGGCGGCCCCGGCGCCGTGCTGCGCGGGCCGTTTGCCCACCCCGCGGGCCGGGCACCCGGCGGTATGACGATCTCGGGAAGCCTCCGGCGCGTCGGCCGCGGGCGGAAGTGGTTGGCGCTGCTGGGCTTCGGCGCCGCGGTGACCGTCGCGGCGGCCGTCGGCGCGCTCGGCGTGCGCAACACCCAGGAGGAGTACGCCGATCTCGCCCAGCCGGGGTGGGCACCGCCGTCCTGGCTCTTCGGCCCGGTCTGGACCGTCCTCTACGGGTTCATCGCGGTGGCCGGCTGGCTGGTCTGGCAGCGGGCCGGCTGGGGGCCGGCGCTCGGCGCCTGGGTCACCCAGCTGGTCCTGAACGCGGTCTGGACCCCACTCTTCTTCGGCGCCGGCCGCTACGGGCTGGCGTTCGCCGACATCGTGCTCATGTGGCTGGCCATCGGGGTCACCGTGGCGCTGTTCCGGCGGGTCTCCCGGCCGGCGACGCTGCTCCTGCTGCCGTACTGGGCCTGGGTGACCTTCGCGGGCGCGCTCAACCTCGCCATCTGGCAGCTGAACCGGTGAGCGGCGCGGGGCGGCCGGCCCCGCGCCCACCCGACCTCAGCAGCGCGGCACGCCGGGGATGTACCCGTCGTAGCCGGTGTAGACGTACGCGTCGGAGATGAACCGGCCGGAGCCGATCCGGTCCCAGATCGAGCTGGTCCCGTAGGTGCCCGTGACGCTGGTGCCGCTGGTCTGGCAGTAGATGGTGACGTTGGCGCCGTCGGCCACCGAGCCGACCGCGCTGTAGCCGGTGCCCGGGCCGGACCGTACCGTCAGCGCGGCGCCGGCGGTGTTCACCGTGCCCGCACCGGTGTTCGAGCCGGAGCAGCCGTTGTCGCTGGTGTAGGTCCTGGTCCCCCAGTAGAGGGCGAGCGCCCCGTTGAACCGGACCTGGATGTCGTTGCCGTTCAGCCGCTGCTCGTAGTGCAGGTGCGGCCCGGTGGAGCCGCCGGTGCTGCCCACGTAGCCGATGACCCGGCCGTAGCCGACGGTCTGCCCGACGGAGACGTTGAAGCTGCTCAGGTGGGCGTAGTAGGTGGTGTAGCCGTTGCCGTGGTCGATCCGGACGTACTTGCCGTAGCTGGTGCCGCCGAGGTCGGTGACCCGGTCGACGGTGCCGGGCGCGCTGGCCACCACCGGGTCGCCGAGGTCGTCGGTGCGGTTGAAGTCGACGGCGTAGGCCGGGCTGTGGTCCGACCGGGTCTGTCCGGACCAGGACTGGTTGCAGGGGAACGGAACCTTGAACGTCGGCGCGGCCATGGCCGGCGCCGCCGGGATCAGGGCCACGAGGACGGCGGCCACCGCCGCGAGGCTGAACCAGCGTTTGCGCATCCACTGCCTCCTATGTTGAAAGTTTTCGATCTGATACGGACAGGGTGGCAGAAAGTTCCATCGATGGGAAGAGGCCCCGCCGAGGGCGGATCAGCGCAGCGTGGGAGCGTGCCCACGGCCGGTGAGCGGGTTTCCGGATTGTTACCGGGCCGTGTCCGGCAGGGGGTGGACCGGACGCGATGCAAGCGCTTACATGTGGGGACGACCATCGGACCGGCGCGGGTTCGATTTCCCCCACGCGCCGGCAAGGAAGGAGATCGGCATGGCGTTTGCCAGATCGCGCCAGGCTCTCGCGATCGCCGGCGTTCTGGGGCTGGCGCTCGGCGTCACCGCCTGCGGCACCGGCAACGACAAGAAGAGCGGCAACGCGAGCAAGCCCGAGTGCGCCCCTTACTCCAAGTACCAGGGCCACGACGGCAAGAAGGTGACGATCTACTCGTCGATCCGGGACATCGAGGCCGACCGCCTGGACCAGTCCTGGAAGCAGTTCGAGGACTGCACCGGCATCGACATCGACCACGAGGGCTCGGGCGAGTTCGAGGCCCAGCTGGGCGTCCGGGTGGACGGCGGCAACGCCCCCGACCTTGCCTTCATCCCGCAGCCGGGTCTGCTCAAGCGGTTCGTCGACTCGGGCAAGATCAAGACGGTCGGCGCCGACACCAAGGCGCTGGCCGAGCAGAACTTCTCCCCCGACTGGCTGAAGTACAGCACCGTGGACGGCAAGCTCTACGGCGTGCCGCTCGGCTCCAACGTGAAGTCCTACGTGTGGTACTCGCCGAAGACCTTCAAGGAGAAGGGCTGGTCCGTTCCGACCACCTGGGACGAGCTCATCACGCTGAGCGACAAGATCGCGGCGAGCGGCACCAAGCCGTGGTGCGCGGGCATCGAGTCCGGTGACGCCACCGGCTGGCCGGCCACCGACTGGATCGAGGACGTGCTGCTTCGCACCCAGGGGGTGGAGGTCTACGACCAGTGGACCACCCACGGCATCCCGTTCAACGACCCGAAGGTCGCCGACGCGGTCAACAAGGCCGGCACCATCCTCAAGAACGAGAAGTACATGAACGGCGGCTTCGGCGGCGTGAAGAGCATCGCCACCACCTCCTTCCAGGAGGCCGGCACGCCGATCACCACCGGCAAGTGCGCCATGCACCGGCAGGCGTCCTTCTACGCCAACCAGTGGCCGGAGGGCACCAAGGTGGCCGAGGACGGCGACGTCTTCGCGTTCTACTTCCCGGCTGTCGACCCGGCCAAGGGCAAGCCGGTGCTGGGTGCCGGCGAGTTCGTCTCGGCGTTCGCGGACCGTCCCGAGGTCCAGGCGGTGCAGACCTACCTGGCCTCCGGCGAGTACGTGAACAGCCGCGCCAAGATCGGCGACTGGCTGTCGGCGAACAAGAAGCTCGACATCAACAACGTCCCGAACCCGGTGGACAAGCTCTCCGTCCAGATCCTGCAGGACCCGAAGACCGAGTTCCGGTTCGACGGCTCGGACCTGATGCCGGCCGCGGTCGGCGCGGGCACCTTCTGGAAGGGCATGGTCGACTGGATCAACGGCAAGGACACCACCACGGTGCTGAACGGCATCGAGGGCAGCTGGAAGTGATCTGAGGCGGTGGCCCGGTCCGCGACGCGGGCCGGGCCACCGCCCGCAACCGAACCCTTGAGGGAGGGTCGATGGAGTTCGACTTCGCGGCGGAACAGCCGAAGTTCCTCATGCTGATGTACGGGCTGATCGCTTTCGTCGCGGTGGTGGGCGGTCTGCTCCTGCTCCTCGACGTGGTGCCGGCCTGGTTCGACCGCCGCCGGGAGGCGAGGCTGGTCGCGGCCGTGGCGAGCGGTACGCCCCTGCCCCGCCGGCGCAAGCCGCGGGAAGGCCTGTTCGCGCTCTTCTTCCTGTTGCCGACACTGCTGTTCCTCGCCGTCGGGCTGGTGGTGCCGGCGATCCGGACCACCCTCCTCTCGTTCATGGACAAGGACAGCAGCAACTGGGTGGGCCTGGCCAACTACACCTGGATGTTCTCCGAGGACTCCATCGTCCGGGTGCTGATCAACAGCCTGATCTGGGTGCTGCTGGTTCCGCTGGTGGCCACCGCGTTCGGCCTGATCTACGCCGTCCTCGTGGACAAGGCCCGGTTCGAGTCGGTGGCCAAGTCCCTGATCTTCCTGCCGATGGCGATCTCGTTCGTCGGCGCCGCCATCATCTGGAAGTTCGTCTACGCCTACCGGGGCGACGGCGACCAGATCGGCCTGCTCAACCAGATCGTCGTGAGCCTGGGCGGCGAACCCAAGCAGTGGCTGCTGGAGTCGCCGCTGAACACCCTGCTGCTCATCGTGATCATGATCTGGATCCAGGCCGGCTTCGCCATGGTGGTGCTCTCCGCCGCAATCAAGGCCATCCCGGCCGACATCGTCGAAGCGGCTCGCCTCGACGGCGTCTCCCCGTGGCAGATGTTCTGGCAAATCACCATGCCGAGCATCCGGCCGGCGGTGATCGTCGTGGTGGTGACGCTCTCGATCGCCACGCTCAAGGTCTTCGACATCGTCCGGACCGCCACCAACGGCAACTACGACACCAGCGTCATCGCGAACGAGATGTACAACCAGGCGTTCCGTTACGGCGAGCCCGGGCAGGGCTCCGCACTCGCGGTCTTCCTCTTCGTCCTGGTCATCCCGATCGTGATCTACCAGATCCGCAACCTGCGCCAGCAGCGGGAGGGCTGACATGACCACCGCCACCCCCACCGTCGGAGCCGGCGTCCAGGCCACCGGGACGCCCGGCCGGGCCGCCCGGGTCCGCAAGCGGCTGAACAGCCGCACCGCCACTGTGGTCTCGATCGTGCTCGCGCTGCTCTGGACGGTCCCGACCTTCGGCCTGTTCATCTCCTCGTTCCGGCCCGAGAACCAGATCAAGACCACCGGCTGGTGGACGTTCTTCAGCGACCCGCAGTTCACCCTGGAGAACTACCAGGAGGTGCTGTTCAGCACCGGCTCGTCCGGGCAGCTGGCCAGCTACTTCATCAACTCGCTGGCGATCACCATCCCGTCGGTGCTCTTCCCGATCGCCTTCGCCTCACTGGCCGCGTACGCGTTGGCGTGGATCAAATTCAAGGGGCGGGACTGGGTCTACATCGCGATCTTCGCGCTGCAGATCGTGCCGCTGCAGATGGCGCTCGTGCCGCTGCTGAAGTTCTTCTCCACCGGCGTCACCATCGCCGGGATCCAGGTGCTTCCCGCCTGGGACCTGGTCGACGAGCAGAAGTTCGCGCAGGTCTGGTTCGCGCACACCTGCTTCGCGCTCCCGTTCGCCGTCTACCTGCTGCACAACTTCATCGCGCAACTGCCGGGCGAACTGATGGAGTCGGCACGGGTCGACGGGGCCACCCACCCCAAGATCTTCCGGACCATCGTCCTGCCGCTGATCACCCCGGCGCTGGCCGCGATCGGCATCTTCCAGTTCCTCTGGGTCTGGAACGACCTGCTGGTCGCGCTGATCTTCGCGGGTGGCGGCGACGAGACGGCCCCGCTCACCGTCCGGCTCGCCGAGCTGGCCGGCACCCGGGGCAACGAGTGGCAACGGTTGACGGCCGGCGCGTTCGTGTCGATCGTCGTACCGCTGATCGTGTTCCTGTCCCTCCAGCGCTTCTTCGTGCGAGGCCTGCTCGCCGGCAGCGTCAAGGGCTGATCCGCTGCTCCGCCGCCGCCGGTCCCCGGCGGCGGCGGGCGCGGCTCGGAGCGGGGAACCAATGACGAAGATTGACGATGTCGCCCGCCTGGCCGGGGTGTCCACGGCCACCGTCTCCCGGGCGCTGCGCGGCCTGCCGACGGTCTCGGCCGCGACGCGCCGCCGGGTCCTCGCCGCCGCCGAGCAGCTCCAGTACGCCGTCTCGCCGAGCGCCTCCCGGCTGGCCGGCGGGAAGACCGGCACGGTGGCCGTGGTGGTCCCCCGGATCACCCGCTGGTTCTTCGGGACCGTGGTCGAGGCGGTCGAGGACTACCTCCACCAGAACGGCTACGACCTGCTGCTCTACAACCTCGGCGGGCGGGAGCAGATCCGGCAGCGGGTGCTGCGGCCGGCCAGCCTGCACAAGCGGGTGGACGCGATCATCCTGGTCGCCACCCCGCTGCGCCCGGCCGACCTGACCGCGCTGACCAAGCTGGCCCTGCCCGGCGTGACCATCAGCTCCGGCAGCGGGGTGCCCGGCTGGCCCTACGTCCGGATCGACGACGTGGCCGCGGCGCGGACCGCCACCCGGCACCTGCTCGACCTCGGTCACACCCGGATCGCGCACATCTCCGGCGACCCCGACGACGAGCTGGCCTTCACCACCCACCTGGACCGGCGGCGCGGCTACCAGGAGGCGCTGCGCGCGGCCGGGCTCCGGCCCGACCCGAGCCTGGACGTCGAGTCGCAGTTCACCGTCGACGGCGGCACCCGGGCGACCGCCGAGCTGCTGGCCCGGGGCGAGCCGCCGACCGCGATCTTCGCCGCCTGCGACGAGATGGCGATGGGCGCGATGACCGCGCTGCGTGACGCGGGCCTGCGGGTGCCCCAGGACGTCAGCGTGATCGGCATCGACGACCACGACCTGGCCGGCGTGCTCGGGCTGAGCACCATCGCGCAACCGGCCGCCGAGCAGGGGCTGCTCGCCGCCCGGATGCTGATCGACCCGCTGGGCGGGCGCGTCGCCCACCCGTACGCCGGGCTGGTCCCGGCCCCGCGCGACGCGGAAGCCGACGACGGTTCGCCCGCCTCGGTGATCCTGCCCACTCGCCTGGTGGTGCGCGAATCGACCGCGCCGCCCCGGGCAAACTGAACAGATTCGTCCCGTACGCACGACAGGGAGAAGGCGCTGAACACCGACGCGACGCAGGAGACCCCGGCCACCGGCTGGTGGACCGAGGCCGTCATCTACCAGATCTACCCGCGCTCGTTCGCCGACTCGAACGGCGACGGCATCGGCGACCTCCCCGGCATCACGGCGCGCCTCGACCACCTCAGCGAGCTGGGCGTCGACGCGATCTGGCTGTCGCCGTTCTACCCGTCCCCGCAGGCCGACGCCGGCTACGACGTGGCCGACTACCGGGACGTCGACCCGCTCTTCGGCACCCTGGCGGACGCCGACAAGATGATTGCCGAGGCGAAGGCGCGCGGCCTGCGGGTGATCGTCGACCTGGTGCCGAACCACACCTCGTCCGACCACCGCTGGTTCCAGGAGGCCGTCGCGGCGGCGCCGGGCAGCCCGGAGCGGCAGCGCTACGTCTTCCGCGACGGCAAGGGCCCCCAGGGCGCCGAGCCGCCGAACGACTGGGAGAGCGTCTTCGGCGGGCCGGCCTGGACCCGGCTGCCGGACGGCCAGTGGTACCTGCACCTCTTCGACACCGGCCAGCCCGACCTCAACTGGGGCAACCCGGAGGTGCGCGCCGAGTTCCTGGACATCCTCCGGTTCTGGCTGGACCGGGGCGTCGACGGGTTCCGGGTGGACGTGGCGCACGGCCTCATCAAGCAGGCCGACCTGGCCGACTGGCAGGAGCCGCAGGAGATCCTCTCCGGTCAGGACGTGGACAAGCCGCGCCCGCCCATGTGGGACCAGGACGGTGTGCACGACATCTACCGGGAGTGGCGTCGGCTGCTCGACTCCTACGACGGGGAGCGGATCCTGGTCGCCGAGGCGTGGGTGGAGCCGGCCGAGCGGCTGGCCCGCTACGTGCGGCCGGACGAGATGCACCAGGCGTTCAACTTCGAGTACCTGCTCGCCGCCTGGACCGCCCCGGCCCAGTACGCGGTGATCACCCGCTCGCTGGAGGCCACCGACAGCGTCGGCGCCCCGACCACCTGGGTGCTGTCGAACCACGACGTGGTCCGGCACGCCTCCCGGCTCGGGCTGGCCGTCGGCGGCGGCCGCCCGAACGGCATCGGCATCGGCGACCCGCAGCCCGACGCCGCGCTCGGCCTGCGCCGGGCCCGGGCGGCCAGCCTGCTGATGCTCGCCCTGCCCGGCTCGGCCTACCTCTACCAGGGCGAGGAGCTTGGCCTGCCGGAGCACACGACGCTGCCCGACGAGGCCCGCCAGGACCCGACCTGGGAGCGCAGCCTGCACACCCAGCGCGGCCGGGACGGCTGCCGGGTGCCGATCCCGTGGGAGGCCGACGCCCCGTCGTACGGCTTCGGGCCGACCGACGCGAGCTGGCTGCCCCAGCCGTCGAGCTGGGCCGAGTACGCGCTCGACCGGCAGCGCGGTGTCGACGGCTCGACCTACGAGCTGTACCGGACGGCCCTGCGGCTGCGCCGCGAGCACGCCCTGGCCCGGGGGCCGCTGCGCTGGCTCTCCTCCGGCGACGAGGTGCTGACCTTCACCAACGGCGGCCTCACCGTGCTGACCAACTTCGGCGCGGAGCCGGTGCCGCTGCCCGCCGGCGCCGAGGTGCTGACGTCGAGCGCTCCGCTGGCGGACGACGCCGTCCCCACCGACGTCACGGTCTGGTACCGCGCCTGACCTGCGCAACGAGGGGCCCCTCCGCAACGCCCGGCGTTGCGAAGGGGCCCCTCCTCACAGGCGGTCGGCGCGGGCGTGCAGAAGGTCGTGGACCTGGGTGATGTCCCGGGGCGAGGTACGGGCGGCCAGCCAGTACATGAACCCGGTCGGGATGAAGAAGAGCTGGAACGCGGCCAGCCCGACGGCGTAGTTCAGCGGCGGCGGGAAGGCCGCCCGCAGCGCCCCGAAGGCCACCCCGACCAGCCCGTTGCCGGCCGCCCGGCCGACCCCGTTGACCAGGTTGCCGAGGCTGTAGACCGTGCCCCGGTGCTCGGGCGGGTTGACGTCGGCGATCAGCGCGAACCAGTTGGGCGAGTTGGCCGAGGTGAGGGCCAGGGCGAGCACGGCGGTGAGCAGGCTCAGCCCCACCGTGGGCTCGGTGAGCACGCTGGCCAGCACCGCCGCGATCACCGCGCCGGCGCTGCCGCCGTCCGGCACGTCGATCCGGATCGGCACGAGGAACAGGACCAGGTAGAACGGCACGGCCGCGAGGATGCCCACCGCCGCGACCAGGGCCCGGCCGCTCGGCGTACGCCGTTGCAGCGCGTCGCCGGCCAGGCCGCCCACGATGGAGAGCACCCCGCCGAGCTGGAACAGGGTCGCGAAGACGCTGCCCACCACCACGGCGGTGGCCGCCGAGTAGCCCTGCGCCTCGGCCCGCTGGCTGAACAGCACCGGCAGCCAGACCAGCGAACCGAACGCGGCCTGCGCGGTCAGCCCCTGGAGGATCAGCCAGCGGTTGGTCCGCCGGGCCAGGATCCGGGGCAGGTCGGTGCGGCTGATCCGGTAGTCGTACTCGCCGCCGGCGTCGAGCGCCGCAGCCAGCTCCGGCTCGCTCTGCCCGCGCCGGATGTCGTACGTGAACAGGTACGCCACGGTGGCGGCCAGGCCGACCACGGTGAGCACCAGGAACGGCCGCCGCCAGTCAGTGGCGCCGAGCAGGCCCCCGGTCAGCGTGCCGGCGAGCGTGCCGACGCCCTGGGACAGCCCCCAGAAGCTCATCACCAGGCCCCGGCGGCGGGGCGAGATCAGGTCGGTGACCACCGAGAAGCCGACCGAGCCGACGGCGCCCAGCCCCACCGCGGCGACGAGCTGCGCGACCAGGAACATCGGGTAGTTCTGGGCGAGGGCGCTGCCCCCGGTGCCGGCCGCCCAGATCAGCGTGCCGACCATGAGCAGCGGCTTGCGGTCGGTGCGGTCGCCGACGTACGCCCAGGCCACCGCGGCGACCGCGCTGACCAGGAAGCTGACCGCGGTGACCAGCCCGAGCAGCCGCTGCGACACCCCCAGCGCGCCGGAGATCGACCCGTACAGCGGCGGGACCAGGCCGATGGCCACGTTGTCCAGCGAGGCGAGCACCACGAACACCACCACGCTGTAGAACCGGTGCGCCGCGTTCCCCCGCCGGGAGACCCTCGTGCCGCTGCTCATGCCGGGCAGCCAATCAGGTGCGGGTCACGGCCGGAACACGGACCCCCGTTCCGGTCAGAGGTAGCCGCCGATCTCGACCGGCACCGCGCCGGCCGGCGCCGTTCCGGCGCGGAGCGCGTACAGCTCGGCGAGGGTGGCGCCCTGTGCCGGGACGCCGGCGGAGGTGCCGAGCCAGTCGGCCCCCTCGGCGTGCGACAGCGGGCCCACCTCGATCCGGGCCAGACAGCGCCCGGGCCGGGTCACCGCCGGGTGCAGCCGGGACAGGTCCTCGTTGGTGGTGATCGCCACCAGCACGTTGCGCCCCTGGCCGAGCAGCCCGTCGGTCAGGTTCAGCAGGCGGGACAGGGCCTGCCCGGTCGTCTGCCGGGCCTCCGCCCGGATCAGCTCGTCGCAGTCCTCGAGGACGAGCAGCCGCCACCGGCGCCGGTCCTCGCCGTCGTCGCCCTCCTCGTGCTCCCCCACCGCCACCTCGGCGAGGTAGGCGGGATCGCCGAAGAGCACCTCGGGGTCGAGGACGCAGTCCACCTGGCACCACTCGCGCCACTCGCGGGCGAGCGCGCGCAACGCCGTGGTCTTCCCGGTGCCCGGGGGCCCGTGCATGAGCAGCAGCCGGCCGGCGATCGTCTCGGGGGTCGCCACCATCAGGGCGTCCAGCCGGGTCGCCGCCGCGGCCGGATAGTTGGCCCGGATCTCGGCCCAGGTGGGCGTGGTGATCCGGCGGGTGTCCCGCTGGGCGCCGCGCCGGGGGTTCTGGTGCCAGAAGCCGATCGGGCCGGTGTCCCGCTGCACCGGCTCGGCCCCGCCCGTGACGATCTCGTCCAGGACCGCCGCGCCGGTCGCCTCGTCGACGGCGGTGACCGTCACCTCCGCGCCCCGGCCGCGCCAGCTCACCACCCGTACCGTCCAGCCGTCGCCACCGGCGAGGCGGGCCTCCCGGTTGCGCTCGATGGCCGTCCGGGTCAGCACCGCCCGCTCGGGCACCAGCCGGGCCCCGGCCCGGACCTTGGCCAGGCGGACCGTACGCGCCCAGGGGTGGCGGCCGGTGACGAAGTCGGTCAGCAGCAGCGTGTCGATGACGTCGCCCGGGCTGTCGACGTCGTCGTACTGGAAGACGGGCAGCGGGCTGCGCCGGGCGGCGTCTCCGGGCGGGGAAGTCGATGACACGCCACGATGATCCCTACCGGTCGGCCGCCCGGCATCCCGTTTATCACCCCGCCCGGTCGACCACCCGGTCCCGGGCCAGGGCGTAGCGCTCGCGGATGGCGGGGACGCCCGGCGACGCGTACTCCTCGGTCTCGCCGGCCGGCCAGGTGGGCGGCGCCGCGCCGCCCAGGGCCACCCAGGCGGCCTGGCGGGCGGCCCCGTCGGCGACGTACTCCCCGGGCGGGGGCACGACCACGGGGCGGCCGAAGACCTGCGGGGCGATGCGGCGGACGGCGGCCGAGCGGGCCCCGCCGCCGACCAGGATGATCCGGTCGGCACGGGCGCCCTGCGCGGTGAGCGCGTCGAGGCCGTCGGCGAGCGCGCAGAGCATGCCCTCGACGGCGGCCCGGGCCAGGTGCGCCGGGGTCGAGGTGCCCAGGGTGAGCCCGTGCAGCGCGCCGGTGGCGCCGGGCCGGTCCGGGGTCCGTTCCCCCTCCAGGTACGGCACCATGACCAGCCCGCCGGCACCGGGCGGGGCGGCCAGGGCCAGCTCGCTCAGGGTGGCCAGGTCGACGCCGAGCAGCGTCGCGGCGGCGTCGAGCACCCGGGCGGCGTTGAGCGTGCAGACCAGCGGCAGGAACCGGCCCGTCGCGTCGGCGAAGCCGGCCACCGCCCCGCTCGGATCGGCGGCGGGCGTGTCGGCGACCGCGAAGACGGTGCCCGAGGTGCCGATCGAGACGACCACGTCGCCCGGTCCGGCCCCGGCGCCGAGCGCGGCGGCCGCGTTGTCGCCGGTGCCCGGCCCGAGCAGGACCGGGCCGCCGGCGCTCGGGCCGGCGTCGAGCGCCGCCGGGTCGAGGTGGCCGGCCACCTCGGCCGGGCCGAGCACGACCGGCACCCGCAGCCGCCGGCCGAAGGCGCGTTCGAGCAGGTCGAGGCGGTATTCGCCGGTACGCGGAGACCAGTAGCCGGTGCCGCTGGCGTCGCCGCGGTCGGTGCGCAGCGCGGCCAGCCCGGGTGCGCCGGCCAGCCGCCAGGTGAGCCAGTCGTGCGGCAGGCAGACGGCGGCCACCCGGTCGGCGTTGGCCGGCTCGTGCCGGGCCAGCCAGCGCAGCTTGGTGGCGGTGAAGCTGGCCACCGGCACGGCGCCGGTCGCGTCGGCCCAGAACCGGCGGCCGGCCTCCCCGCCGCCGGCCTCCTCGATCAGCTCGCGGGCGGCGTCGGCGGAACGGGTGTCGTTCCACAGCAGAGCCGGGCGGACCACCTGCCCCGCCTCGTCCAGGCAGACCATGCCGTGCTGCTGGCCGCCGACCGCGACGGCGGCCACGTCGGCCAGCCCGCCGGCCTCGGCGACGGCCGCCCGCAGGGCCTCCCACCAGGCGTGCGGGTCGACCTCGGTGCCCTCGGGGTGCGGCGCGCGGCCCTGCCGGACCAGCGCGCCGGTCTCCGCGTCCCGGATCACCACCTTGCAGGACTGGGTCGACGAGTCGACCCCGGCGACGAACGGCATGGCGGCCCGCCTCAGCGCGCGCCGAGCAGGTGCTCGACGGCGAGCTGGTTGAGCCGGACGAAGCCGAAGCCCTTCGCGCCGGCCGCGTCCGGGTCGAACTCCTCGAACGCCGAGCGGTCGGCGAGCAGGTCGGCGTAGCCCTCGCCCGGGTTCAGGGTCGGGGTGGCCAGCTCGGCCACCTTGCTGGCGGCCAGGGCCTCGGCCACCTCCGGGTCGGCCCGGAACGCCGCGGCCCGCTCCTTGAGCAGCAGGTAGGTGCGCATGTTCGCCGCCGCCGACGCCCACACGCCGGTCATGTCCTCGGTGCGGGAGGGCTTGTAGTCGAAGTGCCGCGGCCCGTCGTACGCGGGACCGCCGTTCGGCCCGCCGTTCTCCAGCAGGTCCACCAGGGCGAACGCGTTGAGCAGGTCGCCGTGGCCGAAGACCAGGTCCTGGTCGTACTTGATGCCGCGCTGGCCGTTGAGGTCGATGTGGAACAGCTTGCCCTGCCAGAGCGCCTGGGCGATGCCGTGGGCGAAGTTCAGCCCGGCCATCTGCTCGTGGCCGACCTCGGGGTTGAGGCCGACCAGCTCCGGGCGGGCCAGGGTGGAGATGAACGCCAGCGCGTGCCCGACGGTCGGCAGCAGGATGTCGCCCCGCGGCTCGTTCGGCTTCGGTTCGAGGGCGAAGCGCAGGTCGTAGCCGCGGTCGACGACGTACTGGCAGAGCAGGTCGACGGCCTCGCGGTAGCGGTCCAGCGCGGCCCGGACGTCCTTGGCCACGTCGTACTCGGCGCCCTCCCGGCCGCCCCACATGACGAAGGTGCGGGCGCCCAGTTCGGCGGCGAGGTCGACGTTGCGCAGCACCTTCCGCAGCGCGTACCGGCGGATGTCCCGGTCGTTGCTCGTGAAGCCGCCGTCCTTGAACACCGGGTGGTTGAAGAGGTTGGTGGTGACCATCGGCACGACCAGGCCGGTCTCGTCGAGGGCCTTGCGGAACCGGGCGATGTGCTGGTCGCGGGTGGTGGCGTCCGCGCCGAAGGGGATCAGGTCGTCGTCGTGGAAGGTGATCCCGTACGCCCCGAGCTCGGCGAGCCGGTGCACGGCCTCGACGGCGTCCAGGGCGGGTCGGGTGGCGTCGCCGAACGGGTCACGGGCCTGCCAGCCCACCGTCCAGAGACCGAAGGAGAACTTGTCCGCGGGGGTGGGACGGGGCGCCATGGGAACCTCCGGGTGGTGGTGTCGTCCACAATTTGTTCAGTGGTTGAATTAAATGGCGGCGCTGTGGCAGTGTCAAGGGGTGACCAGCGCCAGCACCGCCGGCGCGGTCCGCCAGGGCAGCCTCCGCGAGCTCAACCTCGCGGTCGTGCTCCGCCGGATCGCCACCGCCGACCGACCGCCGTCCCGGGCCGGGATCGCGGCCGGGACCGGGCTGACCCGGGCCACCGTCTCCGCCGTGGTGGACGACCTGATCGCCGGCCGGCTGGTCGCCGAGGCCGAACCCGCGCCGCGCACCGGGGCCGGGCGGCCCGCCCGCGGGCTGGTGCTGGCCGCCGACGGCCCCGCCGGGCTCGGCCTGGAGGTGAACGTCGACTACCTGGCCGCCTGCGTGGTCGACCTGACCGGGGCGGTCCGGCACCACCTGGTGCGCCGCGCCGACCTGCGCCCGGTCGCCCCCGCCGACGCCCTGCGGAGGCTCGCCGCGCTGGCCGCCGAGGCACGTGCCGCCGCCGTACGCGACGGGCTGACCCTGGCCGGCGCGGCGCTCGCCGTGCCGGGCCTGGTCGACGGCGGCGGCCTGGTCCGGCTCGCGCCCAACCTCGGCTGGCGGGACGTCGACGTGCCCGCCCTGCTCGCCGGGCACCCGCTCGCCGAGCCGGTCGACGGCATCCCACCCCTGGTGGTCGACAACGAGGCCAACCTGGCCGCCCTCGGCGAGCTGCACGCCGGCCCGCCCGGTTCGACCAGCTTCCTGCACATCACCGGCGAGATCGGCATCGGCGCCGGGATCGTGCTGGACGGCGTGCTCTACCGGGGCGCGCGCGGCTGGAGCGGCGAGATCGGTCACATCCCGGTGCAGCCGCAGGGGCGGCCGTGCCGCTGCGGCGGCCAGGGCTGCCTGGAGCGGTACGCGGGCCAGGAAGCCATCCTGGCCGCCGCCGGCCTGGCCGGCGCGGACCTGCCCGCGGACACCGCCGCCACCCGGCTGGCCGACCTGGCCGGGGCGGGCGACCCGGCCACGCTGGCCGCCCTGGCGGACGCCGGGACCGCCCTCGGGGTGGCCGTGGCGGGCGTGGTGAACCTGCTCGACCTGGACACCGTGGTGCTCGGCGGCGGCTACGCCCCGCTCGCTCCCTGGCTGCGCCCGCCGGTGGTCGCCGAGATCTCCCGGCGGGTGCTCACCGCCGCCTGGTCGCCGGTGACGGTGCGCCCGGCGGCGCTCGGGGCCCGCTCCGCGGCGGTCGGTGGGGCCGCCTCGGTGGTCCGCCGGGTGGTCGACAAGCCGGTCGCCTGGCTGGCCCGCTCCGGGTGACCGGGACGCTCCGCCACGGGCTCACCGCGCCCCCGCTCGGTACGCTTGCTCCCAGGCAACGGATCCGCGACCGAGGAGTGCACCGACAGCATGCGCACGGTTCGACCGACCGAAGCGCCCGGCCACCGGCGGTGACGACGGCCCGACGGCCGGCCGGGGCCGCGCTGCCGGACGACTCCCAGCTCGCCCGCGAGGTGCTGGACGGTCTCGCCGAGGCCGTCGTGACCACCGATCGGGCCGGCGTGGTGACCCTGGTCAACGCGCCGGCCGCGGAGCTCCTCCCCGAGCTCTCCCCCGGCGTCGACCTGGCCGGCTGCGCGGTGCCCGCGCTGGCGGGCGCGGTGCGCGCCGGCGGCGACACCTTCGACACCGAGCACCACGGCCGGCGGCTGCGCGGCGTCCGGCGCGGCCTGGCCGGTGGCACCAGCGCCTGGTACGTGCGGGACGTCACCGAGGAGCAGGCACACGCCGACGCGCTGCTGGCCGAGCGGTCCCGCACCGCGTTCCTGGCCCGGGCGGGCAGCCGGCTCGGGCTCTCCCTGCACCGGGACCGGACGCTGCGGGCCGCCGTCACCCTCCCGGTGCCCTACCTGGCCGACGCCGCCGTGGTCGTGCACCGCCCGTCCCCGCCCGCCGAGGACCGGCCGCACTGGGTCCGGTACGCCGCCGACGAACTCGGTCCGGTCACCGGCGTCGCCGGCTGGCGGACGGTCGAGTCGGTGCCCGGGCTGATCGAGGCGCTCGACGGGGACGTCACCGGGCCCAGCCCCTGGCTCGACGCCGAGCTGGCCGACCTGGCCGAGGTGCTGCCCGCGGGCTTCGGCCGGCCCGGCACCGTGCTGATCAGCCCGATGCGCAGCGCGGGCGGCCCGGCCGGCGCGCTCATCCTGGCCCGCCGCCGCGAGCGGAGCGGCTTCGATCCGCGGGAGGTCGAGCTGGCCCGGGAGTTCGCCGCCCGGGCGGGAGCCGCGCTGGCGGCCGCCGACCTCTACGGCGAACAGGCCCACCTGGCCCGCGTGCTCCAGAACAGCCTCCTTCCCCCGGACCTGCCGGGGCTGCCCGGGATGACGCTGGCCGGCGGCTACCGCGCCGCCGGGGACACCCTGCGCATCGGGGGCGACTTCTACGACCTCTTCCCCACCCCCGACGGCGGCCTCTTCGCCCTCGGCGACGTCTGCGGCAAGGGGGTCGGCGCGGCCGTGCTGACCGGGCGCGTACGCCAGTCGCTGCAGACCCTGCGGCTGGTCGAGCCGCGCCCGCGAGAGCTGATGGAGCTGCTCAACCGCGCGCTGCTGGACGCACCCGACGCGGCCCGCCGGGCCCAGTTCACCACCCTCCTGCTGGGCGCCCTGACCCGCGAGCCGGACGGCGGGCTGCTGGTCCGGGTGGCCGGCGGCGGGCACCCGGCCCCGCTCGTGGTCCGCACCGGCGGCCGGATCGAGCCGGTGCGGGTGGGCGGCATGCCGGTCGGCGCGCTGACCGCGGCCCGCTTCGTGCAGGCGCAGGTACGCCTGGCCCCGGGCGACCTGCTGGTGGCGTACACCGACGGGGTGACCGAGGCCCGGGGCGGGCCCAGCCGGCTGGAGATGTTCGGCGACGTCCGGCTGCGGCGGGCGCTCGCGTCCGGAGCCGGGCTGCCACCCGCCGCGCTGGTCGACCGGCTGCTCCAGCTCGTCGACGAGTGGCTCGACGGCCAGGTGCACGACGACATCGCCATGCTGGTCGTGGCGGCGGGAGGGACCGGCCCGGCCCGGTCAGGCGGTGCGGGCCACCGGCGGATCGCCGGGTGACTCCGGCTCCGCCCGCTGGTCACCGATCCGCTCCCCCGACGGCTGGAGCACCGGCCAGCCCTCGGCGGCGGCGGCCTCCCCGCGCCGGGCGACCTCGTCGAACTCGCGCATCCCGCGCGTCAGCGCCGCCCGCCCCTCCGGGCTCATGCCGACCAGGATCCGGTCCAGCCGGTGCCGCCGGTCGGCGCGCAGCTCGGCGAGGAGCCGGGTGGCCGACGGGGTGAGGTGCAGGGCGATCTCGCGCCGGTCGTACCGGCCCGGCTCCCGCTCCAGCATGCCGGCCGCCACCAGCCGGTCGCAGAGCCGGCTGGCGGAGGAGAGCAGCATGTCGGTCAGGGTGGCGAGCCGACGGAGGTTGATCCCGTCGTACTGCTCCACGACCATGACCGCGCGCAGCTGGGCACCCGAGAGCCGGCTCGTGGTCCGCTCCCGGGCCGCCTCCCAGACAGCCAGCAGGGTGCCCGCCGCCTCGTCCAGAGCGGCGGCCATACTCGCATCAGGTCCCTGGGGACCGTGTTCTTCGGCCATGGTGGGCCCGAGACTACTCGCCTCACCAGGCCGGCGACCTGTGCAAAGGAGCAAAGATGAGCGGACCGGAGGATCGGGCGCGGCGGAGCCTCACCGAAGCGCCGACCGACCAGCTCGTCGACCGGCTCGCCGCCGAGCTGGAACGGTCGTACGGGATCACCGACGCCGAGCTGTACCAGGTCGACTACCGGTTGGCCGCGCTGCTGCCCCTGGACGGCGGTGAGCCGATCGTCACACCCGGCCATCCGGCCTGGCGCTGCTTCGACCATCAGGAGCCCGTCGTGTCGGAGGGCACCGGCTGGTTCCCGGTCGGGATGCGCGGCGAGCGGCGCGGGGTGCTCCGGGTCTCGCCGCTGCCGGCTGACCCGGCCGCCCTGAGCGAGCTGGACGCCGTCGCCACCGCGCTCGGGCACGAGCTGGCCGCCGTGGCGGCCACCACCGACATCTACCTGACCGCTCGGCGCAGCCGCCGGCTCACCCTGGCCGCCGAGATGCAGTGGGAGCTGCTGCCCGGCCGCAGCCGGATCCGCCCCTCCTTCAGCCTGGCCGGCCAGCTGGAGCCGGCGTACGCCGTGCGCGGCGACGGCTTCGACTGGTCCGACGACGGCCACCGGCTCTGGCTGTCGGTGGTCAACGGGTCGGGCGAGGGGGTGGCCGCCTCGATGCTCACCTCGCTGGCCACCCACGCCCTGCGCAACGCCCGCCGCGCCCAGCTGGGGCTGGCCGACCAGGCCGCCCTGGCCGACCAGGCGATCTACGCGCTGCACCGGGGCGAGCAGCACCTCTCCGCGCTCCTGCTGGAGCTGGACCTGGCGAGCGGGACGCTGACCGTGGTCGACGCCGGCTCGCCCCGCCTGGTGCTGCTGCGCGACGGCGAGGTGACCGAGCAGGTCCTGGACAAGCAGTTCCCGCTCGGCATGTTCGAGGGCACCGACTACCGGGAGCAGCGCTTCGAGCTGCACCGCGGGGACCGGCTCTTCGTGGTCAGCGACGGGGTGATCGACGCCACCTCGGAGCGGATCCGCTACGGCGAGACCGCGCTGGACCGCTTCCTGCGGCGCACCGGGCCCATGGAGCCGCTGGACGCCGTCCGGTCGCTGATCGGCGACCTGCGCGCCTTCGTGGCCGGCGACCTGGTCGACGACGCGGTGGTGGTCTGCCTGGACTGGCTCGGCCCGCAGCCGTGACCAGGCGTGCTATCGGGAAGTCGGTGGCGCTGGGAAGCGCCATCAACGGCCGGGATCGACGGGTGACGGCGCGGGACTCCGATGAAGTGATCCTCTGACAAATCATCGTGACCGGAGTCCCGCACCAGCTATGAGAATCTCCCACGCCGCCACGCTGCCGGTACGGGACGAAACCGTGTTGCGCCTGTCGGGCTTGCTGCACACCGACCGTCACGGACAGTACCCGCATGGGTCCGGCACCGACCCGCTGAGGCGCCAACCGCGCGACGAGCCTCAGGTGAAACCCAGCGACCTGCCGAGCTCGTTATTCCGATACCTAATCAGGCCGGAAATCTGTACGAGGCAGAGAAGTTCACGTGGACGCCGAATACCAATTTCCACTCGCTGTAGAGCCCTAGGCGCGGCGAACCACCGGACTTGTGCAGACCTCAAAGTCCGTGCCCTTGACGAGGCAGATCTTCAGCTCAACTTTGGTCTCGTCGGCGATGTTCCCGGTTACCCAAGGGCTGCAGTACGTCGCGTTATGGCCGCGAGTTGTCGCAACACGGTCAGTTTGCCAGTAGGGGGACGCATCCGGGTTGATGTCCATCTGGACCTCGATACCGTAGCCGTCACCGGAGACGTCGCACGCCTTGATCGCATCACCAGGATCCCCAGCGTAGGGGTCGGCTTGGAAGTAGCCTTTCCCACGGAGGATGCCGTCACTGGAGTAGTACTCAAGGTACGCGTCCGATGAAGCCAGAGCCGGCGTCTCCACGGCCAATACCAGTCCGATCGCGGCCGCCCCTGCCATCAGGACACGTCCAAGGGTCTCTTTCCGAAGCTTCACGCAGTCTCCCTCCAATTGGGCCCGACCGCGCAACAGCACTCAAACGATCAGGGCCCCGTCACACCTGTCGATGGTCGGTCTGAAAGTACCGCCGCCGGTAGTGCACGTCAATGAGCGATTCGGAGAAGGCTGTGATAGGCCGGAATCGGTGGCACTGGGGAAGTGCCATCAATAGGCGGGATCGACGAGCGATGGCGCCGAACTCCGATACGAAGTGGTCCTCTGACAAATCATCGTGACCGGAGTCCCGCATCAGCTGGTAAAACCACCCACACCGCCACGCTGCCTGTACGCGACGAAACCATGCGGTGCCGTCGGCTTGCTGGGCACGAGCGCCACCGGCGCAGTAGCCGCAAGGGGCAGACACCGACTAGCTTCCGCATGGCCGTGCCGTTCCCGTCTCGCTGCTCGACACCCCATGACCCATCTGACCCGCGGCAACCGGATCAGCCACCCCACCAGCTACGCAGCTTGCACGAGGGCATCGCGGCCCTCGCGACCCAGGCACTGGCCCTGCACTCGACGCTGGGAGCAGCAAGGGAGGCCGCCACGACTAATCACATGAACCGGACAACCGCGCACCGCCGCAGGGCATTGACCGGGAAGGCTTAGTACGCGCCGCGGCTGTTGAGCACCGCGCCGAAGGTCTTCCAAAGGATGGTCAGGTCGGCGGCGAGGGACCAGTTCTCCACGTAGTAGAGGTCGAGCCGGATGCCGTCCTCCCAGCTCAGGTCGGACCGGCCGCTGACCTGCCAGAGGCCGGTCATGCCGGGCTTGACCAGCAGCCGGCGGGCCACGTCGCCGTCGTAGCGGGCCACCTCGGAGGGCAGCGGCGGGCGCGGGCCGACCAGGCTCATCTGGCCGAGTAGCACGTTGGCCAGCTGGGGCAGCTCGTCCAGGGACCACTTGCGCAGCAGCTTGCCCACGCGGGTCACCCGGGGGTCGTCGCGCATCTTGAACATGAGGCCGTCGGTCTCGTTGCGCGCGGCCAGCTCGGCGAGCAGGGCGTCGGCGTTGACCACCATGGTGCGGAACTTGAAGACGCCGAACTCCTTGCCGCCCTGGCCGACCCGGGTCTGGCGGAACAGCACCGGGCCGCGGCTGTCCAGCTTGATGGCGAGCGTGATCACCACCAGCAGGGGCGCGAGCAGGAGCAGGGCGATCAGCGAGATCGAGCGGTCGACAAGCCCCTTGACCAGCTTGCGGGCGCCCCGGAACTCGGGCGCCTCGACGTGGATCAGTGGCAGGCCGGCCACCGGCCGGGTGTGGATGCGCGGGCCGGCGACGTCGGTCAGCGCCGGGGCCACCACGAGGTCGACCCCGGTGCCCTCCAGTTGCCAGCCCAGCCGGCGCAGCCGGGCGGCGGTCAGCTCGCCCGAGGCGGTGACCGCCACGGTGTCCGCGCCGATCGCGGTGGCCGCCTCGGGGATGCCCCGGAACGAGCCCACCACCGGCACGTCGCCCAGCCGCTGCGGCACCGGGGCCAGCAGCGCGTCGGGGATGCAGGCGCCGACCACCTGGTAGCCGGCGTACGGCTCGCGGCGCAGGGTGTGCACCAGCTCCAGCACGTGGGCGGTGTCGCCGACCACGAGCACCTTGCGGGACCAGCCGGCGCCCCGGTCGCGGGCGCGGTGCAGCCGCTTGCGGGCGGCGAACCGGGCCACCTCCAGGCCGAGCGTGCCGACCGCGAAGGAGACGGCCAGGAAGCCCCGGGAGACCCCGACGTCGGCGATGTAGCCGGCGATGGCGATGCCGCCGGCCAGCCGCAGGCTCGCGGCGCTGACCCGCCGGTACTCGTCGGCGCCGTAGCCGAGCACCTGGTCGTCGTAGCAGCGCATCGCCTTGAGCGAGACCAGCCAGACCAGCAGCAGGGCGGGCGCGACCACCACGTAGGGGATCTCGGAGCCGCTCGGCTGCTCGTCGCCGAACCGCGCCACGTACCCGATCAGGATGGCCACGGTCAGCACGGCGGTGTCCAGCACCGCCAGGACCCGGATGTAGGCCCGCTCCGCGGCGCGCGTCGTCGGTCCGGGGCGGTCGCCACCGGGTCGCGACGACGTGCTGGCGGGGGTCAACAGCGTCGCCGAGGTCACCGGCCCTCCCCACTTCGCTCAGGACGACCCCGCGCCGCGCGGTCCCGGTGGGGATCCCGTGGCTCGGAGCACCCGGTCATCTTGCCTCGACAATTATGGTTACCGATTGCTTCGGACACATTGCCGTCAGTTTTCTCCCGGCCGTTCGGGCCGGGAAGCGTTCCGCCGTACCGGTTTCGCCGGTACGGCGGAATGCGTTCGCTGAGTGTCGGGTCAGCGCGGCGCCGGCGGCCGCAGCGCGATCGCCTGCAGGAAGATCTCGCCGATCTTGCTCGGGTCGGTGGTCACGAATGCGCCACCCCGGGTCACGTCCGTGATCGACTTGAGCTCGGCGCGGCTGACCTCGGTGCCGATACCGATGATGATCACCTGAATCGGCTGCTCGTCGTCCTGCAGCTTCTTCAGCTGGTCCAGCAGCGCCTTCTGGGAGATGCCGTTGTCGTCGTCGTTCTTGCCGTCGGTGAACAGCACGATCGAGTTGACCTTGCCCGGTTCCCAGTCCTGCTGGACCTTCTTGTAGGCCGCCAGCATGGTGTCGTAGAGGCCGGTGTCGCCGTCCGACGGCCGGATCCCGGCCAGGCGCTGCTGGAGCGGGCCGCGGTTGCTCGACAGCGGCTTGATCTCGAGCAGCTCCCGGTAGTCCTGCGGACCGTTCAGGTTCGTGGAGAAGGTCCACAGGCCGATCGACCAGGAGTCGTCGAAGAGCCCGAGGCCCTGGCTCGCGGCGGCGACCGTGACCTGCTCCCGGCTGGCGCCACCCGCGGTCGCCACCGGCTTCTTCATCGAGCCGGAGACGTCGATGACGCAGAGCATGCGACCGGACTGGGTGGCCACCGACCAGGTGGTGGTCGCCTTCTGGATGGCGACCGGGTCCAGGTCCGCCGCGCCGCCCTGGCCGGACGGCGGGACGGCGCTCGCGCCGCCGTTGGCCGGGCTCGGTGCGCCCTGCGGCGCCTTGAACCCGTCGCCCCAGTTGCCGTCCGGGGCCCGCAGCGCCTGCCCGGCCAGCCGGTTCTTGAAGCCCGGAGTACGCAGCACCTCGAAGAGCACCCGGGCGGCCGACGCCTTGGTCGGCTCGATGCCGGGCAGCACCGCGAACGGGTAGTCCAGCGGCATGGGCGCCGGCTCCAGGTAGAGCGCGGCCAGCGGGATCGGCGGCTTGGTGCTGTTGTAGGCGATCACGTCCTCTTCCGACAGCGCCGCGGCGCCCAGCGCGTTGGCGATGGCCGTCGGGTCGGACGAGCGCGGGAAGCGGGCGAGGAGGTCCTGCCGCAGTGAGGAACGGTTGGTGGCCAGCGCCCGCAGCGCGCCGACCATCGCCTCCTGCGCCTTCGGTGAACCGGCGGCGCCGGTGGCGCTGGCGGCGGCGGTCAGCGAGAGCAGCCCGGACAGGCCCGCCGCGTCCTGGGTCGGCTCGACGATCCCGGCGCGCAGCGGCTTGCTGCTGGTCACCTGGCCCAGCAGGTCGGTCCAGGTGAGCTTCTTGTCCGGCCAGCCGACCCGGGAGGCCACCGGCTCCGGCAGCGCGACGACCACCGGGCTGCGGGCGATCGAGGCGCCGTTGGCCGGCGCGAAGGCGGTGGCGCCGCCACTCTTGAGCCGCAGCAGCCAGGTGGAGGAATCCGGCACCCAGACGTCCGGCGTGGCCACGGTGCCGCTGGCCTGCCCGACGCCGGCCAGGGTGGCGCCGTGCTTGCTCGCCACCGCGGCGGCCACGTCGACCGGCTCGGCGGAGGAGACGTTCACGGCGATGCAGGTCTCGCCGACGGCGGCGCCGTCGGAGACCCACTGCTCGGCCGCCCCGCGGACGGCGGGGGCGATCTCCGGCGCCGCCGCGACGGACAGCTCGATCCGTCCCGAGCAGTTCGGGCCCGCCAGCTGCTGATAACCGAACCAGGAGCCGGCTACGACGACGACGAGCGCGGTCGCCGCGGCAACGGCACCTGCCCCACGGAGGTTCGAACGCATGCGATGGCGGCCAGACACGGTGACCATCTTGCGTATCTCGTGGGGTTAGTGCCACAACCGTTCGGACGAAAGTTACGCAGGAGAAACAGTTGATCGCCAAATCATTACGTTGAGTGAGTGATCAGTCATCCCAGGTGATCAAAGTCCACTGCGGACGGTGTTCCGGTGACCGTCCGGTCACGGACGGACACAGGTGGGGCTCGCCATCGGCACCGGCTCCCCCACCGGCTCCGGCACACCGGTGCCGGGATCCACCCGGAAGACCCTGATCATGCCGGCCCGTTCGTCGGCCACGTAGAGGTGCTCGCCGGTCAGGGCGAAGTGCCGCGGCCACTCGCCACCGGTGTCCACCTCGGCCACCAGCTCGGGCGCGTCCCCGGCCAGCGCGAACACCGCGACCGTGCCCACCCCCCGGTTGCCCACGTAGAGGAACCGGCCGTCCGGCCCGACGGCGACCTCGGAGGGCTGCACGTGCCCGGCCCGGCCACTGGCCTCCACCCGGACCCGCTGGTGCAGCCCGTCCGGGGTGAGGTCGTACGCGGTGACCGTCCCGTCCAGCTCGCCGACCAGCCAGCAGCGCCGCCCGTCCGGGTGCCGGGCCAGGTGCCGGGGGCCGGTGCCGGCCGGCGTCCGCAGCCGGGGGGCGCGGGGCACCAGCTGCCCGGAGGAGACGTCGAGGTCGTACCGGTAGACCGAGTCGGTGCCCAGGTCGACGGCGAGCAGCGGACCGCCGGCCGGGTCCGGCGAGACCATGTGGCAGTGCGCCTGCTCCTGCCGCTCCGGGTCGGCGCCGTGCCCCTCGTGCCGGATCAGGTCGCTGCGCTCCCCCGGCGTCCCGTCGGCGTCGAGCGGGAACACCGCCACGCTCCCGCCCCCGTAGTTCGCCACGAACAGGTGCCGCCCGTCCGGCGCCACCGCCAGGTGGCAGGGCTCCGCGCCGCCGGTCGGGCGTACGCCGAGCGGGTCGAGGTCGCCGCCCGGACCGGACCGGAAGGCGCTGACCTGCCCCTCGGCCAGCTCGTTGACCGCGTAGAGCACCGGCAGCGCCGGGTGCCGGACGAGGAACGACGGCGACGGGGTGACCGCCACCGTGCCGAGCGGGGTCAGCGCGCCCGTCGCCGGATCGCGTCGGGCGGCCACGATGCCCTCGGCCCGGCCGCCCGCCTCCGCCGTGTAGCCCCCGATGTGGACGATCGTGTCCTGCCCGGTCACCGCTCCCACCCTTCCGCCGTCTCACCGTCGATCCAACCAGAGGCTTCCCGGTGAGCCGCCCGGTTAGGCGTCATTCCCGGCGCGGGCTTCCCGACCGGTCGCGGGCGGGCCGGCGGGCGGAGCCGGATCAGCCCACCGGCACCGGCTCGCCCCGCTGCCGCGCGACGTGCTCGACCAGCGAGATCAGCACCAGCTTGCCGGACTGCCGGTCCCGGGCGTCGCAGAGCACCAGCGGCACGTCCGGGTCCAGGTCCAGGGCGTCGCGGACCGCCTCCAGGCTGAACCGGCGGGACCCGTCGAAGCAGTTCACGCCCACCACGAACGGGATGCCCCGCTGCTCGAAGTAGTCGATCGAGGGGAAGCAGTCGGCCAGCCGCCGGGTGTCGGCGAGCACCACGGCGCCGAGCGCCCCGAACGCCAGCTCGTCCCAGAGGAACCAGAACCGGTCCTGCCCCGGGGTGCCGAAGAGATAGACCTGCAGGTCGTCGTTGATGGTGATGCGGCCGAAGTCCATGGCCACCGTGGTGGTCGACTTCTGCTCCACCCCGGAGACGTCGTCGGTGCCGATGCCGGCGCCGGTCAGCACCTCCTCGGTCTGCAACGGCCGGACCTCGCTCAACGCGCTCACCAGCGTCGTCTTGCCCGCGCCGAAGCCACCGGCGATGAGGATCTTCAGAGCCAGCGGCACCCGCGGCGCGGCCGGCTCCCGGTCAAAGCGCACGGAGTCCACTGACCACCGCCTTGAGGATGTTGTCGTCGGGCAGGTGGGCGGCGGCCGGCCGGCGCACCGTGACCAGCCCCCGGGCGAGAAGGTCGCCGAGCAGCACCCGGACCACGCCGACGGCGAGATCCAGGTCCGCGGCGAGGTCGGCCACGGCCACCGGCCGGCGGGCCAGTTCGACGAGGCGCCGGTGCTCCGGCTGGAGACCGGGCACCCCGGCCGGGTCGGCCCCCGGCGTGGTCAGCACGAACGCCACCAGGTCGAAGCCGTCGACCGGCGGGCGCACCCGGCCGCCGGTCACGGTGTACGGGCGGACCACGGGACCGGCGGCGGCGTCCAGCCACTCGTGGTGGGGGCCCGGCGGCTCAGCCCGCATCGGTCGCCGCCGTGCGGGCCGGTGCGCTGAGGTTCTCGCCGACCCGGATGACCAGCATGGCCATCTCGTACGCCACGAGCCCGATGTCGGCGTCGGCGTCGCTCACCACCGCCAGGCAGGCGCCCTGCCCGGCGGCCGTGACGAACAGGTACGCCGACTCCATCTCCACCACGGTCTGCCGGACCGCGCCGCCACCCACGTGCCGGGTGGCCCCCTTGGCGAGGCTGGAGAAACCGGAGGCCAGGGCGCAGAGGTGTTCCGCGTCGGTGCGGTCCAGCTCGGCGGACGCGCCGAGCATGAGGCCGTCCGCCGACAGCACCACCGCCTGGCGGGCGCCCGGCACCCGCTCCACCAGGTCGTCGAGCAACCAGTCGAGATCGGCGTTCTGCCGCGTCGTGTGCACCACTAGGCGTCCCTCTCAGTCGCGGTTCGTTGGTCCGGAGCCGCCGCCGGTTCGGGCGGGGAGGGCTCGGCGGCCCGGGCACGGGCCGCGTCGGTGGACGGAGCGCCGGCCCGGCCAGGGCCGGCGGCGGGGTCGGCGGCCGGTCCGCTCGCCGCCGGGGAGGCGGGCCCGCGGCGCGCGGCGGTCGGGTCGGCGGCGGCGCGGGAGCCGTCACGGCGGCCCCGGGCGGTGCCCGCCTGGAGCGCGGACATGGTGCGCCGGGCCTCCTCGGGCGGGCGGTGCGCCGGGTTGTCCGCGACGACCGGCCGGGGGCGGGCCGCCGGCCCGCGCCGGCGGACCCGGCGGGGCAGTCCGTCGACGTCCGCCGGCGTCTCGACGGCGGAGGCACGGGCGGCGGGCAGCGGCACGACCGCCGACTCGGGGCGGTCCCGGCCGGGCCGGGCGGCCCGCGTCCGGGGGACGGTGGCCAGCCGGGTCACCTTGGCCATCCGCCGGTCGTCCCGCCCGGGCCGGTCGGCGTCCGGGCCGGCCGGGCCGAGCGCCGGCTCGGCGGTGACCAGGTCCGACGGGACGAAGACAGCGGCCGTGGTTCCACCGGGTACGGCCGGCCGCAGCTCGACCCGGACACCGTGGCGAGCGGCCAGCCGGGCGACCACGAAGTGGCCCAGCCGGGCGCTGTCGGTCGGGTCGAACTCCGGGGCGTGGGACAGCTTGCGGTTGGCCTCGGCCAGCGCCGGCGCCGACATGCCGAGCCCCCGGTCGGTGATCTCGACGGTGTAGCCGCCGGGCACGGTGCGACCGCTGACGTCCACCCGGGTGCCCGGCGGGGAGAAGACGGTGGCGTTCTCGATCAGCTCGGCGAGCAGGTGGATCACGTCGCCGACGGCGCGGCCGAGCACCCCGGCCGGCTGGACCTCGCCGACGTCGACCCGGTCGTACGCCTCGACCTCGGAGATCGCGCCGCGCACCACGTCGACCGCGGCGACGGGGTTGCGCCAGCCCCGGCCGGGGGCGGCGCCGGCCAGGATGACCAGGTCCTCGGCGTGCCGCCGGAGCCGGGTGGCGAGGTGGTCGACCTGGAAGAGCCCGGCCAGTTCGTCCGGGTCCTCGGTCCGCCGCTCCAGCCGGTCCAGCAGCGCCAGCTGCCGGTGCACGAGGCCCTGGCTGCGCCGGGCGATGTTCAGGAAGACCTCGTTGAGGCCGCGGCGCAGGGTCACCTCGTCGACGGCGGCCTGCACGGCCGTGCGGCGCACCTCGTTGAAGGCGCGCCCCACCTGGCCGATCTCGTCGCTGCCGTGGTCCAGCTCGGGCGCCTCGCGGGCGACGTCGACCTCCTCGCCGCGGCGCAGCCGGGCCACCACGTCGGGAAGGCGTTGCTCGGCCATCTCCAGCGCGGCGGTGCGTACCCCGGTGAGCCGGCGGTCCAGGGACCGGCCGACCCGCAGCGCCACGAGCACGCAGACCACGATGGCGACCAGGCCGAGCACCCCGGCGGCGGCGAGCCGGATCAGGATCTGGACCGCCATCGGCACGGACCGCTCGGTGAGGGTGTCCGCGCCGCGCAGCTCGAAGTCCCGCAGGCCCTGCGAGACCTCGGCGTGGCTGGTCTCCCAGGCCCGGATGTCGAACCCGGCCGGCAGGCCGGGGGCCCGGACCAGGGTGTCCTGGAGGGCGCGCAGCCGGACGAACGCCGCCCCCTCGGTGAGCCGCTGGTATCCGGTCCGTTCGGCGGGTGGCAGGTCGGCCACCGCGTTCTCGGCCAGGAAGCGCTGGTTCTCGATGGTGCGGACCAGCTGTTCGTGCTCGCCCTCGGCGTACCGGCCGGCGGTCACCGCGCCGGCCAGCAGCGCGTCGGCCTGGCCGAGCAGCTCCCGGGACCGGCCGAGCCCGGTGAGCGCCAGCGCCTGCCGGTTGAGCTGGGCGTCGGGCAGCGTGGCCATGGCGGAGAAGGTCTGGAAGGCGGAGCCGATCATTCCGCTGTAGAGCCCGACGGCGCCGGCCTGGTCCACCTTCCGGCCGTCGATGAAGCCCCGCCCGGCGGGCAGCGCGTCGAGCGCGGAGACCAGCTGGTCGAGCCGGGCGTCGAGCAGGTCGTCGGCGGCATCGCGGAGCTTCTCCCCGTCGACCCGGCGGCGCAGCTCGGCGATCGCCCGGTCGGTGCGGTCGCGCTGCTCGGCAAGGGCCGGCAGGACGGTGTCGCCGGCGAGCTGGACGACCGAGAGCCGGCGTTCCCGTTGCAGCTCGGCGACCACGCTCTCGCCGGGTCGGCCCAGGTCATAGAGGAGGGTACGCGCGGCGAGCAGGTCGAGGGCCGGCCCGAAGGTCAGCGTGGTGGCGAAGATCCACAGTGCCAGCAGCCCGGTCACCGGACCGATGACCAGCGCGGTCAGCTTGGCGCGGATCGGCCAGTCTCGGGTGTTCATCCAACCTCGCCCGGGGGAAGGTGTCGCAGGGGTGGCGCCGGCACCGGCCGGAAGGGCCGCGACGCCGGGCCCCGGCCCGGGCGCCTTGGGCAGGATACGTAATCCCAGCCGGAAGCACTACCGGCCGTCTCGCCCCTCACTACGGTCCGGAATGTTCGCTGTGGACACCGTTGGACGGGAACCACCGCCGGAACGTTCGTCCTCAAGGGGCGTACGGAAGACCGGCTCACCGCCCCCGTCACCGCCGCGCCCCGCCCGGTACGGAGGCGCCGGGCGGCCCCGGCCACCCGCCCGGGCGCAGTTTCTGGAACGAGTCCACTCTTTCGCGGCACGAACCCGATGTGTGCCCGGCCGTGCCGTGGGCAGGCACCGTGGGCGCGACCGCGCAGGAAAGTACCGCCGATCGGGATTGGCGATCACCGGCCGGAGGGAATACCAGCGGGCGAAGGAGGAGCCATGTCGCCCACGCAGGTAGTCGTCATAGTCATCGTCGTTCTGGTGCTCGCGGCGCTGGCCGCGGTCGCCGTGGTCGCCAGCCGCCGCCGGGCGCTCCGGCAGCGCTTCGGCCCCGAGTACGACCGGGCCGTCGAGGAGCAGGACAGCCGGGGCGCCGCCGAGCGGGAGCTGCGGGAGCGGGAACGCCGCCACGCCGAGCTGGAGCTGACCCCGCTCAGTGCGGAGTCCCGCGCCCGGTACGCCTCCGCCTGGGAGGAACTCCAGGTGCGTTTCGTCGACTCCCCCGCCGAAACCGTCGGCGACGCCGACGAACTGGTCAGCCGGCTGATCGCGGAGCGCGGATACCCCACCGGGGACTTCTCGGAACAGATCGCCCACCTCTCCGTCGAGCACGCCCGCACCCTGACCCACTACCGCGACGCCCACGACATCCGGCTGCGCAACGAGCGCGGCGAGGCCGGCACCGAGGAACTCCGGCAGGCGCTCGTGCACTACCGGGCCCTCTTCGCCGACCTGCTCGGCGAGGACCCGGTCGGGCACCAGCCGCCGGCGCAGCGCCACCCCGACCACGAGCACGACGCCACGAGCCGCTGAGGAGGCCGCCGCCATGCGTCAGGAAGAGCAGCAGGTCACGCAGGACCACCCCGAGGCCGTCCGGTCCGCGCCGGTGCCGGTCCCGCCGCCGGACGACCGGACCGCCGGGGACGGGCCCGACGCCGAGCGGGCCGCCCGGGCCGAGGTGCCCGAGGACGCACTGGACGACCGGGGCACCTTCGACGACCCGGCGGTCGCCGGCGAGCGCGCCGACCGCGAGGGGGCGGAACTCGACGAGACCCGGGCGTACGACGCCCGGGAGATCCGCGACGCGGAGGCCGCCGACGCCGACGACCGGCCGGTGTACCACGACCCCGCGCCGCTGCCGACCTCCTTCGCCGGGGCGACCTCGGTGGGCGACGCGGTGGCCGCCTCCGCGATGGCCAGCGGGCGGCCCGAGGACGAGCGGGACCCGCGCGGCGAGGACACCGCCGCGCCGGGCGACGGCGCTCCGGGCCGGACCGACGCGTTCGACGACGAGCGGGCCGACCCGACGGCGGGCGACCGGCTGCACGACCCGGACCGCTGGGAGGCCGCCCACTCCGGCACGGCGCGTGACGACGCGGAGGCCGCCGCCGGGGCCGGGTACGGCAGCGCCGAGCCGGCCATGGTCGACCCGGACACCAGCACCGCCGCGGCGGGCGCCGCGCTGGCCGGCGCGGCCCGGCCCACACCGGGCGCCGTGCCGGCCGACGCGGCCACCCTCTTCGCCGCGGAGACCGCCCAGGACTTCCGGGACCGCTGGCGGGACGTCCAACTCCGCTTCGTGGACGACCCGCGGGCCGCGGTCGGCGAGGCGCAGTCGCTGGTCGAGGAGGCCATCGAGGCGCTGTCCGCCGCGCTGCGCGAGCAGAAGACCAAGCTGGGCAGCTGGCAGGAGTCCGGCTCGACCGACACGGAGCAGCTCAGGGTGGCCGTGCGCGGCTACCGGGACTTCCTGGACCGGGTCCTCGGCCGCTGACGACATCCCGCACGGAGCCCCGCGCCGGTGGACGGCCGGGGCTCCGCCGTGTGTGAAGACCGCCCTTCAAGCATGAAATTTCGCAAAGTGGGTACCTGCGGGCGCAGCGTCGCCACGGAGGGAGCAGCGGGATGGGTGTCGGTCTCCGGTTGGACATGAACGCCCTGGACTATCTGATCCTGGCGCTCTACTTCATCACCGTCCTCGGCGTCGGCTTCGCCGCGCGGCGGGCCATCCGCACCAGTGTCGACTTCTTCCTCTCCGGGCGGTCGCTGCCCGCCTGGGTCACCGGCCTCGCGTTCGTCTCGGCGAACCTGGGCGCCCTGGAGATCATCGGCATGGCGGCCAACGGCGCCCAGTACGGCGCCATGACCGTCCACTACTACTGGATCGGCGCAGTGCCGGCGATGGTCTTCCTGGGCATCGTGATGATGCCCTTCTACTACGGCTCGAGGGTCCGCAGCGTCCCCGAATACCTGCGGCTGCGCTTCAACCGGCCGACGCACCTGCTGAACGCGATCAGCTTCGCGGTCGCCCAGGTGCTCATCGCCGGGGTGAACCTCTACGCGCTCGCGCTGATCATGCAGGCGCTGCTCGGCTGGCCGCTCTGGGTGGCGATCGTGATCGGCGCGCTGATCGTGCTGGCCTACATCACCATCGGCGGCCTGTCCGGCGCGATCTACAACGAGGTCCTCCAGTTCTTCGTGATCGTCGCCGGCCTGGTGCCGATCACCGTGCTCGGCCTCGTGAAGGTCGGCGGCGTGAGCGGCCTCATGGACGCGGTGCGCGACTCCAAGCTCGGCGAGGCGGGGCTGCACGCCTGGCAGGGCACCGGCAGCACGGACAACCCGCTCGGCGCGCACTGGCTGGGCATCGTCTTCGGCCTCGGCTTCGTGCTCTCGTTCGGCTACTGGACCACCAACTTCGCCGAGGTGCAGCGCGCCCTGTCCGCCCGGAACATGAGCGCCGCCCGCCGGACCCCGATCATCGGCGCGTACCCGAAGCTGTTCATCCCGCTGGTCACCGTGATCCCCGGCCTGATCGCCCTGGTCACCGTGAAGGGACTCGGCGCCGAGGAGGGCGACCTGGTCTACAACAACGCGATCCCGCTGCTCATGCGTGACCTGCTGCCCAACGGGGTGCTCGGCATCGCGGTCACCGGCCTGGTGGCCTCCTTCATGGCCGGCATGGCCGCCAACGTCAGCGGGTTCAACACCGTGTTCACGTACGACATCTGGCAGGCGTACTTCAGGCGCGACCGTCCGGACGAGTACTACGTGAAGGTGGGCCGGATCGCCACCGTGGTGGCGGTGGTGGTCGGCATCGGCACGGCGTTCATCGCGGCCGGGTTCAGCAACATCATGAACTACATCCAGGCCCTGTTCTCGGTGTTCAACGCCCCGCTCTTCGGCACCTTCATCATCGGCATGTTCTGGAAGCGGATGAGCCCGCTCGCCGGCTTCTGGTCGCTGCTGGCCGGCACCGTGGTGGCGATCGGGACCTACCTGCTGCACCTGGCCGACGTCCTGCACTTCAACTCCGACCTGGAGGAGAGCTTCTGGGGCGCCGGTCTCGCCTTCGTGACGGTCGCCGTCGTGGCCGCGATCCTCACCCCGCTGACCCGGCCGAAGCGGAACGACGAGCTGACCGGCCTGGTCTACGGCCTGAGTGACGCCACGCTGAAGGACGACTCGCTGGCCGGCGACGCCGCCTGGTACCGCTCGCCGGTGCTGCTCGGCGTGATCGCCGTGGTCCTCGCCGCCCTCTTCTACATCCCGGTCTTCTGAGGAAGGGACGCACGCCATGGCAGACAACGCCGACCGGTACCAGCACGGCGAGGCCCACGACCCGCTGGTCGACGAGACCGAGGACTCGCGGGAGGCACGGTCCGCGGCGGCGCGGCTGTTCGACATCCGCCGGGTGATCGGCGGACTGTTCGTCGCGTACGGGCTGATCGTGGGCCTGATGGGCCTTTTCGACTCGTCCGCCGAGATCGACAAGGCGCAGGGCGTCCGGATCAACCTCTGGGCCGGCCTCGTGATGCTCGTCTTCGGGCTGCTGATGCTGCTCTGGCAGCGGCTGCGCCCCACCGAGCCGCCGGAGCCATCCGGCGCCGACCAACACTGACCACGGCCCCGGGACGCCCGCCCCCGGGCCGCCGGCATGGCCGGGCCCGCACGGGGTACGCCGTGGGGATCACGGAACGGGACAGGAGGGCAGCAGCATGACGGATCGTGACCGCGGTGGCGAGCGGCCGCTGGAGGAGACCCCCGAGGTGGCCGCCGCGGTGGACGACGACAGCACGGTGCCGCAGCTGCGCACCGGTGGCACCGACCCGGACAATCCCGTCTTCACCGAGCCGGACGGCGCGGTGCCCGACACCGGTTCGCCGGACATCCTCGGCGACCCGTACGCGGCCGGGACCGGGGCGACCGGCACCGGCACCGGTGCGGGTGGCGACAACATCCGGACGGGCGCCGAGCAGCCGTGGGATCCCGAGGACCTGGTGATGGCCCGCGGCCAGGACCCCACCCCGGAGAACCTGGAGCAGGCCCGGCGGGACCTGGCCGAGCTGGGCCGGGCGGCGATCGAGAGAACGGTCCCGTGACGCCCGGGGGCCCCTGGTCGACGTGGGGTCGACCAGGGGCCCGGGGAACCCGCGCGGCGGTGCCTCACTCCCGCCGCCGCGGGTGGGCCGGCCGCCGGCTCAGGAGAGCGGCGGGTAGGCGTTCGCCATGAGCTCCTGGAACTGGGCCGGGAACCAGGCGCCGGAGATCGGCGAGTTGGGCAGGGCGCCGGTCAGGTTGTTGCCGTTGCGGGCGTTGCCGGTGTACGTCGGGTCGCACATCCGGTCGAAGCCCTTGCCCTCGTCGTTCGGGATCGCCGTGCTGGAGCCGTCCGACTCACCCGGGGGCTTCACCCAGACGTACGCGTCGATGCCCGACTCCGGCGCCGCCTTCGGCCGCTCGCCGAGGCCCGCACCGGCCTGGTTGCACCAGTTGCCGGCGTGGAGCCGGCGGTCGATGCGGCCACCGTTGACGTAGGTGTCGACGCTGGTGGTCGCGCCCGGCCCGGTGGGCCGGTTCGGGCCGCCCCAGCCGTTGCGGGACGTGTCGATCAGCATGCCGATGTTGCTGTTGAAGCCGACCGAGACCAGCTTGTTGCGGAACGCCTGGGCGAAGGAGAGCTCGTCCACGTACTGGTTCCAGTCGATCCACTTGGACTGCCGGACGCTGGTGCCGTTCACCGTGTCGGTGATCTTGATGTACGGCTCCTTCAGCGCGGAGTAGTTCGCGGTGTTGACGATGAAGCCGGTGACGTTGTTCACCGTGCTGCCGGAGGCGGTGGCCGCGGTCTTCAGGATGTCGGCCACCGGGCCGAAGTTGCTGTCCCAGCCGATCCAGCCGTGGTGCGCCGCGTCGATGTAGTTGTAGACGTTGCCGATCGCGCCCAGCTTGGCCAGCGCGTAGCCGACGCCGTTCACGTAGGCGCCGTTGGCCTTGACCGTGTCGCACATGACGGTCCCGCCGGCGTTGCCCGAGGTGTTGGTCACGATGTTGGGCAGCGAGTCGATCTCGATGATGTTGACGATCCGCAGGTTCTTGTACTTCGGGTCGCTCTGGATCGCGGCGATCGGGTCGATGTACTCGGCCTTGTAGCGGGGCAGCTCGTCCGGGCCCAGCTCACCGTTGGAGGCGAGCGCGGAGCAGTCCCGGCCGGGCAGGTTGTAGATGACGAACTGGATGTAGCCGGCGCCCTGGGCCAGCGCGGCGTCCAGGTGGTCCCGCACCCCCATCGAGCCGTTGGAGCTGCTGCCGTCGGTGCCCTCGATGGCGGCGATCCGGTCCAGCCAGACGGCGGTCGGGTTGTTGGACACCCGGCTGCCGCCGCTCACCGACTCGGCCTTGGCCTTCCACTCCGGGTTCACGTACCCCTTCGCCCCGGCGTACGGGTTGTCGACCTTCTGGCCCGGCGTGGTCGGCGACGGGCTCGGGCTGGTCGGGGTGGGGGTGGGGGTGGGGCTCGTCGGCCTCGGGGTCGGGCTGGTCGGCGTCGGGGTCGTGGTGCCGCCGTTGCAGACCGTCCCGTTCAAGGTGAACTGGGCCGGCTTCGGGTTGCTGCCGCTCCACGCGCCGTTGAACCCGATGCTGGTGCTGGCGCCGGTGCCCAGCGAGCCGTTGTAGGACTCGTTCTGCGCGGTGACGTTCTGGCCGCTCTGCGACCACCGCGCCGACCAGCCCTGCTGCACCCGCTGGCTGCTGTTCGGGAAGGTGAAGCCGAGGTTCCAGGAACTGAGCGGGTCACCGAGGTTCCTGATGGTCACCGTGGCGGTGAAGCCACCGGGCCAGTCGCTGGTGGTGTAGTCCACGCTGCACTGGGTCGCGGCCTGCGCCGCCGTGACCGGGAGGGTCACCAGTCCACCGGCGGCCAGGACGCCGGCGCCGGTCAGCGCGAGCGCCCGGCTGCGGCCGGACAGCCTTCTCCACAGATTCATACCACTGATCTCCTTGGGCGAGACCGGATCCGCGTACGGCCCGGTGGAAGGGCGCTCGGACGTCCGCCGGGGGCGGATCTCGGCGCCACGGGTGTATTCGGGGGCGCCCGACCCGGACGGGCGTGATGGTGGTGGTGGCGACCGGCCCATGGGACCGGTCGAGGAGTCGGACGCCGGCCGGTGACCCGGCTGCCCTCGGCATCTGAACTCGCGGTGTGGCTCCCCGAACCGCGTGCAGCGATTCTTGCATGGGAGCGCTTCCATGGCAATGGCTCGATGCGCTTCGTCCCGGACGACCGGGATCGAACACCCAGGCGGCGCCGAAAGCGGCGGCGAAGCCGGAAGCCGGGCAGACCGGCAGAGCCGCCATGCCACGGTACGGCCGGACGCAGTCGACGCGGGAGCAACCGAGCAGGTACAGCCCCGTCCCTGTCGCACGGGAACCCACTAAAAGCGGCGTAGCACCCGTATCGCTCCCACCGCCGATAAACTCCTAAACACGAATCTTTCCCCGGATAAGTCATGAACCGGTCTAACGTCGGTCGTAGCTCGACTGAAGGCGGGCTCAGGACAAAAAGGGATGGAGTGACGCAGGTCATGGCTAAGAAGATGCTCGGGAAGCTCGTTGCGGGTGCCGCTCTCGGCGGCGCGTCCCTGCTGCTGTTCTCGCCCGGGGCGGCGAACGCGGCAAGCGCGAACGCCGTCGCCAAGCCGCAGATCAGCCTTCCCGGTACCTGCTCTGGGGAGCACGAGGACTGGGACCACAAGAACTGGGACCGCAAGGACTGGGACCGCAGCTACGAGGACCGCAAGGACCACGACCGTAAGGACGAGGACCGCAAGGACCACGACCGTAAGGACCAGGACCGCAAGGACCACGACCGCAAGGACCAGGACAGCAAGCACGACGACGGCAAGCACGACGACGGCAAGGACTACGAGAACGGCAAGCACGACGACGGCAAGGACTACGAGAACGGCAAGCACGACGACGGCAAGGACTACCAGGACGGCAAGCACGACGACGGCAAGGACTACCAGAGCGGCAAGGACCAGGACGGCAAGCACGACGTCGGCAAGGGCGAGGAGCACAAGGACTGGCAGGGCAGCGAGTCCTGGCAGTCTGGAGCTGACGGCCAGGGCGGCGGCCTGGTCGCCGACCAGCCCGGCGACGAGAAGGACCGCAAGGACGAGAACCGCAAGGACGAGAACGGCAAGGACGAGAACCGCAAGGACGAAAACCGCAAGGACGAAAACCGCAAGGACGACGAGCGCAACGACCGGGACAACAAGGAGCACGACGCCAAGGACCGGGACCGGCACGACGAGGACCAGAAGGGCCACGACCGCAAGGACGAGGACCGCAAGGACTGGGACAACCAGAGCTGGGACGGCAAGGACGACAGCAAGAAGGACCACGACCGCAAGGACGAGGACCGCAAGGACTGCATGCCGCGTGGCCACGTCGACGGCGGTGACGGTGGCATGACCACCACCAGCATGGACCGCAACATGGCCGCCAGCGGGGTGGGCGTCATCGGCGCCGCCGCCCTGGGCGGCATGATCCTGCTGCGCCGGCGCCGGGGCGATGACCTCGTCTGACCGGACGGCGACACGGGCCGGCGGCCGTCACGGGAAACCGTGGCGCGCCGCCGGCGCCGCTGTCGTCGTCCTCCTCGGCATGGTGGGCGCCGGCATGATCGGGGCATCGGTGCGGACCGAGCCGCCAGCCCGCCCGCCCCAGCCGCTCGCCCAGGCCGGGCCCGCCGACCCGTCCCCGTCGCCGACCACCATCCCGGGCCCCACCGGTGGCATCGGCACGGAAACCGCCGACCAGGCGTCCGTCGACGACGACTCCGCGGTGACGCCGCACCCGGACCTCACCCCCGCCGGACTGCCCCGCTCGACCCCGACGTCCATCTCGATCCCCCGGATCGGCGTGCAGGCCGAGATCATGACCCTCGGCCTGAACCCGGACGGCACGGTCCAGGTGCCCCCGCTGGAGCAGGCCATGAAGGCGGGCTGGTACTCCCCCGGGCCGAGCCCCGGCGAGGCCGGCAACTCGGTGATCGTCGGCCACGTCGACTCGGCCAAGCTCGGGCCGGCCGTCTTCTTCAACCTCGGCGCGCTCCAGAAAGGCGACACCATCTCGATCGCCCGGGAGGACGGCTCGGCCGCCACGTTCACAGTGACCGAGGTGAAGTCGTACCCGAAGGCGGCCTTCCCCACCGAACTGGTCTATGGCCCGTCCGACAAGCCCGGCCTGCGGGTGGTCACCTGCGGTGGGGCGTTCGACGAGAGCAGCCGCAGCTACGTCGACAACGTCATCGCCTTCGCCAGCCTGTCATGAGGCGGGCGCGGCCCGGTGGTCGCTCACCCGACCCGCGAGGCCGGGTGGGCGCCGCGAACGGGCGCGGCCCGGTGGTCGGTCACCCGACCCGCCAGGCCGGGTGGGCGCCGCGAACGGGCGCGGCCCGGTGGTCGGTCACCCGACCACCGGGCCGCGCTCGGCGTGCGTGTCGCGTCAGGCCGCCGCCGAGGTCCGCACCAGGGTACGGATCTGCCGCAGCAGCACTGACAGGGCGGACAGGTCGGCGCGGGACTCGTCGAACTCCCCCATCGCCCGGTGCGCCCGGTGGATCGAGGTGGCGTTCGCCTGCTCCCACTCCTGCACCCGCTCGACGGGCGGGAGGCTGTCCGGAGTGGAGCCGAGGACCTCCGCGGTGAGCGCGGCCAGCGCGGCGTACAGGTCGTAGCGCAGCGCCATCCGGGCCAGGGTCTGCCAGCGGTCCTCCCGCGGCAGCAGGGAGATCTTCGACAGCAGGGCGTCGACCCGGAACCGGTCGGAGAGGACGAAGTAGACCGAGGCCACCTCGCTCACGTCCCGGCCGGTCGACTGCGCGGTCTCCACCACGTCGAGCAGGCCGAAGCTGTACATCAGCCGGGTCGCCTGCTCGGCCAGGTCGCGGGGCAGCCCCCGGCCGGTCAGCGAGTCGATGTGGGCGGCGATCGCCTCCCGCTCGGTGCCGAAGAAGAGGTTCTCCAGCCCCGGCAGGAGCCGGGCCACCCCGTCGCGCAGGCGGGCGATCTCCCCCGGCACGTCGATCGGCGAGCGCCGGTTGGTGACCAGCCAGCGCACCGCGCGGTCGAGCAGCCGGCGGGTGTCCAGGTAGACGCTGGTCTGCAGGTCGGGCGAGACCTTGTTGTCCAGCGCCTCGACCGCGTCCCACAGCTCGCGCAGCCCGAACACCTCGCGGACCACCACGTACGCCCGCAGCACGTCCGCCGCCGAGGCGGCCGTCTCCTCCACCACCCGGAAGAGGAACGTGATGCCGCCCCGGTTGATGGCCTCGTTGACCAGGACCGTGGTGACGATGTCCCGGCGCAGCCGGTGCTGGCCCATCCGGTCGGCGAACCGCTCCCGCAGCGGGGTCGGGAAGTAGTTGACCAGGACGTCGGTCGTCCACTCCTCGTCCGCCAGCCCCTCGGCGACGATCTCCCGCTCCAGCACGATCTTCACGTACGCCAGCAGCACCGCGAACTCCGGCGCGGTCAGCCCCGTCTCGCCGCGCACCGCCAGTTCCTCGTCCGGCGGCAACGCCTCCAGCGCGCGGTCCAGCTGACCGGCCCGCTCCAGCTCGTTGATCATCCGGCGGTGCACCGGGAGCAGCGAGGCGGCCTGGGCCTGGGCGTTGTTCAGCGCCCGGGCCTGGTCGTAGTTGTCCCGCAGCACCAGCTCGGCGACCTCGTCGGTCATCTGGGCCAGCAGCTCGTCGCGTTCCGGCACGTCGAGCGCGCCGTCGGCGACCGCCGTGTTGAGCAGGATCTTGATGTTCACCTCGTGGTCGGAACAGTCCACCCCGGCCGCGTTGTCGATGAAGTCGGTGTAGATCCGGCCGCCGGCCGCCGCGTACTCGATCCGGCCGTGCTGGGTGAAGCCCAGGTTGCCGCCCTCGCCGACCACCCGGCAGCGCAGGCCCTTGCCGTCCACCCGGATGGCGTCGTTGGACTTGTCGCCGACCTCGGCGTTGGTCTGCGTCGACGCCTTCACGTAGGTGCCGATGCCGCCGTTCCAGAACAGGTCCACGGGCGCCGTGAGGATGGCCTTCATCAGCTCCTGGGGGCTGATCTGGGTGACGTCGTCGTCGAGGCCGAGCACCGCGCGGACCTGCGGCGAGACGGGCAGCGACTTGGCGGTACGCGGGTAGATCCCGCCGCCGGCCGAGATCAGCTCGGCGTTGTAGTCCTCCCAGGACGACCGGGGCAGGTCGAACAGCCGCTTCCGCTCGTCCCACGAGGTGGCGGCGTCCGGGTCCGGGTCCAGGAAGATGTGCCGGTGGTCGAAGGCGGCCACCAGCCGGATGTGCTTCGACAGCAGCATCCCGTTGCCGAACACGTCGCCGGACATGTCGCCGACGCCGACCACCGTGAAGTCCTGGGTCTGGGTGTCGTGGCCCAGCTCCCGGAAGTGCCGCTTCACCGACTCCCAGGCGCCCCGGGCCGTGATGCCCATCTTCTTGTGGTCGTAGCCGGCCGAACCGCCGGAGGCGAACGCGTCGCCCAGCCAGAAGTTGTGCGCGGCGGAGATCTCGTTGGCGATGTCGGAGAACGTCGCGGTGCCCTTGTCCGCCGCCACCACCAGGTACGGGTCGTCGGCGTCGTGCCGGACCACGTCCTGCGGCGGGACGATCTGCCCGCTGGAGATGTTGTCGGTGACGTCCAGCAGGGCGCCGACGAACTCCTTGTAGCAGGCCACCGCCTCGTCCCGGTCGCCCGGCTTCTGCTTCAGCACGAAGCCACCCTTGGCGCCCACCGGCACGATCACGGCGTTCTTCACCATCTGCGCCTTGACCAGGCCGAGCACCTCGGTGCGGAAGTCCTCGCGCCGGTCGGACCAGCGCAGCCCGCCCCGGGCCACCGGCCCGAACCGCAGGTGCACGCCCTCGAACCGGGGCGAGTAGACGAAGATTTCGAACTTGGGCCGCGGCGCCGGCAGCTCCGGAATCGCCTGCGGGTCCAGCTTGAACGCCACGCCCGACTTGGGCCGCCCCCCGACCGGCTTCTGGTAGAAGCTGGTGCGCAGGGTGGCCTGGATCAACGTCAGGTAGGAGCGCAGGATCCGGTCCTGGTCGAGGCTGGCCACGTCGTCCAGCGCCTCGCCGATCGCCGCGACCAGCTCGCCGCTGCGCTCCCGGCGCTCGTCCAGGGTGGACGCACCCGGGGCGAACCGGGTCTCGAAGAGCTCCACCAGCAGCGAGGCGATCTTCGGGTACGCGATGAAGGTCTGCTCCATGTACTCCTGCGAGAACACGGTGCCGGCCTGCCGCAGGTACTTCGCGTACGCCCGGAGCACCACGACCTGCCGCCAGGTGAGCCCGGCCCGCAGCACCAGCTCGTTGAAGCCGTCCACCTCGGCCTCGCCCCGCCAGGCCGCGGCGAAGGCGTTCTCCACGTGCGGGCGGACCTCGGCCAGCTCCTGGTGCGCCTCGGGCAGTTGCAGCCCGAAGTCGTAGAGCCAGATCCGGCCGTCGACGCGCTCCACCTCGTACGGGTGCTCGTCGACCACCTTGACGCCGAGCGAGTGCAGCACCGGCAGCACGGCGGAGAGCATCATCGGCTCGCCGTACCGGTAGACCTTGAACCGGACGTCCATGGACTCGTCGACCTGGACGGGCCGGCCGGCGCCGTTGGTGCGCGGGGCGAGCTGCTTGCGGAACAGGTGCATCTCCAGCTGGCCTGGCTCCTCCAGCAGCTCGAGCTTGGCCAGGTCCTTCATGGCCTCGTACGGCGTGTGCCCGTCCTTGTAGCCCTCGGGGAAGGCGTCGGCGTACCGGGCGAACAGGTGCTTGGCCTGCTCGTCGCCGAGCTTGCGCTCCAGCACCAGCCGGTAGTCGTCGTCCCACAGCCGGGTCGCGTCGGCCAGCTCCTCGGCCAGCAAGTCGGCGTCGATCTCACCCGGCGGGCTGCTCGGGTCGGTCCGGACGATGAAGTGCACCCGGGCCAGCATCGACTCGGTCACCCGGGTGGTGTAGTCGACCCCGACGCCGTTCAGCTCGCGCAGCAGGATGTCCTGCATGCGCAGCCGGTTCTGGGTGGTGAACCGGTCCCGCGGCAGGTAGATCAGGCAGGAGATGAAGCGCCCGTACGCGTCCCGGCGCAGGAACACCCGCAACTGCCGGCGGCCGGCCATGCGGAGCACACCGATCACCGCGTGGTAGAGGTCGTCGGTCTTGATCTGGAACAGCTCGTCGCGGGGGTAGGTCTCCAGGATCTGGAGCAGGTCCTTGCCGGAGTGGCTGCGCAGGCTCAGGCCCGAGCGGTCCAGCACCTCGGCGACCTTGCGCCGGACCACCGGCAGCTCCTGCACGCTGGTCCGGTACGCCGCCGTGGAGAACAGGCCCAGGAAGCGCCGCTCCCCGACCACCTCGCCGGCCTCGTTGAAGATCTTGAAGCCGATGTAGTCGAGGTAGGCGGAGCGGTGCACGGTGGCCCGCGAGTTGGCCTTGGTGATGATCAGCAGGCGCTTCTCCAGCACCTTCTCGTGCGCCTCGGGCGTCATCGAGTTCAGTGACCGGGCCTCCGGCGAGTCGGACCGCAGGATCCCCAGCCCGGTGCCGAGGACGGCCTCCAGGGCCTGGCCGCCGTTCGCGCCGTCGGTGTCGACCAGCCGGTACTCCCGGTAGCCGAGGAAGGTGAAGTGGTCGTGCGCCAGCCAGCGCAGCAGCTCCACCGAGTCGGTGATGTCCTTCTCCGGCACCGGCGGGCGGTTGTCCGAGGTGCGCGCCGAGGCCAGCTCGTCGGCCAGGGCCAGGGCGCGCTGGCGCATCTTGGGCCAGTCCTCGACGGCCTCCCGCACGTCGGTGAGGACCCGCTGCAGCTCCCGGCGCAACTTCTCCCGCTCGGCCGCGTCACGGACCGGGTCGATCTCGATCCGCATCCAGCTCTCGACGAGGTCGCCGGCGATCGCGTCGTCCGGCTCCACGTCCGCGGAGACCTCGGTGAGCCGGCCCAGCGGCTCGCGCCGGACCACGACCAGCGGGTGCACCAGCAGGTGCACGTCGAGGTGGTGCGAGTTCAGCAGCGCGGTCACCGAGTCGACCAGGAACGGCATGTCGTCGGTGACGATCTCGATCACGGTGTGGTGCTGCTCGGCGTCCGGTTCGTGGATGCGCAGCTTCAACTCGCCCGGTACCCGCTGCTGGGCGAGGTCCCGGTGGGCCCGGGCCGCGTCGAGCATCTCCTCGGCGGTGAAGCCGATCAGCTCCTCGTCCGGCGCGAACCGCCAGAAGCGGCCCACCAGGGTGGCCGCGTCGTGGTCGTCACCGGCCAGCGCGACCGCCTGGGCGACCAGGCGCTCCGCGTTGGGCACCGGCTCGTCCAGCTCGTCCTCGGACTCGTCGCCCAGAGCCTGCGCGGGCAGGCCCAGGTCGTAGAGGGTGTCGATGCTGGAACCGGTCATCCCGGTCACTCCTGTGTCGAGACGGCTGAAACCGTCCCCGTCGGTCGCCGAATCGAAGCTGTCATCGTCCCGGCTGGTGTCAGCCTGCCGGAGGTCGGGTCCCGGTTTGATCGCCGGACGCCGGTCCATCGGTGCCACTCCCCTCGACCCACCGCGTTGTGGGTCACTCTGCCGCCCAGCCTAGGCCTGCCGCTGTGCCCCTTCGTCGGCGGACCACTGGCCGGACGTCCGGATCGGGACTCTGTCCTTTCACCCGTTGCGGGTACGTGGTCGGCCGGTCGCGGATTACCCGGACTGGCGTTGTTCATCACACTGCCACACGGCACTCTTTGCCTGCGCAAAGGCCGTGCCGGGGCGGTGGGGCGGCGCGCGTCGTACTAGCGTGCAGGGCAGTTTCACACCGGAGGGACCGCTTCATGCTCCTGTCGTACCCCGTCCACCGCCGCCTCTCCCCTTCCCGTCGGGCCCTCGTGGCGCTGGCCGCCACCGTGCTGGCGGCGGGCGCCTTGACCGGGTGCTCGGGTGAGGACGGCCCGGAGCGGAGCGTCGACGGCTTCCTGAAGGGCTGGCGCTCGGGCGACCTTCAGGCGGTCGGCTTCATCGACCCGACCGGCGCCAAGGTCCCGGCGGCCGAGGTGACCAAGGAGCTGCGGTCGCTCGCCGGCGAGCTGGCCGGCAGCCCGCCGAAGCTGGAGCGCACCGGCGAGGTGAAGGTCGAGGCCGACATCGCCACCGCGCGGGTCCGGCTCACCTGGCCGCTGCCGGGCGGCGCCACCTGGACCTACGAGAATCCGGTACGCCTGCGGCACGGCGCCGACGACCAGTGGCAGGTCATCTGGGAGCCGGCCGTCGTGCACGAGAAGCTGGAGGCCGGCGACCGGTTCGCGTTGCGCCGGGAGGGCGCGCCCCGGGCGGGCGTGCTGGACGGCGCCGGAGCCCCGGTCGTGGCGCCGCGCCCGGTGGTCCGGGTGCAGGTGAACCCCGGCGAGGTCAAGGACGCCAAGGCCCTGGTCCGGCAGCTCGACGCCGCGTTCAAGGCGATCCGGCCCGCGCTCACCCCACCGGTCGACCTCTCCGACCTGCCGAAACGCCTGAGCGAGGCGGACCGTGAGGCACTCGTCGAGGTGGTGACCCTGCGCGACGAGGCCTACCGGCAGATCAAGCCCCGCATCTACGACCTGCCCGGCACCCGGTTCCAGTCCGACAAGCTCTTCCTGGCCCCGACGCGGGAGTTCGCCCGGGCCCTGCTCGGCTCGGTCGACCCGGCCCAGGCCGACGACCTCAAGGCTCACCCCGACAGGTACGTCCGGGGCGACCTGGTCGGCCACGGCGGCCTCCAGGGCCGCTACGACGAGCGGCTGCGCGGCACACCGGGGGTCACCGTCTTCACCGAGCGCCCGGCGCCGGACGGCACCACCGCACCCAGCGGGGTCGAGGTCTACCGCAGCGAGCCGAAGGCCGGCCAGCCGCTGAAGACCACTCTCGACGCGGCCACCCAGAACGCCGCCGACGCGGCGCTGCGCGGGCAGGCCCGGCGTTCGGCGGTGGTGGCCGTCCGGATCAGCGACGGCGCGGTGCTGGCCGCCGCCAACGGTCCCGGTGCGGCCGGCGAGAACCTCGCCTTCACCGCCCAGGTGCCGCCCGGCTCGACCTTCAAGATGGTCAGCGCCCTGGGCCTGCTGGACCGGGGCGCGGTGACCCCGGAGGCGACCGTGCGCTGCCCGAAGACGTTCGATGTCGAGGGGCGGTCCTTCAAGAACTCCGACAACTTCGAGCTGGGCGACGTCCCGTTCACCACCGACTTCGCCAAGTCCTGCAACACCGCCTTCACCTTCCTGGCCCCGAAGCTCGGTCCGGACGGGCTGGCGCAGGCGGGCCGCACGCTCGGCCTGGAGGCGCCCTGGGACCTCGGCACCGACGTCTTCACCGGCAAGGTCTCCGCCAACGGCTCGGCCACCGAGCAGGCCGCCGCCGCGATCGGCCAGGGCACCACCGTCGTCAGCCCGCTCGCCATGGCCGGCGCCACCGCCGCCGTGGCCCGCGGCCACTGGGAGCAGCCCAGGCTGCTGCTCGACCCGGCCCCGGCGAAGCCCGCCCCGGCCGGCGCGGCGCTCAAGCCGGAGTCGGTGACGGCGCTCAAGACGATGATGCGCGCGGTGGTCACGAGCGGCACGGCCAGCAGCCTGGCGGACGTCCCCGGCGAGCCGGTGTACGGCAAGACCGGCACCGCCGAGTACGACAACAACCCGGCGCACACCCACGCCTGGTTCGTCGGCTGGCAGGGTGACGTCGCGTTCGCGGTCTTCGTCGAGCAGGGCGGGTCGAGCACCACGAGCGCGGTCCCGATCGCCGAACGCTTCCTCCGCGGCCTCGCCGCCCGCTGACCGGGGGCCGGCGCCGCTCAGGCGATGTCGACACCCGGGCGGGTCGGAGACGGCTCCGTCCCGTCCGCCTCCTCCGCCTCGGCCACCCGGCGCAGCCGCCCGGGTCCGGCCGAGGCCAGCGGCGCGACCGGCTCGGGGCCGTCCGGATCCGGCGCCCGGCGCAGCCGCCCCGGCCCGGCCGACGCCAGCGGCCCGACCGGCTCTGGGCCGTCCGCGTCCGGCTCCCGGCGCAGCAGTCCCGGACCGGACGGGCCGGGAGAGGGCTCGGCCGGGCCGTCGCCGTTGGTGTCGGCGGGGTCGTCCCCGGCCCGGGTCGGGGCCGGGCCGATCGGTTCCACGGCCACCGCGGGCGCGGGGACGGCCGCCGGGCCGGGCAGCACATCCCGCACCGGTGGCCGGCCGTTGCCGGGCCGGGGCGCCGGGGCGACCGGGCCGGGCGGCAGCAGCCGGGGCGGTGTGGCGCCGGGCGCCGCGACCGGCGCGAGCCCGGCCACCACGGTGTTGACGATCTCGGCGGCGTACGACCCGTCGGGGTCGTAGTCGGGGTCGAAGACGGTCAGCTCGACGCCGAGGCAGTGCGGGGTGTCCACCAGGCCGGCGAGCAGGATCTCCAGCTCGGCGAACGCGATCCCGCCCGGGTCCGGCGCGTCGACGGCGGGCATCACCGCCGGGTCGAGCACGTCCACGTCGATGTGCACCCAGTAGCCGGCGCAGTCGGCCAACTGCTCATGCGCCCACTGGGCGGTGCGGGCCGCACCCTCGGCGCGCAGCGCCGGCACCGGGCGGGTGGTGATCCCGGCGGCCTGGAGGTCGAGCCGGTACTCGTCCTGGGCCCGGATGCCGAGCACCACCACGTCGATGTCCCGGAAGTAGGGGCGCCGCCCCTCGATGGCGGCCAGGTCGGCCTGCCCCCGGCCGGTGACCAGGGCCAGGTCCTCCCCCGCCGCCGCGCCCACGTAGGAGGCGTTGCCGGGGTGCCGGAAGTCGGAGTGGCCGTCGACGAAGACCAGCCCGATCCGCCCACCGACCGCCTCGCCGAGCCGGTGCATGGCCAGCGCCGAGCCGAGCAGGACCGAGCAGTCGCCGCCGAGCACCAGCGGGAACTCGCCGCGGTCGATGATCGCGCCGATCCGGTCGGCCAGCGCCACCGAGTAGCCGGAGATCTCCGGGGCGTGGCAGACCCCGTCGCCGGGTCGCCAGTCACCGGGGTCGTACCGGGGCGGGGTGAGGCAGCCGGCGTCGCGGGCCCGCAACCGGGCGAGCAGGCCGTGGTCGCGCAGCGCGCCGGGCGCCTTGGCGCAGCCGGGGACGGCGGTGGACGTGGGTGGGCGTAGGCCGAGGTTCGTCGGCGCGTCGAGGACGGCGATCCGGCGCATCATGGGCTCCCGTCCTCGATGGTCGGGCGGGCCGGCCGGTACGCCGGCCCGCGCTGGCGTGCGGTGAACTCAGAACAGGGCGCTGGCCAGGGCACGTCGGGCGGCCGCCACGGCGGGGTCGTCCGGGCCGGCGATGGTGAACAGCGACACGAGGTGCTGGCGTACCTTCTCGCGGTCGTCGCCGGCGGACCGGCGGACGAGGCCGACGAGCCGGGCGTACGCCTGCTCGGCCAGGCCGCTGAGCACCTCGATGTCGGCGGCCAGGAGCTGGGCCTCGATGTCGTCGGGGGCCTGCTCGGCGGCGGCGAGCGCGGCGCGCGGGTCGGCGCCGGCCACCCGCCGGGCGACCCCGACCTGGGCCAGGCCGGCCTCGGCCGCGGCGTCCGCCGGGCTCTCGGCCAGGATCTTCCGGTACGCCGCCTCGGCGGCCTCCAGGTCGCCGGACATCAGGGCGTCGTCGGCCTCGGTGAGCCGCGGGTCCTCCGGCTCGGCGACGGTGACGCCACCGGCCTTGAGGATGGCCTGGATCCACTGGCGGAGCTGGGCCTCCGGCACCACGCCGGAGAAGGCGTCGATCGGCTGCCCGCCGACCACCGCGTAGACCATCGGGATGCCCTGGACCCGGAACATCTGGGCGAGCCGCGGGTTGGCGTCGACGTCGACCTTGGCGAGCACCCAGGCGCCCTCGCCCTCGGCGGCCAGCCGCTCCAGCACCGGCGAGAGCTGCTTGCAGGGCTCGCACCACTCGGCCCAGAAGTCCACGATCACCGGGGTGGTCAGCGACCGTTCCAACACCTCGGACTGGAAGGTCGCCTCGGTCACGTCGAGGACGGCCACGCCGCCACCCGCCGGGGGGCCGCCGGGCACGCCGGCCGGCGGGCCGGCCTGGCTCGGGGCGGTGGGACGGGAGGGTTCCGGGGTGCCGCGCAACGCGCTGAGGTCGACCGCGCCGCGGGTGAAGATCGACGAGGTGATCCGTGGGTCGCTCATGGTTATCTAGTCTCGCACGTGTCCCCGCGAAGTCAGATCAACCGCCACGGCGGCAGTTGCGACTCTCACGCCTGGTCGGGATGCGGGAAAGGGCCCCGTCCCGACGGCGGGCGTCGGGACGGGGCCCTCCGAGGGCTCAGAAGCGGGCGGGCTCGCGGTAGACGCCCCACTCGCCACGCAGCGCGTCGCAGATCTCGCCCAGCGTGGCCTCGGCCCGGACCGCGTCCAGCATGGCCGGGATCATGTTCTCGCCGGTCCGGCTGACCTCGACCATCCGCTGCACGGCGGCCTTGACCGCGGCGTCGTCGCGGCCGGCCTTGCGCTCGGCGAGCACCCGGCGCTGCTCCAGCTCGACCTCGTGCGAGATGCGCAGGATCTCCAGGTCCTTGGCGACCGTGCCGGTGTGGCAGTTGACCCCGACGATCCGCTTGTCGCCCTTCTCCAGCGCCTGCTGGTAGACGAAGGCCGACTCGGCGATGTGGCCGGTGAACCAGCCGTCCTCGATGCCGCGCAGGATGCCCGAGGTCATCGGGCCGATCTTGTGCGGGCCCTCGCCGCCGAGCTGCCGGATCCGAGCGAAGATCTCCTCCGCCTCGGCCTCGATCTTGTCGGTCAGCGCCTCCACGTACCAGGAGCCGCCGAGCGGGTCGGCGACGTTGACGACGCCGGTCTCCTCCATGAGCACCTGCTGGGTGCGCAGGGCGATCTCGGCGGACTCGTCGGTGGGCAGGGCCAGGGTCTCGTCGAGGGCGTTGGTGTGCAGCGAGTTGGTGCCGCCGAGCACGGCAGCCAGGGCCTCCACGGCGGTCCGCACCACGTTGTTGACCGGCTGCTGCGCGGTCAGCGACACCCCGGCGGTCTGGGTGTGGAACCGCAGCCACTGGGCCTTCTCGCTGGTGGCGCCGTAGACGTCGCGCAGCCAGCGGGCCCAGATCCGGCGGGCGGCCCGGAACTTGGCGATCTCCTCGAAGAAGTCCACGTGGGAGTCGAAGAAGAAGCTCAGGCCCGGGGCGAACACGTTGACGTCCAGCCCCCGGGAGAGCCCGAGCTCCACGTAGCCGAACCCGTCGGCCAGGGTGTACGCCAGCTCCTGCGCGGCGGTCGAGCCGGCCTCGCGGATGTGGTAGCCGGAGACCGACAGCGGCTTGTACCGCGGGATCTCCCGGGCGCAGTACTCCATCAGGTCGCCGATGAGGCGCAGGTGCGGCTCCGGGTCGAAGAGCCACTCCTTCTGCGCGATGTACTCCTTGAAGATGTCGGTCTGGAGCGTGCCGTCGAGGGTGGACAGGTCGGCGCCCTGCCGCTCGGCGGCGACCAGGTACATGCAGAAGACCGGGACGGCCGGGCCGGAGATGGTCATCGAGGTGGTCACGCCGGCCAGGTCGATGCCGTCGAAGAGCACCTCCATGTCGGCGGCCGAGTCGACCGCCACGCCGCAGTGCCCGACCTCGCCGAGCGACTGCGGGTCGTCGGAGTCGCGCCCCATGAGGGTCGGCATGTCGAAGGCGACGGAGAGCCCGCCGCCGCCGGCCCCGAGGATCATCTTGTAGCGCTCGTTGGTCTGCTGGGCGTTGCCGAACCCGGCGAACTGCCGGATGGTCCAGGTGCGCCCGCGGTAGCCGGTCGGGTAGAGCCCCCGGGTGTAGGGGAACTCGCCCGGCCAGCCGATCCGCTCGAAGTCCGGGTACGGCACCCCCTCCGGCGGCCCGTAGACCGGGTCAACGGTCATCCCGGACAGCGTGGTGAAGTCCGCGTCCCGCTTGCGGGCGGCGTCGTAGCGGGCCTGCCAGCGGGCCCGACCGGCGGCGATCTCGTCGGCGTCCATGCGCGGAGCTCCTCCTCGAGTCCTGGGATGCAGACCGAGTGTAGAACGCCAGCCTGAACGATCGCTAAGCTTGCGCCTACCGACCGGTAACCGGGGTCAGGCCGAGGGGACCACCGGCCCACCCAGGGCCACGTCGTCGACCCGGATGTTGATCTCGTCGACCCGCAGCCCGTACGCCTCGACCGCCGAGGTCACCGCGACGCGGACCGCCTCGGTCACCTCGGGCACCGGCCGGCCGCCGCCGATGACGATGACCAGGTTGACCACCGCCGCCCCGTCGGTGACGTGCGCCGAGCAGCCGCGGCGGGCGTCGCCGACCTGGTCCAGCCCGACCCGGTCCAGCACGGCGTTGAAGAAGCGGGCCACGTCGCCGCCCAGCTCGGCCACCCCGGGCACCGACTTCGCGGCGGCCACCGCGATCTTCTCCACCACCTCGTCGGAGACGTGTGTCGCACCGCCCGCCACCGCGTTCGGGGTCACCGACAGCTCCTGGGTCTCGTCAGCCATGCTCTCCCACCACAGACGCGCACCGCCCCACGGGTCCGTGAGGCGGTGCGAGCGTACTAGGCGGGGGTGTTCCCCAGTGGACCCGTCAGGCGCCGAGCTGCGCCAGCAGCTCGCCGGCCGCCGCGTACGGGTCGATGGCGCCGTCGGCCACCTTGGCGGCCAGGGTCGGCAGCTGCGTACCGTCGCGCAGTGAACCGATGCGGTTCCGCAGGGTGCCCAGCGCGATCGCCTCGATCTCGGCGGCGGCCCGCGCCTCGCGGCGGCGGCGCAGCTCGCCGTGGCGCTCCAGCCAGTCGCGGTGCTTGTCGATCGCGGCGGCGATGTCGTCGATGCCCTCGCCGCGGGCGGCGATGGAGCGCACCACCTGCGGCCGCCACTCGCCCGGCCCGCGCTCACCCAGCGCGATCATGCCCTGGATGTCGCGGACGGTGGCGTCGGCGCCGTCCCGGTCGGCCTTGTTGACCACGAAGACGTCGGCGATCTCCAGGATGCCGGCCTTGACGGCCTGGATGGCGTCGCCCATGCCCGGGGCGAGCAGCACCAGCGTGGTGTCGGCCAGCGAGGCCACCTCGACCTCGGCCTGGCCGACGCCGACGGTCTCCACGAGCACCACGTCGCAGCCGGCGCCCTCCAGCACCCGCACCGCCTGGGGTGTGGCCGCCGAGAGCCCGCCGAGGTGGCCCCGGCTGGACATCGAGCGGATGTAGACGCCCGGGTCGGTGGCGTGGTCCTGCATCCGGACCCGGTCACCGAGGATCGCGCCGCCGGTGAACGGGCTCGACGGGTCGATGGCCAGCACGCCCACCCGGTGGCCGCGCGCCCGCAGCGCCCGGACCAGCTCGTTGGTGGTGGTCGACTTGCCCACGCCCGGCGAGCCGGTCAGGCCGACCACCTGGGCGTGCCCGGCGTAGGGCGCGAGGGTCGCCGCGACCTGCGGCAGCACCTCGTCGCCGGACTCGACCAGGGTGATCAGCCGGGCCACCGCGCGGGGGTCGCCCGCGCGGGCCCGCTCGACCAGCAGGGGTACGTCCCGGCTGCGGCGCACCGAGCCGGCGGCCGCCGCCGGGACGTTCTGAACACTGTCGCCCACGGTCAGCTCTCGGCACCGTTCGGAACGTGGATGATCAGCGCGTCGCCCTGGCCACCGCCGCCGCAGAGCGCGGCCGCGCCGGTGCCGCCGCCCCGCCGCTTGAGCTCCAGCGCCAGGGTGAGCACCAGCCGGGCGCCGGACATGCCGATCGGGTGGCCGAGCGCGATGGCGCCGCCGTTGACGTTGATCTTGTCGGTGCTGACCCCGAGGTCCCGCGCGGACTGGATGCCGACCTGGGCGAACGCCTCGTTGATCTCGATGAGGTCGAGGTCGGAGACGCTGAGGCCGCCCTTCTTCAGGGCGTGCTGGATGGCGTTCGACGGCTGCGAGTGCAGCGAGTTGTCGGGGCCGGCCACGTTGCCGTGCGCACCGATCTCGGCCAGCCAGGTGAGCCCCAGCTCCTTGGCCTTGGCCTTGCTCATGACGACCACCGCGGCGGCGCCGTCGGAGATCGGCGAGGAGCTGCCGGCCGTGATGGTGCCGTCCTTGGTGAAGGCCGGGCGGAGCTTGCCCAGCGACTCCGTGGTGGTGTCCGGGCGGATGCCCTCGTCCTCGCTGATCACCAGCGGGTCGCCCTTGCGCTGCGGGATGATCACCGGGGTGATCTCGTCGGCGAAGTGGCCGTTCTTCTGGGCGGCGGCGGCGCGCTGGTGGCTGGCCGCGGCGAACGCGTCCTGCTCCTCGCGGGTGATGCCGTGCTTCGCCCCGAGCCGCTCGGTGGACTCGCCCATCGAGCAGCAGTCCCAGGCGTCGGTGAGACCGTCCAGGGCCATGTGGTCCTTGATGGTCACGTCGCCGTACTTGTAGCCGGAGCGCTGGCCGAGCAGCAGGTGCGGGGCGTTGGTCATCGACTCCATGCCGCCGGCCACCACGATGTCGAACTCGCCGGCCCGGATGAGCTGGTCGGCCAGGGCGATCGCGTCCAGGCCGGAGAGGCAGACCTTGTTGATGGTCAGCGCCGGGGTGGACATCGGGATGCCCGCCTCGACGGCGGCCTGGCGGGCCGGGATCTGGCCCGCGCCGGCCTGGAGCACCTGCCCCATGATCACGTACTGGACCTGGTCCGGCGCCACGCCGGCACGCTCCAGCGCTGCCTTGATCGCGACGCCGCCGAGCTTCGTCGCCGGGAGGTCCTTGAGGTTGCCCAGCAGACGCCCCATCGGGGTCCGCGCGCCGCTGACGATCACCGAAGCCATGCCTGCCTCCGAGGGGGTGCCGACCTGTACGCCTTAACGATTGTTAGGACGCACCATATCTGCCGGGAAGGGCGACAGTACGGTGACCCCGAGCACGTCCGCAATGCGACCCAGTCATGATGATCAATGAAGTTCCGCACGTTCAGCCCTGGCGCGGACGGCGCCGGCGCGGCGGCACCGGCCCCCTGGGCGACGACGCCGGCGAGGGGTGCGCCCCGCGGGTGGCCACCTCGATCCGCGGCGTCCGGTCCGGCGGGAGGTGCTCCCGCTCCGCGACCACCACCACGTCGACCTTCCCGTCGATCATCATCTGCCTGACCTCGTCCCACGGCGCGGTAGTGATGATGCCGAGGAGGCCGTAGCGGCAGCGCCGCGCGTGGTCCAGGCAGGCCATGAGGTGGGGTTCGATCGGGTCGACGTGGGAGGGGATCCAGATGGCGGCGACAGGGCGTGACAATGAACTCACCATCCGCACTCTCCACCGTGTGCAAGTTGCAGATCAACCGTGCGCCGTCCGGGTTCGCATATGCCGAACGATCGATGAGCTGGGTCACCACCGGGTCAACGGCCGGGCGTTCCACCCCGCGGTGACCGGAGGTGGTCGTCGAGGCGGCTCTCCACGTCCTTGAGACGGCGCTCCGCATCGTTGACCGCGTCCCGCAGCGTCCCACGCCCGTCCGGGTGCAGCTCCGTCTCGATCCGCCGCAACCGCTCCGGCACCCCCGGGAGGGCGTCGTGGCCCGGTCGGGCCGGCACCCCGTACCAGTCCTGCCGGAACTCCTCGTTCTGCCGGGCCAGGCGGCGCAGCGGCCGGCTCACCGTCACGGCCAGGGTCAGCGCGCTGAGGATCGCGCCCAGCACGACGCCGGCCGCCGCCCACTGCTCCATCGTCATGCCGACCGCTCCCGAGCCCGGCCGCCCGCGACGGTGGCGCCCCGTGCGCTGCCGCGCCTCTCCGGTGCCGTATGCACGGCTCGACCCTCCCGAGTCCGGTCAGCCCCCGTGCCCGGGCCGCGAGCGCTGGCCGGGGGACGACCATTGCTGATGTGCGTGCCTGTTCGAATCCTGCTCGCGACCTGGTCAGCGGGGCATCGCCCGTCCAGCAGGACGATTGGAGCGGCGCCGGCCGCCGCTCGGGCGTACGGAGGATGCGGGCCGGGTGACCCCGTTCGGGATCCGGCCGTTCGACCGAGGCTCACGCCGAGGACGTTCGAGCGTGGTCCGTTCGGCGGAGTGAGATGCCCGACTGGGAGGGTCTCTGTCTCCCGAACGATCGTTGGATCAGACTGGCGCCATGGCTGAGAACTCCCCCGTCGAGCCCGCTGCCGACCATGTCACAGACATCGGCCTGCGCCGCATCGACCACGTCGGGATCGCCGTGGCGGACCTGGACGCCGCGATCGACTTCTACGCGCGCACCTTCGGGATGCGCTGCGTGCACACCGAAACCAACGAGGAGCAGGGCGTACGCGAGGCGATGCTCGCCGTCGGGCCGACCGCCGAGGGCGGCTGCGTGCAGCTGCTCGCCCCGCTGTCGCCGTCCTCGACGATCGCCAAGTTCCTGGACCGCAACGGGCCGGGCGTGCAGCAGGTCGCGTACACGGTGACCGACATCGACGCGGCCTGCGCGGCGCTGCGCGAGCGCGGCGTGCGCCTGCTCTACGAGAAGCCGAGGCGCGGCACCGCCGACTCGCGGATCAACTTCGTGCACCCGAAGGACGCCGGCGGCGTCCTGGTCGAGCTGGTCGAGCCGGCCGCAACCGGCCACTGAACCGCGCGGAGGGGCGCCGGCCGAGGCGGCCGGCGCCCCTCTCAGCACCTGGGACACGGCGCGGCACTGCGCGGTTTCACGTTCCCACGGACACCTCCACGCATCGGTGGATGCAGTTTTTCACAGAGGACTTCCGGCCCTAGCTACCGTTCAGTAACGTCCGGCCCCACAGGAGTGCGACCGGTGCCGGTTGTGTCGATTGCCGACATGGCGGTCCCGTCGCACCGGCGCCGACGATGGCAGCACCCCTGCCCGCCCGGTGCGGGTGCGCAACGAACGGGAGGTCACCGTGCAGGACATCCTCGAAGCGATCATGGCGGCGGAGGGCTCCGCCCAGCCGGAGCGGGAGCTCGCCGGCATCGCCGGCCTGCCGGTACCCGGGAGCTACCGGGGCGTGGTGGTCCGCGCCGAGGACACCCGGATGTTCGACGGCATGGCCACCCGGGACAAGGACCCGCGCAAGGCGCTGCACGTCCAGGAGGTGCCCACCCCCGAGCTGGGCCCCGGTGAGGCGCTGGTCGCCGTGATGGCCAGCGCCATCAACTACAACACCGTGTGGACGAGCATCTTCGAGCCGCTGCCCACCTTCAAGTTCCTCCAGCGCTACGGCCGGCTCTCCGAGCTGACCCGCCGGCACGACCTGCCGTACCACGTGGTCGGGTCGGACGCGGCCGGCGTGGTGCTGCGGACCGGGCCGGGCGTGACCCGGTGGAAGGCCGGCGACGAGGTGGTCGCGCACTGCCTCTCCGTGGAGCTGGAGGACGCCGCAGGCCACGACGACACCATGCTCGACCCGCAGCAGCGGATCTGGGGCTTCGAGACCAACTTCGGCGGCCTGGCCGAGCTGGCCGTGGTGAAGGCCAACCAGCTCATGCCGAAGCCGCGGCACCTGAGCTGGGAGGAGGCGGCCAGCCCGGGGCTGGTCAACTCCACGGCGTACCGGCAGCTCGTCTCCCACCACGGGGCCAACATGAAGCAGGGCGACGTGGTGCTGATCTGGGGCGCCTCCGGCGGCCTGGGCGGCTACGCCACCCAGATGGCGCTGGGCGGCGGGGCCATCCCGGTCTGCGTGGTCTCCTCGCCGGAGAAGGCCGAGCTGTGCCGGAAGATGGGTGCCGAGCTGGTCATCGACCGCACCGCCGAGGGCTTCCGGTTCTGGAAGGACGAGGAGACCCAGGACCAGGACGAGTGGCGCCGCTTCGGGGAGCGGATCCGCGAGCTGACCGGGGGCGAGGACCCGGACATCGTCTTCGAGCACCCCGGCCGGGAGACCTTCGGCGCCAGCGTCTACGTCGCCAAGAAGGGCGGCACCATCGTCACCTGCGCCTCCACGAGCGGCTACCTGCACCAGTACGACAACCGCTACCTCTGGATGCACCTCAAGCGGATCGTCGGCAGCCACTTCGCCAACTACCACGAGGCGTGGCAGGCCAACCGGCTCGTGGCGCTCGGCAAGGTGCACCCGACCGTGTCGAGGACCTACCCGCTGGAGCAGACCGGCCAGGCCGCGTACGAGGTGCACCGCAACGCGCACCAGGGCAAGGTCGGCGTGCGCTGCCTGGCGCCCACCGACGGGCTCGGCGTCCGGGACACCGAGCTGCGCGCCCGGCACGAAACCGCGATCAACCGGTTCCGCGGGCACTGACGCCGGCATTGCCTTTCCGGTAGGCCGCAACACCATTCGATTGCTGTCCGACAAAGGGCCGCGGGCGCCGACCCGCGGCCCTTTTCGCGCTCTCCCCGCTCGGCCGCCCGACCCGCCCGGGACCTGCCAAGATCGCCGGTTGGTCCGGGCCCGGCACGCGGCGAAGTTGACCATGTAAACAGGACACGAAAGCTGCGCACCGCTCTTGCGAAGCACCCTGGGGCGTCTGCGAGTATGTCCCAATGCCCCAGCAGCAGTCCTCCCCTCTTGCGTTCTTCGATAACGCGAACTCACAGCCCGATTTCACCGTTGGCCTGCGCGGTTACAACACCAACCAGGTCGACGACTTCATCGGCCGGCTGACCGCCGCCCTGAGCCAGTCCGAGCAGGCCCGCGCCGAGGCCGAGCAGCGGATGAACGACGCGCAGCGCCGGCTGCGCCAGGCCGAGCAGCGCCAGGGCGCGCTCGAGCAGAAGCTCACCGAGACCAACAAGCAGCTCGAGGAGAACAACCGGCCGACCCTCTCCGGTCTGGGCACCCGGGTCGAGCAGATCCTCCGGCTGGCCGAGGAGCAGGCCAACGACCACCGCAACGAGGCCAAGCGCGAGTCGGAGGGCATCCTCTCCGCCGCCCGCCTGGAGGCGCGGGAGATCACCGACAAGGCGCGCGCCGAGGCGGCCGCCATGAAGGCCAGCGCCGAGCGCGAGGCCGGCAGCGTCCGCACCGCCGCCGAGCGGGAGGCCGCCGAGGTCCGGGTGCAGGCCCGCCGCGAGGCCGACACCCTGCGCGCCGACGCCGACCGGGAGACCAAGCAGCTGCGCACGGTCACCGCCCACGAGGTGGCCGAGCTGAAGTCCACGGTCGAGCGCGAGGTCGCCACCCTGCGCGCCACCGCCGAGCGGGAGATCACCCAGCAGCGGGCGAAGGCCGCCCGCGAGGCGGAGGAGAAGCGGGCCGAGGCCACCAAGCTGCTCACCGACGCGCGGGACAAGCGCGACAAGGACCTCCAGGCCCTGGAGCTCCAGCTCGCCGAGCGGCGCGAGAAGGCCGAGCGCGAGGAGTCGGAGCGGCACGCCGCCCAGGTCGCGCAGACCCAGAAGCTGGTCAGCGAGGCCGAGCAGCGCGCCCGTGCCGCCCAGGAGCGGGCCAAGGAGATCGAGCAGCGGGCCGAGGCCCGCCGGGTCGAGTCCGAGCGCACCGCCACCGACACGGTGGAGAAGGCCAAGGCGCTGGCCGACAAGACGGTGTCCGAGGCGAGGGCCGAGGCGCAGCGACTGCTCAACGAGGCCCGCACCGAGGCCGAGCTGACCACCCAGGCGGCCCGCCGCGAGGTCGAGGACCTCACCCGGCAGAAGGACGCGGTCACCTCGCAGCTCGGGCAGATGCTCTCCGGTCTCGCCGGCATCGTGCCGGGCGTGCCGGCGGCGGGCGCCAACAAGCCGGAGGCGCCGAAGGCCGACGGCACCGACAAGAAGGTCACGGCCGAGTCGGCCAGCTGACCCCCACCACCCGCAGACGGGGCATGAGCCGCGGCGCGGGGTGACACCGGGTGACCGGTGTCGCCCCGCGCCGTCACGCTTTCCGTCCCGTTTCGCCAGTTCAGTGAACTGTGCCTCCCAACAGGGGCGTCCGTATCGCCCCAGCAGGGCCGGATGCGTGTGAGGATGGGGGCATGTCGCACGGCGAGGAACTGTTCGCCCTCGGCGGGGACGTGACCACGGAGCCCAGCTTCGAGTCCGCTCTGCGGGGGTACGACAAACGACAGGTCGACCGTTACGTCGCTCGTGCGGAGCACGAGATCTCCGCGTTGACGACCGAGCGGGAACAGGCGTACACCCAGATCCACAAGCTGGCCGGCCAGGTCGAGGTGCTGCAACGCGACCTCGCGCAGGTGCGCAAGCAGGTGGGTGTGGTGGACCGCGCCTCGTTCCGGCACCTGGGTCCCCGGGTCGAGCAGATCCTCACCATGGCCGAGGAGCAGGCCGACGACATCCTGACCGCCGCCAACGAGGAGATCGAGGCCCGGCGGGCGGCCGCCGAGCACATCGTCGAGGAGGCCCGGGAGCAGGCGGCCCAGGCCCTCAAGGACTTCGAGATCGCCCTCGCGGCCCGCCGCGCCGAGGAGGAGCGGCACACCGCCGCCCGCAAGGCCGAGGCGGAGTCCACTCTCTCCGCCGCCAAGGCCGAGGCGGAGAAGCTGCGGAAGACCGCCCAGGACGCGCTGGCCAAGGCCCAGCAGGAGGCCACCCAGCTCCGGGACACCGCCAAGGAGATCCACGCCCGCGCCCAGCAGGAGTCCGCCCGGCTGCGCGAGACGGCCAAGGAGGCGCTCGCCAAGGCCCAGCAGGAGGCCACCCAGCTCCGCGAGGCGGCCAAGGAGGTGCACGCCAAGGCCCAGCAGGAGGCCAAGCGGCTCACCGACTCCGCCGCCGAGGCCGGCCGGGCCACCCACGCCAAGGCGCTCGCCGAGGCCAAGAAGGTCGTCGACGACGCGGAGGAGGCGGCGAAGGTCACCCGCGGCCGGGCCCGCACCGAGGCCAACCGGCTCACCACCGAGGCCACCGAGGCCGGCAAGCGCAACCGCGCCGAGGTCGAGGCGTACGTGCAGCGGATGCGGAGCGAGACCGAGGCGTACGTCCAGCAGGCCCGCGCCCAGACCCAGCAGGAGCTGGGCGCCTGGCGGGCCGGCGTGGAGAAGGAGGTCAAGGCCCGGCGCGAGACGTCGGACAAGGAGCTGGCCCAGCGCCGCGCCACCGCCGAGCAGGAGTTCGCCAAGCGCCGCGACGAGCTGGACAAGCAGCACACCAAGCGGCAGGACGAGCTGGAGAAGGCGTACACGGCCCGGCGCGCGGAGATCGAGCAGGGCGCAGCGGAGCTCCGGCGGGCCGCCGAGCAGGACGCGCTCACCATGCGCCAGCGGGCCGAGGAGGAGGCCGCCGAGCTGCTGCGCCGCGCCGAGGCGGACGCCGCCGGCAAGCGCCGCAAGGCCGACGAACACGTGGCCGCCTCGCGGCGGCAGTTCGAGGAGTACGCGGCCACCACGCAGCAGCACCTGGCCACCACCCAGCAGCACCTCGCGGCCACCCAGCAGGAGGTGGCGGCCGGCCGGCAGCAGCTCGCCCAGGTGATGCTGGAGATCGCCAACGCCCAGCAGGAACTGGCCGACCTGCGCACGGAGACCTGGAAGTCCCGGCAGGAGTCCGACGACCTCCAGCGCCGGCTCGCCGAGCTGCGCACGGAGGCCGGTCCGGCCGGCCTGGCCGCGACTCCGGTCGACCCGGCCGAGCTGCCCACCGCGGCGGGCGGCGGCGACGCGGACGGCACTCCGGCGGGCGACCGGACCCCGGTGCCCGCCACCGCCAAGGGCACCACGGCGGTCTCCCCCAACGGTGGCGCCCCCGCGGAGGCCGGCGGGCCGGCGGCGGACGCCGCGACGGCCCGCCCGGTCGGCGAGCCGGTGACCACCGTGGACGGCTCCGGCGCCAGCGCCGGGGTGGACGGCGAGCCGACCGTGGCCGCCGTGCCCGGCGAGGGCGGCCGGGGCGCCACCCCCACGAAGATCACCAGCACCGGCGAGAACGGCAAGCGCCCGACCAAGCCGACCACCGACGAGCGCAGCGCCAAGCCGAGCACCGTCACCGTCGACAAGGACTGAGCGGACCCGGCCCTCCCGGCCGCCTCCGCCGCGCCGCGCCGCCTCGCCGCGCCGCCTCGCCGCGCCGCGCCGGCGTGCTGTGCCGGCGTGCTGTGCCGGCGCGCTGTGCCGGTGGCCCCGGCGGATCTGGTCCGGCTGGTCGCCACCACCTGGCCGGACCGGCGGGATCGGTGCGGAGGGGATGGTCGGGGCGGGCGCCGACCGCTAACCTGCGGGGCAAGAGGGGGCGCGCCGCCGAGGACCCGTCCGGTGCTCACGGTCCGCCGCACGGACGCTCCGCCGGGCCGGAGCGGGAGCCGGGGAGGCACGGGTGTCGCAGGAGGGATCCGCCGGCCCGCACGACGACCGGCCCGACGCCTCGCGCCCGGACCCCGAGCCCGCCCGGACCGGCGAGCCCGCGCGGGCCGAGGTCGCCGTGGAGACCGAGCCGACCGAGTTCGAGCCGAGCGGCCGCTTCGGCGTGCCGGGCCGGCCACTGCGACGCAGCAGCTTCCTGATCGGCTTCACCGGGGCCCTCGGCGTGCTGCTGGCGTACGCGGTGTTCCTGGGCGTACGCAACTCGGTCGGCATCCTGGTGCTGGTGGTGATCGCGCTCTTCCTCGCCGTCGGCCTGCACCCGGCCGTGGTCCGGTTGCGGGGCTGGGGGTTGCCGCACGGGCTGGCCGTGGCGGTGGTGACGCTGACCGTCGTGCTGCTCATCGTCGGCGGGCTGCTGGCGCTGGTGCCACCGGTGGTGACCCAGTCCGGGCAGTTCATCGAGCACCTACCCGGCTACGTCGACGAGCTGCGCCGCAACCCCACCGTCAACGACTTCGTCGAGCGCTACGACGTGATGCGGCGGGTCCAGTCGGCCGCGAACGCGGACACCATCGGCCGGGCCCTCGGCGGCGTGCTCGGCGGGGCGCAGCTCATCTTCGGCACCATCTTCCGGGCGCTGACCGTGCTGGTGCTGACGATCTACTTCCTGGCCTACTTCAACAAGCTGCGCGACCTCGGGTACGCGCTGGTGCCCCGGTCCCGCCGCGAGCGGGTCCGCCTGATCGGCGACGAGATCCTGACCCGGGTCGGCGCGTACATGGTCGGCGCCCTGGCCATCGCGGTGCTGGCCGGGGCGAGCACCTTCGTGTTCGCCCTGGTGGTCGGGCTGCCGTACCCCTTCGCCCTGGCCGTGGTGGTCGCGGTGACCGACCTCATCCCGCAGATCGGGGCGACCCTGGGCGCCGTGGTGGTGACCCTGGTCGGGCTCGCCACCGACCTGCCGGTCGGCATCGCCTGCCTGGTCTTCTTCCTGATCTACCAGCAGGTCGAGAACTACCTGATCTACCCGAAGATCATGCGCCGGGCCGTCTCGGTCAACGAGGTGGCCGCACTGCTGGCCGCCCTGCTCGGGGTGTCGCTGCTGGGTGTGGTCGGCGCGCTGATCGCCATCCCCACGGTGGCCGCGCTCCAGCTCATCCTGCGCGAGGTGGTGCTGCCGCGGCAGGAGTCCCGCTGACCGTCAGCCGGCGCGACGCTGCTCCGGGCCGGGCACCGGGGTGTCGGCGAAGGCGGCCACCGTCCGGTCGGCGTACGCGCTGACGTCGCCGGTCTCCATCGGGCCGTCCCAGGTGGTCGGCAGCGGGACCGGCACGGCCGGGTTGACCCGGCTGACGATCTCGTTGAGCACGGTCTCCGCGTCGCCGACCCAGAGGTGCTTGGCGCCCGGCACCCCGACCACCTCGGCCTGCGGCACGGCCGCGAAGCGCTGCCGGGCCTCCTCGGGGCGCAGGTAGTCGTCGAACTCGGGGACCAGGGCCGTGAGCGGCCGGCCGGACTCGGCCCAGACGGTCAGGTCCGCGGGCGCGGAGTAGCGCAGCGGCGGGGAGAGCAGGATGGCGCCGGCCACGGCCGGGTCACAGCCGTACTTCAGCGCCAGGTCGGTGCCGAACGACCAGCCGACCAGCCAGATGTTCGGCAGCTCGTGGAACTCGGCGTACTCGATGGCGGCGGCCACGTCGAAGCGCTCGCCGACCGCGCCGTCGAAGGCCCCCTCGCTGGTGCCGCGGACGCTGCTGGTGCCCCGGGTGTTGAAGCGGAGCACGGCCAGGTCGGCCAACGCGGGCAGCCGCCAGGCCGCCTTGCGGAACACGTGGCTGTCCATCATGCCGCCGTGGGTGGGCAGCGGGTGCAGGCAGACCAGGGTGCCGACCGGCTCCCGCTCCAGCGGCCGGGCCAGTTCGCCCACCAGCGTCAGGCCGTCGGCGGTGTGCAGCTCGATGTCCTCCCGGCGGCCGGGCAGGATCGACGACGCACGGATCGGTGTGCTCACCGCTCCAGTCTCCCGCGCGGCCGTCCCCGCCGCCCGCCGGGGCGCAAACAGGGTGATCCAGATCGCTCAGCCGTGCCGGGGGGCGCCCCGGCCGCGCTGGAGGTTCGGTCCGCGCCGGTCCCGGGCCCGCCAGCAGCCGCTGTGCCAGTGCCGGCGGTCGGTCAGGTCACCCCGGTCGTCGGCCGGCCAGGCCACCACGTGCGCCACGCCGGGGCGGATCTCCTGGTCACAGCCGGGGCAGCGGTACGTCTTCACCGACGCCCCGCCGGTGATCCCCCGCACCTGCCAGTCGCCGTCGCGCCACTGCTGGACGGTCGGCACGCCCTGGCGCGCCCGCTCGGCGTCCAGATGGGCGGTCTCGTCCCGGCGGGGACGGTTGCGACGGGGGCTCACGGTCACCAAGCGTACGGTCCGCCGGCCGGAGCGCCCCGGGTCGGGCGACTCCGGCCGGCGGTCACCCGGTCACGGCCAGGTCTGCAGGCGGGTCGGGTCCTCCGCCAGCCGCGCCCCGCCCAGCAGCGCGCCCGCGTCCGCCTCGGTGAAGCCCTGGCCCGGCCAGCCGAAGGTGGCTGTCAGCTCCACCTTGGGGATGCCGACCAGGTCGATGGTCCAGCCGTTCGGCGCCACGTACGCCGGCCGGCCACCGACCGTCCGGTTCGACTTGTTGCTCGTGCCGGCCTGCACGGCGTACCGGTACCGGACCGCCATGTACTGCTCCTCGTTCCCCCCCACGCTGAGCTGCGCGGTGATCAGCTCCGGGTACGAGGAGAGGTCGACCTGGCACGAGTTGATCGTGGCGCCCGCCGGCAGCGCGTCGAGCCGCACCGGCGCGGCGCACCGGCGGGCCTCGTCCCAGCGCAGCGCGGCAAGATACCGGGGGAGCGCGATCGCGTCGCCACCCAGCATGCTCGCGCGGGCGAAGAGGCCGGCCGCCGGCTGCCACCAGGTCACGAACCCGAAGTTGCCGTTGCCCGCCGCCACCCGCTGGATCGAGCCGTCGAAGGCGGCCGGCCGCGGCACACCCTCCTGGAACGCCTCGATCCCGAGGTTACGGAAGGTCGTCTCGGAACGGGCCACCTCGACCAGGACCCGCCGTCCTCCGGCGGCCTCGAACCGGATCGACTCGACCTGGCCGGCGTCGACCCCCCAGCCCAGGTACCGGGCCCGCGCCGGGTCGACGCCGAAGTGCAGCACCCGCGGGTCGGTGCCGACCCGGGTCGGGTCGGCGGCCGCCCCGGGCACCCCGTCGGCCCGGGGTGGCACCGGCGCAGGCGCGGTCGGGGTCGCGGCCGTCCACGGCAGCCGGCCGGTCAGCCGGCCGCCGTCGGAGGCGTTCACGCCGGCGAAGGCGACCACGCCGACCAGCGCGAGCGCGGTGCCGGCGGCGACCCGGCGGCGCACCTGCCGGCGCCGGCCGAGGGCCCGGGAGGCCCGCAGCAGGCGATGCGTGTCGGTCTCCCCCTCGGCGCGCTCGCGCAGCACGTCGGAGATTCGCTGGTCGAGGTCGGTCACTGCCGGCTCCCCTTCGTCGTCGGGGCGCCGCAGCGCTCCCGGAGCTGGGCGAGCGCCCGCATCGCGTGGGTGCGGACGGTGACCGGCGAGCAGTCGAGGATCTGGGCGATCGTGGCGTCGTCCAGGTCCTCGTAGTAGCGCAGCACCAGCACGGCGCGCTGGCGGTCCGGGAGGGCGCGGATCAGCCGCCACATCTCGTCCCGGTCGGCCGCCTCGCCGCCGAGGTCACCGCGCTCGGGCCGCTCGGCGAAGGTGTCGACGGCCAGCTCCCGGCTGGACCGCCGGCGCCACCACGAGCTGTTCGCGTTGACCAGCATCCGCCGCACGTACACGTCGGGCCGGTCGGCCCGGGCGATCTTCCGCCAGTGCACGTACGCGCGGGCCAGCACGTCCTGGGTCAGGTCCTCGGCGCGGTGCGCGTCCCCGGTCAGCAGCCGGGCCAGGCGCAACAGGGCCGGGCCGCGGCTGCCGACGTACTCCTCGAAGGTCACGCCCTGAAGACGCCGTCACCGGCCCCGGTTGTTGACCCGGATCAGCGCTTGGTGTGGTCGCGGAAACCGCGGCCGCTCTTGCGGCCCAGGTAGCCGGCGGTGACCAGGTGCTCCAGCAGCGGCGCGGGGGCGAAGCCCGGCTCCCGCAGCTCCAGGTAGAGCTCCCGCTGGATGGCCAGCGAGACGTCCAGGCCGACCACGTCGAGCAGCTCGAACGGGCCCATCGGGTAGCCGCAGCCGAGCTTCATGGCGTAGTCGATGTCGTCGGCGGTCGAGTAGCTGGCCTCCAGCATCTTCACCGCGTCGTTCAGGTACGGGAAGAGCAGCGCGTTGACGATGAAGCCGGACCGGTCGCCGCAGACCACGCCGGTCTTGCCCAGTCCCGCGCAGACCGCCCGGGCCGTGGCGGCGGTCTCCGCCGAGGTGCGGATGGTCTGCACGATCTCCACCAGCGGCATGATCGGCGCCGGGTTGAAGAAGTGCAGGCCGATCACGTCGGCGGGCCGCTGGGTGGCCATCGCCACGTCGATCACCGGCAGCGAGGAGGTGGTGGTGGCCAGCACGACGCCCGGCTTGCAGATCTCGTCGAGGCTGGCGAAGAGCGCCTTCTTGACGCTCAGCTCCTCGACGACCGCCTCGACCACCAGGTCGACGTCGGCCAGGTGGTCCAGGGTGGCCGACCAGGTGACCCGGCCCAGGGCGGCGTCCCGGTCGTCCTCGCTCAGCTTCCCCCGCACCACGCCCTTGTTCAGCGAGGTCTTGACCGCCTCGCACACCTTGGCGGACTTCTCCGCGCCCCGGGTCACCGAGATGACCTCGTAGCCGGCCTTGGCGAAGACCTCGATGATGCCGGTGGCCATGGTCCCGGAGCCGACCACGCCGACCTTGGCGATCGCCCGGGCGCCGTCGGCGAGCGCGGCGCCCGTGCTCACCGGGGTGTGCTCGTCGGGTACGACCACGGGGGAGCCCGGCCGCTCGTAGGTGTAGAAGCCGCGGCCGGACTTCCGGCCCAGCAGGCCGGCCGTGACCATCTGCTTGATCAGCGGCACCGGGGCGTGCCGGCGGTCGCGGCCGCCGCGCCGGTACATGGTGTCCAGGATCTCGTACGCGGTGTCGAGGCCGATCAGGTCCATCAGTGCCAGCGGGCCCATGGGCAGGCCGCAGCCGAGCTTCATGGCGGCGTCGATGTCCTCGCGGGTGGCGTACCGGGACTCGAACATGCCGACCGCGTGGTTCAGGTAGCCGAACAGCAGCGCGTTGGCGATGAAACCGGCGCGGTCGCTGATCGTGACGTCGACCTTGCCGAGCCGCGCGCAGAGCGCCTCCACGTCGGCCACCACGTCGGCCGAGGTGACCACGGTGCGGACCACCTCGACCAGCTTCATGACCGGCGCCGGGTTGAAGAAGTGGATGCCGATGACCTGGTTCGGCCGGGTGGTGGCGACGGAAATCTCGGTGACGCTCAGGGAGGAGGTGTTGGTGGCCAGGATCGCCTCGGGCCGGCAGACCCGGTCCAGCTCGGCGAAGATCCGCTGCTTCAGGTCCAGGTGCTCGGGCACCGCCTCGATCACCAGGTCCACCGAGTGCAGGGCGTCCAGCCCGACCTGCCAGTCGATCCGGGCCAGCAGCGCGTCCCGGTCGGCCTCGGCGAGCTTGCCCTTGGCCACGGCACGGTCGGTGGAGCCGGTGAGGGTGGCCCGGCCGCGCTCCAGGGCGGTCGCGGAGATCTCGACGGCCACCACGTCGATGCCGTTGCGGGCGAACACCTCGACGATGCCGGCACCCATGGTGCCCAGACCCACCACACCCACACTGGTGAACTCGCGCGCCACGACCGGCCTCCCTGGTTGACTCCGCCGTCGCCGACATGAACGGCGGCTAAGGTTATGCGCCGGAGTCTGCCATGTGACGCTGCGTTGTCGAGACGCCGTGGGATATTTCACGCACCGCGTCGCTCAGACCCCGGAGGGCACCTCCGCGAGCGCCAGCAGCTCGGCGACGAACTCGGCCGGCCGCTCCAGGTGCGGGCTGTGCCCGCAGCCGGGCAGCACCACCTCCCGGTACGTCCCGCCGGCCGCCGCGTACCGGTCGAGCACCGCCCGGGTCTGGCCGATCATCGGCTGCGGCGGGCAGTCCGCCGCCCCCGGCCAGCCCGGCACCACCCCGAGCGATCCCAGGTACGCCAGGTCGAACAGCGAGGTGTCCGAGACGATCACGTCGGCGTCGCCGCGTACCCACGTCACCGGCCGCTTGGTCCCGACGGCGACCAACTCCTCGGCGAGCCGGAAGTGCGCGGGCGCCAGCGCGTTGAGCACGCCCCGCTCCCCCGCCGCCACGCCCGGCCAGTGCGCCGAGGCGACCGCCGTGCCGGGGTAGTTGTCCTCGCCGGTGGCGGTGGTCAGCATGCTCTCCAGCAGCAGCTCCTCGTCACCACCGAGCGACGCCGGATCGGCCACGTACGCCGAGCGCAGCACGTTGCGCGGGCTGGTCGGGCCGTCGGCCCCTCGGTCGCGGGCGGCCAGCCGCGCCACGAAGTCGGGGTTCGCGGTGCCCGCGCCGGTGCCGGCGAAGTCCGGCGTCGTGGGGGTGCCGTCGAGGTCCCGGGTCCCACCGAAGCCGTACGGGGAGACCGGCGCCTCCAGCAGCAGCCCGGCCACCCGGTCCGGGTGGTCGACAAGCAGCCGCATCGCCACCCCACCGCCGAGCGAGTGCCCGACCACCACCGGCCGGGCGCCCGGGGCGAACAGGCCGGGGGCCTCGAGCAGGGCGGCCACGTCGTCGGCGAAGTCACCGAGGCCCCGGGTGGCGTCGACCGGGGCGGTGTCGGTGTCGCCGTATCCGCGCAGGTCGGGGGCGACCACCCGGAGCGTCTCCGGCAGCCGGGGCAGCAGTGGCTCCCAGAAGGCGGCGGACGACACGTTGCCGTGCACCAGCAGCACCGGCACGCCGTCGGGCGGACCGGCCACCCGGACCGCCTGGACGATGCCGTTGGCCCGGACCGTGTGTCGCTCGCTTCCCATCCGCGCATGCTGGCACGGCCGCCCGCGACCGGTCCATGTGGGCCACCCCCATCCGGAGGCGGCGGCCGGTGTGGCCGAACGCCGGGTCAGCGGTGCGCGTCGACCGCCAGCGGCAGCGTGCCCCGCGACTCGACCGGCGCCCGCGGCGTCGGCGGGACCGGCAGCGGCAGGGTGGGCCGCTGGTCGCGGCGCGGCTGCCCGAAGCTCATCCCGACCGGGTCGGTCCGGGCCACGCCCGGATCGAAGAAGCGCAGGTCGGTGCGGCCGACCCGGATCACGTCGCCGTCGGTGAGCGGCACGCTGCCGACGATCCGCTGGTCGTTGAGCCAGGTGCCGTTGGTGGAGCCCAGATCGGTGAGCACCACCCCGTCGGAGGTGGCCTGCACCGTGGCGTGCCGCCGGCTCAGGTGCGGGTCCGCCAGCACGATGTCGGCGCTCGGCGCCCGGCCGACCAGCTGTGGATCCCGGCCGACCCGGAAGCTCAGCCCCCGCATCGCCCCACCCGACACCGTCAACAGCGGCATCAGTTCCGGATGCTCCTCCATGGACAGTCGACCTCCACCCCACCGTCGCTCCGCGGCGTCAGCCTGCCACCTCACGGTAATCGGTCCCACCACCGCGTGGTCACCCCCGGGACCCCGGCCGGCCATCTCCTGTTCAACGTTTCGGCGGGCGCCGCCGGTTCAACCGGCGGCACGTTCCGTCGATCCCGCCGGGCCCGCGGCACCGCCGACCTGGGCGGAGTCCGTGGAGCCCGCCGGGCCCGCGGCACCCTTCGACCTGGGCACAGTACGGGCCGCGCGGGACCTACCGGTGAGTAACGCTCGGGTCTAGACTTCGGCCATGACGGCTGTGCGTGTCCCGGGAACCCCGCTCATCGAGGACGGTCGACTGGTGTCGACGAGCCCGGCGACCGGCGAGGAGGCCGGACGGCTCCCGGTGGCGACCGAGGCCGACGTGCGCGCCGCCGTGGATCGGGCCCGCGCCGCCGCCGACTGGTGGGCCGGGCTGGGCTTCGCCGGCCGGCGCGACCGGCTGCTGCGCTGGCGCGGCGTGCTCGCCCGCCGGATGGAGGAGCTGGCCGACCTGGTGCACACCGAGGGCGGCAAGCCGGTCGGCGACGCCGTGGTGGAGATCCTCACCGCCCTGGAGCACATCGACTGGGCCGCCCGCAACGCCCGGCGGGTGCTCGGGCCGCGCCGGATGCGCTCCCGGCTGATCCTCGCCGAGTTCACCGCCCACCTGGAATACCAGCCCTACGGGGTGGTCGGCGTGATCGGCCCGTGGAACTACCCGGTCTTCACCCCGATCGGCTCCGCCGCCTACGCCCTCGCCGCCGGCAACGCCGTGGTGTTCAAGCCGAGCGAGTACACCCCGGCCGTCGGGCAGTGGCTCGTGGACCGGTTCGCCGAGGTGGTGCCGGAGCAGCCGGTCCTTCAGGCCGTGCACGGGCTCGGCGACGTCGGCGCGGCCCTGTGCCGCTCGGGGGTGGCGAAGCTGGCCTTCACCGGCTCCACGGCCACCGCGAAGAAGGTGATGGCCGCCTGCGCCGAGACGCTCACCCCGGTGCTGCTGGAGGCCGGCGGCAAGGACGCCATGATCGTGGACGCCGACGCCGACCTGGACGCCGCCGCCGAGGCGTGCGTCTGGGGTGCGCTGACCAACGCCGGGCAGACCTGCATCGGCATCGAGCGCGTCTACGCGGTCGACCAGGTCTTCGACGCCTTCGTCGACAAGGTGGTGACGAAGGCCGGCCGGCTCACCGTCGGCCCCGACGGCGCCGACATCGGGCCGATCACCATGCCCTCCCAGGTCGACGTGATCCGCCGGCACATCGACGACGCGGTGGCCCGCGGCGGCCGGCCGGTGCTCGGCGGCCCCGAGGCGGTCCAGCCGCCGTACGTGCACCCGACCGTGCTCGTGGACGTGCCGGAGGACTCGACCGCGGTGCGCGAGGAGACCTTCGGGCCGACGCTGACCGTCAACCGGGTCCGCGACGTGGACGAGGCCGTCGACCGGGCCAACGCCCTGTCGTACGGCCTCGGGGGTTCGGTCTTCGGCCGCAAGCGCGCCGTTGCGGTCGCCCGGCGGCTGCGTTCCGGGATGGCCGCGGTCAACTCGACGCTGACCTTCGCCGGCATGTCCACGCTTCCGTTCGGCGGCGTCGGCGACTCCGGCTTCGGCCGGATCCACGGCGAGGACGGGCTCCGCGAGTTCGGGCGGGCCAAGTCGATCACCCGCCGCCGGGCCCGGTCGCTGCTGCCGTCGATGACCTTCGAACGCACCCCCGCCGACGTCGCCCGCCTCGTCAAGGCCGCCAAGCTGATGTACGGCCGGGGCCGCTGACCGGCCCTTCCGACTCAGAACAGGGTCAGCTCGTCGCGCTCGATGCCGCGCAGCTTGTCGTAGTCGACCACCACGCACCGGATGCCCCGGTCGGTGGCGAGCACCCGCGCCTGCGGCTTGATCTCCTGCGCGGCGAACACCCCGGCGACCGGGGCGAGCAGCGGGTCACGGTTCATCAGTTCGAGGTAGCGGGTGAGCTGCTCCACGCCGTCGATCTCGCCGCGCCGCTTCACCTCGACCGCGACCGCGCCCTGGTTGGCGTCCCGGCAGAGCAGGTCGACCGGGCCGATCGCGGTCATGTACTCCCGCCGCACCAGCGTGAAGCCCTCGCCGAGGGTCTCCGGGTTGGCGGCGAGCAACTCCTGCAGGTGCGCCTCCACGCCGTCCTTGCGCAGGCCCGGGTCGACACCCAGCTCGTACGAGGTGTCCTGGAAGATCTCCTCCAGGGTGATGCGCAGCTCCTCGCCGGCCTTGTTGACCACCCGCCACACGCCGGGAGCCTCCTCAAGCCGGCACGGCGGGCTCATCCAGTTCAACGGCTTGTACGCCCGGTCGTCGGCGTGGATGGACACCGAGCCGTCCGCCTTCACCATGAGCAACCGGGTGGCCAGCGGCAGGTGCGCCGAGAGCCGTCCGACATAGTCCACCGAGCACTTCGCAATCACCAACCGCACCCGACGAGGGTAGCGGAGCACCCGGCGGTCGCCGACGAGCGCCACTGGCGTACCGGTGCGATATTGAGATCGTGCTCGAAGTCCTCACCGGTTCCGGGCTCGCCGCATCGGCGGGCCTGAACGCCTACATCCCCCTTCTGCTCATGGGTCTGCTCGCGCGCTACACCGACCTCATGGAGCTGCCGAGCGGCTGGCAGTGGCTGGGCAACGGCTGGGTCCTGCTGATCCTCGCGGTGCTGCTCGCCGTCGAGATGGTGGCCGACAAGGTGCCGGTGGTCGACCACGTCAACGACGTGGTGCAGACGGTGGTCCGGCCGACCGCCGGCGGCCTGGCCTTCGGCGCCGGCTCCAGCTCGGAGACGGTGACGGTCAGCGACCCGGACACCGACACCTTCTTCTCCTCGCACCAGTGGGTGCCCGTGGTGGTCGGCGTGCTCCTCGCGCTCGGCGTGCACCTGCTCAAGTCGGCGGCCCGCCCGGTCATCAACGCGACCACCGCCGGCTTCGGCGCCCCGGTGGCCAGCACCGCCGAGGACGCGACCAGCGCCGTCATGTCGGTGGTGGCGATCCTGCTGCCGGTGCTCGTGCTGGTGTTCCTGGTCGGGTTCGTGGCGTTCCTGTTCTGGTTCCTGCGGCGGCGTCGTTCGCGGCGTCGCGAACGCCAGGCTGCTCGGGCGGCGGGATTCCGGGTCTGAGTTTGTAGCGGTTGAGGCTGGGAGCGAGGGTGACCGGCTCCGGACGGTCGGGCTTGCTCCCTGCGCCGGTCACCCTCGCCCCCAGCCCGTCGCGGTCCTTCGCCATCCGTCCGTCGCGGCTTTCCCTGGGTACGCCGCTGGCCGGCACCCCGTTTGGGGGTGCCGGCCAGCGTTCGTTCGGCTGTCAGCTGTTCCAGTTGTGGGTGACGATGTCGGTGGCCTGCTGCTCCCACTGGGCGTACGCGTCGGGGTAGGCCGAGACCTGCACGGTCTGCGCGGCGTCGGTCAGGGGCATCTTGTCCCAGCCGTCGACCTGCTTGAGGCCCTTCAGGAAGGCCAGGGTCGAGTACTCGGGGTCGGTGATCTGCTCCGGCGTGCCCCAACCACTGGACGGGCGCTGCTGGAACAGGCCCAGCGAGTCGTGGTCATTCTTGTCGCCGAGGTGGCCCAGGTTCTCCAGCTTCGACTCCTGCAGGCTGGTGGCGATCGAGATGACCGCGGCCCGCTCCGGCAGGCCGGCCTTCTTCGTCGCGGCGATGATCGCCTTGGCGTTGGCCGTCTGCTCACCGTTCAGCTCGATGTGCGACTGGGCGCCCTGCACGCTCACCGCTGCCGGCGTGGTGCCCTGCACGGGGGCGGCGTCGGCGTGGGCGGCGACCGGACCGGCGAAGATCCCACCGGTGAAGGCCAGACCAGCAATACCCAGCACACTCTTACGCAGCATCGTGTTCATGGGGGTAGCTCCATTCGGGGGTTGGCGCACACCCGGGCCGACGGGGGTCGGCTCTCACTGGCGTGCGCAAGCACCGTCAGGCGCTCAAGAAAGTCTTAGGGGATCATCCAGCGGACGGGGCGAAGGCCTCTTCGTCGCGCCGGGACCATGTACAACGACCGCCGGGCCACCGTCATTCCCGGCCGGGCAGTCCCGCCTCGGCGGGCCGTCACGCGGGCCGCTCACCCCGTCGGGCGGGGCGTGGTCCTCTGTCGTTCACCCGGATACAACGACCCCCACCCGCCGGCCATTCCGCCGCCGGGATGCCGCCCGTCACCCGCGAAACGGACACCGCACCCAGACACGGACCGTCGGTGGAACGGTATGGAGGTATCCGGGCGCGGGAGACATACATGAGGTTCCACTCACCGGCCGAGGGCGTGCGCGAACCGGACGTTCTGCCGCGCCGGCAGCGGTCGGTGGAACGGTATGGAGGTCATCCGGGCCGGGAGACATGCATCGCGGTTCACTCGTCGGACCGCGGCCCGTCACGAACCAGACAATCCGCCACGCAGGCATGGTCAAGGGGACGCCATGGTCGTATCCCGGGGCCGGGAGACGCACGGGGCGTTCCGCTCCGCCGGCCGGGACCGGGAGACGCACGCGGCGTTCCGCTCCGCCGACCGGGGCCGGGAGACGCACGCGGCGTTCCGCTCCGCCGGCCGGGACCGGAAGACGCACCCGGCGTTCCGCTCCCCCGACCGGGGCCGGAAGACGCACCCGGCGTTCCGCTCCGCCGACCGGGACCGGGAGACGCACGGGGCGTTCCGCTCCGCCGACCGGGGCCGTGCGGTCAGGGAGCGGCGGTCACGGCTCGAACTTGTAGCCGAGGCCGCGGACCGTGACGATGTAGCGCGGGGCGGACGGCTCCGGCTCGACCTTGGAGCGCAGCCGCTTGACGTGCACGTCCAGCGTCTTGGTGTCGCCCACGTAGTCGGCGCCCCAGACCCGGTCGATGAGCTGCCCGCGGGTGAGCACCCGGCCGGCGTTGCGGAGCAGCAGCTCCAGCAGCTCGAACTCCTTGAGCGGGAGCTGCACGGCGGCGCCGTCGACGGTCACCACGTGCCGCTCGATGTCCATCCGGACCGGCCCGGCGGCCAGGGTCGGCGCACCCGATTCGGTCGCGTCGGCGCTCTGCCGGCGCAGGACGGCCCGGATCCGGGCGACCAGCTCGCGGGGCGAGTACGGCTTGGTGACGTAGTCGTCGGCCCCGATCTCCAGGCCGACCACCTTGTCGATCTCACTGTCCCGGGCGGTGACCATGATGATCGGCACGTGGGACCGCTGCCGGAGCTGGCGGCAGACCTCGGTGCCCGACATCTCCGGCAGCATCAGGTCGAGCAGCACGATGTCGGCGCCGGTCCGGTCGAACTCGGTGAGGGCGGAAGTGCCCGTCGCGGCGACGGAGACCTCGAAACCCTCCTTGCGGAGCATGTAGGACAGGGCGTCGGAGAACGATTCCTCGTCCTCCACCACCAGTACGCGGCTCAACGGGGTGTTTCCTTTCCTGTCGGTCAGACCTGCCGGAGCTCGGCCGGGCCGGCCTCGATCTCAGCGGAGGAGAGTGTCGCCTCCAGGTCGTCCGGTGGGCGGGCGGGCAGCCGGAGGGTGAACGTCGACCCCCCACCAAGAGTGCTCGACACATCCACCCGGCCGCCATGGTTGCTGGCGATGTGTTTGACGATGGCCAGGCCGAGGCCGGTGCCCCCGGTGGCCCGGGAGCGGGCCTGGTCGGCCCGGTAGAACCGCTCGAAGATCCGGTCGACCTCGTTCGGGGCGATGCCGATGCCCTGGTCGGCGACGGCGATCTCGACGTGCTCGTCGGAGGCCCGGGCGGTCACCCGGACCGTGGTGTCCTCGGCCGAGTAGTTGACGGCGTTCTCCACCAGGTTCGCCACGGCGGTGGCGAGCTGGCTGTCGCTGCCGTACGCGGTGAGCCCGCGCTGCCCGTCGACGAGGATCTCCACGTGCCGGGCGGTGGCCGCGGTGCGGGTCCGGTCGACGACCTCGGCGATCACCCAGTCCAGCGAGACGGGCTCGGGCGCGGGCTGGGGCTCGGCGCCCTGGAGCCGGGTCAGTTCCAGTAGTTCCTGCACCAGCCGGCCGAGCCGGGTCGACTCGTGCTGGATCCGCTCGGCGAACCGCCGGGCGGCGATCATGTCCTCGGACAGCTCGGCCGGTCCGTCGCCGGCCGGCTCGGTGGCGTCCACCAGCGCCTCGGCGAGCAGTTGGAGGGCACCGATCGGGGTTTTGAGCTCGTGACTCACGTTGGCCACGAAGTCGCGCCGGACCCGGGCCAGCCGGTGCGACTCGGTGACGTCGGCCGCCTCGATCGAGATGTAGCCGGCGCCCAGTCCCATGGCGCGCAGGTGCACGCCGAGCGGGTTGTCCCCCGCGCTGTCGCGGCCACGCGGCAGGTCCAGCTCGATCTCGCGGCGGACGCCCGTGCGGCGGACCTGCCCGGCGAGGGTACGGATCAACGGGTGCGCGGCGATGGAGCCGGGTGTGGCCCCGGTGCGGAGCAGGCCCATCGCCCGGGCGGCCGGGTTCACCAGCACCGGCATGTCGTCCGGGTCGAGCACCACCACGCCGGCGCGCAGCGCGTCGACCGTCTTGCGGCCGAGCCCGGAGAGCCCGCCCTGCTGGTCGTCGGGAATCGCGAGCCTCCCTGAACTGCGACGGGAGGTCTGGCCTCCCGGCGGCGCCGACCGGCGTCGCCATTCCTGGACGCGTCCGGACAGCAGCAGGCCGGCGACCAGCCCGGTCACCAGCGCCACGGCCACCGCGACCGCCACCGCCCATTCCACCCGGCGATCGTATGGTCATTGTTAACCCGGCGATCGGGCATAACAGGACGAACCACTCTCACTTTCGGGAATGTTCACTCGCGGGTCCCGCGTCGTTCACCCGCGTTCATCTTGACGCCGGTTCCCCGGGCCTACCGTGGGTCGCGCACCTGCTCACGCCGTATCCGCCCATCCGGTCGGAGCGGCGAACACCGACCCCAGGAAGTGACGATGCGCGACGAGTTCCGGGCCGACCTGCAGATTGTCAGCCAGCTGCTGGTGGACATGGCCGAGGGGGTGCGGGCGGCCATGCGACAGGCCACCCGGGGCCTGCTCACCGCGGACCGCTCCGCGTCCGAGACGGTGATCGCGCGGGACGCCGAGATCGACGAGCTGTACCGGCACGTGGAGGAGCGGGTCTGCGACCTGCTGGCCCGGCAGGCGCCGGTCGCCTCCGACCTTCGCGCCATGATCACCGCCCTGCACGTGGCCGCCGACCTGGAGCGGATGGGCGACCTCGCCGACCACGTCGCGAAGACGGCGCTGCGCCGGCACCCCTCGCCGGCGGTGCCGGCCGAGCTGCGCCCGGTCTTCACCGACATGGCCGCCATCGCCGACCGGATGGCCGAGAAGATCGCCTCGGTGCTGGCGAAGCCCGACGCCGACCTGGCCGCCGAGTTGGACCGCGACGACGACACCATGGACGACCTGCACAAGAGCCTCTTCGGCGTACTGCTCGGCGACGACTGGCCGTACGGGGTGGAGACCGCGATCGACGCGACCCTGCTGGGCCGCTTCTACGAGCGCTTCGCCGACCACGCGGTGAACGCCGGCGAGCACGTGGTCTACCTGATCACCGGCGAGACGGCGCCCTCGGCGACCTGAGCCGGACACGACGAAGGCCCCCGGTCGCCCGGGGGCCTTCGTCGCCGGGTCAGCGGCCCTGGTTGGCGACCGCGGCAGCGGCTTCCTTGGCCGCGTCCGGGTCCAGGTAGGTCCCGCCGAGGACCTGCGGGCGCAGGTTCGCGTTCAGGTCGTAGCGCAGCGGGATGCCGGTGGGGATGTTCAGCTTGGCGATCGCCTCGTCGGAGATCTCGTCGAGGTGCTTGACCAGGGCGCGGAGCGAGTTGCCGTGCGCCGCCACCAGCACGGTCCGGCCGGCCAGGATGTCCGGCACGATCGAGTCGTACCAGTAGGGCAGCATCCGGTCGACGACGTCCTTGAGGCACTCCGTACGCGGCATCAGCTCGGTCGGCAGCAGCGCGTAGCGGGGGTCGCCCACCTGCGACCACTCGTCGGCGTCGTCGATCGGCGGCGGCGGGGTGTCGTAGGACCGGCGCCAGAGCATGAACTGCTCCTCGCCGTACTCGTCCAGGGTCTGCTTCTTGTTCTTGCCCTGCAGGGCGCCGTAGTGCCGCTCGTTGAGCCGCCACGACCGGCGCACCGCGATCCAGTGCCGGTCGGCGGCGTTCAGCGCCAGCTCGGCAGTGCGGATGGCGCGGCGCATGACGCTCGTGTGCACGACGTCGGGCAGCAGGCCGTGCTCGCGGAGCAGCTCGCCGCCGCGCCGCGCCTCGGTCTCGCCCTTGGCGGTCAGGTCGACGTCGACCCAGCCGGTGAAGAGGTTCTTGGCGTTCCAGTCGCTCTCGCCGTGCCGCAGCAGGACCAGCGTCCCGACGGTGGGCCCTTCGCTCGCAGTCATGCGGATCATCCTGCCGTACCTCGCCGGCGGACACGCGGGGACGGGTCGTGACGACCGCCACGTGGAAAAGCTGATGACCGGCGTTCCGGGGCGGCACTAGGTTGTAAGGCGCTGGAGATAGATCGGTCATTACCTAAACGGGGGCGCGGGGATGCGGTCGGTGCGGGGCTGGTTCGGGGACACCACAGGCGGGCTGCCGAGGACCTTCTGGTACCTCTGGACCGGCACCCTGATCAACCGCCTCGGCTCGTTCGTCCTGGTCTTCCTGGCCATCTACCTCACCCAGGAGCGCGACTTCTCCGCCTCGCAGGCCGGCCTGGTCATCGGGCTCTGGGGCGTGGGCGGCGCGGTCGGCACCACGGTCGGCGGCACCCTGACCGACCGGTGGGGACGCCGTCCCACGCTGCTCACGGCGCACCTCGGCGCGGCCACCATGATGGTGGCGCTCGGTCTGGCCCGGCCGCTCTGGGCGGTGGCGCTCGGGGCGCTGCTGCTGGGCACCTTCGCCGAGGCCGCCCGGCCCGCGTTCGGCGCCATGATGGTCGACGTCGTGCCGGAGAAGGACCGCCTGCGCGCCTTCTCGCTCAACTACTGGGCCATCAACCTGGGCTTCGCCTGCGCCGCGGTGCTGGCCGGCATCGCCGCCCAGTCCGGCTACCTGCTGCTCTTCCTGGTCGACGCGGCGACCACGCTGGTCACCGCGCTGATCATCTTCACCCGGGTCGGTGAGACCCGGTCGCCGCAGGCGGGGCCGGTGAGCAAGGGCGCGGCGGCTCCCCCGGGCGCCCTGCGCACGATCCTCGGCGACCGGGTGTTCCTGGGCTTCGTGGCGCTCAACCTGTTCGGCGCGCTGGTCTTCCTCCAGCACATCTCGATGCTGCCGATCGCCATGGGCGACTCCGGGCTGAGCCCGGCCACGTACGGCTCGGTGATCGCGCTCAACGGGGTGCTCATCGTGGTCGGCCAGCTCTTCGTACCCAAGCTGATCAAGGGCCGGAGCCGCTCGCACGTGCTGGCGCTCGCCGCGCTGGTGATGGGCGCCGGGTTCGGGCTGACCGCGTTCGCCGAGACCGCCTGGCTCTACGGCCTCACCGTGCTGATCTGGACGGTGGGCGAGATGCTCAACTCGCCGTCCAACGCCACCCTCATCGCCGAGCTGTCCCCCGCCGCGCTGCGCGGCCGCTACCAGGGCGCCTTCTCGCTCTCCTGGCAGCTCGCCGGCGCCACCGCGCCGATCCTCGGCGGCCTGGTCCGGGAGCACGCCGGCAACACCGCGCTCTGGCTCGGCTGCGCCGTGATCGGCGCCGTCATGGCGGTGGCCCACCTGATCTCCGGTCCGGCCCGGGAGCGGCGCGCGGCGCGGCTCCGCACCGCGGGCACCCTCGTCACCCCGGTCACCGTGGTCCGGACCCCGGTGCCGGAGGCGGCCGAGGCCGCGGCCACCGCGCCCGCCGAGCCGGTCCGCGCCGCCTCCTGAGGTACGCCATTCGGCGGTGGTGACCAGCGCCACCAGGCGAACGCCGGGGCGGGCCACTACGGTCAGCAGGGCGGATCGGTTAACAAACTTTCCCAGGAGGACGGGTGCGCGGCCTGCGGCGCTGGTGGGACGACACGGCCGGCGGGCTCCCCGCCACCTTCTGGTACCTCTGGTCCGGCCTGCTGATCAACCGGGCCGGCGCGTTCGCCATGCTCTTCCTGTCGCTCTACCTGACCGCCGCGCGGGGCGCCTCGGCGTCGCTCGCCGGCCTGGTCGTCGGTGCGTACGGGGCCGGTGGTGCGGCCGGCACCCTGCTCGGCGGGGTGCTGGCCGACCGGTGGGGCCGGAGGGCCACCCTGCTCGCCGCCCACCTGGTCGCGGCCGGGCTCATGGTGGCGCTGGCGTTCAGCCGGGACCTGGCGGTGATCGCCGTGCTGGCCGCGCTGGTCGGGATGGTGCATTCGATGCCCAGCCCGGCGTTCGTCGCCGCCATCGTGGACGTGGTGCCCGAGGCCCGCCGCTCCCGCGCGTTCAACCTGCAGTTCTGGGCGTTCAACCTGGGCATGGCGGTGGCCTCGCTGCTGGCCGGGGTGCTCGCCGAGGCCAGCTTCCTGGCGCTGTTCCTGGTCGACGCCGCGGCGACCCTGGCGGCGGCCGTGGTCATCGCGCTGAAGGTCCCGGAGACCCTGAGCCGCCGCCCGGCGGTCACCCTGCGCGCGGTGGCGGGCCGGCGGCCCGGGCTGCACACCGCGCTGACCGACCGCACCTTCCTGACCTTCGTCGGGCTGACCTTCCTCCTGGCCGTGCTCACCATGCAGACGTCGACGATCATGCCGCTGGCGATGCGGGGCGACGGCCTGCGCCCCTCGGCGTACGGACTGGTGGTGGCTCTCGGCGGGGCGCTGATCGTGGTCGGGCAGCTCTTCGTGCCCCGGCTCATCGAGCCCTACCGGAAGTCGACCGTCCTGGCGGTCTCCACCGGCCTGATGGCGCTCGGCTTCGGGGCGCTGACCGTCGCCGACGGCCTGCCGCTCTACCTGGGCGCGGCGGTGGTGTGGACGGTCGGCCAGATGCTCGCCGCGCCGCCGAACGCGCAGATCAACGCGGATCTCGCCCCGCCCGAGCTGCGCGCCCGCTACCAGTCGGTGTTCTACCTGACCTTCCCGGCCGCGTCCTTCGTGGCGCCGGCGCTGGGCGGGCTCAGCCTCCAGCACCTCGGTGAGCGGCACTGGCTGGTGGTGGGCGCCCTGGGCCTGGTCGCGGCGGCCGGTCACCTGCTGGCCGGGCCGCCGCGGGAACGCCGGGTCGCCGCGCTGCGGGCCGCGGCGGAACGGTCGGAGACGGTGTCGGCGGGGCGCTGAGCGTCCCCGGAAACGGCTCGAGCGCCCACCACGACCCCCGTCGTGATGGGCGCTCGCACCGTACGCCCGGCGGCGGCGGGCGACCCTCACCCCCGTAAGCGTCGCCCGCTCGCGCCGCCGGTTCCTCGGGTGGCACCGTCCCCCAACGGTGGGCTCCACCCGATCCCTCGCACCTCGCTTGCGCGGATCTGATCGATCCGCCGCTCCCCCGAACGATTCCAAGCGTGGCGCGGTGCAATAAAGTTAGTTCGCCCGGATTCCGGATTCAACCTCGATTGCTGTCTTGCCCGTCACAGCACCCGTGTCGGAAATCCGGCTGTCCCTGCTCCGGTCTCTTCCATGGCCAACAAGCGAATCCCCGCCGGCCATTCCCCTAAACCTCAGCCGTCCTCGCGATTCGGGTTCTCGGTCCGGAAGAAGTTGCTCTGCCGGCCGTCCCGCAGCTGCTCCTGGTAGATCAGGTTCAGGCCGCGCAGGTCGAACGTCCGGAACCAGTCGTCCCAGCTCACCTCGCGGATCCGGCTGCTCTCCCGGTATCCCGGGATGTTGAACGTCAGCACGCCGGGGCGGTCGCCACGCTCGGTGCCGGCGATCGTGGCCGGCTTCGCGTTGCGGGCCCGGGCCCAGCGCTGGATGACCTCGTGGTTGGTCGTCACCAGGCTCCGCCCGGGACGCTCGGGGCGATCGTCCAGCGACATGATCTGCTGGGACGAACCCACCGATCGCGACGCCGACCGGCCACTCCGGATCTGGGTGGCCGTTGCGGCCGTACCCCGTGCCAGGGCCGGCCCGGGAGCAGCTGCCGCCTTCCTCGCCGGCGCCGCCTTCGCGCGGCCGGCCGCCGTCTTCTTCGCCGGGGCCGCCTTCGCCCGCGCGCCTACGGTCTTCTTCGCCGGGGCCGCCTTCGCCCGCGCGCCCGCGGCCTTCTTCGCCGGCGCCGCCTTCGCCCGAGCGCCCGCCGCCTTCTTCGCCGGCGCCGCCTTCGCCCGCGCGCCTACGGTCTTCTTCGCCGGCGCCGCCTTCGCCCGCGCGCCTACGGTCTTCTTCGCCGGCGCCGCCTTCGCCCGGGCGCCCGCCGCCTTCTTCGCCGGCGCCGCCTTCGCCCGAGCGCCCGCTGCCTTCTTCGCGGGCGCCGCCTTCGCGCGGGCGCCGGTGGCCTTCGCGGCCGGTGCCGCCTTGGCCCGCGACGGTGCGGTCCGGCGCGCCGCGGTCGTCTTCTTCGCCGCGGCCGTCTTCTTCCTGGCCGCCGGCCGGCCGGCCGGGCCGGTGCTCTTCCGGGCCGCCCCGCCCTGTTCGGACCGCAGCGTCCGGACCATGGTCTTCACCAGGTCCGGCTTGCGCATGGCGGAGATCCCCGAGACCCCGCGCCGACGCAGCTGGCCCCGGATGTCGTCGACCTTCATCCGGGAGATCTCGGATTCGTTGATGCCCGGGGTGTTCGCCGTCTGGTTGCCCGGCTTGCGTTTGGTCGCAGTCGTGCCGCGACTTGAGCTGTTGCGCTGAGCCATGGGACACGCTCCTCGACAGTCCGTCCTCGGCACGCGGTGGGTCCCAAGTGCCGCACCGCGCGGTGCGGCATACCCGTCAGGACGGGTCCGAACCTCCGGCGGCCGAGCCGGCCGGGGCCGAGGGCTCGAAGAGGTGGGCGAACGCGGCCAGGTTGGCCGTCGACTCGCCCCGCTTGACCCGCCACTCCCACTCCCGGCGGATGGCGGTGCCGAAGCCGATCTCCAGCATGCTGTCGAAGGACTCGTCGGCGTAGGTCAGCACGGCCCCGAGCAGGCGGTCCAGCTCGTCCTCGTCGATCCCGGTGAGGTTGACCCGCCCGGTCAGGTAGACGTCGCCGACCGCGTCGATGGAGAAGGACACCCCGTACATCCGGGCGTTGCGCTGGAGCAGCCAGGCCCACAGCTCCTCGCGGCGCTCGTCGGGCTGGCGCATCACGAACGCCTCGACCCGCAGGGCGTGCTCGCCGACGATCAGGTTGCAGATCGTCTTGAGCTTGTGGGTGCCCGGCAGGGTGACCGCGTACGACGTCTCGCCGGTGGACTCCCACTCCAGCTCGCGTTCGGCGCAGACGGCCTCGATCAGCGCGGCGACCTCACTCCTGCGGCTCATCGCACCCACTCTACGGCCGGCCACCGGAGGCCGCCGGGCACGGCGGCGCTCACCAGGAACAGGTGAGGGCGGGGTCGCCGAGCCGGCCGGCCAGCCGCACCCGGTGCTCGGCCATCGCCTCGCCGTAGACGGCGAGCAGGCCGGAGACCGTGCGCTGCCAGGAGAAGTCGCGGGCGTGCCGCTGGGCGCCCCGGGCCAGGGTGGCCCGGCGCAGCCGCTCGGGCAGCAGGCGGGCCAGCGTACGGGCCCAGTCGACCGGGTCGTGGCCGTCGATGAGGACTCCGCTGACGCCGTCCCGGACGGCGGTGACCAGCCCGCCCACGGCGGCGGCCAGCACCGGCGTGCCACACGCCTGGGCCTCCAGGGCGACCAGCCCGAACGACTCGTTGTGCGAGGGCACCGCGACCAGGTCGGCCGCGCGGTAGAGGGCGGGCAGGTCGTCGCCGGTCTGCGGCGGGAGGAACCGCACCCGGTCGGCGACGCCGAGCGAGCCGGCCAGCTCGATGAGCGCGGTGGGCCGGTCCAGCCCCGTGCCGCTCGGGCCGCCGCAGATCACCACGGTCACCTCGTCGGCGAGTGCGGGCTCCCGCTCGCGCAGTGCCGCGACCGCCCGGATCAGCACGTCCGGGGCCTTGAGCGGCTGGATCCGGCCGACGAAGGCCACCACGTAGCCGCCGGTCGGCAGGCCGAGGCGGCGGCGGGCCGCCAGCATCGCCGCATCCCGGTCGCCCGGGGCCGGGCGGAACCGGTCCAGGTCCACACCGGGCTCCACCACGGTCACCCGGGCCGGCTCGGCGTCGTACCGGTCGATGAGGTCGCGGGCCTCGACCCGGGTGTTGGCGATCAGCCGGTCGGACTCGGCGACCACCTGCTCCTCGCCGATGACGCGCGCCTTGGGCTCGGGCCGGTCCCCGGCGGCGAGCCGGGCGTTCTTGACCTTGGCCAGGGTGTGCGCGGTGTGCACCAGCGGCACGCCCCAACGCTCCTTGGCCAGCCAGCCCACCTGCCCGGAGAGCCAGTAGTGCGAGTGGATCAGGTCGTAGTGGCCCGGCGGGCGGGCCGCCTCGGCGCGGAGCACCCCGGCGGTGAAGGCGCAGAGCTGGCCGGGCAGCTCCTCCTTGGTCAGCCCCTCCAGGGGGCCGGCGGTGACGTGCCGGACGCTCACCCCGGGCGCCATCTCGACCACCGGCGGCAGGTCGCCGGAGGTGGCCCGGGTGAAGATCTCCACCTCGACGTCGGCCTCGGCCAGCCGCCGGGCGACCTCAAGGATGTAGACGTTCATGCCGCCGGCATCGCCCGTGCCGGGCTGGTGCAGCGGCGAGGTGTGCACGGAGAGGGTGGCGATCCGGCGCGGCCGCGGCCACGGCAGGGCACCTCGCTGACGACCGATACCGGTGTGCAATTCCGCCACGTCCGCTCCCTCTGTCACGGTTGATGCCGTCCCGCACGACCGGCGCTTCTCGGTCAACCTCCGCGCCGGATGTCATCTTCCCCATCGGGCTTCGGAAATGCGTCGCGGCGGGTCCCGGGCGTGACGGACCTCATCACCGCGCGGAGCGGTGCGCCGGGTGAGAATGACCGGATGACCTCAGTCGCCATCGTCACCGGTGCGTCCAGCGGGATCGGCGCGGCCACCGCCCGCCGGCTGGCCGCCGAGGGTTTCCACGTGCTCGCCGCCGCGCGGCGTACCGACCGGCTGGCCGGCCTGGTCGCCGAGATCGAGGCGGCCGGCGGCGCGGCCACCGCGGTGGAGTGCGACGTGACCTCCGACGGGTCGGTCGCCGGCCTCGCCGCCGCGGCCGCCGCCGCGCCCGGCCCGGTCACCCTGCTGGTGAACAACGCCGGTGGGGCGCGCGGCCTCGACCCGGTGGAGTCCGCCGACGTCGGCGACTGGCAGTGGATGTACGACGTCAACGTGCTGGGCACGCTCCGCGTCACCAAGGCGCTGCTGCCGGCGCTGGAGGAGTCCGGCGCCGGCACCATCGTGATCGTCAGCTCCACCGCCGGGCACGTCGTCTACGAGGGCGGCGGCGGCTACACGGCGGCCAAGCACGCGCAGACCGCGATCGCCGGCACCCTCCGGCTGGAGCTGTGCGGCCGCCCGGTCCGGGTGATCGAGATCGACCCGGGCATGGTCAGGACCGAGGAGTTCGGCCTGGTCCGCTTCGGCGGCGACGCCGATCGGGCCGACGCCGTCTACGCCGGGGTGGCCGAACCGCTGGTCGCCGAGGACGTGGCCGACTGCGTCGCCTGGTGCGCCACCCGACCGCACCACGTCAACATCGACCAGCTCGTGGTCCGCCCGCTGGCCCAGGCCGCCCAGCACAAGGTGCACCGGACCGCGTGAAGCGCGAGGAGTGAGCCGGGCCTGCGAGCCCCGCAGTCGCGAACGGGGAGGGTGCTGATGGTCCGGCCGCTCGGGGCTGTCACCCGGGGCACGACGAATCCGAACCGGCTCCGGCGGGTCGACAACTGGATCGCCGCGACCTGCGGCGACGCGCTGCGCGCCGCCGCCGACCCCCTCGTGGTCGACCTGGGCTACGGCGCCACCCCGGTGACCGCCGTCGAGCTGCGGGCCCGGCTGGCCGCCGCCGTCCGCGCCGACGTCCGGGTGGTCGGGCTGGAGATCGATCCGGTACGCGTGGCCGCCGCCCAACCGGCCGCCGACCCGCCCGGGCTCACCTTCGCCCGGGGCGGCTTCGAGCTGGCCGGGTTGCGTCCCGCCCTGGTGCGCGCGTTCAACGTGCTGCGCCAGTACGACGAGAGCCAGGTGGCCTACGCCTGGCGCGCGGTGACCGGACGGCTCGCTCCGGGCGGGCTGCTGGTCGAGGGCACCTGCGACGAGTTGGGGCGGCTCGGCGCCTGGGTGCTGCTCGACGCCACCGGCCCGCGCACGCTGACCCTGGCCGCGAAGCTCACCACCCTGGAGAGCCCGGCCCAGCTCGCCGAGCGGCTGCCCAAGGCGCTGATCCACCGCAACGTCCCCGGCGAGCCGATCCACGACCTGATCCGGGCCCTGCAGAGCGCCTGGCACTCCACCGCCGGCTACGCCCCCTTCGGCCCCCGCGACCGCTGGACCCGAACGGTCGCCGCGGTGCGGGCGGCCGGCTGGCCGGTCCTGGACCGCCCCCGCCGCTGGCGCCTGGGCGAACTCACCGTCCCCTGGCCCACCATCGCGCCCACCTGACCCCTCGCCGGCCCCCGCGCCCTCGCCGGCCCCCGCGCCCCCGACGCCCGCGCCGCCCACGCCGCCCACGCCGCACCGGCGATCATGAAGTTAACGGCATTTTCTGTCCTGTTTGTCGCCACTAACTTCATGATCACCGGCCCGATGGGCGGGGTGGGGCCAGCCCAGGGAGGGGGGTCAGATGGCGCAGTTGATCAGGACGGGTTCGGGGTGGAGGGTTACCGCGAAGCGGGCCTGGACGCCGTCGCGGATCTCCCGGGCCAGGGTGATCAGGGCTGCCGTGCTGGCGGTGCCCGTGTGGTTCGTGAGGGCCAGGGTGTGCTTGCTGGAGATGGCGACGCCCTCGGGGCCGGTGTGGCCCTTGCCGAAGCCGGCCTTGTCGATCAGCCAGGCGGCGCTCAGCTTGACCGTGTCCCCCGGGCACGGCCAGGACGGCGGCTCGCCCAGGTCGGCGGCACGCTCCCGCAGCCGCTCGTACGCCTCCCGCTCCAGCACCGGGTTGGTGAAGAACGAGCCCACCGACCAGGTGTCCGGGTCCTCCGCGTCGAGCACCATGCCCTTGCCGGCGCGCAGCCGCCGCACGGTGGCCCGGGCGTCCGCCAGCGGCACCCGGTCGCCCACCTCGACGCCGAGCGCGCGGGCCAGCTCGGCGTAGCGCACCGGGCCGGAGAGCGGGGAGCGGGTGAGCCGGAAGTCGACCGAGAGCACCACCCAGCGGTCGCTGTACTTGAAGATGCTGCCCCGGTAGGCGAACCCGCACTCCGCCGCCGGGATCCGGACCACGGCGCGCCGGGTGCGGTCGTACGCCTCCACGGCGGTGATCGTCTCGGCCACCTCCTGGCCGTACGCGCCGACGTTCTGGATCGGGGTGGCGCCGGCGGAGCCGGGGATGCCGGAGAGGCACTCCAGCCCGGACCAGCCGCGCTCGACGGTGGCGGCGACCAGGTCGTCCCAGGGCTCGCCGGCCTCGACACGTACGGTGACGGTGTCGGCGTCCTCGGCGACCACCTGGAAGCCCCGGGAGCGGATCAGCACGACGGCGCCGGGGAAGCCCTGGTCGCCGATCACCACGTTGCTGCCGCCGGCCAGCAGCAGGACGGCCTGCTCCCGGGCCTCCGCCTCCTGGACCTTCCGGACGATCTCGTCGGCGCTGGTGGCGATCTCCAGCCGCCCGGCGGGGCCGCCGAGGCGCAGCGTGGTGTAGCGCGCCAGGGTGGCCGGGTCGGTCGGGTCGGCTCCGGTCGTCGGTTCGGCGTAGACGTCTGACACGCCTCTCACCCTAGGCTGAGGGGTAGCCGCGGCACCCACTGGTGGCCCGGTCACCCCCGGGAGGATTGCGATGAGCAGACTGCACGGCACGAAGGACTTCTGGATCGGCGCGTTGCGGACGGAGGGTCCCGCCTTCGCCGCCGCCGTCGCGGAGGCGCCCCCCGAGACACCGGTGCTGTCCTGTCCCGGCTGGACGGTCTCCGACCTCGCCCACCACCTCACCCGGATGTACGTCTGGGCCCGCACGGTGCTGACCGCCGGGACGGCCAGCCGCCCGGAGCGGCACGACCCGGAGCCGCCGGCCGGCCTCACCTCGGCGCAGTGGTACGGCCAGGAGTACGAGCGGCTCATGGCGCTCTTCGAGGGGCTGGACCCGGAGGCCCCGGCGTGGAACTTCGCCCCGCAGCCGAAGAAGGCGGCCTTCTGGCCGCGCCGGGCGGCGCACGAGACCGCGGTGCACCGCTGGGACGCCCAGCTCGCCATCGGCGCGGGTGAGCCCATCGAGGCCAAGCTCGCGGCCGACGGGGTGAGCGAGGTGCTGGACACCTGGCTGCCGGCGGGCCGGCGGATCCAGCCCGGCCAGTGGCACGGGGTGGTCCAGCTGACCGCGACCGACGCCGCCCAGGAGTGGTACCTGCGGCTGCGCGGCGAGGGGATGGCCCTGCTGGACACCGCGACGATTCTGGACCACGACGAGCACCACGCCCGCGCGCAGGTCACCGGCACGGCCAGTGACCTGCTGCTGGCGGTGATGGGCCGGATCAGCTTCGACGCCCTCGGGGTGGCCGGCGACCGCCGCCTGCTCGACGGTCTGCGGGTGGGCTGACCCCACCGGGGGGTCGTGCGGGACATCGGGCGGAGAGCGGCGTTTCCCACCGGAGCGCCACTCTCCGCCTTTTTCCGGACGCTCTGAGAGCGCTCTCTTGACACGGTCGGAGGTAGCCACCACCCTGTCGTGAGAGCGCTCTCTGAGTACCGGAACCGCCCGCCACCACCCGATACACCTAGAGGGGTCAGATAAGAGATGGTCACCTTCACGCGCCGCCGCCTGGCTGCGGTGGCCCTGGTCGCCACCACCGCGCTGCTGGGCGCCACCGCCTGCGGGGGCGGTGACGACGAGGCCGCCGCCGGTGGCCCGGTCACGCTCACCGTCGACGTCTTCGGCCAGTTCGGCTACGAGGAGCTCTACAAGGAGTACATGGCCAGCCACCCCGACGTGAAGATCGTCGAGCGGGGCACCGGCAGCAACCTGGACGAGTACTCGCCGAAGCTCACCCAGTGGCTCGCCGCGGGCAAGGGCGCGGGCGACATCGTGGCCATCGAGGAGGGCCTGCTGGTCGAGTACAAGGCCAACCCGCAGAACTTCGTCAACCTGCTCGACCACGGCGCCGCCGACCTGAAGGGCAACTTCCTGGACTGGAAGTGGAACCAGGGGCTCACCGCCGACGGCAAGCAGCTCATCGGCCTCGGCACCGACGTCGGCGGCATGGCCATGTGCTACCGCAAGGACCTGTTCGCCAAGGCCGGGCTGCCCACCGACCGCGAGGCCGTCTCGAAGCTCTGGCCCACCTGGTCGGACTACATCAGGGTCGGCGAGCAGTTCAAGGCGAAGAACACCGGCGCGTCGTTCCTCGACGCGGCGACCAACACGTTCAACACCATCCTGCTGCAGACCGCCGGCAACACCACCGGCTACAGCTACTACGACACGAGCGACAAGCTGGTCGTCGACAGCAACCCGGCGGTCCGGCAGGCGTACGACACCACCATGGACATCATCGACTCCGGCCTGTCCGGCAAGTACGGGTCGTGGTCGGAGGAGTGGGTCTCCGCGTTCAAGCAGTCGAAGTTCGCCACCATCGCCTGCCCGGCCTGGATGACCGGTGTCATCGAGGGCAACGCCGGCCCGGGCGCCAAGGGCAAATGGGACATCGCCCAGGTCCCCGGCAACGGCGGCAACTGGGGCGGCTCCTTCCTCGCGGTGCCGAAGCAGAGCAAGCACCAGGCCGAGGCGATCGAGCTGGCGAAGTTCCTGACCAGCGCCAAGGGCCAGATCGGCGCGTTCAAGGCCAAGGGCCCGCTGCCCTCCTCGCCGCAGGCGCTGGCGGACCCGGCCATCGTCGACTCGACGAACGCGTACTTCTCGACGGCGCCGGTCGGCCGGATCTTCGCCGAGGGCGCCAAGAACCTGAAGCCGGTCTACATGGGCCCGAAGAACCAGGCCGTCCGCACCGAGGTGGAGAACGCGGTCCGCTCGGTGGAGCTGGGCAAGCGCAGCCCGGAGCAGGGCTGGACCGACGCGGTCGGTAACGCCACGAAGGCCGCTGCCAAGTAACCCGAGCCAGGCGTGCGGGCGGTCCCCGGTCGACGGGTGCCGCCCGCACGGCGGAAAGGAGTCCCGGGCCATGGCAGTCCAGCTCGACGCCCGCCCGCCGGTCGCACCGGCGCCCGGCACCACCCGCCCCTGGAGGGGCGCCCGGCTCAGCCGGTTCGACACGAGGTACTCGCCCTACCTGTACGTCGCCCCGTTCTTCCTGCTCTTCGGGGTCTTCGGGATCTACCCGCTGGCCTACACCTTCTGGGTCTCGCTGCACGACTGGGACCTGCTCGGCGCCGACCACCCGTTCGTCGGGCTCGACAACTACAGCGAACTGCTGGCCGATCCGGACTTCTGGCACTCGGTCGTCAACACCCTCGGCATCTTCGTCATCTCCACGGTCCCCCAGCTGCTGCTCGCGCTCTGGCTGGCCAACCTGCTCAACCGGCAGCTCCGGGCCCGGACCACCTGGCGGATGGCGGTGCTCATCCCGAACGTCACCTCGACCGCCGCGGTGGCGATCGTCTTCGCGGTGCTCTTCGGCCGCGACTTCGGGATGATCAACTGGCTGCTCGACCACGTCGGCGTCGACGCGGTCGACTGGAAGGCCAACCGGCTCGCCTCCTGGGTGGCCATCTCCGCCATGGTGGACTGGCGGTGGACCGGCTACAACGCCCTGATCTTCCTGGCCGCCATGCAGGCCATCCCGCGCGACCTCTACGAGTCCGCGGCCATCGACGGGGCCGGCCGGGCCCGGCAGTTCTGGTCGATCACCGTTCCGCTGCTCAAGCCGACGATCATCTTCGCGGTCATCATCTCCACCATCGGCGGCCTCCAGCTCTTCACCGAGCCCCGCCTGTTCAACTCGGGCACCAACGCCATCCGCGGCGGGCCGCTGCGCGAGTCGCAGACGGTGACCATGTACATGTTCGAGAACGCCTTCGCGCCGCACTACAACTTCGGCTACGGCTCGGCGATCGCCTGGCTGCTCTTCGCGCTCATCGCGGTGGTCGCGGCCGTCAACGTCCTGCTCCTCCGCCGGCTGGGCGGCGGCGCCCGCAAGGAGGACTCCCGATGACCCGCCTCTGGTCCGCCGGCCGGCTCACCTACCTGGCGCTGGCCGTCACGGCCCTGATGTCGATCTTCCCGATCTACTGGATGTTCGTGGTGGCCAGCCGGACCAGCGACGCGATGGGCCAGGTCCCGCCCCCGCTCACCCCCGGCGGCAACCTCGGCGCCAACATCGCCCGGCTGTTCACCAACACCGACGCGTACTTCCTCACCGGGCTGATCAACTCGGCGATCGTGGCCGGCACGGTCACCGTCTCCGTGGTCTTCTTCTCCACCCTGGCCGGGTTCGCCTTCGCCAAGCTGCGCTTCCGCGGGCGCAACGCGCTGCTGCTGGTCATCGTGGCCACCATGATGGTGCCCACCCAGCTCGGCGTGATCCCGCTGTACCTGCTCATGACGAAGCTGAACTGGAACGACCGGCTGCCGGCGGTCATCGTGCCGGCCCTGGTCACCGGATTCGGCGTGTTCATGATGCGGCAGTACGCCGGCCAGGCGGTGAGCACCGAGCTGATCGAGGCCGCGCGGATGGACGGCTGCAACACCGCGCGGATCTACTGGAACGTGGTGCTGCCCGCCCTGCGCCCGGCCGCCGCCGTGCTGGGCCTGCTCACCTTCATGACCACCTGGAACGACTTCCTGTGGCCGTACGCGGTGCTGAACGATCCGGAGAACCCGACCGTGCAGCTGTCGCTGCGGGCCCTGTCCGACGGCTACTACCAGGACATGTCCCAGGTGTTCACCGGGACCGCCATCGCCACCCTGCCCCTGCTGCTGGTGTTCGTCGCGTTCGGCCGCCAGATCATCGGCGGCATCATGGAAGGCGCGGTCAAGGCATGACCGAGCTGCGGTTCCCCGAGGGCTTCGTCTGGGGGGCGGCCACCGCCGCGTACCAGATCGAGGGCGCCGCCCGGGAGGACGGGCGCGGCGAGTCAATCTGGGACACCTTCAGCCGTACGCCGGGCCGGGTGTTCCAGGGGCACACCGGCGACGTGGCCTGCGACCACTACCACCGGTACGCCGAGGACGTGGCGCTGATGGCGGAGCTGGGGCTTCGGGCGTACCGCTTCTCGGTCGCCTGGCCCCGGGTCCGGCCCGACGGCACCGGCCCGGTCAACCCGCGCGGCCTGGACTTCTACGACCGGCTGGTGGACACCCTGCTGGCCCGGGGCATCGACCCGTTCGTCACGCTCTATCACTGGGACCTCCCGCAGGCGCTGGAGGACCGGGGCGGCTGGACCGTCCGGGAGACCGCCGAGCACTTCGCCGATTACGCCCTGGCCGTGCACCACCGCCTCGGCGACCGGGTCCGCACCTGGACCACGCTGAACGAGCCGTGGTGCTCGGCCTACCTCGGCTACGGCAACGGGGTGCACGCGCCCGGCGGGCGGGACGCGGGGGCGGCCTTCCGGGCCGTACACCATCTGCTGCTCGGGCACGGCCTGGCGGCCCGAGCGCTGCGCACGGCCGGCGCGGAGGTCGTCGGGATCACCCTCAACCTGGCCGACGTGCGGCCGGCGGACGTCGGGAGCGCGGCGGACGCCGCCGCCGTGCGGCTGGTCGACGGTCTGCAGAACCGGATGTTCCTGGACCCGCTGACCGGCGCCGGCTACCCCGACGACGTGCTGGCCCACCTGAGCCGGATCGTCGAACCGGACTTCCTCCGGGACGGGGACGAGAAACTGATCGCCGCGCCGCTCGACCTGCTCGGGATCAACTACTACTCGCCCACCTACGTGGCCGGCCGGGCGGGCGGCGCCGGGAACACCGCGTACCCGGGCACCGCGGGCAGCGTCGAGTTCCTGCCGCCGGCCGGGCCGCTCACCGACATGGGCTGGAGGATCGAGCCGGCCGGCCTCACCCGGCTGCTGGAACGGGTGGCCGCCGACCACCCGGGGCTACCGCTGATCATCACGGAGAACGGCGGGGCCTTCCCCGACCGGGACACCGACGGGACCGGACGGGTGGCCGACGCCGACCGGATCGCCTACCTCGACGGGCACCTGCGCGCCGCGCACGACGCGGTCGCCCGCGGGGTCGACCTGCGCGGTTATCTCGTATGGTCGTTGCTGGACAACTTCGAATGGGCCGAGGGCTACCGGAAGCGGTTCGGGATCGTCCACGTCGACTACCTGACCCAGCGGCGCACACCGAAGGAGAGTGCCCGGTGGTACCAGGAGGTGATCTCCCGGAACGGGCTGTGACGAAGTGGTGGTGACGGGGATGACGACGGCACAGCGACCGACCCTGGAGGCCGTGGCCAGACGGGCGGGGGTGTCCCGGGCCACGGTCTCCCGCGTGGTCAACGGCTCCACCACCGTGGCCGAGCCCATCCAGCAGGCGGTCCGCCGGGCCGTCGAGGAACTGGGGTACGTCCCGAACCTCGCCGCCCGCAGCCTGGTCACCCAGCGCACCGACTCGATCGCCCTGGTCCTGCCCGAGGCGGCCACCCGCGTCTTCTCCGACGACCAGGTCTTTCCCGGGATCATCCGGGGCGCGGCCCAGGAGCTGGAGGCGGCCGACAAGCAGCTCGTGCTGATGCTGGCCGGCTCGCCCGCCGGGCACGAGCGGGTCGAGCGCTACACCACCGGGCGGCACGTCGACGGCGTGCTGTTCGCCTCCCTGCACGGCGAGGACCCGCTCCCCGGGCGGCTGGCCCAGCTCGGCATCCCGGTGGTGTGCAGCGGTCGCCCGCTGGACGGCGCCGAGGTGCCGTACGTCGACGTCGACCACGTGGGCGGTGTGGCCGAGGCGGTCCGCCACCTGATCGCGAACGGTCGGCGGCGGATCGCCACCATCGCCGGGCCGCAGGACATGGTCGCCGGCATCGAGCGGCTGATCGGCTACCGGGACACGGTCGCCGCGGCCGGCCTGCCGGAGCTGATCGCGTACGGCGACTTCACCCGGGAGTCCGGCACGGCGGCCATGCGGCAACTGCTCGCCGCCGACCCCCGGCTGGACGCGGTGTTCGCGGCGTCCGACCTGATGGCGCACGCCGCGCTGCGCACCCTGCGGGCGGCGGGCCGGCGGGTGCCGGACGACGTGGCGGTGATCGGGTTCGACGACATCGAGACGGCGGCGTACACCGAGCCGCCGCTGACCACGGTGAAGCAGCCGATAGTGGAGCTGGGGCGGGCCATGACCCGGCAACTGCTCCGGATCGCCGCGGGCGAGCACGTCGAGCAGGCGCTGCTGCTCCCCACCGAGCTGGTGGTCCGCGACTCGGCCTGAGCGGACCGACCCCGCTTAACCCGTCGCGGGCGGCGGCAGCCGGGCGCTACGGTCGCCCGGTGACCGGCATCGTGCGTCTGATCCGTGCGCCCCAGCTCTCCGACGTCGCCGAGTACGCGTACGCGGCCGAGGTCGCGCCGCCCGCGCGGCTGATCTTCACGGCCGGGGCCTGCCCGCTGGACGCCGACGGGCGGACCGTCGCGCCCGGCGACCCCGCGGGCCAGGCCCGGCAGGTGCTGGCCAACCTGGAGACGGCGCTGGTCGCGGCCGGCGCCGGGCTCGCCGACGTCGTCAAGACCACGGTGTACGTGGCCAGCGGTGACCGCAGCGACCTGGTGTCCGTCTGGCAGGTCGTCCGGGACGCGTTCGGCGACCACGATCCACCCAGCACGCTGCTCGGGGTGGCCGTGCTGGGCTACCCGGACCAGCTCGTGGAGGTCGAGGCGGTCGCCGCCGTCCGGTAAACCCCTCGCCGGTGGCGGGCGACCGCTCTAGGGTCGGCCGGATGACCGACGACCTGATCCGACCTGCCCGCCCCGAGGACGCGCCCGGTGTGGTGGCGCTGCGCGCCCTCGTCCACCCCTACCTGGTGCGCGGCGTCGAGTCGACCCGACGCATGATCGCCCAGCCGCCGCCCGGTGAGGACTGGGCCGCCTGGGTGGCCGAGGTGGACGGGCAGGTGGTGGGCTGGGTGTCGGCGTACCGGAACACCCAGACCTCCGCGGCGGGCGTCGGGGAGGTCGCGACGCTGCACGTCCATCCGGCGCACCGGCTCCGGGGAATCGGCACGGCCCTCCTCGACGCCGCGCTCGGCCACCTGCGCCTGCTCGACGTGAAGCGGCTGCTCACCTGGTCCCAGCCCGGGTCGCTGGCGTTCGCCCGCCGGCACGGCTTCACGCCCAGCCGCGAGCTGCGCTACTCCGCGCTCGACCTCCAGCCGGCCCCGCCGATGCCCGAGCCGCCGCCCGGCGTTCGGCTGCTGTCGGCCGCCGAGGTTGACCCGCGCCGGATCCACCGGGTGGACGCCGAGGCCTCGCTGGACGAGCCGGGCGACGTACCGACCGACGCGCTCGGCTATGACATCTGGCACCACGAGGTCTGGGAGAACGTGGGCCTGGACCGGGACGCCAGCACGCTGGCCGAGGTGGACGGCACGCTGGCCACCGTCAGCCTGGTCAAGCGGGACGGCGACCGGATGTGGTCGGACTTCACCGGCACGGTCCCCGCACACCGGGGGCGCGGCCTGGCCCGGCTGGCGAAGCAGGCGGCGCTGCACCGGGCCGCCACCTCCGGGGTACGCACCGCGTACACCTCGAACGACGAGGCGAACGGGCCGATGCTGGCCATCAACGCCCGGCTCGGCTACCGGCCGGTGGGCAGCCAGTGGTCCTGCCTGCGCGACCTCGACTAGCGCCCGGCGGCGACCCGGACGGCGGTCGCGTAGGTGTCCGCGCCGAAGAGCACGAGCCGGGCCTCGACGACATACGCCGGGGTGGCCGCGTGCAGCACGGCCAGCGCCTGCGCCACCGCGTCCTCGACCGGCCAGCCGTAGATACCGGCGGAGATCAGCGGGAAGGCGACGCGCGCCGCGCCCAGGTCGTCGGCGATCCGGAGGCTGCTGGCGTAGCAGTCGCGCAGCAGCACCGACCGGTCCTCGCGCGGGGAGAAGACCGGCCCGACGGTGTGCACCACCCAGCGGGCCGGCAGGTGACCGCCGGTGGTGGCGACCGCCTGGCCGGTCGGCAGGCCGTCCGGGTAGCGGGAGGCGCGCAGCGCCCGGCACTCCTTGAGGATGGCCGGCCCGCCGGCGCGGTGGATCGCGCCGTCCACACCCCCGCCGCCGAGCAGCGAGGAGTTCGCCGCGTTGACGATGGCGTCGACCTGCTGCGTGGTGATGTCCCCCTCGATCAGGACCGTCTCCATGTCACCCCTCCTCGACGACGGACTGCCCGAGCGACCGGCGGGCCAGCAGGGTGGCCCCGGCCACGGCGGCCGGCATGACCAGCACCGCCCCGAGCGGGATCAGGAAGCAGACGAAGACCGCCACCCCGAAGCCCAGGGTGGTCGGCCGGTCCGCCCTGAGCAACGACCGCCGCTCCGGCAGTCGCATGCCGCGCCGGTAGAACGGCGCGCCGACCAGCTCCAGGGCGAGGAACCAGCCGCCCACCAGGGCGCCGACCACCGGGACCACCGTCTGACCGACCACCGGGATGAAACCGGCCACGAAGAGGGGTACGCCGACCAGCGCGGAGATGGCGACCAGGCGCAACGAGTCGAGGATGCTGCGCCGCAGCGACGCCCAGAACGGCACCTCGACCGCGCCGGGCGTGCCGCCGAGGCGGTCCTCCACCCGCTCGGAGATCTTCTCGTAGAACGGGTCGCCCACAGCCAGGGTGACCGCCGTGAAGGTGAGCACCCCGAGCAGGCCGGCCAGCCCGACGACGGCGAGCCCGGCCACCACCCGGACCAGGCTGCGCCAGGTCCCCGACCAGTCGTCCGCGAACGGGGTGACCAGCGCGGCCAGGTCGTCCACGAAGTACAGCAGGGTGGCGAACAGGGCCACGAACAGCGCGCCGGTGATCAGCGCCGGCACGATCCCGAGCAGCATCAGGCCGGGGCTGCGGACGTAGAGGCCGAGACCGCGCAGCAGCAGGCCGGCGCCGGCGAGGAAACGGGTGACGGCGCCGGTCACGGGCGCGGCGAGGCGGGGTGCGTCCACGACGGCACAGCCTAGTGGCCGATCGCATCCCGGTCCGGTCCCGCGCCGGAGGGCAGGATGGGTGGGTGCGCGCGTCCCGGTTGATCTCGTTGGTGCTGCTGCTTCAGGCGCGGGAGACGATGACCGCGGCCGAGCTGGCCCGCGAGCTGGAGGTCTCCGAGCGCACGGTCTACCGGGACGTGCTGGCGCTCTCCGCCGCCGGGGTGCCGGTCTACGCCGACCGCGGCCGGGCCGGCGGCTACCGCCTGCTCGGCGGCTACCGGACCCGGCTGACCGGGCTGACGCGGGACGAGGCGGAGGCGCTCTTCCTGGCCGGGCTGCCCGGCCCGGCCGGCGACATGGGGCTGGCCGACGCGGTGGCCGGCGCCGAGCTGAAGGTGCTCGCCGCGCTGCCGCCGAGCCTGCGGGACGCGCCGGCCCGCGCGGGCCAGCGGTTCCATCTGGACGTGCCGGGCTGGTTCCGGGAGTCCGACCCGCCGCCGTGGCTGGCCGAGCTGGCCCGGGCGGTCTGGCGGGACCGGCAGGTCGAGCTGCGCTACCGGCGCGGCGACCGGGAGGTGACCCGGTCGGTCGCGCCGTACGGGCTGGTGCTGAAGAACGGCGTCTGGTACCTGGTCGGGCGGGTCGGTGCCCGGTGGCGGACCTACCGGGTGGACCGGGTGGTCGGCGTCGAGGTCGGCGGGGAGGGCTTCGAGCGGGACGAGGGCTTCGACCTGGGGGCGTACTGGCGGGAGCAGGCCGAGGCGTTCCTGCGGGACATCCTCCGGGCCGAGGTCACCGTGCGGCTCAGCCCGGCCGGGCTGCGCGCGCTGCGGCACCTGGTCGACGCCCCGTTCGTCCACGCCGAGGCGGTCGCCGCCGCGGGCCGGCCCGACGGGCAGGGCCGGGTGGTGCTCCGGTTGCCCGTCGAGTCGGTCGAGGTGGCGTACGCCCAGCTGCTGTCCCTCGGCCCCGAGGTGGAGGTGCTCGACCCGCCCGAGCTGCGGGCCCGCTGCGCCGAGGCGGCCCGCCGCGCGGCCGCGCTCTACGCCGGGGACGGAACCGGTCAGCGGTAGCCGGCGTCGTTCGCCGGTTTGCCCGGCCGGACCACCTCCTCGTAGTAGCGCGCCCAGTGCGGGCGGGTGCCGTCGAGGTCGGTGAAGCCGTACACCTGGGCCAGCCCGCCGCTGTCCACGGACTTCCCGTTCCACCGGGCCCGGTCCGGGTCGGCGGCCAGGGCGGCCACGGCGCGCCCGACGAAGGCCGGCGTCTCCGACATGACGAAGTGCGGGTCGGTCGCCGCGCCGTCACGCCAGGTCGCCTCGGTGACGCCGAAGTGCTCCAGCATCGCCTCCGACCGCAGCCAGCCGGGGGTGAGCGCGACCGCCGTGGCACCGTGCGGCGCCAGCTCGTGCGCCTGGCTGAAGGCGAGCCGGTTCACCGACACCTTGGCCAGGTCGTAGAAGACCGAGAGCCGGTACTCGGTGTCGTTGTACTCCTTGGTCCCGTCGCCGATCTCCACGACCAGGCCGCCGGGGTTGCGGATCAGCAGGGGCAGGGCGAAGTGGCTCGTGATGATGTGGGTGTCCACGGCCAGCCGGAGGGTGCGGAAGCCGGCGTCCAGGGGTTGCTCCCAGACCGGCTTCTCCCAGGTGATCAGCGGGTCGGCGCCCCAGATGTCGTTGACCAGCACGTCGAGGCGGCCCTGCTCGGCGTCGATCCGCGCGACGAGGCGGCGGACCTGCTCGGGGTCGAGGTGGTCGACGGCGACGCCGATGCCGGTGCCGCCCGCGGCGGTCACCAGCTCGGCGGTCTCCTCGATGGTCTCCGGCCGGCCCATCTCGGAGCGTCGCTCGCGGGTGGAACGGCCGGTGGCGTAGACGGTGGCCCCGGCGGCGCCGAGCTGGACGGCGATCTGCCGCCCGGCACCCCGGGTCGCGCCGGCGACGAGCGCGATCTTCCCTGTCAGCGGTGTCGTCATGGGACCACCGTGGCACCGATACCTGACAGCGGAGGTCCGGATTCGGCGGCGTCACGCGAACCGCGCCGGCCGGCGGGCTCAGCCGACCAGGCGCACCCGCACCCGGCGGTTGGCGCGGCCCTTGCTCTCCACCTTGACCACCTGGACCTTGCCGATCTGGGCGGTGGAGGCGACGTGGGTGCCGCCGTCGGCCTGCACGTCCAGGCCGACGATGTCGACGATCCGCACCTCCTGCTCCTCCGGCGGGATCAGGTTGGACTGGGTACGGATGATGTCCGGCAGGGCCAGCGCCTCCGCCCGGGGCAGCACCCGGACGGCGACCGACCGGTCGGCGGCCACCTCGGCGTTGACCAGGTCCTCGATGCGGGCCTTGAAGTCCGGCGGCACCTCGGGGAGGTTGAAGTCCATCCGGGCCTCGCCCGGCTCCATGTTCCCGCCGGTGACCAACGCCCCGAAGTCGCGGAACACCACTCCGCAGAGCACGTGCAGGCCGGAGTGGGTACGCATCAGCATGGTGCGCCGGGTGTCCTCTACCGCGCCGCTGACGGCGGTGCCGACCGGCGGCACCGGGTCGCCCTCGGCCGGGACGAGCCAGAGGTCGTCGCCCTTGCGGGTGCCCACGATCCGGGTCTGCACCCCCTGCCAGAGCAGCACCCCGTGGTCCGGCGGCTGCCCGCCGCCGCCCGGATAGAAGGCGGACCGGTCCAGCACGATGCCCTGCTCGGGATCGGCCGCCAGCACCGTGCACTGCCATTCCCGCAGGGTGGGGTCGGCGAGGTCGAGGCGGTGGGTGCGGCCGTGGTGTGTGACGCCCATGACCCGCGACGTTACCCGTTGAGGAACGTCGAGATCCGCTCCCGCAGGTCGGCGCGTTCCGTCCAGAGCACGCCCGGCCGGTCGTACACGTGCAGGGTGGCCTGGGGCAGCGCGGCGGCCAACTGCTCGGCGACGGTGACCGGGTGCAGGTCGTCGCCCGCGCAGCCGATCACCAGGGCCGGCGCCGTGACCCCGGCGAGCACCCCGGCGTCGCGCAGCGGGGCCTGCTCGGGCAGGCCGGCCAGGCCCGGCGCGAGCCCGTCGCGGAGCAGCTGGTCGAGCCGCTGCCGCAGGTAGGCCCAGCCGGCCGGGGTGTTGCGGACCGAGGGCGGCAGCTCCAGCGACACCACGTCGGCCAGGGCGGAGGCGTCCCCGTCGGCCACGGCGTCGAGCAGGTCGGTGAGCCGGGCCCGGGCCACCTCGCCGCGCGGGGTGTCCAGCACGGCCGGCAGGAAGAAGACGAGCTTCTCGAAGCGTTCCGGGCTCTCGACGAGCAGGCGGCAGAGCGCCCCGGCGCCGAGGCTGGCCCCGAAGGCCCGGGTGGCGCCGCCGAGGTCGGCGACGGCGCGGAGGTCACGGGCCAGGTCCAGGTAGCTCCACGGGCCGGGCGGCGAGTCGGAGCGGCCGTGCCCGCGGAACTGGAAGAAGATCCGCCGGCCGGTGACCCCGCTGCCGAACGGCCGGGTGGTGGCGATGCCGTTGCCCAGCCCGTGCGCGAACACGGTGACCGGGTCACCGGTGCCGGTGACGAGCCGCTCCAGGCGTACGCCGTGGGGCGTGGTGACCAGCTCGGTTTCCGGCTCCGGCAGGGCCGGCCGGCCGGTGCGGGGCGCGCCGGGCCCGGGGCCCCAGGTGCGGGGGCCGCCGTCGGGCGGCGGTGGCCAGCGGAAACCTCTCACCAGGAGCCTCGGCCGTCGTGCAGGTCGCGCAGCCCGACCCGGACGTCGAGCAGGTAGATCAGGGCCGCCGCGACGCCGATCAGGCCGAAGATGCTCAGCACACCACCCCCGACACCGAGCAGGGTCAGCACCATGCAGACCGCCAGGATGGCGATCCACCCGCCCTTGGGAAGGGTGCCGATGGCCGCGAAGGCGTCGGAGCGTTGGGTGATCGCGTGCACCAGGGAGACAGCCTCGATGACCAGAGCGAAGACGAGCAGGATCAGCTCGATCACGAGGCGGACGTCGTCGAAGAAGAGCGGCGCGGCGTAGGCCATGTCGGCAAGCTTATGCCGAGACCCCGGAAACGTCCGACAGGACGCTGTCCGGGGTCTCGGTCCAGCTTCGACTCACTCGGCGGCCGGGCGGGTCCGCTTCGTGGTCCTCGGCAGCTTCGCCGACGGGGTGGCCTTGGCAGTGGTCGCCTTGGTGGCCCGGGTCCGCTTCACGGCGGCCGGCTTGGCCTCGACGACCTCGGCCACCTCGGCCGGGGTCGGCACCTCGGCCGGCTGGGCGGCCGGCGCGGCCGGGGTGGTGTCGGCCTCGGTCGCCTCGATGTCGGCGTTCACCGTGTCGGCGGCCTCCAGCACGCCCGCGCCGACGACCCGCTCACCGCGGGCGACCAGCTCGGCGTACGTGGCCAGGGCGCGCTCCTGCGCGGCCTGCGCGCCGGCCAGCACGGCGGCGGCGTTGCGGCCGGCAGCCTCCCGCAGCTTGTCCAGGTTGGCGGCCTCGCGGAGCTTGTCCAGGTTGGCGGCCTCGCGCAGCTTGTCGAGGTCGAGGTCGGCCGAGCCGGCCTTCTCCCGCAGCCCCGTCGCGGTCAGGTTGGCGGTCTTCAGCGTCTCGGTCGCCTTCTGGCGCAGCTCGAAGCCGGTGAGGACGGCCTTGCCGCCCAGGTCGGCGACGACGCGGGTGCCGAGGCCACCGACCACGGTGGGCAGCTTGCGCAGCTGCTGGAGGGCGAGCTCGCCGGCGCCGGCGGCCGCGTAGACGGGGGCCGGGATGCGGTTGGTCTTCGGCTGGGTCATGACTGCTCCTCTTCGGCCGCACCGGCGGCCTTCCGGACCACCCTGCGGGCGGTCTTCTTCTGGGGGACGGCGGTGGTCGGGGCGGGCGCGTGGCCCGCCTCGGTGACGGCGACCGACTCGAGGACCGCCTCGGTCGGGGTGCCGTCCGGTGTCGTGGGGCCGGTCGCGGCCGGCGCGACGGTGGCCGGGGCCTCCGGCGCGGTGGCCGGCTCGGCGAGCGGGGCCGGCTCGCTGGCCGCCTGGGCTGTCGCGGTCGCCTCGGCGGCCGTCGCGGTCGCCTCGGCGAGGCGCGCGTTCTCCCGGCGGAACGTCTCGTAGATCTGGGTGAGCGACTGCTTCTGGGCCATGGTCAGCTCGGGGTCGACGGCGATCGCCGCGAGCACGCCCTGCCCCTCCTTGTCGTCCAGCAGCCCGGCCCGCAGGTACATGGCCGGGGTGGAGACGCGCAGGGCGCTGGCGAGCTGCTGGAGCACCTCGGCGCTCGGCTTGCGCAGGCCGCGCTCGATCTGGCTCAGGTACGGGTTGCTGACGCCGGCCTGCTCGGCGAGCTGCCGCAGCGAGATCTTCGCGTTGCGGCGCAGGTCGCGAATGAACCCGCCGACGTCGGGAAGGTCCTTGCTGGTGGCCATGACTCCACGCTAGCTCGCGCTGCTAGCTGCTGCAAGCAAAATGCTTGCCAGAGTTAGCGATGTCACGGATAGCCGGTTGCGTGCCGGGTGTCGGATCCGTACGGTGCCCCCGTGGCGAAGATCGAAGTCAACGGTGCCCTGCTCACGTACGACGAGATGGGCAGCGGTAGCCCGGTGGTGCTGCTGCACGCCGGCATCGCCGACCGGCGGATGTGGCGAGGGCAGGTGCCCGCGCTCGCCGCCCGGCACCGGGTCATCGCCGTGGACCTGCGCGGCTACGGCGACTCCGAGCTGCCGCCCTCCCCCTTCGCGCACCACGACGACGTGATCGAGCTGCTCGACGCGCTGGGCGTGACACAGGCCGCGCTGGTGGGCTGCTCCTTCGGCGGCAAGGTCGCGGTGGACACCGCGCTGGCGTACCCGGAGCGGGTCGCCGCGCTGGCCCTCTTCGGCGCACCGGTCTCCGGCAACGAGTGGTCCGAGGAGACCGAGCAGCTCTGGGAGGAGCTGGTCGGCGACGTCGACCCGGAGGACTTCGCCGCGACCGCGGCCGGCGAGGTGCGGTTCTGGGTGGTCGGCCCGACCCGCGAGCCGGCCGGCGTCGACCCGGAGCTGATCCGGTTCGCCGAGGAGATGGACCGCCGGGCGCTCGCCGCGGAGCAGGCGCTCAGCGCGGTCGAGGCGGGCGAGCTGGACCCGCCGGCGATCGACCGGCTGGCCGAGCTGCGGATGCCGGTGCTGGCCGGCGCGGGCGCGGACGACCTGGCCGACATCCGCCGGCTGGCCGACCGGATCGCCGATGAGGCCCCCCGGGGCGTTCGGATGCCGGACGTGCCGGATGCCGGTCACCTGCTGCCGCTGGAGCGCCCCGAGCCGGTCAACGCCGCGCTGCTCGACTTCCTTCGCTGACCGCCCGGGCTACCAGACCGGGCGGACCGCCCCGACCGCCAGGCCGCCGCCGAGCAGCGGGATCTCGGCGTACTCGGTCAGCACCGGGGCCTCGACGCCGAGCCGGCGCAGCGCCGACACCAGCACGGGCATCCGGGCCCGCCCGGCGCCGTCGTCGACCTTGAGGGCCACCGCGCCGACCTCCGGCACCGCCGCCGCGATCACACCCTCCGCGCCGACCTTGGCCAGCAGTCCGGGTACGCCGCGCATCAGCCGGGTGTCGTCGGCCTGGGTGCCCCCGACCAGTTCCGGGTACGCCCGCATGGCGTCGGCCACGGTCCGCTCGACGGTGCCCGGCTCGGCGGAGACCAGCCGCAGGAAGGCCCGCGCCAGCCCGGTCAGCGAGACGGCGAGCACCGGCGCCCCGCAGCCGTCCACCCCGACGGCCGCCACCTTCTCCCCGGTGAACTCCTCGATCGCGGCGGTGAGCCGCTGCTGGAGTGGGTGCTCGGGACGCCAGTAGCCGTCCAGCGGCCAGCCGGCGGCCAGGCAGGTGAGCAGCATGCCCGTGTGCTTACCGGAGCAGTTCATCTGGATTCGGGACGGGGCGCCACCGGCGCGCAGCACCGCCTCCCGGGCCGCCTCGCCGACCGGCAGGTCCGGCGGGCAGTGCAGCGCCTCCTCGGCGAGGCCGGCGCCGCGCAGCAGGGCGCGGACGCGCTCGATGTGGAACTCCTCGCCGGCGTGGCTCGCCGAGACCAGCGCCACGTCGGCCGGGTCGGTCAGCGGCAGGCCGGCCCGGAGCATCCCGATCGCCTGCATCGGCTTGTTCGACGACCGGGGGAAGACCGGCGAGGTGGCGTCCCCCGCCCCGGCCACCGGCGCGCCGGCAGCGTCGAGCACCGCCACGGACCCACGGTGGAAGCCCTCCACGAACCCGGACCGGACCACCTCGGCGAGCGGCACGCCGCCCTCGTACGTCTTTCCCACGCAGTGGACGGTACCGACGGGCTCGGCGGGGCCGGCACCGGGGTGACCAGGGACGTCGGCGCCCGGCGTACAGGGGTGGCGGGCCGGCCGTCGCTTACAGGCCGAGCAGCGCCCGGGCCTCGGCGGTGGTCAGCGGAGGGCGCTGGGCGAGCTGGGCGAAGCCGACGGCGCGGGCGACCAGCTGCATGTTGGACTCGACCGGCCGGCCCTTGGCGTAGGTGACCGTGTCCTCCATGCCGACCCGGAGGTGACCGCCGGCCGAGAGCGAGGCCAGCATCACGGGGATGGTGGTGCGCCCGATGCCGGTGGCCGAGAAGGTGGTGCCCTCGGGGAGGTCGCGCAACATCTGGTGGGCGGCCACCAGCGTGGCCGTGGTGCCCGGCATGCCGCCCGGCACCCCCATCACGAAGTCGACGTGCACGTGCCCGCCGTGCGGCAGCCCGTACTTGCCGAGCAGGCGCTGGAGCGCCGTGAGGTGGCCGAGCTCGAAGATCTCGTACTCGGGGACGACGCCCCGCTCCTGCATCCGGGTGTGCAGGTCGACGATGAACTCCCAGCGGTTGAGGAACACGTCGTCGCCGAAGTTGACCGTGCCCATGGTGCAGGAGGCCATGTCCGGGGCGGCGTCGAGCACGGCCAGCCGGGCGGCCTCCGGGTCGGTCACGGCGCCGCCGGAGGAGAGCTGCACGATCAGGTCGGTGCTCTGCCGCAGCGCCGCCACGGTCTCCCGCAGCCGGCCCTGGTCGAGGGTGGGCCTCGCCTCGTCGTCACGGATGTGGACGTGGATCACGGCGGCACCGAGCGCCTCGCACTCCTTGGCGGTGAGCAGCAGCTCGTCGAGGGTCACCGGCAGCGCCGGCACCTCCGCCTTGGCCGACTCCGCGCCGGTGGGGGCAACCGTGATCAACGTCCCTGTGGTCATGTCGGGATCCTAAACCGCCGACTCCCCTCCGGTCGACAGCCGGAAGCAGCAGAATCGGCCGCGACGACGCCCGGAAGCAGAAGATTTTCCGCTTCAGCGCCGCCTGGGCGGCATCCCTTACGCCGGATCGATGGCGGCGGCCGTCTCCCCCACCATCAGCCGAGCGTCGTCGGCCACGTTCCGCTTGACCACGGCGAGGGCGATCTGGCCCAGCTCGAAGTGGTGCACCGCGGTGCCCACGAAGCCGACCGCCCGGCCGTCCAGCGTCACCGGCGTGCCGACGGCCGGCGGCTGGTCCGTGGTCACCCCGTCCAGGTGCAGCAGGACGAGCCGGCGCGGCGGCTTGCCCAGGTTGTGCACCCGGGCCACCGTCTCCTGGCCGCGATAGCAGCCCTTGTCCAGGTGCACGGCCGACCCGATCAGGCCCACCTCGGCGGGAATTGTCCGGTGGTCGGTGTCCACCCCGGCCCGGGCCTGCCGGGCGGCCACCCGCAGCGCCTCGTACGCCCACAGCCCGGCCACCGGCACACCGGCGCCGCGCAGCTCGTCGACAACCTGGGTCATCGCCGCGCGGGGCACCAGCAGGTCGACGCCGAGCGGCACCCGCCGGGCCCAGCCGCCGACGGGCAGCGGCTTCACGTCGTACACGACGGAGGGCCGGGACGGCAGCTCGCCGGAGCGGAACTTCGGACCCGGCACCGCGACCACGTCGGGCGCGGCCAGCCCGGTGACCCCGAGGGTGCCGAGCGCGCCGGCGGCCTCCGGCCCGACCAGCGAGAGCAGCGCGTGGTCGGCCGTGACGTCGCGCGGGTCGACCTTGCTGAAGAACCGCATCCGCTCCAGATAGGACAGGAGGCCGCCGGTCATCCCGGGCTCGGTGTCCAGCCAGGTGGTCTCGCCGTCCTCGGCGACCAGGGCGTGCTGCTCGACGTGCCCGTGCGGGGAGAGCACCAGCAGCTCGCTGCCCTGCCACGGGCGCAGCGCGGCCAGGTGCTGGCTGGTCAGCGTGTGCAGCCAGGTCATCCGCTCCTCGCCGGGGACCGCGATCACGCCCCGGTGCGAGCGGTCCACCAGGCCGACGCCGGTGGCCAGGGTGCGCTGCTCGCGCATCGGGTCGCCGTAGTGGGCGGCCACCGGGCCGACCCCGGCCGCCCGGTGGGCCGGCTCGGGCTGCTCCCGGGTCTCCTCGTCGATGGCCTCGGCGGTCACCGCGCCCGCGATGTCGATCATTTGCGTTCCCCGTCCTCGCACTGGCCGCAGACGCCGAACAGCGCCACGTGCCCGATGTCGACCTGGAATCCCCGCTGCGCGGCCAACTGGTCGGCCAGCGGCCGGAGCAGCTCGGGGTCTATCTCGTCGATCGCACCGCACTCCCGGCAGACCAGGTGGACGTGCTGGTGCTCACCGGCCGCGTGGTAGGTCGGCGAGCCGTGCGACAGGTGGGTGTGTGTCACCAGACCGAGGCGCTCCAGCAGCTCCAGCGTCCGGTAGATCGTCGTGATGTTGACCCCGGCGGCCACCTCGCGCACCGCCGTGTGCACCTGCTCCGGCGTGGCGTGCCCCAGGTCCAGGACAGCCTGGAGGACCAACTGCCGCTGCGCCGTCAGCCGCAGCCCACGGGAGCGGAGCAGTTCCGCCAGGGAGGATTCGGACACCGTCCGATCATAGTTCGGCCGCCGCGCCGGTCCGCCCGCCGGCGGGGTACGCCACTACGCTGCGCTCGTGGTGGCGACGCGGGTGGCCGTGCCGGGCCGGGGCGTCGTGCCGGCCGGTGAGGCGGTGCTGCGCGGCGACGACCGGGGCGTGCTGCACGGCGACGGCCTGTTCGAGACGATGCACCTGCGCGGTGCGGAGCCCTGGCTGCGGGACGCCCACCTGGCCCGACTGCGGGCCGGCGCGGCGGCCATCGGGCTGGCGCTGCCGCCCACCGACGTGCTGGTCGAGCTGCTGGACACGGTCCGCGCGGGCTGGCCGCCGGAGGTCGAGGGCGCGGTGCGGCTGGTCTGCACCCGAGGGCCGGAGGGCGGCGGGGCGCCGACGGTCTACGCCACGCTGGGCGAGGTGCCGGCCGCCGCGCGGCGGGCCCGGCGCGACGGGGTGACGGTCGCCACCCTGCCGCTCGGGGTGGCCGCCCGGTCCCGCCCCGAGCTGGGGTGGCTCCCGAACGGTGTGAAGTCCACCTCGTACGCGCTGAGCACCGCCGCCCGTCGCTGGGCCGAGCGGGCCGGGGTGGACGACGTGCTCTGGGTCTCCACCGACGGCTACGTGCTGGAGGCGCCGACCGCCAACGTGGTCTGGCTGACCGACGGCACCCTGTGCACGGTCCCGGCCGCGGCCACCGGCATCCTCCCCGGCGTCACCGCAGGCTGGCTTCTCGACCACGCCGACGAGTTGGGCTTCCGTGCCGACGAACGCCTGCCCACCCTGGCCGACCTGCACGAGGCCGACGCCATCTGGCTCACGTCATCCCTCCGCGGCCTGGCCGAGGTGCGCTCGCTCGACAAAACCCCCCGCCCCCCGTCCCCCCACACCGCCACGGCCCAGTCCCTCCTGGGTCACCCACACCCCTGACCGGCCCCCCGGCCCCCCGGCCTCCCGACCTCCCGACCTCTGACAGCGTTGATCATGAAGTTATTGCGCCGACACGCCGCTGTGGCGGGCAATAACTTCATGATCAACGGGTGAGGCGGGGTGGGTGGGGTGGGGCGGGGGGTGGGGCAGGCGGGGAGGGGGTTAGCCGGCTACACGGGTCAGGCGGGCCGACAGGTGGGGGCTCAGGGGGTGGCCCACGGCGGCCATCTCCTGGGCGTAGAGGAGGGCGCCCTCGACGATGCCGAAGAGGCGGGCACCCGCCGTGACCTCCTTCGCCGTGGCCGTGCGGACCACCGCGTCGGTGACGAACTCGATCTGGGTGCCCTTGCGCTTGCCGATGTGCAGCTCCATCACGCCGGTGGGCGTGGTCATGAGCGCTTCCAGCTCGTCGGTCACCCGGTCCCCGTCCAGCACCGGACGCCACCAGCCCACCTCACGGCCGGCCGGGCGGACCGGGCGGCTCTGGTCGTCGAGGATCCAGGCGCGGGACTCGTAGAACAGGAACGGCCGGCCGTCGTGGCTGATCCGGATCTCCTGCGCGAAGTCGAAGTCCTCGATGGTGGGGAACCCGCCGCGACCCCGCCCGCGCCACACCCCGATGTACGGCAGCAGGCCGTCCAGGCTCCGGTGCAGCTTCGGGCCGACGCGCAGGTCGTGGCTCTCCTCGTACGGATACGGGTCGACCGGCGGCGCGTTCAGCCACGGCGGCTGAAGCGGGTTCTCACTCACCGCGCCACCTTCGTTCGCGACTGCGGGGCTCGCAAACCCGGCTCACTCCTCGCGCTCACCATTTTCCTCTCGAAATGCGTACGGCCAGGTAGACCAGGCCACCGGCGAGCGCGCCCAGGCCGGCGACCAGCAGGCTGACGAACCCGATCTCGGTAACCATCCCGGCCATCCTATGCTGGGCGTCATGGCCCGCACTCTCGTCGTCAAGGCCACCGCCGGAGCCGACGCCCCCGAGCGTTGCGCGCAGGCCTTCACCGTGGCCGCCACGGCGGCCGCCGCCGGGGTGGACGTGTCGCTCTGGCTCACCGGGGAGTCGACCTGGTTCGCGCTGCCCGGGCGGGCGCAGACCTTCGACCTGCCGCACTCCGCGCCGCTGGCCGAACTGCTGCACGTCATCCTGACCACCGGCAGGGTGACCGCCTGCACCCAGTGCGCGGCCCGCCGCGACATCGGCCAGGACGACGTCATCCCCGGCGTACGGATCGCCGGGGCGGCGGTCTTCGTCGAGGAGGCGATGGCCGAGGGCGCCCAGGCCCTGGTCTACTGACCGACCCGACCGCGCGGCGAATGTCCGTTACGCGCGGACTGCCGATCCTGGCCCGACATGTCCGGCCACTGCCTACGATCCTGATGTGGGCGAGGCGATCGAGCGGTTCTTCGCATCCCTGCCGGCGCGTGCCCCGGCGGTGCTGCGCGGGCCCACCCGCGGCCGCCTCCAGCTGGACCTGACCACCGGAAACCGCACCGAGCACTGGTTTCTGGAGATCGCGCCGGGGACCATCCAGGTGTCCCGGGAGCAGTTGCCGGCCGACGCCGTCTTCACGATCAGCGCCGAGCTGTTCGAGGAGCTGGTCACCGGCCGGGAGGCCGCCATGGCGGCGGTGCTGCGCAACGAGGCCACGTTCAGCGGCAACGTGGTGCTCTTCCTGATGTTCCGCCGGTTCTTCCCCGACCCGCCCGGCGTCCGGGATCCCCGGGAGAGCGCCCGCGAACACGTCCGGCGGTCGGCATGAGGGAACGCGTCAGCATCCTGGACGGCAACACCTTCCTGGTCAGCGACCGGCGCGGCGACATCGAGCCGTCGTTCGACTTCCCCACCGGGCTCTTCTCCTTCGACACCCGGTTCATCTCGACCTGGCTGCTCACCCTGAACGGGCAGCGGCTGCACGCGCTCTCGATCGACGACTCGCTGTCGTACCGGACCCGGTTCTTCCTGGTGCCCGGGGAGCCGACGCACTACCTGGACGCCAAGGTCTCGCTGATCCGCAGCCGGTCGATCGGCGGCAGCTTCGACGAGGAGCTGACGCTGCTCAACCACTCCGGTCAGGAGGTGGAGTTCATGCTCCGGCTGGACATCGGCTCCGACTTCGCCGACCTGTTCGAGATCAAGCACCAGCGGCAGAAGAAGGGGCACACCAGGCCCACGGTCAGCGAGAACCAGCTGCGGCTCACCTACCGGCGGGAGGGATTCCACCGGGAGGCGGTGGTGACCAGCAGCGAGCCCGCCGAGGTCGACCGGGAGGGGCTGACCTTCCGGGTCCGGGTGGGGCCGCACGGCGAGTGGACCACCCAGCTGCACGTGGGGACGAAGATCTACGGGGCCCGGGGGGAGGACATCCGGGCCACCCTGCCGCTCGGCGGGCAGCGCTCGGTGCAGGCCATCCACGCCGAGCAGAACGAGCTGATCGAGCGGGCGCCGAAGCTCGGCTGCGACTGTCAGCCGCTGGCCGGGGCGTACCGGCGCAGCCTGAACGACCTGGCCGCGCTCCGGTACGAGTCGATCGCGCTGGGCGTACGGCTGCTCGCCGCCGGCCTGCCCTGGTTCATGACCCTGTTCGGGCGGGACAGCATCTTCACCTCGCTCCAGGTGCTGCCGTTCCTGCCGGAGCTGGTCCCGCCGACCATCCTCATGCTGGCCGGCCTCCAGGGCAGCCGGGTGGACGACTTCCGGGACGAGGAGCCCGGCAAGATCCTGCACGAGCTGCGCTACGGCGAGACCGCCGGCTTCGAGGAGCAGCCGCACTCGCCGTACTTCGGCTCGGCCGACACCACGGCGCTGTTCGTGATCCTGCTCGACGAGTACGAGCGGTGGACCGGGGACACGAAGCTGGTCAGGCAGTTGGAGCAGGAGACCCGGGCGGCGCTGGCCTGGCTCGACACGTACGGGGACCTGCTCGGCACGGGCTACATCTGGTACATGACCCGCAACCCGGAGACCGGCCTGGCGAACCAGTGCTGGAAGGACTCCTGGGACTCGATCTCCTACTCCGACGGCCGGCTGCCGGCGTTCCCCCGGGCCACCTGCGAACTGCAGGGCTACGCGTACGACGCCAAGCTGCGGGGCGCCCGGCTGGCCCGGACGTTCTGGAACGACCCGGCGTACGCGGACCGGCTGGAGCGGGAGGCGGCGGCGCTGAAGGAGCGGTTCAACCGGGACTTCTGGATCCCCGGGCGGGAGTACTACGCGCTCGCCCTGGACCCGGACGGGCGGCACGTGGACGCGCTCAGCTCCAACATCGGTCACCTGCTCTGGAGCGGCATCGTCGACGAGTCCCGCGCGGCGACCGTCGCCGGGCACCTGCTCGGGCCGCGGCTCTTCTCCGGCTGGGGTGTACGGACCCTCGCCGACGACCAGAGCCGCTACAACCCGATCGGCTACCACGTGGGCACGGTCTGGCCGTTCGACAACTCGATCATCGCCTGGGGCCTGTGGAAGTACGGCTTCCGGGAGGAGGCCGGGCAGATCTGCGACGCGATGCTGAGCGCGTCCCGCTACTTCAACGGGCGGCTACCCGAGTCGTTCGCCGGCTACGAGCGCGACCTCACCGACTATCCCGTGGAATACCCGACCGCGTGCAGCCCGCAGGCCTGGTCGGCCGGCACCCCGCTGCTGCTGCTGCGGGTGATGCTCGGCCTGGAGCCGCAGGGCGAGCACCTGATCATCGATCCCGCCGTTCCGACCGGGATGGGTCGGGTGGAGCTGCTGGACATCCCGGGCCGCTGGGGCCGGGTGGACGCCCTGGGGCGCAGTCGCGAGCCGCACGACCAGCGCCACGGGCACTGACCGGCCGGGTCAGGCCGTGCAGGGGGTGGTGACGGCCACCCGGACCCGGTCGTCGACCCGCTCGGCCAGCACCGCGAAGCTGCCGCGCAGGGCGTACTCCTCGGCGGAGTCACGGAGCGCCGGGGAGCCGCCGGCGGCCTCCCGGAAGGCCGCCGCGAGTGGGGTCCCGGCCGGCCCGGCGGCCGTCTCGGCGCGGGCCGTGCGTGCGGTTCCGCCCCCGGGGCAGGGCGCCGCGAGCACCTGGACGGGCCCGGCCGCGCCGCCCCAGCGGCGCACGGCCCGGTCCGCCTCGGCGGTCTCGGCTGCGGCGTCGGCTGCCGGAGGCCGGTAGCCCGCCCCCATCGGCCGGCAGCCGGTGGTGGCGGTGAGCAGCACCCGGCCGGGCCCGGCGGACCGGCCCTCGACCGCGACGAACTCCCCGGCGTCGGCGCGCAGCCGCGGCTCGCCGCCGAACGACGAGACGCCCGCGCGCCAGTCGGCCGGCAGCCGGTCGGCCACCCGCTGGAGCAGCTGGCGTACGTCGTCGCCGGCCACGGCGACCGCCACGCCGCGTTCCAGCTCGATGCCGTCGTCCAGCGGGGTGACCCGGCAGCCCCGCTCGATCCGGTCCGGCAGCAGCGCCGGCACCCCGTCCCGGCCGACCGCGGCGGTCAGCCGGCCGAGCGCCCGGTCCACCACGGGGCCGGCCTGGTCCAGCGAGCGCTGCTCCTTGACGGTCGGCGGGTCGTGCCGCACCGACCACCAGGTCAGGCCGGCGAGCAGCACCGCCCACGCCGCCGTGGCGGCCACCAGCCAGCGCAGCCGACGCCGGCCGGGGCCCGGCTGGTCGGGACGGGTCGGCGGGGCGTATCCCGCCTGGACGGCCTCACTCACCGGGCCATGGTGTCACGTCGTGACGACCGGCCGGGCCGCACCTCGGCCCGCCCGTCGAACCGCCGTGACGGACCGCCGGAAACGGCCCGTGGCCCGTCGCCCTCGCGTGGGGCACCGCTGCGGCGGGCGCCGGAAACGGCTCGTGGCCCGTCGCCCCTTGAGGGCGACGGGCCACGGTCAGAGCGTGGGTCAGGCGGCGACCGTGACGGTCACCTCGTTGATCCCGCGGGCGGCGGTGACGGCGGTGTCGCCGTTGCCGTGCCGGGAGAGCGCCCGCAGGGTCCAGTTGCCCGGCGCGGCGAAGAACCGGAACTGGCCGGCCGGGGAGGTCACCACCTCGGCGGTGAACTCGCCCGTCGAGTCGAGCAGCCGGACGTACGCGCCCGGCACTGCCTCGCCGGACTCGGCCGTGACGAGGCCGGTGATGACGGTCTCCTTCTCCAGGTCCAGGCTGGCCGGGAGGGGGGCGGCCTGGTCCGGAGCGGCGCAGCCGGCGGCGGTGGGAGCGGTCATGAGAATCAGGCCTCCCCGGGCTCGTCGCCGAGCGCGACCGGCACGCCGACCAGCGAGCCGTACTCGGTCCAGGAGCCGTCGTAGTTCTTCACGTTGCGGTGGCCGAGCAGCTCCTGGAGCACGAACCAGGTGTGCGAGGAACGCTCGCCGATCCGGCAGTAGGCGATGGTCTCCCGGCTGTCGTCCAGCCCGGCGTCGGCGTAGATCTTGCGCAGCTCGTCGTCGGACTTGAACGTGCCGTCCTCGTTGGCCGCCTTGGACCACGGGACGCTGATCGCGGTCGGCACGTGGCCGGCCCGCTGGGCCTGCTCCTGCGGGAGGTGGGCGGGGGCGAGCAGCCGGCCGGCGTACTCGTCGGGGCTGCGCACGTCGACCAGGTTCTTGGTGCCGATGGCGTCGACCACCTCGTCGCGGAAGGCACGGATCGAGGTGTCCGGCGACTGCGCGACGTACTGCGTCGCCGGGCGCCGCACCGCGTCGGTGACGAGCGGGCGGGCGTCCAGTTCCCACTTCTTGCGGCCGCCGTCGAGCAGCTTGACGTCGCGGTGGCCGTAGAGCTTGAAGTACCAGTACGCGTACGCGGCGAACCAGTTGTTGTTGCCGCCGTAGAGGATGACGGTGTCGTCGTTGCCGATGCCCCGCTCGGAGAGCAGCGCCGCGAACTGGTCCTGGTTGACGAAGTCCCGGCGCACCGGGTCCTGGAGGTCGGTGCGCCAGTCGAGCTTCACGGCGCCCGCGATGTGGCCGGTGTCGTAGGCCGAGGTGTCCTCGTCGACCTCGACGAAGACGACGCCCGGGGCGTCGATGTTCTTCTCGGCCCACTCGGCCGAGACGAGTGCGGTGTCGCGACTCATCAGATCACTCCCTGTGAGGATGGATGGTGAGCCAGCGCGCGGAGATCGAAGTCGGTGATTGTCGCACCACGCGCGGGACCCAGAGCTAGGAACGGATCACGGGTACGTGCGACGGCGCCGCTGCCGGGCGATCAGGGGGGAAACCGGAGGGTACGCGGACCCTGTGTGCCGGTGGCCGCTAAGCGGCCGAGGACAGCCCCGCCGTCAGATGACGGGGCGACACAGGCAGGTGGCCACGCGGCACAGGTCGACCGCGCGCCGTTTGGTGAGGAGCGTCCCCATGGAGAGGGAGACTACCAGCCGGCCCGGTGGCTGCCACCGGGCCGACCAGCATCCGGGACACGGGCGGGGCGTCAGCGGGCCGAGTTGATGGGCACGTTCCGCGCGTCGGCGTCGACCACGAGGCCCTCCGGCGTCGGCTGCACTTTGCGCACGTTGAGCTGGAAGGGCAGCTCCGGCAGGGGCACGTCGACGGAGATGCCCTTGGCGTAGTTGGCCAGCAGCGTCTTGGCGAGCGGCAGGTTGGGCAGGCCCTCGGCGGTCACGTCGTTGAAGCGCAGGGCCACCTTGCCGTTGGCGACGGTCACGTCGGCGGTGCCGTTCACGGTGAGCTTGGCGCCGAGGATGTCCACCGGCGCGGTGACCGCGAGCTTGCCGTTCCGCTCGCCGAGGGTGAGCCCGGGGCGGTCGAGCAGCTTCGCCAGGCTGTCGTAGGTCACCGTGCCCCGGCCGTCGACGGTCTCGGCCACCACGTCGCCCTGGCCGGAGCGGAGGGTGTCCAGGGACGCCTTGACGTTGCGGGCGTCCACGTCCAGCCGCGGCACGCTGACGGCACCGCCCTGCACGTTGCCCTGCACGTCGGTCAGCACGATGGAGATGCGCTCGTACTTCCCGGCGAGCACCTGGGTGAGGAACGGGAAGCCACCGACCTCGACCTGGGGCGCGGCGGACTGCGCGTCCTGCTTGGCGACCTCTTTCTTCACCTGGTCGGCGATGGCGCGCTCGGCGACGCCGGCGGCCACCCGGTCGGCGACGACCAGGAGGCCGGCCAGGACCAGCAGCAGGACGACGAAACCGACCAGCACCTTCCGGCCCCGCCGCCGGGGACGGCCCTCGTTTGCCGGGTACGCCTCTGCCACGCCGCCTCCTGCCCTCGCCGCTGATCGCCGCAACCGTACTTACCCGGAGCGCCGATTCCCCAACCGCGCGCTCAGAGGAAGAGCACGCACATGGCGTACGCGGCCGGCGCGGCGAGCGCGAAGCCGCCGAGCGGGCCCTGCATGTGCCGGGCCACCCACATGGTCGGCGGTTCGCCGGCCATGAGCCGGCCCGCCTCGGCGTACCCCACGGCGAGGTCGGCCAGGACGGCGGTGCCCGCGGTGACGAGGCCGACCAGCGCGGCGCTGGTCGGGGTGAAGCCGACCAGGTAGATGCCGAGCACGGCGCTGGTCAGGGTGCCGAGCATGGCGCCGGCGACCACGCCGGAGGCGCCCCGGGGCACCTGCGGGGCGAGCCGCGGCCAGGGCGCCACCGCGTCGGTCAGCCGGGCCACCAGCAGGGCCACCCCGGCGGCGGTGAGGCAGACGGTGATCGCCTGGGTGCCCTTGGGGATCCGGCTGAGCACGATCAGCGTGGCGAACGCGACCACGCCCACGACGATCAGCAGGGTGCTGCCCAGCGAGTCGGTCACCCGGACCCGGTCCACCCGGCGGAAGAGCTGGCCGAGCACGGCGAGCACGAAGCCGGCGGCGGCCGCGTAGCCGAGGGGGGCCAGGCCGGCGATGTCCGACTGCACGGCGGCAGCGTCGGCGATCCCGGCCGTAGCGGCGCTGACCAGCGCGACGACCAGCAGCGCGGGCGGCCGCATGGCCATCGTCCAGGCCAGCACGAAGAGCAGCTGGACGCCGAAGATGATGAACGCGAAGGGCAGCCGGTGCCCGGGACCGGCGGTCTGCGCGCCGAGGACCAGGCCCACGCCGAGCAGCGCGGCGAAGCCCGCGACGGTCAGCGCGAGCGGGCGGCGCACCGGGACCGGAGGCACCTCCTCCTCGGGCGCCTCGTCGGCCTCGTCGTCGGGGCGCCGGCCCGGCCCGCCCTTGCGGAGCCGGCGGGGGCCCTTCCGCTCCCGCCCGCCCCCGTCGGCGTCGGCGGGGCCGGTGCGCGGGGCCGGCGGGTAGCCACGGGCGGGCCCGGAGGCGGCGGCGTCGGACCACGGTTCACGGCCGGTCTCGGGCGAGGTGGAGGGAAACACGCCCCGATCGTGCCAGACCCGGCCGGCCGGGCGGAGTCACGGTTTCGGCAACGTTAAAACCTGAGCCCCGATCAGGGGCAGACCAGACAAACAGGAAAGGGTACGGAGGTGACGGCCGGGCGATCGGTTACGCTCAAGCCGTTACCCGCCCGTCAGCGACGCCGGGACCCACGCAAGTTCTCAGCGCCTCCCTCGACGGAGTGCCGCTGGTCGCGCGCGGCCTTGAGCGCCGCCGGGACGGAGGTGATCGTGTGGAGCTCCTGCTGCTGGTGACCGCGCGCGCAGGTGAACCATCGGCGGTGCTGCCGGCGCTCGACCTGCTGCCGCACTCGGTCCGCACCGCGCCGCGCGACGTGCGCACGCTGGTCTCCGGCCCGACCCCGGACGCCGTCCTGGTGGACGCCCGCGCCGAGCTGAGCGAGGCCCGCGCGACCTGCCGGATGCTGCACGCCACCGGGCTGGGCGTTCCGCTGGTCGCGGTGGTCACCGAGGCCGGGCTGATCGCGCTCAACGCCGACTGGGGCGTGGACGACGTGATCCTGGCCGGCGCCGGTCCCGCCGAGGTGGAGGCCCGGCTGCGGCTCGCGGTCGGCCGGCTGAGCAACGCGACGGCGGGCGCCGGCGGTTCGATCCGGGCCGGCGAGCTGACCATCGACCCGGACACCTACGCGGCCAAGCTGAAGGGCCGCCCGCTCGACCTCACCTACAAGGAGTTCGAGCTGCTGAAGTTCCTCGCCCAGCACCCGGGTCGGGTGTTCACCCGGGACCAGTTGCTCCGCGAGGTCTGGGGCTACGACTACTTCGGCGGCACCCGCACGGTCGACGTGCACGTCCGGCGGCTGCGCGCCAAGCTCGGCTCGGAGTACGAGTCGATGATCGGCACGGTGCGCCAGGTGGGTTACAAGTTCGTCGTGCCGCCGTCGCGTTCGCTGCCGGAGTCGGAGCCCGCCCCGCTGCCCGTCTGATCCAACAAATTCTGCCTCGTCCCCCATCGGGGAGGCTTACCCGATTTTGCCCTTTTTGCCCACTCAGTCAGACCTAATCTGACTGCCGGATCTGCCGGGCGAAGGGGGCGACGTGCGCGTGCTGACCACGGGGGCGAAGAACGGCCGGGCCGGCTGATGTCGGCGTCGACGCTACGCGCGGCCGGGTTGGTGACGGTGGTGGTGGCCGCGCTGCTCGGCTCCGCGTTCGCGCTCGGGCGCAGCCTGATGCCCGAGCACCCGCACCGGGGCTCCGGCGTGGCAGCCAGCGTCCACGCTCCGCACTACGGCGATCAGCCACCCAGCACCGAGTTCCCCGGCCCGCCGGCCGGCGACCACGGCGAGCCGAGCCCCTCCGCCAGCCCGAGCGGCTCGAGCCACGGCCCCCAGGCCGACGACAGCGAGGGTCCGTACGGCGCGCTGGTCAGCACCGGCTCCGCCCGGATCGCGCTGACCTTCGACGACGGCCCCGACCCACAGTGGACACCGCAGGTGCTCGCCCTGCTCAAGGAGTACGGCGTGCGGGCCACCTTCTGCGTGGTCGGCGAGAACGCGGAGGCCCACCCGGACCTGGTCCGGTCGATCGTGGCCGACGGGCACAGCATCTGCAACCACTCCTGGAACCACGACGTCACCCTGGGCAAACGCTCGGCGGAGGCGATCCGGGACGACCTGACGCGCACCAACGACGCGATCCTGGCGGCGGCGCCGGACGCGCGGATCGCGTACTTCCGGCAGCCGGGTGGCGCCTGGACGTATCCGGTGGTGTCGGTCTGCGAGGAGATGGGCATGACGCCACTGCACTGGGCGGTGGACCCGACGGACTGGCAGGTGCCCGGCGCCGACAAGATCGTCGAGACGGTGCTGACCGAGACCCGGCAGGGCTCGATCGTGCTCATGCACGACGCGGGCGGCGACCGCTCCGGCACGGTCGACGCGTTGCAGCGCCTGCTCCCCGAGCTGCTGCACCGCTTCCAGCTTGAGGCGCTGCCCACCGGCACCACGTGACCACCGCCACCGCCCGGTGCCCGCGTCCGGCATGATCGGCGGTCCGCCGGCCGCTACGGTGGCGGGATGAGCAGCACCACGCCGACCGCCGATCGTGTCGCCCGCGCCGACCGGCTGGCGCCGGTCGAGGTCGCCGAGGTGCTGGCGCTGGCCCGCACGGCCGGCGACGCCGACGGCGCCGACCCGCTCGACGAGCACGTGCTGCTCCGGCTGCGCGACCCCGAGGCGCCCGCCGTGCACCTCACGGCCCGGGCCGCCGACGACACCCTGACCGGGTACGCCCACCTCGACACCACCGACCCGGCGGAGGGGATCGGGGTGGAGCTGGTGGTGCACCCGGCGTACCGGCGGCGCGGCACCGGCCGGGCCCTCGCCCGGGGCGTGCTGGCCGCCGCCTCCGGACCGCTGCGAGCCTGGGCGCACGGCGACCACCCGTCGGCCGCCGCGCTCGCGGTCGACCTGGGCTTCACCCGTGCCCGCGTGCTCTGGCAGCTGCGCCGGCCGCTGACCGCCGCGCTGCCGGAGCCCGCCCTGCCCGAGGGGGTGCGGTTGCGCGCGTTCCGCCCGGGCGAGGACGACGACGCCTGGCTGGCGGTCAACAACGCCGCGTTCGCCCAGCACCCCGAGCAGGGCCGGTGGACCCCGGACGACCTGCGGGTGCGCCTCGCCGAGCCGTGGTTCGACCCGGCCGGATTCCTGCTCGCGGAGGACTCGGCCACCGGCCGGCTGCTCGGCTTCCACTGGACCAAGGTGCACGAGCGTCCGGGCTCGGCGCGGATCGGCGAGGTCTACGTGCTCGGGGTGGACCCGTCCGCGCACCGCGGCGGCCTCGGCCGGGCGCTCACCACGGCGGGCCTGTCCTACCTGCGCGACCAGCGCGGGCTCGACCGGGTGATGCTCTACGTGGACGACTCCAACGCCGCCGCGGTGGCCCTCTACGAGCGGCTCGGCTTCGCGCGCTGGTCGGCGCACGTCAACTACCACCTCGGCTGACCGCTCGGCGCCACCTCCCCGCCCCGGGACGGCGGTCACGGCCGCGTCACGCGGTGGACTCGACCGGATAACGGGTGCCCGGAAAAATCGTACTATTAGCGATAGTGGCGCGCCCGTTCACGAAATGGACAACGCGCCCTCAGGCTACGGCCACCGGGCCGGCCGCGCCTGTTCATCTGTCGTTCACTTCCGACCGGCGAACCGTCTACCTGGCACTTCTACCTTTCCTTTCAGCCGGTCAGCGCCGGCACCCGGGAGACCGGGCGACCTGACAAAGACGTGAAGGGAAACCCCTCAGGTGAAGCTCCAGCGGCACGGCGCCATTGCCTGCCTCGCTCTTACCGCGGTGCTCGGTCTCAGCGCCTGCGGCTCGGACAACAACGAGCCGACCGGCACCTCCGCCTCCGGCTCCGCCGCCGCGGTCGACTGCGGCAAGGGCACGCTGAACGCGCAGGGCTCCTCCGCGCAGAAGAACGCCATGTCCGAGTGGATCAAGGCGTACCAGCAGAAGTGCGCCGGCACGACGATCAACTACGAGCCCACCGGCTCGGGCGCCGGCATCCAGGCGTTCATCGCCGGCACCGCCGACTTCGCCGGCTCCGACTCCGCGCTCAAGCCGGAGGAGCAGCCCCAGGCGGACGCCAAGTGCAGCGGTGGCCAGGCCCTCAACCTGCCGATGGTGATCGGCCCGGTCGCCGTCGTCTACAACGTCACCGGCGCGGACAACCTCCAGTTCACCCCGGCCACCCTGGCGAAGATCTTCGCCGGCAAGGTGACCAAGTGGGACGACCCGGCCATCAAGGCCGACAACCCGGACGCCAAGCTGCCGTCCACCGCGATCCAGGCGGTGCACCGCTCCGACGAGTCGGGCACCACCGACAACTTCACCAAGTACCTGTCGAAGACCGCCGAGACCGACTGGACCTTCGGCAACGCCAAGGCCTGGAAGGCCCCGGGCGGCGTCGGCGCGGCCAAGTCCGACGGTGTGGCCAGCAAGGTCAAGAGCACCGACGGCACCATCAGCTACGTCGAGTGGTCCTACGCCGAGAACGGCGGCCTGAAGAAGGCCAAGGTCAAGAACGGCGCGGGTGAGTTCGCCGAGCTGACCGCCGAGTCGGCCGGCAAGACCATCGCCGGGGCCAAGATCGAGGGCCAGGGCAACGACCTCAAGATGTCGATCGACTACAACACCAAGGAGGCCGGGGCGTACCCGATCGTCCTGGCGACCTACGAGATCGTCTGCAGCAAGGGCCTCGCGGCCGACAAGCTGCCGCTGGTCAAGGGCCTGCTGAGCCACGCCGCCAGCGCCGAGGGCCAGCAGGACCTGGTCGAGCTGGGCTACGCCCCGCTGCCCGAGACCGTCCGCGCCAAGGTCGAGACCGCGGTCAAGAGCCTCTCCTGACGCACTGACCACACACCTCCTCTACCGAAGCGAGCGAGCAGATGGGTGACACCCCTCACCGCTCGGCGCACGCCGGCACCGGCGGGACCCGCGTGGCCACGAGCCACGAGTGGCCCGCCGGTGCCTCGGCGCGTGTGGCCGAGCCCTCCGGCATCCCTGGCATCCCCGACAACGGCCTGGGTGGCGGCGGCGGGCTGCCCCGGGCCCGGGCCTTCGGCGCGGAACGCGCGTTCCGTGGCCTGACCCTGGCCGCCGGCACCACCGTCCTGGTGGTCATCGCGGCCATCGCGATCTTCCTGATCGCCAAGGCCGTGCCTGCGCTGCGGGACAACACCGAGTCCTTCTGGACCTTCGAGGGCTGGTTCCCGAACGACGACCCGCCGAAGTTCGGCATCGGGGCGCTCGCCTTCGGCACCGTGCTCACCGCGCTGCTCGCCCTGCTCATGGCGGTGCCGGTGGCGCTGGGCATCGCCCTCTACCTGTCGCACTACGCCCCGCGCCGGCTGGGCAACGCCCTCGGCTTCCTGATCGACCTGCTGGCCGCCGTGCCCAGCGTGGTCTTCGGGCTCTGGGGCCGCGACTACTTCGCCCAGCCGGTCGCCGACCTGTCGGCCTGGCTGCACCGGTACTTCGGCTGGATCCCGATCTTCGGCGACGGCCCGTACGGGAACTCGATCCTGCTCGGCTCGGTGGTGCTGGCGATCATGGTGCTGCCCATCGTCACCTCGCTGTCCCGCGAGGTGTTCCGGCAGACCCCGACCGCCAACGAGGAGGCCGCCCTCGCCCTCGGCGCCACCCGCTGGGAGATGGTCCGCACCGCCGTCCTGCCCTACGGCCGGCCCGGCGTGATCGCCGCGGTGATGCTGGGCCTGGGCCGGGCGCTCGGCGAGACCATCGCCCTGGCGCTGACCCTCGGCTCCACGTACGCCATCTCGTTCAACGTCCTGCAGAGCGGCGGGAACTCGATCGCCGCGAACATCGCGAACCGGTTCGCCGAGGCGAACGACACCGGCCGGGGCGCCCTGATCGCCTCCGGCCTGGTGCTCTTCGCGATCACGCTGATCGTCAACATCACCGCGCGCGCGATCATCTACCGCCGCCGCGAGTTCACGGAGTCGGCCGCATGACCACCACCGTCACCTCCCACCGCCCCCAGCCGCCGACCCAGCCGCTCACGCTGCGGGCCCGGCGACTTCCCGCGTACGCCGCGCCCGTCCTCGCCGTCGTGGCGCTGCTGGTCTCGGCCGGCGTCGTCTACGGCGCCGGCATCGGCGGCCCGGTCCTGGTCGTGGTCGTCGGCGCGCTGCTCTACCTGGCCGGCCTCTACGCCGCCGCGAACGCGGTGGAGGGCCGCCGGGCCGCCCGAAACCGGACCTGGAGCGCGCTCATCCACTCCGCCTTCGTGCTGGCGGTGCTGCCGCTGGCCTCGGTGGTCTGGACCCTGGTCAGCAAGGGCTCCGAGCGGCTGGACGGCAACTTCTTCGGCACCTCGATGAACAACATCGGGGCCCGGGACGCCAACGGCGGCGCGTACCACGCCATCATCGGGACCCTGGAGCAGGTCGGCATCGCCACGCTGATCACCGTCCCGCTCGGCGTGCTCTGCGCGATCTACGTGGTCGAGTACGGCCGGGGCCGGTTCGCCTTCACCATCCGCTTCTTCGTGGACGTGATGACCGGCATCCCGTCGATCGTCACGGGCCTGTTCGTGCTGGCCTTCTGGGTGCTGATCGTGTCGCCGTGGTTCAACGACGGCCGGCCGGGCTTCTCCGGCTTCGCCGCCGCGCTGGCCCTGAGCGTGCTCATGCTGCCGACCGTGGTCCGGTCCACCGAGGAGATGCTCCGCCTCGTGCCGGCCCCCCTGCGCGAGGGCGCCTACGCCCTCGGCGTACCGAAGTGGAAGACCATCCTGCGGGTCGTGCTGCCGACCGCGCTGCCCGGCATCGTCACCGGCATCATGCTCGCCATCGCGCGGGCGGCCGGCGAGACCGCGCCGGTGCTGCTCGTGGCCGGCGGCGGCGCCGCGATCAACTTCAACCCGTTCGAGAACAACCAGTCGTCGCTGGCTCTCTTCGTCTACCAGCAGGCCGGCGAGGCCTCGAAGTACTCGCCGGCACGGGCGTGGACCGCGGCGCTGACCCTGGTCGCCCTCGTCCTCGTCCTGACCGTCGCGGCGAAGTTGCTGGCCCGTCGCAACCGGCTCGGCCGATGAACCCCGGAGGTACCACCACCATGGCCAAGCGCATCGAAGCCACCGACGTCACCGCCTACTACGGCGGGTTCAAGGCGATCGAGAACATCAACCTGACCGTCGAGCCGAAGACCGTGACCGCCCTCATCGGGCCGTCCGGCTGCGGCAAGTCCACCTTCCTGCGGTCGGTCAACCGGATGCACGAGGTGCTCCCGGGCGCCCGGGTCGAGGGCAGCCTGACCATCGACAACCAGGACATCTACGACCGGGACGTCGACGTCACCGCCGTCCGCCGGATGATCGGCATGGTCTTCCAGCGGCCGAACCCGTTCCCCACCATGAGCATCTTCGAGAACGTGGTGGCCGGCCTGCGGCTCAACGGCGTGCGGCGCAAGTCGATCCTGGAGGAGGCCGCCGAGAAGGCGCTCCGCTCGGCGAACCTGTGGGACGAGGTGAAGGACCGGCTCGGCAAGCCGGGCGCGGGCCTCTCCGGCGGTCAGCAGCAGCGGCTCTGCATCGCCCGCACCATCGCGGTCGAGCCGCAGGTGGTGCTCATGGACGAGCCCTGCTCGGCGCTGGACCCGATCTCCACGCTGGCCATCGAGGACCTGATGTTCCAGCTCAAGGACAAGTTCACCATCATCATCGTCACGCACAACATGCAGCAGGCCGCCCGGGTGTCGGACCGGACCGCCTTCTTCTCCATCGAGAAGACCGGCGACCCGGGCCGGCTCATCGAGTACGACAACACCCAGAAGATCTTCAGCAACCCGAGCCAGAAGAAGACCGAGGACTACATCACCGGCCGCTTCGGCTGAGCCGCTGACAACCCGGTCCGCGAGGGCCCCGGTCGATCCCGACCGGGGCCCTCGGCGTGTCCGCGTACCGGCTCCGCTCAGCGCAGCGCGGCGAAGAACTGCCGCAGGTCCGCCACCAGCAGGTCGGGCGCCTGGTGGGCGGCGAAGTGCCCGCCCCGGTCGTACGTGTGCCAGGAGACGATGTTCTTGTGGTCGCGCTCGGCGAGGGTGCGGATCGACTGGAAGTCCCAGGCGAAGTTGGCCAGGCCGAGCGGCACGGTGGTCGGCTCCGGCACCTCCGTGCCCCGCCCGTTGACCTTCTGCGTCGGGTGCACCGCCTCGGCGTCCTCGTAGTAGTAGCGGGCCGCCGAGGCGGCCGTGTTCGTCAGCCAGTAGATGGTCGTGTTGGTGAGCACGTGGTCGACGTCGATCTGATCCCCCATGAGCTGGCCCAGCCAGCCGAGCAGGCCCACCGGCGAGTCGGCCAGCGCGTGCGCGACGTTCTGCGGCTCGGTCGAGTGCAGCTTGTCGTAGCCGCCGCGCCGCTGCACGAACCAGTCGGCGAACGCCACCTTGCCCCGCTCCTCCTCGCTGAGCGCGGCCAGCTCGGCGGGATCACCGGACGGCAGGGAGAAGACCTGCGTGACGTGCACCCCCAGCACGTGCTCCGGGTCGGCCCGGCCCACCTCGGGCGACACGAACGCGCCCAGGTCGTTGCCGGCCGCGCCGTACCGCTCGTAGCCGAGGCGGCGCATCAGCTCGGCCCAGGCGCGGGCCACCCGGTGGCGGTTCCAGCCGCGCTCCCGGGTCGGCCCGGAGAAGCCGTACCCGGGCACCGACGGGATGACCAGGTGGAAGGCGTCGGCCGGGTCACCGCCGTGCGCCCGCGGGTCGGTCAGCGGACCGATCACGTCCAGCCACTCGGCGATGGTGCCGGGCCAGCCGTGGGTGAGGATCAGCGGGGTGGCGTCCGGCTCGGGCGAGCGGACGTGCAGGAAGTGGACCCGCTGCCCGTCGATCTCGGTGGTGAACTGCGGGTACGCGTTGAGCCGCGCCTCCCACTCCCGCCAGTCGTAGGTGGTCCGCCAGCGCTCGGCCAGCCGCCGCACCCAGCTCAGCGGGACGCCGTACTCCCAGCCGGGCGGGATCGGGCCGGCGGGGGCTGCCGGGTCGGGGTCGGCGGGCAGCTCCTCGGCCCAGCGGGTCCGGGCCAGCCGGTCGGCGAGGTCGTCCAGGTCGGCCTGCGGGACGTCGATACGGAACGGGACGATCGCGGTGTTGTCTGCCATGCCCACGAGCCTAGGAAGGGATTAGGAACGGTCCGTTCCTAATACGCTGGCAGAATCCGAGAAATGTTGGAGACCTCGGCGCGGCTGCTGCGCCTGCTGTCGCTGTTGCAGACCCCGCGCGACTGGACCGGCGCCGAGCTGGCCGAGCGCCTCGCGGTGAGCACCCGGACCGTGCGCAACGACGTGGAGCGGCTGCGCGAGCTGGGCTACCCGGTGCACGGGACGCGGGGCGCGGTCGGCGGCTACCGGCTCGGCGCCGGCGCGGCCCTGCCCCCGCTGCTCCTCGACGACGAGGAGGCGGTGGCCGTGGCGGTCGGGCTGCGCACCGCCGCCGGCGGCAGCGTCGCCGGCATCGAGGAGACCTCGCTGCGGGCGCTGGCCAAATTGGAGCAGGTGCTCCCCCACCGGCTGCGCCGCCGGGTCACGGCCCTGCACACGCACACCGTCCGGGTGCCGCACGACCAGCCCGGCCCGACCGTGGACGCCGAAACGCTCAGCGTGCTCAGCGCCGCCTGCCTCGACCGGGAGCGGCTGCGGTTCGACTACGTCCGGCACGACGGGACCGCGGACCGGCGGGACGTCGAGCCGTACCGGCTGGTCAACTGGGGCCGGCGCTGGTATCTCGTGGCCTTCGACCCGGCCCGGGACGACTGGCGCACCTTCCGGGTGGACCGGATCACGCCGCGTACCCCGACCGGCCCCCGGTTCGCGGCGCGCGAGCTGCCCGGGGACGTCGTGGAACGGGTCCGGCACGGGGTCTCCTCCGCCGCCTGGCGGCACCGGGCGCGCGTCCGCGTGCACGCCCCCGCCGAGGTGGTGGCCGACCGGATCAACCCCGCCGTCGGCACGGTCGAGCCGGCCGGTGACGGGACCTGCCTCCTGCACACCGGCGCCGACCGGCTGGAGACGATCGCGGTCTGGCTCGGCCTGCTCGACCTCGACTTCACCGTCGAGGAACCGCCCGAACTGGCCGACCTCCTGCGCGCCCTGGCGGCCCGCTACCTCCGCGCCACCGGCTGACCCGTCCGGGTCACGACGGAGGTCGTCGTCCCCGCCGCGGCCAGCGGGGCCTCAGGACAAGCGGAAGCGGGGCGCCTCGGCGTCGGAGAGGTCGAGGTGCGGCGTGACCGGGGTGCCCGGGTCGCGCTTCGCCGAAGCGCCGGCCACCCCGGCCAGGTCGCCGGCCGCGGCCACCTCGCCGAGGGTGACCATCGTGGGCGGGAGCATGGTCAGCTCGCCGGCCTCCGCCCGGGCCAGGGCGTCCGCCGGTCGCAGCCACAGCGTGTGGTCGGCCTCGCCGGAGACGTCCCGGGTCCGCTGCCCCTCCGGCAGCAGGGCGACGAAGAAGTACGTGTCGAAGCGACGCGGCTCGAACTCCGGCGTGATCCACCGGCTCCACGGCAGCAGCAGGTCGGACCGGAGGGTGAGCCCCTTCCCGGCCAGCAGGTCGGCGAAGCCGGTCCGCCGGGCCACCAGGTCCTGCCGGGCCGCCTCCCAGTCGTCCCCGCTCACGTCGCCCACCACGGTCCCGCCGTCCGGGCCGGCCAGCAGCACGCCCGCCTCCTCGAAGACCTCGCGGGCGGCGGCGCAGACCACCGCCTGCGCGGCGGCCGGGTCGAGGCGGAGCCGCTCGCCCCACCCGGCGGGCGCCGGGCCGGCCCAGCCCAGGTGGGCCTGCGAGTCGGAGCGGTCCACGCCGCCGCCGGGGAAGGCGTACATCCCGCCGAAGGTCATGGCGGCCACCCGGCGGATCAGGTACACCTCGAACTCCGCGCCGGCCGGGCGGAGCAGCAGCACGGTGGCGGCCACCCGCGGCACGGCCGGCACACCGCCCTCGGCGCGGAACCGGCGCGCGTGCTCCACCAGGGCGGGGGGTGCGGCGAAGCCGTCGATCGTCATGCCCCGAGCCTAGTTCCCGACCAGTCGATCATCAGCCCGGCAGGACGGCCACGACGAGGCCGACCGCCCACCGCCACCCCTCACCGCAGCCCGATCTTGCGGTGCTCGGTGAGCGGGCTCGCGGGGCTGCGCTCATCGACGGCGCGTGGCAGGGTCGGGGCCCATGATCGATGAGTTCGCGAAGGACTACCTGCACCACGACCTGCGGGATATCCGCGAGACGATGCTGTGGAAGCTCGACGGGTTGCCCGAGTACGACGTCCGCCGCCCCCTGACCGCCACGGGAACCAACCTTCTCGGCCTGGTCAAGCACCTGTCGATCACGGAGGCCAGGTACTTCGGCGAGGTCTTCGACCGGCCGTTCCCCGAGCCCCTGCCCCGGTGGGACGCCGCCGACGACGGCACCGACATGTGGGCGAGCGAGCACGAGACACGCGAGGAGATCATCGACCGCTACCGGCGGGTGTGGGAGCACTCGGACGCGACGATCGCCGCCCTCGCCATCGACTCGCCCGGCCATGTGCCCTGGTGGCCGCGCCCGAACGTGAAGCTGTTCAACATCCTGGTGCACGTGCTCGCCGAGACGAGCCGGCACGCCGGACACGCCGACATCCTGCGCGAACAGCTCGACGGCTCCACCGGGGCGGCAGCCGAGTACGCGCACCTGGAACCCGACGAGGCGACCCGGGCGGCGCGGCGTGCGGCGATCGAGCGGGCCGCCAGAGCAGCCGCCGCCGGCGCACCGCACTGAGCTTCCCGACGGGTGGATCTTCTTCCCGACGGCGCGACGGCGCGGGATAACGTGCCGGCATGACGCGTTGGGGAATCCTGGCCACCGGAAACATCGCCGCCCGCTTCGCCGAGGACCTGCGGCTGGCGCCGGGGGCCGAGCTGGTGGCGGTGGGCTCGCGTACCCGGGAGAGCGCCGAGCTGTTCGCCCGGCGCCACGACATCCCCCGGGCGTACGCCTCCTGGGCGGAACTGGCCGCGGACCCGGACGTGGACGTCGTCTACGTCGCCACCCCGCACGCCGCCCACCACGAGGCGGCCCTCACCTGCCTGGCCGGCGACAAGGCCGTGCTGGTGGAGAAGCCCTGCACGCTCGACCTGGCCACCACCACCGAGCTGGTCGAGACGGCCCGCGCCCGGGGTCTCTTCCTCATGGAGGCCATGTGGATGCGCACCAACCCGCTGATCCAGCGGGTGCTGGAGCTGATCAGGGACGGCGCGATCGGTGCGGTGACCCACGTCCGGGCGGACTTCGGCGCGGCCGGCCCGTTCCCGCCGGAGCACCGGATGCGGGCTCGCACGCTGGGCGGCGGCGCCCTGCTCGACCTGGGCGTCTACCCGCTGAGCCTGGCCCACCTGGTGCTCGGCGTGCCGCAGCAGGTGCACGCCTGGGCGAAGCTGAGCCCGGAGGACGTGGACGAGAACACGGGCATCGTCCTGGGCTGGGACTCGGGGGCGGTGGCGACGCTGAGCTGCGGGATGGTCGGGGCCACCGCGATCACCGCCGCGATCACCGGCACGACCGGGCGGATCGACCTGCCGGAGCCGTTCTACCGGCCCGGCGCCGCGGTGCTGCACCGGCTCGGCGCCGAGCCGGAGACCATCCCGGCTGACCTGACCGGCGGCGGCTACCAGCACGAGGCCGTCGAGGTGCAGCGCTGCCTGGCGGCTGGGCTCATCGAGAGCCCCCTGGTGCCGCACGCCGCCACCCTGGAGGTGATGGGCCTGCTGGACGACATCAAGGCCCGGATCGGCGTCTCCTACACGTGAGGGGTCCCCCGCCACAGCGGGGAACCCCTCGACGCCGGTCGCTCAGAACAGCGGGCGGACCAGCAGGTACGCCAGGCAGGCGATGGCCGCGGCGGCCGGGAACGTGATGATCCAGGCGATGACGATGTTGCCGGCCACGTTCCAGCGGACCGCCGAGAGCCGCTTGGTCGCGCCGACACCCATGATCGCCGAGGTGATCGTGTGGGTGGTGGAGATCGGGGCCTTGAGCACCAGGGCGTTGAAGTAGAGCACGGCGCTGGCCACGGTCTCGGCCGCGAAGCCTTCCGGCGGGCCCAGGTCGATGATCTTCCGGCCCAGGGTCCGGATGATCCGCCAGCCGCCCGCGTAGGTGCCGGCCGCCAGCATGGCCGCCGAGGTCCAGAACACCCACTGTGGGATGTGCGTCTTGGATTCCTGGAAACCGCCGGTGTAGAGGGCCAGCACGATGATGCCCATGGTCTTCGCGGCGTCCTGCATGCCGTGGCCGACCGACATGGCGGCGGCCGAGAGGGTCTGCGCCCAGCGGAAGCCCCGGTTGAGCTTGCCGGGCTGCCCCTTCCGGAACAGCCACAGGATCGCCAGCATCAGCAGGAAACCGAGCACCAGGCCGACCACCGGCGAGAGCACCATCGGGATGATGACCTTCTCGAGGATGTTGCCCCACTGCACGACGCCGTCGGAGGCGAAGAGGGTGGCGCCGACCAGGCCGCCGAAGAGGGCGTGCGAGGAGGACGACGGCAGGCCGAAGTACCAGGTGATCAGGTTCCAGGCGATCGCGCCGAGCACGCCGGCGAAGACCACCCCGAGGCTGGCCACCCCGGGCGGCAGGGTCACCAGGCCGTCGCCGACCGTCTTGGCCACCCCGGCGCCGAAGTGCGCGCCGACGAAGTTGCCGACTGCGGCCAGCGCGAGGGCGACCCGGGGGGTCAGCGCCCGGGTGGACACGCTGGTGGCGATCGCGTTCGCCGCGTCATGGAAGCCGTTCGTGTAGTCGAACGCCATGGCGACCACGATCACCGCCAGCACGGCGATGAGTTCGGGGGTCACGGGATCAGGACTCCTTGACCGCGATGGTCTCGACGGTGTTGGCCACGTGCTCGAAGGCGTCGCAGGCGGCCTCCAGCTCGTCGGCCACCTCCTTCATCTTCAGCACCGTGAGCGCGTCGTACTCACCGCTGAAGAGGCGGACCAGCAGCATCCGGTACGCCTGGTCACCGTCGTTCTCGAGGCGGTTGCACTCGATCCAGTAGTCCTCGAGATCCTTCATCGACTTCAGCCGGGGCATCGCCTCGGCGGTCAGCTTGGCCTGCTGGTCGAGGACGTTCACCAGCTCGTGCATCTCGCGCGGCAGCGACGGCAGCTTGGTGAGGCCGTAGAGGTAGAGCAGGTTGCCCACCGCCTCCAGGTGGTCCATCACGTCGTCGAGCAGCGAGCCCAGACGGTAGATGTCCTCCCGGTCGAACGGGGTGATGAAGGTGGAGTTGATCTTCTTGTAGAGCTCGTGGGTGATCTGGTCACTGTCGTGCTCGACCTCGGTGAGCCGCTCGCTCACCGACTGGACCTCGACGTCCGGCAGGCCCAGCTCGTTGAGCAGCTCGGTCCCCTTCACCAGGTTCTGCGCGGCCCTGGTGAAGAGCTCGTAGAAGGCGCCCTCGGTGGGACGGAAGGAAAACTTCACAGCACGGACCTCGTCGTGTCGGTGGAAGGGTGGCGGTCGCCCCGGAGGACGCCTGCTCTGCGCATGCTAGGTACCCCGTGGAACCGGGCAACCGCCGGCCCACCCCTGGTCAGGCCCGATTCACCACTCGTTCACCTGCCGTTCACCTTGCCCCGTGCCGCCCTCGCTCCGCAGCCGGTTCCGCTCCCGCGCGAGGTCGAAATCGGCAGGCGGATACCCCAGATCCAACCTGTCGAACGTCTCCCTGAGCAGGTGCGCCACCGCCCAGTCGCGGTACCACTTCCGGTCCGCCGGGACCACGAACCAGGGCGCGGCGTCCGGGCCGCACCGCTCGATCGCCTCGGCGTACGCGGCCTGGTATTCGTCCCAGCGTGCCCGGGTGTCCAGGTCGCTCGGGTTGTACTTCCAGTATTTCGTCGGGTCGGTGAGCCGCTCCATCAGCCGCTCACCCTGCTCGGCGTGCGAGATCTGCAGCATGACCTTCACCACGGTGACCGCGTTTCCGGCCAGCTCACGCTCGAAGTCGTTGATCAGGTCGTAGCGACCCCGCCAGGTGGCCTCGTCGACCAGGCCGTCGACCCGGGCGATGAGCACGTCCTCGTAGTGCGAGCGGTTGAAGACGCCCACGTAGCCGGGAGGCGGCAGGGCCCGGCGGATCCGCCAGAGGAAGTCGTGCCGCCGCTCCTCCTCCGTGGGCGGGCCGAACGAGCGGATGTGCAGCCCGAGCGGGTTCATGGCCCCGGCCACCCGCTTGACCGTGCCGTCCTTGCCACCGCAGTCCATGGCCTGGAGCACCAGCAGCACCCGGCGCGGGCGGTCACCGGACAGGTCGGCGCCGGCCTGGGTGGGCGCGCTGGTCGCGCTGTCCGGGCCGGCCGCGACCTTCGCGGACGCGTACAGCATCTCCTGCTGCCGGCCGAGCTCCGCGCCGAGCAGCTCGACCTGCCCGCGCGCCCACTCCTTGCGCGCCTTGCCGCGCCCGGCCGCCGCAGGCAGCCCCGGCGTCGACCGGGGGTCGATCGCCGCCAGATCCACCGCGCCCGGGCCGGCCCGGAGCAGCTCCCACATCGACCCGCCCTCGGGTCGCACCACCTCGTCGACACCGCTCATCCCACGATCCTCACCCACCCCGCCCGCCCCCGCCTCCCGAGCGATGTCACACCCGGGGGCGGCGGCACATCCAGGGGTACGGGGAGAATGGGAACTCCGGGCGGGAGGAGCGCGACGTGCAGGAGCGGGCGGCGGAGTTCGAGGCGGAACGCGGGCACCTCCTGGCGGTGGCGCAGCGGATGCTGGGCAGTCGGAGCGAGGCCGAGGACGCGGTCCAGGAGACCTGGCTGCGCTACGCGGGCGCGCTCGCCGACCCCGCCGCCCGCGAACAGGTCCGCGACCTGCGCGGCTGGCTCACCACCACGTGCTCGCGGATCTGCCTCGACGTGCTCCGGTCCGCCCGGGTGCGCCGTGAGGCGTACCCCGGTCAGTGGCTGCCGGAGCCGGTGGTGAGCGCGGCGCCGACCGCGGACGGGTTCGCCCCCGACCCGGCCGAGCGGGCGGTCCGGGCCGACCAGCTCGGCACCGCCCTGCTGGTGGTGCTGGAGCGGCTGACCCCCGAGCAGCGGGTCGCGTTCGTGCTGCACGACGTCTTCGCCGTGCCGTTCGCCACGGTCGCCGAGGTGCTCGGCACGAGCCCCGCGGCGGCCCGGCAGCTCGCCTCCCGGGGCCGCCGCGCGGTCACCGCGCCGGACGTCCCCCGGCACACGGCCGACCTGGCCGAGCAGCACAAGGTGCTCGCCGCGTTCGTGGCGGCGGTCGAGTCCGGGGAGCTGGACCGGCTGGTCGAGGTGCTCGCACCGGACGTGGTGGTGGTCGGCGACAGCGGCGGCCACTTCCCGGCCGCCCGCCGGCCGGTGGTCGGCGCCGAGCTGGCCGGCCGGTTCATCCTCGGCCTCTTCGGCCAGGCCGCCCGCTGGGGCGGCCCGGTGCACGCCCGGCCGGTGCTGGTCGACGGCACGCTGGGCTGGCAGGCGGAGACGGTGTTCCGGGACGGGCGGCCGCTGCGGATGGTCACCTCGTTCGCTGTGCACGAGGGGCGGGTCACCGGCGTGTTCAACCAGCTCAACCCGGAGAAGGTGACACACCTGAGCGGCATCGAGGGCGAGGACTGGCCGCCGCGCTTGTGAAGGCCCGGCTCAGACCACCAGGGCCAGCCACTTCCGGTAGGAGGTGGCGAAGGGCTCGGTGCCGTCGTCGAGCGCGCCGAGCAGCCAGCGGGCCGCGGCCTCGGCCTCGGCCACCACGTCGTCGGGGTAGCCCCAGCGGGCCCGGTGCTCGGCGAACTCGTCCTCGTCGCGCAGCTCGACCAGGCCGGTCTCCCGCCGGCGCACCACGTCCAGGTCGAGGTCGACCAGGTGGACCGTCTCCTCGCCCTCCCAGCGGGCCGGGGTGGCGATGTCGCAGTAGACCTCGCTGGTGCGCGGGGGCGGGTTGAACATGCCGGTCCACCAGCCCTGCCGGGGCACCAGCAGGACGAAGGGGATCCGCTCGACGGAGGGCCGGCCGTGGTAGACCGATTCGGTGCCGGCCGGGACGCCGAGCCAGACACCGAGATCGTCCTCGGCGAGGCGGCGGGCCGGGTAGTCGCGGTGTGCGCTGCCGTCGTACTTGCGGTAGATCACGCGGACCACGTCGCTCGGCATGACTGGCACCCTAACCGATTCCGGCCACGCGACGCGATCGGCAGGTAACCGGTCGCGACCTGCCGCCCACGCCACGCGGCGGAGCGACCCACCCCCTGTCGGCCGAGGCGGGTACGGTCGCACGGTGACCGCGCCCCGCACCGCCACCGGCCCCGTTCCCAAGAAGCGCCGGGGCGGCCGGCCCGGCGGCGGCGAGCTGCTGGCCGCCGCGGTCGGCGCGGTCCCCGGCGGCGCGGCCCGCCCCGGCCAGCAGCAGATGGCCGAGGCGATCGAGCGGAGCATCGCCTCGGGCGAGCACCTGCTGGTGCAGGCCGGCACCGGCACCGGCAAGTCGCTCGCCTACCTGGCCCCGGCGCTCACCGTGGACGGCCCCGTGGTGGTCTCCACCGCCACCCTGGCGCTGCAGTCCCAGCTGGTCGACCACGACCTGCCCCGGCTGGCCGACGCCGTCGAGCCGGTGCTCAAACGCCGCCCGACCTTCGCCGTGCTCAAGGGGCGGCACCACTACCTCTGCCTGGCCCGGCTGGACAGCTCGGTCGAGGAGGAACCGGAGGACACCCTCTTCGACACTCCGCGCCCCACGGGCGGCACGAAGTGGCTCGGCGAGGCGGGCCGGCTCGGCAAGCAGATGCAGCGGCTGCGCGACTGGGCGGAGGAGACCGCCACCGGCGACCGCGACGAGCTGGACCCGGGCGTGGACGACCAGGTGTGGCGGAGCATCTCGATGCCGGCCCGGGAGTGCGTGGGCGCCACCCGCTGCCCGTTCGGCCAGGAGTGCTTCGCCGAGGCGTCCCGGGCGCGCGCCCGCGAGGCCGACATCGTGGTGACCAACCACAGCCTGCTCGCCGTCGACATGCTCGCCGGCCGGCACATCGTGCCGCCGCACAAGCTCCTCGTGGTCGACGAGGCGCACGAGCTGGCCGACCGGGTGTCGTCGGCGGCGCAGGCCGAGCTGGAGCCCCAGCTCATCGACCGGTCCGCCCGCCGGGCCCGCCCGCTGCTCCGCCCCGAGGTGGCCGAACGCCTCACCGAGGCCGGCGACGCGCTCGCCGTGGGGCTGGCCGAGGCGCCGGCCGGGCGGCTCACCGCCGGCCTGCCGCCCGCGCTGCGCGAGGCGTGCACCCTGCTCGACGCCGCCACCCGGGCCGCGCTGGAGGCGATCGGCGACATCAAGGCCGACGACCCGGACCCGGTGCGCAAGCAGCAGGCCAAGTCCGTGCTGGACGAGCTCTCCACCACCGCGCAGCGGCTGCTGGAGGAGGCCGACCACGACGTGGCCTGGGTGGAGAAGCCGGAGAACGGCAGCCGCCGGGCGCTCGTGGTGGCGCCGCTCTCGGTCGCCGGCACCCTCGCCACCCACCTCTACGACGAACGCACCGTGGTCGCCACCTCGGCCACCCTGGCGCTGGGCGGCCGGTTCGACACGGTGGCCCGGGCGCTGGGGCTGGACGCGCCGCCGCCCGCCCCGCCGTCCCCGGCCGCCGCCGCGCTGGCCACCGCGGCCGCCGCCGGCCGCGCCGGCACCACGCCGCCGGTGGCGAGCACCGACGGCAGCCGCGCGGCGACCGGCACCGTCCCGGCCACCGAGGGGCCCGGCTGGACGTCGCTCGACGTCGGCTCGCCCTTCGACTACGCCCGGCAGGGCATCCTGTACGTCGCCGCGCACCTGCCCCGGCCCAGCGTCTCGGGGCTGCCCGAGGCGGCCGGCGAGGAGCTGCTGGCGCTGGTCGGTGCGCTCGGTGGGCGTACCCTCGGGCTCTTCTCCTCCCGCCGGGCCGCGCAGCAGGCGGCGGAGCTGCTCCGCGCGCGCACCGACCTGCCGGTGCTGCTCCAGGGCGAGGAGGCGCTGCCGCTGCTGGTCCGCCGGTTCCGGGAGGAGCGGGAGAGCTGCCTGTTCGGGGTGATGTCGCTCTGGCAGGGGGTGGACGTGCCGGGCGACTCCTGCCAGCTCGTCGTGATCGACCGGCTGCCCTTCCCCCGGCCCGACGAGCCGCTCGCGGCGGCCCGGGCGGCCGCCGTCGACGCCGGCGGCGGCTCCGGTTTCGCGGCGGTGAGCGTGCCGATCGCGGCCGTCCGGCTGGCCCAGGGGGTCGGCCGGTTGATCCGGGCCACCGGCGACCGGGGCGTGGTGGCGGTGCTCGACTCCCGGTTGGAGACCGCCCGGGGCTACGGCCCGTTCCTGCGCCGCTCGCTGCCCCCGTTCTGGTACACCACCCGCCCCGACGTGGCCCGGGGCGCGCTGGAGCGGCTCGGAAAGAGCTGACGCCCGCGCCTCCCCCGGTAGGGGCGACGCGGGCGTCGAGGGCTCGCTCGGGTCAGGGCGCCTGGGAGGCGACCACCACGGCGTCGGGCGGGGTGTCCGGCACGGTCCGCGCGGCCAGCCGGCGGACCGCGGTGTTGAGCACGGCGATCAGCGGCACCGCGACCAGCGCGCCCGCGATGCCGGCCAGCACCACCCCCGCGGCGATCCCGATGATCACGGCGAGCGGGTGGATGGCCACCGCCCGGCCCATGATCAGCGGCTGGAGCACGTGCCCCTCGACCTGCTGCACGCCGATCACCACGCCCAGGATGATCAGCGCGGTCACCGGGCCGCTGTCGACCAGCGCCACCAGCACGGCCACCACGCCGGACAGGAAGGCGCCGACGATCGGGATGAACGCGCCCAGGAAGACCAGCGCGGCCAGCGGGAACGCGAACGGGATGTCGAAGATGACCAGGAAGATGCCGATGCCCACGGCGTCGATGAAGGCGACCAGCACGGTGGCCCGGACGTAGGCGCCGAGCGTCGCCCAGGAGGCCCGGCCGGCGTCGTCCACCTTCCAGCGGGCGTTCACCGGCAGCAGCCGGACCAGGAACCGCCAGATGTTGCTGCCGTCCCGGAGGAAGAAGAAGGTCGCGAAGAGCACCAGGACCGTGCCGGTGAGCACCTCGGCCAGGGTGGCCGCCGTGTTGAGCGCCCCGCTGGTGAACTTCTCGGTGTTGCCGTTGATCCAGCTCTGCGCCTCGTCGATGTAGCGGTTGAGCTGGCCGTCGGAGAGGTGCAGCGGCCCGGTCTTGAGCCAGTCCTGGATCTGCCGGACGCCCTGTGACGACTTCTCGCTCAGCTCCGGCACGCCCTGGATGAACTCGTTCACCACCAGGGTCAGCGTGCCGATCACCGCGGCCAGGCCGCCGACCAGCACCACGCCGGTGGCCAGCGAGCGGGGCAGGCGGGCCCTGAGCAGCCAGCCGACGGCCGGGGCGAGCAGCGCGGAGAGCAGCAGCGCGACCGCCAGCGGGATGATCACGATGCGGATCGTGCCGACGATCTTGAGCAGTGACCAGGTGACGATGCCGATGACGATGAGCCGCCAGCACCAGGCCGCGGCGAGCCGCAGCGCGTGCGGCACCTCCCCGTCGTCCTGGCTGTTCGTCGAGGCGAACACGGGGGCGGAGGGCTCCGCGCCCACCACGGTCGCCGTCGGGGGCGCCACCGGGCCGGGCGAGGCGGGCGAGGCCACGCGCTCGTCCGGGTCGGTCCGCCGGGCCCGCGCCGACTCGCGGCCGGACTCGTACGCGCGGCGGAGCCGTCCACGCATCCGCTCGAAGCGGCTCAAGCGCACCTCCCGCAACTGGTCCACCCGGGGCACAGGGTGGACAGGATACGTCCGTCCGCCCCACCCTAGGGCGACTCCGCCACACATTGCCCCCCTGTCGCCCGGCCCAACCACACCGGGATCGACCCTCGGGCACGCGGTAGCGTCTTCGCGTGACCGCCGACCAGAATCTCGACGCCGGCCTGCCGATCCGCCTGCTGCACGACCGCGTGCTGGTGCGTACCGAGAACGGCGAGGGGGAACGCCGTTCCACCGCCGGCATCGTGATCCCGGCCACCGCGGCGGTCGGCAAGCGGCTGGCCTGGGCCACCGCCGTGGGCGTCGGGCCGCACGTCCGCTCCATCGTCTCCGGGGACCGGGTGCTCTTCGACCCCGACGACCGCTCGGAGGTCGAACTGCACGGCCGGGCGTACGTCCTGCTCCGCGAGCGGGACGTGCACGCCGTGGCAGCCGAGCGGGTGGAGCGGGAGCCGACCGGCTCGACCGGCCTCTACCTGTAGGCCCGGCCCCGCCGTTTGCGCCGCCGCCCGGCGGGAAGCCCCAGGCACGACCGCGCCCTGGGGAGGGACCATGCCGGTAGTCGTGAAGAAGATTCTCGCCTGGGGATTCCTCGCGTTCCTGATCTACTTCATGGCCTTCCGGCCGGACGGCGCGGCCCAGCTGTTCAAGGGGATCGGGGTGGCCCTCATGGCCATCGCGCAGGGCCTCGGCGACTTCCTCACCGGCCTGATGACCTGACGCACCCCGCGCACGGCGGGGTCAGGCCGGGGGCCAGGGGGCGGCCGACCGGTGGCCGTGCCAGCCGGACGGGCCGTAGCCGGGCGGGAAGGCCGGCGGTGGCGGCGGGGCCAGCACCACCGGGATCGGCACCACCGGCTCGTCGGGGGCCTCGACCGCGCGCCGCGACCCGTCCGGGAAGCGCAGGTGGTAGCGCTGCCCGTCCCAGACCCCGACCGGCGCCTGCGGGTCCCGGCCCACGAAGAACGCCCGGTACGCCCCGATCGCGTCCAGCAGTTCCCGCTCCTCCCGCGCCGTCCGGTCCCGCTCGGCCGGCTTGCGGTCCAGGCCCCGGCGCATCCCGTCGCGCAGCAGGGCCAGCCGGGTGGCGGCGAACTGGTAGCCGCGCATCGCCTTGACCCCGCCGTCCCCGGCCACCCGCCGGGCCCAGGTGCGCGCGGCGTGCCGCCGGCCCAGGCTGCCCAGCGCGGCCACCTCGGGCGGGGTGAGCCAGCCGGCCCGGACGTAGTCCGGCAGGGTGCGCTCGGTGAGCCGCCCCTCCCAGGCGCGCAGCCAGATGGCCAGCCCGACCATGCCGAAGAAGATCGGCACCATCACGCCGATGTAGCCGTAGAGGGCGATCAGCGGCTGCCCGGTGGCGGCGGCCAGCGAGGGCAGCAGGTTCCAGGTGCCGTGCAGCATCATGGCCAGCAGCAGGCCGGCGATCGGGGCGAGGATCCGCACCCGCCGGTCGGCGGTCCGCGCGGCGACGCCCAGGCCCACACCGGTCATCGAGGTGAACAGCGGGTGGGCGAAGCCGAAGAGCAGGATCCGCACGATGAAGATGGCGATCACCTGGCGCGCGCCGGTCGCCGGGCCGTATTCCTCGACGCCCGTGCGGTAGCCGTAGCCGCCCAGGTAGAGGATGTTCTCCACCATGGCGAAGCCGACCGCGGAGAGCCCGCAGTAGACCAGGCCGTCGGTGATCCCGGAGAACTCCCGGCGCCGGAAGATCAGCAGCAGCAGCGGGCCGGCGGCCTTGGTCAGCTCCTCGATGAACGGGGCGACCAGCACGGCGGTCAGCGCCGAGGGCAGCCCCCAACTGTCGAACAGCCGGGCGCCGGTCTCGTTGACCAGCAGCGAGATGGCGGTGGAGACGAACGCGCCCCAGGCGAAGCAGAAGATCAGGTACTTCAGCGGCTCCGGCTCGTAGCGGTCGAGCCAGAGGAAGCAGGAGACCAGCACCGGCACCGGCAGGATCGCCGCGATGACGCCGACCAGCAGCGCCTCCGCGCCGAGGCTCTCGCCCAGCGTGAAGACCATGAAGACCGCGCCCGCGGCGATCAGCAGCACCACACCGGCCAGCGCCAGGAACCGCCGCCAGCCGAGCCGGCGCAGCGGCATCCGGGGGGCCGGCGACCCGGGCGGGACGGCGGGCGCGGTCGGCGGCGGCGGCAGGGCTCCGCCGGGCGGGGTGACGGCCATGCGGTCAGCGTAGTCACCCGGGACCCACTGGTCCGGTCGCATCGCGGCCGCTATGCTCCCGGACAGGTCACGAGTGCCAGCGTCAAGCCCCGGCTTGCTGGCCGGCAACCCTCGTCGAGTTCGCGGTGGGGTGCCCCGGGTGATGACCGGGCCCAGCCCGAACCGCGTGCTGGGCAAGCGCGGACCCCGTCCCGGTGCCCACCCACCCGGGGTCCCCCTGGACCCGGGAGGCTCCGGCATGACCGTCACCCTCGCACCGTCGCTGCCCACCATCTCGACGCCGAGCCGGCCGGACCCGCTCGGCGTGCTCGGCGTACCCGGGGAGATCAACCTGGACCACGCCGCCAGCGCGCCGTGCGCGCGGGCCGCGGCCGACGCGGTGGCCGAGCTGCTGCCCTGGTACGCGAGCGTGCACCGCGGCGCCGGCGCGCTGTCGCGGCGCTGCACGCTGGCCTACGAGCGGGCCCGGGAGACGGTCGCCGACTTTCTCGGCGCCCGCCCCGACGACCACGTGATCTTCACCCGCAACACCACCGACGCGCTGAACCTGCTGGCCCGGGCCCTGCCCGCCGGCACCACGGTGGTCACCTTCGCGGGCGAGCACCACGCGAACCTGCTCCCCTGGCCGCGCGGCTCGGTCCGGCTCCCGGTGCCGGACGGCCCGGGCGGTGCGGTCCGCTCCCTCGACGCCGCCCTGAGTGAACTGTCCCGCGACGCCCGGCCCGGGCTGCCGGTGCTGGTCGCGGTGACCGGCGCGAGCAACGTGACCGGGGAGCGCTGGCCGGTGGCCGACCTGGCCCGGGTGGCCCGCCGGCACGGCGCCCGGATCCTGGTCGACGCCGCGCAGCTCGCCCCGCACGCCCCCGTGGACCTGGCCGCGCTGGACGTCGACTACCTGGCACTCTCCGGCCACAAGCTGTACGCCCCGTTCGGCGCCGGCGTGCTGGTCGGCCGTTCCGACTGGCTGGACGCGGCACCGCCGTACCTGGCCGGCGGCGGGGCCACCAGCCACGTCGGGGCGGCCACCCACGAGGTGCGGTGGGCGACCGGCCCGGCCCGGCACGAGGCGGGCACCCCGAACCTGCTCGGCGCGGTGGCCCTGGCGGCGGTCTGCGCGGCGCTGGCCGACGCCGACCGGGACGCCCTGCACGCCCGCGAGCAGGCGCTGCTGGCCCGGCTTCGGGCGGGCATCGCCGCCCTGCCGCACGTGGTGGAGCTGCGCACCTTCGGCCCGGACGCACCCCGGGTGGGCATCGTCAGCTTCGTGGTCGCCGGCCGGGACTCCGCCGAGGTGGCCGCCCATCTGGCGACCGCGCACCGGATCGGCGTCCGGGACGGCCTGTTCTGCGCCCACCCGCTCGCCCGCCGCCTGCTGACCGAGGCGGCGACCCGCAGCGGCCGCGGTGACCTGCCCCCCACCGCTCTCCGCGCCAGCCTCGGCCTGGGCACCACCCGCGCCGACGTCGACACCCTCCTGACCGCCCTGGCGACCCTCCCCTGAGTGGAGGTCAGCCGACCGGGGGCGCCGTGGGGGGTTTGGCATCGCCGTTCTGCTCGGTGGTCTCGCCCGAACGCTGCTCGCGGTCGCCGAACGCCTCGCGGACCAGGCGGTTCGCGTCCTCCTGGTCGACGCCGGAGGCGACCAGGAGGTCGCTCGCCGTGGTCCGCACCTGGGCGATCACCACGCTGCCGGAGAAACCCACCCCCTCGGCGTACGCCCGGCCGGCCTCGCTGACGGCGCGCAGTGACCGCTCCCGGGCCTTCTCCGGCTCCTCCCCGGCGGCGAACTCGTGCCGCAGCAGGCGTACCGACTCGGCCAGGTGGGCGATCGAGTCGGGCATCGGCTCCGGCACGGGTTCCTCGTCCTCGATCATGGTGACCGAGCGGCGGATCAGCGTGCCGCTGTTCCGCATGGCCCGGTCGATCGGGTCCGCCGCCTCGGCGTAGTGGGTCAGCTCGTCCCGCCGGTGCCAGCGCGCCGGCGAGATGGTGATGGTCTCCTTGGCGCCCTCGATGGCCTCGGAGAGCGCGGCCAGCTCGTCCTTGTTCTCCCGGAGCCGGAACAGCGCCTGCTGGGCCGTGCCCCGGTCCCTGCTACGCAGCGCCTCCGCGCAGATGTCCAGCTGCCCGGCGAGCAGGTCCAGCGCCGGCCGGGCCGCCCGGTTGATCACGCGTAGCGGGTTGAGCGGCAGCAGGATCGCGGTGACCAGCAGCGCGATGCCGCCGCCGATGAAGGCGTCGACGAAGCGGGGTATCTCCAGGTTCTGCGTCGACGGGCTGAGCGTCACGATCAGCACGGCGGTGGCCGCCGCCTGGATCACGATGGCGACGCTGGCCCCGGCGAAGACGGTCAGCAGGATCGCCGCGGTGACCACCAGGCCGAGCTGCCAGGCACCGGTGCCGAGGAAGTAGATGAGCAGGTCGCCGACGCCGACCCCGACCGCCACCCCGAGGATCAGCTCGACGGTGCGGCGGAACCGCTGGCCGACCGAGGCGGCCAGGGTGCCCACCGCCGAGATCGGCGCGAACACCGGCTGCGGATTCTTCAGCACCACATGGGAGATCAGGTAGGCCAGGCCGGCCGCGAGACCCGCCTGGACCGCCAGGCCGCCCGCCGTGCGCACCCGGTGCAGCCGGTCGTGCAGGGTGGCCCTGCTCCGGTGCCGGAGCTGCTCGACGGCCTCGGAGATCCGGGCCCCGTCGACGTCGACCAGTCCCTGGCGCAGCGCGGTACGCCGGAAGAACGGCGGTCGTCGGTCCCGGGCCACGGCCATGGCCGGGACTACCCGTCCCACCCCCGGTGAATCCTGCGCACCGGCCACGGTGGGGCAGACTGCACCGGGTGGACGAGCTGATCGAACGGTGGCGGGGCGCGGCCCGGGCGGCGGGTGCGGCCGACCCGGCCGGCGTCGAGCGGGCCGGGGCGCGGTTGCTGGCCGGCTGGCGGGAGCCGCACCGGCACTACCACACGGTGACGCACCTGCGGGCGGTGCTCGACGTCGTCGACGCGTACGCCGGGTCGGCCCGCCGCCCGGACCTGGTTCGGCTGGCGGCGTGGTGCCACGACGCGGTCTACGACCCGCGGGCCGGCGGTGACGCCAACGAGCGGGCCAGCGCCGAGCTGGCCGGGGACCTGCTCGCCGCCGCCGGGCTGCCGGCGGACGCGGTGACCGGGGTACGCCGGCTGGTGCTGCTCACGGCCGGCCACGCGGTCGGGCGGGACGACCCGGACGGGGCCCTGCTCTGCGACGCCGACCTGGCGGTCCTGGCCGCCCCGCCCGCCGACTACGACCGCTACGCCGCCGCGGTCCGCCGCGAGTACGCCCACGTCCCCGACCCGGACTTCCGCGCCGGTCGGGCCGCCGTGCTGACCGGCCTGCTGGCCCTGCCCGCGCTCTACCGGCTGCCCGAGCCGCACACCCGCTGGGAGCCCCGCGCCCGCGCCAACCTCACCCGGGAACTCGCGACCCTGAACTGATCCCGGCGTCCCGCGGCCCGGCCGGAGCGGGGACCGCAGGGGGCTCGGGGACCGCGCGGGGCTTGGGGCGGCGCAGGTCGGCGGCGCGGAGAAGGCGGACGATCTCGCGGGACGGGACGAGCCGGGCGCCCAGCCAGACGGCCACCGGGACGCGTTCGGCCGGCAGGTCGTAGTGGTCCCGGTCGAAGCCGCGCCGGGGCAGGCCCAGCGCCTCGGCGAAGGCGTGCAGCTCGGCGTACGAGACATCGCTCACGAGGTGCGACCAGAGCCGCCCCCGCGAGGGCACCGAGGGCGGGTCGAGGTAGAGCATGGCGACCAACGGTACGCCGGTTGGTCATCCCCGCCGGCACGACCTAGCCTTCCCGGCATGGCCGGCCATCCCCTCCTCGACGACCTGCGGACCGCTCTCGGCGACGCGGCCGTGCTGACCGACCCCGACCTGCTGGCGACCCACGCGCGGGACGAGGCCGACCTGTGCGAGGCGGGCACCCCGCTCGTGGTGGTCCGCCCGCGCGACACCGCGGGGGTGGTGGCGGTGGTCCGCGCGGCGGCCCGGCACGGCGTACCCGTGGTGCCGCAGGGGGCGCGGACCGGGCTGGCCGGCGCGGCGAACGCGGTGGACGGCGCGGTGGTGCTGAGCACCGTGGCCATGGACCGGATCCTGGAGGTCGACCCGGTCAGCCGGATCGCCGTGGTGCAGCCCGGGGTGGTCAACGCGACCCTGGCCGGGGCGGTCCGGGAGCACGGCCTCTGGTATCCGCCCGACCCCGGCTCCTGGGAGTCGTCCACCATCGGCGGCAACGTGGCCACCAACGCCGGCGGCATGTGCTGCGTGAAGTACGGCGTGACCACCGAGTACGTGCTCGGGCTGGAGGTGGTGCTCGCCTCCGGCGAGGTGCTGCGCACCGGCCGGCGCACCGCCAAGGGCGTCGCCGGCTACGACCTGACCCGGCTCTTCGTCGGCTCGGAGGGCACCCTCGGCGTGATCACCGAGGTGACCGTGGCGCTGCGCCCGGCGCCCGAGGAGTCGCTGACCCTGGTCGCGGTCTTCCCCACCACGGCCGCGGCCGGCACGGCGGTGGCCGGGATCGCCGCGCGCGGGCTCACCCCCAGCCTGCTGGAACTGCTCGACCGCACCCACCTGCGGGCCATCGAGGCGTACCGGCCGATGGGGCTGCGCACCGACGCCCAGGCGCTGCTGCTGGCGGCCGTGGACACCGGCTCCCGGGCGGCCGACGACCTGGCCCGGCTCGCCGAGGTGTGCAACGCGGCGGGGGCCGACGAGGTCTACGCCGCCACCGACGCGGCCGAGGCGGCCGCCCTGCTCCAGGCCCGGCGGCTGGCCCACCCGGCCATGGAGAGATTCGCCGCGGACGCCTTCCCCGGCGGCAACGGCGGCCTGGTCATCGACGACGTGGCGGTGCCGCGGGGCGCGCTCGCGGCGCTGCTGGACGGGGTGGCCCGCATCGCCGAGGAGTGCGCCGTGCCGATCGGCGTGGTGGGGCACGCCGGCGACGGCAACATGCACCCGAACATCGTGGTCGACCGGGCCGACCCGGCCAGCCTGGCGCGCGGGCGGCGGGCGTTCGACGAGATCATGCGGCTCGGGCTGGAGCTGGGCGGCACCTGCACCGGCGAGCACGGCGTGGGCCTGCTCAAGCGGGACTGGCTGGCCCGGGAGATCGGCCCGGTCGGCGTCCGGGTGCACCAGGCGATCAGGGCCGCGCTGGACCCGGCGGGGCTGTTCAACCCCGGCAAGGTCTGCTGAGGCTCAGCCCTTGTCCTCGGCCGGGGTGGACTGGGTGATCAGCAGCAGGACCTGGTAGGCCACCGGCGGCTTGGGCTCGCCCGGGCAGTCCTGGATGGTGACGGTCAGCCCCGGCGGGATCAGCAGCGTCGAGGTCAGCGCGTCGATGCAGCCCTGCTTGTAGTGCCGGGCCTCGTCGGTCTCCTGCGCCAGGGCCGGATCGGCGAGCATCCGCTGCAACCGCTGCGTCTGATCGGGGGTGAACGCCCCGGTCGAGTCGACACCGTCGCCTGCGCAGTCGCGGCACTGCCACCGCCCGGTCGGCTCCACCTCCAGGGTGCGCGGCGGCCCGCCCGACCCGACCTGCTGCACCAGGGAGACCCGCCGCCCCTCCGGTGTCGGCGAGGGGGCGTCCGCCTTGCCCGGTGTGGTGGCGCCCTCGGCCCGACCGAAGAGCGAGCAGCCGGACAGGGCGACCGCCAACAGGACGCCGACGGACAAAGAACGGACGCGCGACCAGGATGGGCGAACCACGCGGGGAAACCTACACTTCCGTAGGTAAGCCCGGAACCCTCCGGAACGACGTTACCGGCGGGTCACCGCGAGGGCAGTCCGACGCTGTCGCCGTCGCCGCCCCGATCCGCCGCGAAGCCGCGCACGTCCGGCGCGCCCAGCCGGGCCGCGTCGGCCGCCACGTCGTCCGCCATCAGCTGCGACTGCCGCTCGGCCTCCACCCGGGCCCGGTAGTTGGCCACCTCGCGGGCGCGGGTCGCCTCGTCCCAGCCGAGCACCGCACCCATCAGCTCCGCGGCGTGCTCCGCCGACTCCAGGCCGCGGTGACTGGTCTCGATGGAGATCCGGGTACGCCGGGTCAGCACGTCCTCCAGGTGCAGCGCCCCCTCGGCGCGGGCCGCATAGGTCACCTCGGCGGCCAGGTATTCCGGTGCGCCGGCCAGCGGGGAGCCGAGCAGCGGATCGGCGTCGACCAGGGCGAGCAGGTCGAGGGTGAGGGTGCCGTAGCGCTCCAGCAGGTGCTCCACCACCCCGACCGGCACCCCGTGCCGGCGGGCCAGGTCGGCCCGGTCCCGCCACATGGCCGCGTACCCGTCGGCGCCGAGCAGCGGCAGGTCGGCCGTGCGCGACGGCCGGGTCCAGCCCAGCCGGTGCACCGCCCGGTCGACCACGTCGGAGGCCATAACCCGGTACGTCGTGTACTTGCCGCCGGCCACCAGCAGCAGCCCGAGCATCGGCTCGATGACCGCGTGCTCCCGCGAGAGCTTGGAGGTGGAATCCGCCTCGCCGGCCAGCAGCGGGCGCAACCCGGCGTAGACACCCTCGATGTCGGCCGTGGTGAGCGGGCGGTCCAGCACCGCGTTGACCTGCTCCAGCAGGTAGTCGATGTCCTTCGCGGTGGCCGCCGGGTGGGACCGGTCCAGCCGCCAGTCGGTGTCGGTGGTGCCGATGATCCAGTGGCCGCCCCACGGGATGACGAACAGCACGCTGGTGGCGGTGCGCAGGATGAGGCCGGCCTCACCGGTGATCGCCGAGCGGGGCACCACCAGGTGCACGCCCTTCGAGGCCCGGACCCGGAAGCCGGGGCGCAGCCCGACGTCGTTGAGCATCCGGGACATGTCGTCGCTCCACACGCCGGTCGCGGCGATCACCGTGCGGGCGCGTACCTCGAACTCGGCGTCCGGCGAGCCGGCGGGCGCCTCCAGGTCACGGACCCGGACCCCGGTGACCTCCCGGGCCTGCCGGACCAGGCCGACCGCCCGGGCGCTGGTCACCACGGTCGCGCCGAGGCTCGCCGCGGTGCGGGCCAGGGTCACCACCAGGCGGGCGTCGTCGACCTGGCCGTCGAAGTAGCGGATCGCCCCGGCCAGCCTGTCGGGCCGCAGGCTCGGGAAGATCCGGTGGGCGCCCTCCCGGCTCAGGTGCCGGTGCAGCGGCATGCCGCGCCCGCCCCCGAACAGCCCGGCGAAGACGTCGTACGCGGCGACGCCGGCGCCGTAGTAGGAGCGGCGGAAGAACCGGCGGGGCAGGTCGCGCAGCCCGCCCTCGGCGGGGAGCGGGACCAGGATCGGCACCGGGCGCACCAGGTGCGGGGCGAGCCGGGTGGCGAGCAGCCCGCGCTCGGTCAGCGCCTCGTGCACCAGGTGGAACTCCAGCTGTTCCAGGTAGCGAAGGCCGCCGTGGATCAGCTTGCTGGACCGGCTGGAGGTGCCGGCGGCATGGTCGCGCGCCTCCACCAGAGCCACCTTCAGGCCGCGGGACGCGGCGTCGAGCGCGGCGCCCGCACCGGTCACGCCACCGCCGATGACCAGCACGTCGAACCGCTCGGCGCGCAGTCGGCGCAGGTCGTCGGCGCGGCGCTCGGCGGAGAGCTGACCGGCCGCGGATCGGGACACGTTGGGGTCGCGCACGTGTCCACCGTAACCGGCGCCGCACTCCGGCGGCAGGCACCCGCCGGGCCGTACGGTGAGGGCCATGCAGGCCGGCCCACCCACCGCTCCCGTCCCTCCGTTCCATCCCCCTCGCCCCGGCACCGGGCCGTGGCCGGTGGTCGCCGCGGCGGTGACCGGCGTCTGGGCCGTGCTGGTCACCGTGCCGGGCCAGCTCGTCGGCTGGGTGTTCGACCAGCTGGTGCTCGTCTCCGGCCTGGACCGCACGGTGGCCGTCTGGCCGGTGGTCGCGCTGGTCACCGTGCTGCTGGTGGGCGCGCCCACACTGGCGCTCGCGCTGCTTCCGCGCTCCCCCGCGATCCGGGCGACCGGGCGTGCGTGGCTGGCCGGCACGCTCGCGCTCGGGGCGCTGACCCTGCTCCGGGCGCTGCCGCCGGTGCACCACGAGGCGTACCTGGCGGCGCTGGCCGCGACCGCCGCGCTGCTCGCACTGGTCCTCGCCTGGCTGACCCGCCGCAGGTCCACCCCGCGGGTGCCCGGCACCGGCCCGGCGCCGTCCGTCCCGTCGGCGCCCGGGGATGGCCCGGCGCCGTCCGTCCCGTCGGTGCCCGGGGGTGGCCCGGCGCCGTCTGTCCCGTCGGCGACCGAGGGGGCGCCGGTGCCGGGCGGCACGCCGGCCGGTCCCGGTGGCGGCGCGGCCGGTCCCGGTGGCCGGGGTGGGCGGTTCGGGCCGGTGACGCTGCTGGCGGTGGCCGCCGGGCTGGCGTCGCTGCTGCCGTGGGCGTGGGTGGGCGCGCTGGGCGGCGCGCTGGAGACGCTCCTCGCCGGGCTGGCCGCGGCCGCGCTCGGCGCGCTCGCCGGCGTGCTCCTCGGCCCCAGGTTCTGGGCGGCCTTCGCGGTCGGCGCGCCGCCCCGGCCGGCCCGGCTCGTGCTGGTCGGCGGGCTGGTCGCCGGGGTGACCCTGGCGCTCCTGGGTGCCGGGGCCGGTCAGTCCGGCGCCCAACTGCCGGGGCTGCTCCTGCTGCCGCCGCTCGGCTTCGTGCTGGGCGCGCTGGAGGCGGCGGCCCGGCACGCCGGCCGTCCGGCCGGGCGCGGGCCGGTGCGCTGGCTGGTCGGGCTCGCGTTGCTCGGGCCTCTGGCGTTCACCGACCCGGAGGAGGTCACGGTCCTGCTGGCGACCACCCGTGACGTCCCGTTCTGGGTCGCGGTCGCGGCCGGCGCGGCGTTCGCTGTCGCGGTCCTGCTCGCCGTCGGGTACGGCGTGCTGCTCGCCCGGCCCCGCGCCCGCGCGCCCCGGCGCGGCCTGGCCGGGCTCGCCGCGGCATCCCTGCTCGCCGCCCTCGTCGTGGTGTACGCCGTCCCCGGACAACCCGGCCTGCACGGGGAACGGCTGCTGGTGGTGCTCCGCGAGCAGGCCGATCTGTCCGGCATCCCCGCGGGGGCGCCCGGTCGGGCCGGCCGGGACGCCCGGGCGGCCGAGGTCTACCGGCGGTTGGTGGCCACGGCCGAACGCAGCCAGGGCGACCTGCGCCGCGAGCTGGACCGGCTGCGCCTGCACCCGACGCCGTACTACCTGGTCAACGCCATCGAGACGGACGGTGGGCCGGCGGTCCGGGCCTGGCTCGCCGGTCGACCCGAGGTGGCGCGGGTGCTGGTCAGCCAGCGGCTGCGCCCGCTGCCCGCGGCGGCGCCGCCGACCCGGGGCGACGTGCCGGCGCCGACCGGTCCGACCTGGAACGTCTCGCTAATCGGCGCGGACCGGGTCTGGTCGGAGCTGGGTGTGACCGGCGCCGGCGTGGTGGTGGGCAGTTCGGACTCCGGAGTGGACGGCCGGCACCCGGCCCTGGCCGCCGGCTTCCGGGGCGGCGACGACTCCTGGTACGACCCCTGGGAGCACCGCCCCACGCCGGCCGACCGGGGTGGCCACGGCACGCACACGGTGGGCAGCGCGGTGGGCCGCAACGGGATCGGGGTGGCTCCCGGCGCGAGCTGGGTCGGCTGCGTCAACCTCGACCGCAACCTGGGCAGCCCGGCCCGCTACCTGGACTGCCTGCAGTTCATGCTGGCCCCGTTCCCGCCCGGCGGGAATCCGCTCACCGACGGGCGGCCGCACCGGGCCCCGGACGTGCTGACCAACTCGTGGGGCTGCCCGCCGGTCGAGGGCTGCGACCCGGGGGCGCTGCGCCCGGCGACCGCCGCGTTGGCCGCGGCCGGCATCCTGGTGGTGGCCGCGGCCGGCAACACCGGCCCGTACTGCGGCTCCATCGCCGACCCGCCGGCGCCGTACCCGGACGTGCTCACGGTCGGCGCGGTCGACCGGGCCCGCCGGCTCACCGAGTTCTCCAGCCGGGGGCCGGCGGCCGGGGGTGCCGCCAAGCCGGACCTGGTCGCGCCGGGAGCCGGGGTGCCGTCGGCGTACCCCGGGGGTGGTTACGCCACCCTGGACGGCACCTCGATGGCGACCCCGCAGGTGGCCGGCGTGGTGGCGCTCATGTGGTCGGCCAACCCGGCGCTGGTCGGCGACCTGGACCGCACCCGGCGCATCCTGGCCGACACCGCCACGCCGGCCGTGACACCCGCGGACGCGCCCTGCGGCGGCACCCGGAACCTCGCCGGCGCGGGGCTGGTCGACGCGTACGCGGCGGTCCGCGCCGCCCGCGCCGCCGACCTCGGTTAACAACCCTGTCCATTGCCCGGCGGATGGCCTAGGGTCGGCGTCCATGGACGTGGAGATCATCGAGCTGGGTCCGGACCGCCTGCCCGAGGTCGTCGACCTCTGCCGGCGCGCCCTGGACCTGCCGGAGGACGCCGCCGAGGCGCCGGCGATCGTGGCCACCCTGGCCGACCGCGCGGCGGCCGACCGGTCGGTGCTGCGGCTCGGCGCGGTCCGCGGCGGCACGCTGGTCGGGGCGCTGATCGGCTCGCTGTCCGCGCGGGATCCGCGGGTCGGTCACGTCGACCTGGTGGCGGTGGCGCCGGAGGAGCGCCGGCAGGGGATCGGCGGGTCGCTGCTGGCCGGGGCGGAGGCCCGGCTCGCCGGGCTCGGCGCCGCCGAGCTGCTGCTGGCCGGGAACCCGCCGCACTACGCCTGGCCCGGCATCGACGTGCGCTACACCCCGGCGGTCTGCGCCGCGCTGCGGCTCGGCTACCGCCAGGACCGGACGGCCTGGAACATGACCGCCGACCTGGGCGAGGGCTCGGCGGCACTGCGCTCCACCGAGGCTGCCGAGCGGCGGCTGGCCGGGCGGGGCGTGACCGTACGCCGGGCCGAGCCTTCGGACCTGCCGGCGCTGGCGGAGTTCGCCCGCGCCACCTTCGGCGGCGCCTGGGACGGCGAGCTGGCCGGCTCGGTCGGGCGGCCGGACGCCGGCGCGCACCTGGCCGAGCGGGACGGCGAGATCCTCGGCTTCGCCGCCTACGGCTCGTCGCGGCCGAGCTGGTTCGGCCCGATGGGAACCGCGCCGGCGGCCGAGGGTTCGGGGATCGGCGGGGTGCTGCTGCGGCGCTGCCTGCGCGACCAGGCGGCGGCCGGGATCGGGGCGGCGCAGATCGGCTGGGTGGGCCCGGTGCCGTTCTACTCGGGGGCGGCCGGCGCGCGGATCGAGCGGGTGTTCTTCCTGTACCGGAAGGCACTGAACGGACAGAAGTAACTAAAGTTACATAGACGGCAATAATGCCGTTCGGCCTCCTCGGCCATCGACCGGCCCCTACGGTCGGGAATTAGAGGAGGCGGGCATGACCACGGACGACGAACGGACCGACGACCAGCCGGCGAGCTGGCGACCGGTCGGCGAGCTTCCCGGCCAACTGCCGTTCGACCGGCTCGACTTCGGCGACGCCGAACAGCTCGCGGAAATGACCGCGGCGGATGGACCCGCCGCCGAGGAACCACTGCAACCGGTGGACGAACCGATCCGGCTCACGCCGCCCTACGACCGGGCGCACAAGCGGCGCAACCAGCGCCGACTGCCGACCTGAGACAGACGGAAAGGGGGCGGACCGCTGACGCGGCCCGCCCCCTTTCGGCGTGCTGGTGAAGCTGGACTCAGAAGTCCATCTCCCCGCCACCCGGGCCAGCCGGGGCGGCCGGGGTCTTCTCCGGCTTGTCCGCCACGACGGCCTCGGTGGTGAGGAACAGCGCGGCGATCGAGGCGGCGTTCTGCAGGGCGGAACGCGTCACCTTGGCCGGGTCGATGATGCCCGCGGCCAGCAGGTCCACGTACTCGCCGGTCGCGGCGTTGAGGCCGTGACCCGGGTCGAGGTTGCGGACGCGCTCGACGACGACGCCACCCTCGAGGCCGGCGTTGACGGCGATCTGCCGCAGCGGGGCGTCCAGCGCGATCTTGACGATCTGCGCGCCGGTCGCCTCGTCGCCGGCCAGGTCCAGCTTGTCGAAGGCGGTCTTGCCGGCCTGCACCAGCGCGACGCCACCACCCGGGACGATGCCCTCCTCGACGGCGGCCTTCGCGTTGCGGACGGCGTCCTCGATGCGGTGCTTGCGCTCCTTCAGCTCGACCTCGGTGGCCGCGCCGACCTTGATCACCGCAACACCGCCGGCCAGCTTGGCCAGGCGCTCCTGCAGCTTCTCGCGGTCGTAGTCGGAGTCGCTCTTCTCGATCTCGGCCCGGATCTGGTTGACCCGGCCCTGGATCTGGTCGGCGTCGCCGGCACCGTCGACGATGGTGGTCTCGTCCTTGGTCACCACGACCTTGCGGGCGCGGCCCAGCATGTCGAGGCTGACGGCGTCGAGCTTGAGGCCAACCTCCTCGCTGATGACCTGACCACCGGTGAGGATGGCGATGTCGGCCAGCATGGCCTTGCGGCGGTCACCGAAGCCCGGCGCCTTGACGGCGACCGACTTGAAGGTGCCACGGACCTTGTTGACCACCAGGGTCGCCAGGGCCTCACCCTCGATGTCCTCGGAGATGATCAGCAGCGGCTTGCCCGACTGCATGACCTTCTCCAGGATCGGGAGCAGGTCCTTCACCGAGGAGATCTTGCTGTTGACGATCAGGAGGTACGGGTCGTCGAAGACGGCCTCCATACGCTCCGGGTCGGTCATGAAGTAGGCGGAGATGTAGCCCTTGTCGAAGCGCATGCCCTCGGTGAGCTCGAGCTCGAGGCCGAAGGTGTTGCTCTCCTCGACGGTGATGACGCCTTCCTTGCCCACCTTGTCCATCGCCTCGGCGATGATCTCACCGACGCTGGGGTCAGCGGCGGAGATGGAGGCGGTGGAGGCGATCTGCTCCTTGGTCTCCACGTCCTTGGCGAGCTTCAGCAGCTCCTCCGAGACGTTGGCCACGGCCGCCTCGATGCCCCGCTTCAGGGCCATCGGGTTGGCGCCGGCGGCCACGTTGCGCAGGCCCTCACGGACCAGGGCCTGGGCCAGGACGGTCGCCGTCGTCGTGCCGTCACCGGCCACGTCGTCGGTCTTCTTCGCGACCTCCTTGACCAGCTCGGCGCCGATCTTCTCGTAGGGGTCCTCGAGCTCGATCTCCTTGGCGATGCTCACACCATCGTTGGTGATGGTGGGGGCACCCCACTTCTTCTCGAGCACGACGTTGCGGCCCTTGGGGCCGAGGGTCACCTTCACGGCGTCGGCGAGCTGGTTCATGCCCCGCTCGAGGCCGCGGCGCGCCTCTTCGTCGAACGCGATCATCTTGGCCATACGGCGTTGTCCTCCTGGACACTCACGGGCCACCCGGGGATTCCCCGGATGGGCCGTCTGGTGTACGCACCTTGGGGACGTCGCCACCTGGCGACGACGACGTCTCCTCGGTCGGGCCGGACAGCCCGCGACGACCGGCCCCGTGCCGCTCCGGCGCCATCTCGACACCGGCACGACCGTGGCCCTACCGTCCCGACCATTGGCACTCACCGTACGCGAGTGCCAATGACTTGTTTAGCACTCTCCCTAGCCGAGTGCAAGCACGCTGCCCCCGCTCAGCCGAGTTCCGCGGCCAGTCGGGCGGCGTTCACCGGGCCTTCGTGGGCCCGCTGTTCGGCGTACGTGGCGACCAGCCCGACGAGCTGCGCCAGATAGGCCGGGGTCGCCAGCACCGCGCCCACCACGGCCAGCGTCACGGCGCCCGCGGCCGTGCCGGGAGCGGCCATCGGGTCCACCCCGAAGGCGAGCTGGTTGACCAGCCCGAGCGCGCCGTCCAGCACCGCGGCGGCGATCAGCACGCCGATGACCAGCGCCACCCGGCCGAGCACCATGCCGAACCGCTGGTGGAACATCCGCCAGGCCCGGCCGATCGGCTCCTGCCGCTCGAACAGGTAGATCGGGCCGAACAGGGCAAATGCGAACGCCGCGTACAGGCCGGGCAGCAGGCAGAAGCAGGCGCCGACCGTGATGAGCAACGAGGCCACGATGGTCCAGCCCCAGAGGCCGAGGGCGCGGCGCAGCCCGTAGCGGAGCGCCGCCCCGACCCCGACCGGCTCACCGGCCGCCTGGCGGGCGACCACCCAGGTGCCGGCGGCCCAGCCGGCGCTCTGCAGCGGGCCGAAGATCAGCGCGGCGAGGAGCACGGCGCCGTAGAAGGCGAACACGTGCTCGAAGTAGCCGCTGGGCAGCACCGGGGCGCCGTCCGCGCCGGTGACCGGCTGCTCGGTCGGTGCGAGGGCGAGCGAGATCACCGCGATCACGGCCGCCGGAACGGTCTGGGTGAGCAGCATGATCGGCAGGAGTTGCCGCCAGCCGCGCCGCAGCGCGCCCCCGCACCGGCTGAACCAGCCGCCGACGCCCGCGTGCGGCGGGGTGACCAGCGGATCCTGCGGGTCGAGACCCGGGTGCCAGCCGTACGGCTGGCCGGGCAGCGGGTAGCCGGGGTAGGCCGCGCCGGGCAGCGGGTGGCCGGGGTAGGCCGCGCCCGGCAGCGGGTGGCCGGGGTAGGCCGCGCCCGGCAGCGGGTAGCCGCCGGGGTAGGGCGCCCCGGGCTGCGGAGCGCCACCGGCCGGCCAGGTCCAGCCCTGCGGCGGCCCGGCCGGGTACGCGTCCCAGGGTTGCCCGCCGACTCCCGGCTGGCCGGCGACGCCGCCCCAGCCCTCGGGCCCTGGCTGAGCGGGAACGGCGAACCCGCCCGGGCTGGCCGGCGAGGCGGGCTGGGCGGGCGCGACGGGATTGCCGAACGGGCCGGCCTGGGCGGGAGCCGCAGAGTCGGTCGACGGGCCGGCCTGGGCGGGAGCCGCAGAGTCGGTCGACGGGCCGGCCTGGGCGGCAGCCGCAGGGTCGGTCGACGGGCCTGCCTGGGCGGGAGCCGCAGGGTCGGTCGACGGGCCGGGTTGCGCCGGCACGGCGGGGCCGGCCGGAGTGGCGGGCCGGATCAGATCGGCCGGGCTGGCCGGGTCGGTCGGGGTGGTCGAGCCGGGCGCGGTGGGGTCGACCGCATGCCCCGACGCCGGGGCCGGCGCGGCGGCCGGCGGCGTGGACCGGGTCGGGTCGACCGGGACACCGGGCGACGCCGGGGGCACCGGCTCGGTGGAACCCGACGGGGGCAGGTCGGACATGAACCCTCCTCAGCAGCGGCGGCTGGAACGGTCCATGATCTTCCACGGCGCGGGGCTGCGCCGCAGCCCCCTCGTCGGGGTGACGCGGCCGCCGATCGGGCGGCGGCCACGGAGGATCAGGCGATGACGCGAACCCGCTCGGCCTGCGGGCCCTTCTGGCCCTGGGCGATCTCGAACTCGACCCGCTGGCCGTCGTCCAACGCCTTGTAGCCGTCCATCTCGATCGCGGAGAAGTGGACGAAGACGTCCTGCCCGCCGTCGACGGCGATGAAGCCGTAGCCCTTTTCGGAGTTGAACCACTTCACGGTGCCCTGTGCCACGGTGCACTTCCTCACTCTGCGCGGCGTTCCACGACCCCGGGAACCGGCGGACCGGCACCGGTGGGCCACCGGCTCAGCGATCGGCGACGGCCGCTGAATCGTGTGACCGAAATCGCACGCTACACGAGGCGTGACGACCGCGCACGACCACAAATCGGGCATATTCCGGTCGCAGTCCGGGCCCGGCCGGGCGCGGGTGGCGACCCTTCCGGTATGCATGCGACATGACCAGCGCGCCCACCACGACCACCACCGTCCGACGGGTCCGCCCGGCGGACGCCGCCCGGATGCGGGCGCTCCGGCTGGAGATGCTGGCCGACTCCCCGCTGGCGTTCCTGGAGACCGTGGCCGAGGCCGCCGCCCGGCCGCACGCCGAGTACGCGGCCCGGATCGCCGCCGTCTCGCAGGGCGAGCAGAACGCCCAGTTCGTGGCCGACCCGGGCGGCCGGCTGGTCGGTCACGCCGGCGGCACGGTCGATCCGGGGGAACCGGGGCTGACCGTGATCTACGCCGTCTACGTGACGCCGGCCTGGCGGGGCAGGGGGCTGCTCGGCGCGCTGGTGGACGAGGTGGCGGCCTGGTCCAGGGCGTGCGGCCGGCCCGAGCTGATGCTGGAGGTGGTGGTCGGCAACGACCGCGCCTGCCGGGCGTACGAGAAGCTGGGCTTCGTGGACACCGGCGTGCGCGTCCCGCACCCGAGGATCCCGACCCTGCGCGAACTCCAGATGCGCCGTCCCGCCTGACGGTTCGGGTGCGCCTGTCGTCGCTCCGGCGACAACAGACGCACCCGGACGCGGCGAGCGTCAGACGTGCCGGCGACTCTGCACGATGCGGAACCGGTTCGCCACGTACGCGCCGTCGGTCAGCGCCGAGTTCGCCGCCGGGTTCGCCCCCGAGCCGTGGAAGTCGGAGAACGCCGCGGACTGGTTGACGAACACCCCGCCGGTCAGGTTGCAGGACAGGTGCACGCCGGCATCGACAGCGGCCGCCTCGGCCGCGTCCAGCACCGCCTCGTCGGTCGAGTAGACGCCGGCGGTCAGGGCCCCCTTCTCGCCGACGGTCGAGCGGAGGATCTCCAGGCTGTGCGCGGTCGAGTCGGTCGCGATGGCGAACGAGATCGGGCCGAACCACTCGCGGGAGTAGGTCGCGGTGTCGGCCGCGTCGAGCTTCACCACGGTCGGCGTCCGCACCACGGCGTCGGGGAAGGACGGGTGCGCCACGGTCCGCGACTCCAGCACCGGCTCGCCGACCTTGGTGACCTCCTCCAGCCGCTCCAGCACGCCGTCGTTGACGATCGCGCCGGTCAGCTCGACGCCCCGGGCCGGGTCGGCGGTGAGCTTGGCGACCGCACCGGCGATGCCGGCGGCCACCTCGTCGAAGCTCTTGTGCCCCTGGTCGGTCTCGATGCCGTCCCGGGGGATCAGCAGGTTCTGCGAGGTGGTGCACATCTGGCCGCTGTACAGGGTCAGCGTGAAGCCCAGGTTGCGGCACAGCCCGGCGAAGTCGTCGGTGGAGTCGATCACCACCGTGTTCAGGCCGGCCTTCTCGGTGTAGACGGCGGCCTGCCGGGCGTTGGCCTCCAGCCAGTCGCCGTACTCGGTGGAGCCGGTGAAGTCGACGATCTTGACGGCCGGGTGCAGGGCCAGGGTCGAGGCGAGCTTCTCGCCGGCCGCCTCGGGGGCGAGCTGCACCAGGTTGGGGTCGAAGCCGGCCTCGGCGAGCACCTGGCGGGCGTACTTCACGGTGATGGCGAGCGGCAGCACCGCGCGCGGGTGCGGCTTGACGACCACCGGGTTGCCGGTGGCCAGCGAGGCGAACAGCCCCGGGTAGGAGTTCCAGGTCGGGAAGGTGTTGCAGCCGATCACCAGGGCCACGCCGCGAGGCACCACGTGGAAGGTCTTGCTCATCCGCAGCGGGTCACCCTTGCCGGCGGCCTTCTCCCAGCCGGCCGTGCCCGGGTGCCGGGTCATCTCGGCGTACGCGTAGGCGATCGCCTCCAGCGCCCGGTCCAGCGCGTGCGCGCCGCCGGCCTGGAAGGCCATCACGAAGGCCTGGCCGCTGGTGAACTGCACCGCGTTGGCCAGCTCGAAGATGTTCTTGTGCAGCCGGTCGAGGATCTCCAGGCAGACGCCCACCCGGGCCTGCGGGCCGGCGTCGCGCCAGGCCGGCAGCGCGGCGGTGGCGGCGGTCACGAGCTGGTCGGCCGTGGCGTGCGGGTAGCGCACGTCGAGCGCCAGGCCGAACGGGCTGACCTCGGTGGCGACCGTGCCGCCGTCGCCCGGCTGGTCGAGCGGGAAGTCGCCACCCAGGTACGCCTCGAAGGCGGCCTTGCCGTCGGCGGCGGCGGTCTCGCCGTACACCCGGGGGCTGGGCGACTCGGGATAGGCGGACCAGTACCCGCGCTCCGTGATCGCGGTCAGCGCCCGGTTGAGGGTCTCGGCGTGCCTGTCGTACAGGGGGTGCGGGGTCTCCGTCATGCCCGCCATCATGCAACAGCGAGCCACCAGATCAGTAGTGGCGTGTCACAAGTCAGATCGTCAGCTGCCAGTCGGTCGAGCCGGCCGCCGGCCGGTAGCCGAGTTGCTCGTTGATCGCGATCATGTGGGTGTTCGCCGCCGCGTTGTAGGTGTCGATCACGCGCAGCTCCGGCTCATGGGCGAGCGCGTGCTCCAGATTCTCGATCTTGGTGAGCAGGCCGAGCCGGTGGCCGCGGTGGTCCGGGTCGACGATGGTGATCTGCTGCCAGGCGTGCCAGGTGCTGCTCGCGTCGAGGCTGACCATGCTCCAGGCCACCAGCCGGCCGGACGCCTCGTGCACCGCCCCGGCGCTGTACCGGCGGACCCCGCGCGCGTCGAGCGCCCGCTCGGTGCCCCGGATCCGCTCGGCGTCGACCTTCTCCTGCTCCCATTCGAGGTCACCGAGGGGCGCGTCCAGCAGCAGCCGGCCCTCCAGGTAGGCGACGTCGGCGACGTACTCCTCGGGGGTGTGGTCCGACCAGCGGACGCCGCGATAGCCCGCGGACGCCTCCCGAGCCTCGGCCAGCAGGCCGGCCAGCCGGGGCCGGTCGAGCGCGGTGACGTCCAGCCGGCGGCGGACGTCGGCGAGCGCCGGCTTCGCGCCGACGGCCGCCGCGAAGGCGGCTCCGGGCAACTGTCGGCTCTCATCCCCGGGCAGCGCGGTGACGGTCGAACCGACGAGCCGCTTGCCGCCGTGCTCGCGCAGCAGCCGCAGCCCGTGCTCGTGCAGGGCGCGCCCGACCCCGCGCCGTCGGTACGCGGGGTCCACCATCAGCTCGACGCTGGCGTTCTCGGTGTTGTCCAGCGTGTGCAGGTACAGCCGGGCCCAGCCGGCGGGCACCCCGTCGAGGCGGGCCACCCACCAGTGGGTGTCGACGCCGGGCATGGGGTGCCGCAGCGGCGCCTCGAACCGCCGCCGGCACAGCGGCGGGAGGTCCGGCTCGTCGACGGCCTGGGCCGCGACCGCCATCCGGTGGACCGCGTCGAGGGTCGCCTGGTCGGCCGGATCGAGGGGGGAGACGGAGATGCCCATGCCCCGAGCGTGGCCCCCGCACAGCGAAGGGGCCAGCGGTTTTCCGCTGGCCCCTTCGGACGTTGGTCGGGAGGGACGTCCGCACAACGCCTCCGGCGTTGGGTCGCAAGAACTTGAAAAGTCTCCGGCGGATGCCCTCCCGCACGGAGCATCTTGCGCCGTCCAATTCCTGCCGTCAAGTCCTTGTCGGCGCGTTTTCCACACTCACAGCGAAAAGCCAGTTACCCAACGGATCACCCCAATCCCCCGCCCGGGCGATCCGCCCATCCCCCGCCCGGATGAGTCCGGGCCGGGTCAGGACAGGAGGCCCGCGTCACGGGCGGCGCGGAGGCTGGGCCGGATGCGGTGGGTGGGCCCGACCTCGGGGGCGACCGCGTCGAGGGTCTTGAGGCCCTCGCCGGTGTTGAACACGACCGTCTCGGCCGCCGGGTCGAGCCGGCCGGACTCGACCAGCTTGCGCAGCACCGCCACGGTGACGCCGCCGGCCGTCTCGGCGAAGACGCCGGCGGTGCGGGCGAGCAGCCGGATGCCGGCGCGGATCTCGTCGTCGTCGGCGTACTCCATCCAGCCGCCGGTGCGGCGCACCGCCTCCAGCGCGTAGAGGCCGGCGGCCGGGTCGCCGATGTTCAACGACTTGGCGATGCCGGTCGGCTTGACCGGGACGATCGTGTCGGTGCCGGCGTGCAGCGCGGTGGCGATCGGGTTGCAGCCGGCGGACTGCGCGCCGAACACCTTCCAGCCGCCGGCCGGCGCCTCGACCAGCCCGATCTCGACCAGCTCCTGGAACGCCTTGTCGATCTTCGTGAGCAGCTCGCCGCTGGCCATCGGGATCACCACCTGGGCGGGGATCCGCCAGCCGAGCTGCTCGGCCACCTCGTAGCCGAGGGTCTTCGAGCCCTCCGCGTAGTAGGGCCGCACGTTCACGTTGACGAACGCGGTGTCCTCGAACTCGTCGGTCTCCACCAGCTCGCCGCAGAGCCGGTTCACGTCGTCGTACGAGCCGTCGATGGCGACCAGCTCGCCGCCGTAGACGGCGGTGGTCACCACCTTGCCCTGCTCCAGGTCACCGGGGATGAAGACCACCGAGGGCACCCCGGCCCGGGCCGCGTGGGCGGCCACCGAGTTGGCCAGGTTGCCGGTGGAGGCGCAGGCGTAGCGGGTGAAGCCGAGCGCGCGGGCCGCGGTCAGCGCCACGGAGACCACGCGGTCCTTGAACGAGTGGGTCGGGTTGGCGCTGTCGTCCTTGACCCAGAGCGGGCCGGTGACGCCCAGCTCGGCGGCGAGGTGCGGGGCGGCGACCAGCGGGGTCAGCCCCGGGTCGAGGGTGACCCGGGTGGCCGGGTCCTGGCCGGCGGGGAGCAGGGCGGCGTACCGCCAGAGGTTCTTCGGGCCGGCCTCGATCTGCTCGCGGGTCACCGCGGACAGGGCGGCGGTGTCGTAGTCGACCTCCAGCGGGCCGAAGCACTCGTAACAGGCGTGCTGGGCGGCCAGCGGGTAGCGCGCGGAACAGGCGCGGCAGACCAGGGCGCGGGCCGGGCTGAGGCTGGTGTCGATGCCGGAGGCGGCGGGAATCGTCGACGTCATGTCGAGGGTTTCCTCTCATCTTTCCCCGCATCGCCGGGTGCGGCGGGGACGGAATTGGCACCTGCCCGCGGTCGCTCGTCGTCGAGCGCGCGGGTGGTTGCCGGGGCGTCATCGGGCCGTATCCCTCAGCCCCTCTGGATGAGGTATGCAGTTGTGCCGCCGAGTCTATGCGGGTGCCGGGCCGCTGCCGACCCGGGTTCCCACGGTGTGAGCCGCCGCCCCGGTCAGCGCGCGACGACCGCGACCGGCTCGATCACCGCGGGGTGGTCGGTCACGGCGACCACCGCCGGGGTGGCGGGCGCCTTCCGGGTACGGGTGGCCAGGTTCGCGGCGACCAGGGCGCCGATGGTCAGCGCGGCGCCGACCAGTTCCACCGGGCCGGGCCGGTAGCCGCGCAGGATCTGCACCGCGAACGTGGTCACCGGGACCAGGTTCATGAACAGCGCCGCGTCGGCCACGCCGAGCCGGCGCACCCCGGTGTTCCAGGCCAGCACCGCGAGGACGGCGGCGACCACCACGGCGTACGCCAGTTGTGGGGCGACCGCGACGAGGTCGGCGGCGGCCGGCGCGTGCTGGAGGCCGGTGAGGTCGGCGACGGTGCTGGCGGCGAGCATGGCGAGCAGGCCGGCCACGGAGGTCAGCGTGGTGTAGCGCAGCGGCGACCACCCGGTGAACCGGCTCGCGCCGTGCGTGTAGAAGGCCCAGCCGAGCACCGCGCCGATCATGAGCAGCCCGCCCACGCCGAACTGGTCCAGCCCGTCGAGCCGGCCCCGGGTGATCACCAGCCCGACGCCGAGCAGGGCGACCAGGGAGAAGCCGAGCAGCGCCGGCCGGGGGCGTACGCCGTCGCGCGCCCAGCGGACGAGCTGGGTGACCAGCGGGGTGCTGGAGGCGAAGAGGGCGATCTGCTGCGGGGTGGCGTGGCCCAGGGCGAGGTTGGTCAGCACGTTGAAGCCGGCGAACCCGAGCACCCCGAGCAGCACGACCTCCGTGGCGCGTCGCTGTGTCCGCAGGGCGGCCCACCCCTCGCGGCCCAGCAGCAGGGCGAGCAGCACGGCGGTGGCGAGCAGGTACCGGGCGGTGGTCAGGTTAAGCGCGTCCACCCGGGTGAGCGCGCTGGCCAGCACGGGGAACATGACGCCCCAGCTCACCACGGCGAAGAGCGGGAAGGCGGCGGAACGGGAACGCATCGCGACTCCAATGTTCGAGTATCGTCGAACCAGCGGAGCCGACTCTAGGAGGTTGTTCGACGGTTGTCGAACATGGGTTACGCTGGTCACATGGAGCTGCACGAACCCGAGCTGCGCGAGGTGCCCGTCACCGCCGTGCTGGCCGCCCTGGCCGACGACGTCCGGCTGCAGATCGTGCGCGCCCTGGCCGAGGGCGGCGAGTACGCCTGCGGCACCTTCGAGTTCGGCGTCTCCAAGGCGACCCGCAGCCACCACCTCAAGGTGCTGCGCGAGGCCGGCATCACCCGGACCCGGGTCGCCGGCACCAGCCGCTACGTCCGGTTGCGCCGCGAGGAGCTGGAGCGCCTCTACCCGGGGCTGCTCGACGCGGTCCTCGCCGCGCCCGCCCGCGCCTGACCCCCGCGCCCCGGGCAGCGCCGGACGGCCGCGGGCTGGAATGATCGGCCGGATGCGGACAGCGGCGGCGCGGATCGGAGTCCTCGCGGGCGTCACGGCGCTCGCCGCCTGCGCCCCCGGGCCGACGCCCGAGAGCGCGTCCGGCCGCCCCGGCACGCCGGCCCGGCCGACCCCGGCCGCCAGCACGTCGCCGCCCCCGCCGGCCTGCTCGCCCGAGGGGATCCGCATCACCGAACTCGGGGTGAGTGCCGCCATGGGCCTGCGGGCCATGGGCCTGGAGCTGGTCAACTGCGGCGACCGCCCGTACGTGCTGCGCGGCTATCCCGTGCCGAGCCTCCGGGACACCGACCGGGACCCGTTGGCGGTCCAGGTCATCCCCGGCGCGCGCCCGATCACCTCCGGCTTCGACCAGCCGCCCACCCGGATCGTCCTGCGCCCCGGCGAGCGGGCCAGCGCCGCGCTGCTCTGGCGCAATCTGGTCACCGACGCCACGGTGGTGGCGAGCAACGGGGCCTACCTCGACGTCGCCCCGCTGCCGGGCCGGCCCGCGCACCCGGTCGAGCTGGACGGACCCATCGACCTCGGCAACACGGGCCGGCTCGGCGTGAGCGCCTGGAAGCGCTACAACGGCGCAACGTCGACGCAACCACCCGCCCCGAGCGGCCCACCCTCCACCGCACCCACCCCCGACAGCCGCCTCTGAGGGTCGTCCCGACATCAGATCTTGGTAGGAAACGACCCCTGGGAGGGCCACTTCCTACCAGGATCTCGGGACGGATCCGGTCAGGCGGGGACCGAGGGGCGCGTCGTCGGGGTGGTGACCGGTGCGCGGCGGCGGGAGAGCAGCGCGTCCAGGGCCCAGGTGCCCGGGCCGAGGACCGCGACGAGCAGGAACGACCAGCAGAAGAGCGCGGCCGGCTCGCCGCCGTTGCGCAGCGGCAGCGGGCCGTCCGGCTGGTGCACCACGAAGTACGCGTACGCCATCGAGCCGGAGGCGAGCAGCGCGGCGGGCCGGGTGAGCAGGCCGACGAGCACCAGCGCGCCGCAGACGAGCTGGATCAGCGCGGCCCACCAGCCCGGCCACTCGCCGACCGGCAGCGCCTCGCCGGTCATCGGGTTGCCGCCGAGGACGCCGAAGAGGGACGCCGCGCCGTGGCAGAGGAAGAGCAGGCCGGTGACCATGCGGAACAGGGAGAGCACGGGACCGTTCAGTTGCGCCGGGACCATCGAAGCCTCCATAGATAGGGATGGATATCCCCAGCATGAGGCACCGTTCTATCGATGGTTAGCTATTCCTTGTGGGTGAGAAGACTTTTTGGGAACGCTCCCATACTACCTGGCCGGCTCAGCTCGTGACGTCCTTGCGAGTGAACCGCCAGTAGGCCAGTCCCCAGAACAGCGTCGCGTAGGCGATCGCCGAGATGGCGCCGCGTACCACGTCGTCGGTCTGCACCGGGGTGGACAGCAGCCCGAGCCAGGCGCTGCTGTAGTGGGTGGGCAGGAACGCGCGCAGCCCGCCCAGCGCGGTGATCTGGTCGAGGATGCTGGAGAGGATCCAGAGCAGCACGGCGCCGCCGACCGCGCCGAGCGCGGCGTCCGTGGTCACCGAGAGCAGGAACGCCAGGCCGGCCACCACCAGCAGGACGACCGCCAGGTAATTCAGCACGCCGAGCAGGCGGACCAGGCCCTCGCCCGGGGCCAACTCGGCGGCGACCTGGCTGCGCAGCGGGGACCAGCCGTACCGGAGGGTGCCGGCGAGCAGGGCGGTGCCGGCGAGCAGCACGAGCGCCAGCGCCGAGTACACGAGCGCGACCACCAGCTTGACCGTGAGCAGCCGGGCCCGGGGCACCGGCACGGCCAGCAGGTAACGCAGGCTGCCCCAGCTCGCCTCGCTGGCCACCGTGTCACCGCAGAACAGGGCCACCACCACGACGAGCAGGAAGGACGACGACACGAAGATCGAGAAGAGGGTGAAGTTCAGCCCGCCCGAGGTGGCCAGGTCGACCAGGCTGGCGAACTCGCCCCGGCCGTTGTCGTCGTCACCGCCCGAGTCGAACTGGAACGCGATCAGGATGATCAGCGGCAGCAGCACCATGAACCCCAGTGCGAGCTGGGTACGCCGGCGCGCCGCCTGCCGGCGGAACTCCGCCAGGAACGGCAGGGTGGCCGACGGCCGGTAACCGGTCGCCGCCCCGACCGGCCCCACAGAAGACGACTGAGCCATCACCGGTCCCCGCTTCCCCGAGAGTTCTCGCCGACCAGGGCGAGGAACGCGTCCTCCAGGCGCCGCCGGGGCACCACCCGGTCCACCCCGATGCCGGCCCGCACCAGTTCGGCCACCACCTCGCTGCGGGCCGTGCCGTTGGTGTCCACGACCAGCCCGCCGTCGCCGTCGGGCAGCACCCGTACGCCGGCCAGCCGGTCGAGCACGCCACGCGCCGCGTCCGGGTCGCTCACGTCGAACAGGACGCTCGGCGACTCGCCGACGATCTCCTCGACCGGGCCGGACGCCACGATCCGCCCCTTGTTCACCACCACCGCGTGGGTACAGGTCTGCTCCACCTCGGCGAGCAGGTGGCTGGAGACCAGGACGGCCCGGCCGTCGGTGGCGTAGCGCTGGAGCACCCGGCGCATCTCGGCGATCTGCGGCGGGTCCAGCCCGTCCGTCGGCTCGTCGAGCACCAGCAGTTCGGGCAGGCCCAGCATGGCCTGCGCGATCGCCAGCCGCTGGCGCATGCCGTGGCTGTAGTTCTTCGTCCGCCGGTGCACCGAGTCGCCCAGCCCGGCGATCTCCAGCGCCTCCTCGAAATGCGCGTCCGCCCACGGCCGGCCGGTCGCTCGCCAGTACGCCCGCAGGTTCTCGATGCCGGACAGGTGCGGCAGGAATCCCGGCCCCTCGACCAGCGCGCCGATCCGGGAGAGCACCGGCGAGCCGGGCACCAGCCGGTGCCCGAAGACGTAGATCTCGCCGGCGGTGGGCTGGGTCAGCCCCATGAGCACCCGCAACGTGGTGGTCTTGCCGGCGCCGTTCGGCCCGAGCAGGCCGACCACCTGGCCCGGGTGCACCTCGAAGTCCACGTCGGAGACGGCGACGAAGCCGTCCGCGTACTCCTTGCGCAGGTTGCGGACGGCGAGCGGGACGCCCGCGTACGCCGGGTGGATCGAGCTGTCCTGGCGGCGGTGCCGGCGGCGCGCGATCAGGACGACCACGACGAGCCCGACCGCGATCGCGGCGAGCAGGCCGGCCAGCACCCAGCGCCAGACCGTGGCGGTGGTGGGGATGGGCGTGGCGTCGACCGTGGGCAGCACCAGCGGGCCGTCACCGAGCGCCACGGTGTGCACGGCCGGCTCGGCCGGGGTGGCGTACGCCTGGTCGGAGGTGGCCACGACGACCCGCAGCCGGTGGCCGGCCTCGACCCGGCGGACGATCGCCGGCAGGGTGACCGTGACCGGCCGGGCCTCCTCGACGGTCCGCGGCAGGCCGGTCAGCCGGACCGGCGCCACCAGACCGTCCGGCAGGGTGGCCCCGCCCTGCGGGTCGACGTCGTAGAGCTTGACGAAGAGCACCGCCTCGCCGGTCGCGGACGCGGCCCGGATCCGCACGGCCGGCGCGCCGACCACGTCGACCGGGTCGGCGAGCGGCGCGGACTCGAACCGGGCGTGCTGGCCGGGGATGTCGCCGGCAACCCCGTCCAGCAGCGAGCCGAGCGCCCCGGCGAACGGCACCGACGAGATCGCCGCCGGATTGCCGTTGGGCGGGTTGGCGATGGGCTGCGCCGGCCCGGCCAACGGCACCTCGCGGCGGCCCTGCCCGGTCACGCCCGGGTAGTCGGCGGTGCGGTAGCCGGTGGCCACGAGGCCCCGGTCGAGCGCGTCGAACCCGGCGATCCGGGAGAAGGTGAAGCTGTCGCCGGGAGCCTCCCCCTCGCCCTTGACGTAGTGGTCGAGCCACTGCGCGGTCAGGAACTTCACCCGGTCCGAGTCGGAGGTCGGGCCCGCGCCGCCGTCGTGGCCGCCGGTGAACCAGGCGACCCGCACCGGGGTGCCGGCGGCGGCGATGCCCCGGGCGTTGGCGTCGGCCTCGGTGAGCGGGAAGAGGGTGTCGGCCTCGCCCTGCACCAGCAGGGTGGGTGCCGTGATCCGGTCGAGCACCCCGGCCGGCGAGGAGCGGCGCAGCAGGTCGACCGCCGGGCCGTCGGCCCGCCCGGTGGTGGCGATCCGTAGGTACGCGGCGCAGACGTCGGCGGCGAACCGGCCGCAGGACGGGTCCGCGGCGCCGGCCGGGGCGCGACCGGGGCCGGAGCCCGGACCGGAGCCGGGCTGCGGGCTGGGCGCGCCGGCCGACGCCGGGGCGCCCTCCGGCTGGGCCGCGGTGGTCCCGGAGAGCCCGGCCGGGCCGGAACCGGCGTTGCCGCCGCCGCCGAAGAAGATGCCGGCCCAGCCCTTCTTGAACACGCCCTCGGTGGGCGCCCTGCCGGTGCTCTCCGGCAGGAAGGCGCGGGACAGGTCGTTCCAGGTGATCATCGGGACGATCGCGTCGACCCGGCGGTCCTGCGCGGCCAGCAGCAGGGCCAGACCGCCGCCGTACGAGCCGCCGACCACGCCGACCCGGGGGTCACCGGCCGCGTCGAGGCGGATGTCCGGGCGGGCGGCGAGCCGGTCCAGCAGGCGCTGCGCGTCCCGCACCTCGTAGTCGGGACTGTCCAGGTGGATCTCGCCGCCGCTGCGGCCGAACCCGCGGGCCGTCCAGGTGAGCACGGCGTACCCCCGGTCGGCCAGGTCCTCGGCGTCGGAGCGCACCGACTCCTTGGTGCCGCCGAAACCGTGCGCCAGCAGCACCGCCGGGACCCGGTGCCGGGCCGAGGCGTCGCCGGGGAGGTAGAGCGTGGTGTCCAGGTCGACCGGCTGGTCGCCGGCCGGTCCGGAACGGACGGTCACCAGGGCCGACTCGGTGCGGAAGCCGGGGCGGTCCGGGCGGGCCGCCCAGACCACGGCGGCGGCGACCAGGAGGAGCACCACCACCGCGGCGACGAGCCGGCGAGGGCGGCCGGCCAGGGCGCGCCGGATCCGCGCGACGGGCAGCGGTGATCTCATGCGGCACACGGTACGGGCCGCCGGCTGAGCGTTCCCTGAGATCCGCCGTACGTCCGTCCGGCTGGGCCATTCGTTGTCCGGGTCCCGTCGACCGTGGAAGGTCCAGAGCGTCCCAGCGGGATGAATTCTGATTCCGTGAATTCACATCTACGCTCGCAAATGCCGCCGATGCCACCTTCCCCCCGGTCATATCGGACGCTCCGTAGGTGCAAGGTCAACCGCACGTGACGGGACCCCAAGTGACGTGAAGCCGACTCGCGGACCACGCTGCCACCCGCGCCCGGTTCGATTACTTTTCCGGTCCGGTGCACGGGACTGCGTGAACGGCGACCCCCGGCTCCGGACCGTCCCCCGCCGTCGCCGGAGGAGACAGACCATGACCGTCCCCGCGCCGCGGGTCCGCCGGCGGCCCTCCGTACCGGGCCGCACCCTGCCCCTGCTGCTCGTGCTGGCGCTGCTGGCCCCGCTGGGACTGCTCTTCGCCCAGACCGACGGGCACACCGGCGACGACCGCGACCTGGCCGCCCGGGAACGGCTCGGCGTCCGCTACCTGCGCGCGCTCGGGCCGGTCACCGACGCGCTGACCGACGCGCAGACCACGGCGGTCGCCGGCCGGCCGGTCACCCGGGCGGCGCTCACCGCCGCCGTCGAGCAGGCGGCCCAGGTGGACGGCGCGATCGGCGACCAGCTCCGCACCCGGGAACGCTGGGCGGGGGTACGCGCCAAGCTGGAGGCGCTGCCCGAGCGCGGGCTCGCCGACCCGGAGGCGGCCTTCCAGGCGTACGGCGAGGTCACCGATCTGCTGCTGGCCCTGCACCGGAAGGTCCGGGAAGCCTCCGGCCTGGTCCGCGACCCGCGCTCCGACTCGTTCTTCGTGCAGGACGCCATCGGCGCGGACCTGCCCGCGGCCATGGTCGCCGCCGGCCGCCTCGCCGACGTGGCCACCCTCGCCCCGAACCGGCCCGCGGCGGACCGCCCGAGGACGATCGCCGAGCTGGCCGAACTCCGGGTCGCCGCGCTCGGGCCCGCCACCGACCTGGTGGACGACCTGCGGGCGGCCGTGGACAGCTCGGAGAGCACCGACCTCGGCCCGACCGTGCTCACCCCGCTGGACACCTACCAGCGCGCGGTGGAGGCGCTGGCCGCGTTCTCGGCGCCCGCCGGTGCGGCCGGGCCCGATCCCGTCCAGCTCGGCGCCGCGCGGCGCGGCGCGCAGTCGGCCGCCACCCAGCTCCGGCAGGTCATCCTCGACCAGCTCGACGCGCTGCTGGCGGATCGGCTCGACCGGCTCGACCGGGACCGCTGGCTGGCCCGGGGCGCCGTCGCGGCGGCCGGGGTGCTGCTCGCCGTGCTGGCCGGGGTGCTGCTCTCCACGCTGCGGCGAGCCCGCCGCCGGGCCGCCGAGGCGGACCGCGAACCGGCCGACGCCGCCGCGTACCCGGCGGCCACCCGTCCGGACCCGCCGATGTCGCCCGGAAACGGCGAACTCCTGGCGGTCGGCGGCGGACGGGCCGGCGAATCCGAGCGGTGGAGGCCGTTCGATGCTGCTCGGTAGGCTCCGGATCCGGGGCCGGCTCGCCCTGCTGGTGATCATCCCGCTGCTCAGCATGGTCGGGCTGGCCGTGCCGGTCGTCCTCGACCGGGTCGCCGCCGCCCAGCGGGCCGCCGAGATCGCCGACACCGTCCGGGTGGCCAGCCGCATCGGCAGTCTCGTGCAGGATCTACAGCAGGAACGGCTGCTCTCGGTGGGGTCGCTGCTCGGCCGGGTGACCCGCTCCGAGTTGATCCAGAAAGCCGCCACCGTGGACGACCGGGTCGCCGACCTGCGGGCCGAGTCGCTGCCGGCGCCGGTCCGGGCGGCCCTCGACGGGGTACGCACGCTGGCCGACCTGCGTACCGCCGTGCTCGCCCGGAAGGCCACGCCGGACGAGATCATGGGTGCGTTCCGCACGGTCGACATGGCGCTGATCGAGGCGCTGCGGCTGCCCTTCCAGGTGGACACCGGCACCTCGGCCGGGCGGCAGGTGCTGGCGCTGGACGCGCTGCTCCGCGCGGACGAGGGGCTGGGCGCCTGCGCCACGCTGATCGTGCTCGTCAAGGCCACCGGCGACCCGAAGGTGGCGGGCTCGTACATCGCCTGCATGGCCGCGCTCCAGGTGGACAACCAGCGGTTCCGCAGCCTCATCACACCGGAGCAGTACCGGCTGGCCATGCTGGACGACGCTGCGGTCGCCGCGCGCACGAGCCCCACCTTCCTGGTCGACAGCGTCAAGGACCCGGTGGCGGCGATCGCGGCCGTGCCGATCGACGCGCTGTTCCCCTCGGTCCGCTCGATGATCACCCTCGGCCAGTTCGTGGAGAAGAAGATCGTCGCGGACGTCATCGCCGAGACCCGGAGCGAGCAGCGGGGCGCGCTCGTCGCCGCCTGGCTGGTCAGCGCGGCGGCCGCCCTCATCCTGCTGAGCGTGGTGCTGCTCGGCATGGCGGTGGCCCGGACCGTGGCCCGGCCGCTGACCCGGCTCACCCGCTCCGCGGACCGGGTCGCCCGGGTCGCCGAGGCGGAGCTGACCCGGGTGGTCGACGACGAGGCCGAGAGCGTCGCGCCGGTCCGCCTCGACCCGATCGACGTCGGCGCCCGCGACGAGATCGGCGACCTGGCCCGGGCGTTCGAGCGGGTGCAGCGCACCGCCGCCCGGCTGGTCGAACGGCAGGTGGCCGGCCGCCGCAACGTGGCGCAGATGTTCGGCCACGTCGGCCGGCGTACGCAGAACCTGGTCGGCCGGCAGATCGCCCTGATCGACCGGCTGGAGCGGCAGGAGACCGACCCGGGACGGCTGGAGCACCTGTACCGCCTCGACCACATCTCCAGCCGGCTGCGCCGCAACGCCGGCAGCCTCGTGGTGCTCTCCGGTGCGACCGGGTCGGACGGGCACGTCGCGCCGGTCCCGCTCGCCGACCTCGTCCGGCTCGCGCTCGGTGAGATCGAGGACTACACCCGGGTGGACGTGCAGGTCCCGTCCGGGGTGTCGGCGGGGCCCGCGACCGCCGGCGACCTGGTGCTCGCGCTGGCCGAGCTGATGGAGAACGCCACCACCTTCTCCCCGCCGCACACGCGGGTGCTGGTGGCCGGCGAGCAGACCGACGGCGGCGCCCGGCTCACCGTGGTGGACCGGGGCATCGGCATGACCGAGGAGCGCCTCGCCGCCGAGAACGCCCGGCTCACCCGCCGGGAGCGGCTCGACCTGGCGCCGACCGAGGTGCTCGGGCTCTTCGTGGTGGGCCGGCTGGCCCGCCGGCACGGCTGGAGCGTCCGGCTGGCCGCGACCGCCGGTGGCGGCGTGACCGCCCACCTGGAGATCCCGGCCGCCCTGCTGGTGGTCCGCCGCCCCGAGCGCGCCGGTGCGACCGTGGCGCGGGCCTCCGTGCCGTCCCGGGAGCGGCGGGCGCTGCCCGAACCCGCCCGGACGCCGACCGCCGGCGAGCCCGCCGGCTTCGACGCGGCGCTGCTGAGCCGCGCCACCCGCAGCCTGGAGGCCGGCCAGTCCTGGAATGCCTTCGGCAACCCGGCCGTGGCAGCCGGGACGCCCGCCGTCGAGCCCGGGACGCCCGCCGTCGGCCCTGGGACGCCCGCCGTCGAGCCCGGGACGCCCGCATTGGAACCCTGGACGCCCGCCGGCGGACCGCCGCTCGCCTGGCCGCCCGCCGTGGCGCCCGCCACCCCGGCGCCGGCCACCCCCGGCCCGGGCCTTTCCGACCCGCCGACCCCGGTCGTCGGCCCGGCACCGGCCGCTCCCCCGGCCGCTGGGCCGGCGACCGGCCTCCCGCCGGCCGGGACGGGGCCGCTGATCCGGCAGCGGGTGCCCGGGGCGAGCCTGCCCGCCGCCGGGCCGGCGCCGGGGCCGGTCACCGCCACCACCGCCGACCCGGCCGCCGTCCGGGCCCTGGTCGAGGCGTTCCAGGACGGCGTACGCCGGGCCGAGGACGACACCGCCCCGGCCGTGCCCACCCCCGGCCGGCCCCTGCTCAGCCGGCGGGTGCCCGGGGCGAACCTGGCCGTGTCGCCGGTGCGGCCCGCCCCGCCGGCCAGCCCGCCGCCGGGGGACCCGGCCGAGGTCCGCGACCTCATCACCGATTTCGAGGCGGGCGTCGCCCGTGCTCTGCGCGAAGTCAGTCCAGACCGACGCTACGAAGAGGACGCATCACGGTGACCAGCCCGTTCCTGCACGACAACGCCGACCAGACCACCACCGGCGGTCTCAGCCCCGAGGCGCGCACCTTCAACTGGTTGCTCGACTCGTTCACCTCCAGCACGGCCGGGGTCATGGAGGCGATCGCGGTCTCCTCGGACGGACTGCTGATGGCCATGTCCGCCATCAAGGACCGGTCCAACGCGGAGCGGCTGGCCGCGGTCGTCTCCGGCATGACCAGCCTCGCCGGGGGCGCGGCCAGCTGGTACGCGCTCGGCGGGTTGAACCGGGTGATCGTGGACATGGCCGAGGGCTACCTCCTGATCAGCGCGATCAGCAGCGGCTCGGTACTCGGCGTGGTCGCCGACCGCTCCGCCAACCTGGGCACCGTGGCGTACGAGATGACGCTCTTCGCCGGCCGCGCCGGCGGCGCCCTGACCCCCCGCCTGATCGCCGAACTGAAGAACGCCGTCCAGCAATGACCCCGGAGGCGGCCGGTGAGGACCCGGAGCCGGAGCCCGGCACCCGGATCCGCCCCTTCCTGCACGCGCCCTCCCCCGGCCCGGGGTCGGACGCGGGCGGCGGGGAGCCGGCCGGCCCGCGCCCGTTCGTGCTGACCGCCGGCCGGGTGGACGGCGATCCGGCGATCGGCCTGGAGACCCAGGTGACCGCCCGGCCGGAGAGCGGCTCCTGGGCGGTCATCGCCCAGCTCGCCCCGGAACTGGCGACGATCGTGGCGCTCTGCGCCGAACCGATCTCGGTCGCCGAGATCTCCGCCCGGGCGCGGATGCACTTCGGCGTGACCCGGGTGCTCGTCGGCGACCTCCGCGCCGCCGGGCACCTCGACGTGCACGTCGGGGACGCCGACGACGCCCTCGACCCCGACCTCATCCTGCGAGTGATTGATGGACTCCGTGCGATCTCCTGAATGGCCGGCGGCCGCCGCGGGCGGTCCCGCCGCGAACAGCGCCGCCACCCGGTACGCCGCCCCGCCCACCGGCGCCGGGCCGGCCGCCGCCCCGCCGGCCGGGCGGACCACCACACCGGCTCCGCCCCCGCCGTACCGGCCGCCGGAGATGGCCGCCCCGACGGTCAGCCCGGTGCCCGCGCCGCGCCCGCCGATCCCGGTGAAGATCCTCATCGCCGGTGGCTTCGGGGTGGGCAAGACCACCACGGTGGGCGCGATCTCCGAGATCGCGCCGCTGACCACCGAGGCGGAGATGACCACCGCCGGGATCGGCGTCGACGACCCGGGCGCGGTCTCGGACAAGACCACCACCACGGTGGCCATGGATTTCGGCTGCGTCACCATCGACCGCAGCCTCAAGCTCTACCTCTTCGGCACGCCCGGCCAGGCCCGCTTCGGGTTCATGTGGGACGACCTGGCCCGGGGCGCGCTCGGCGCGCTCGTGGTGGTGGACAGCGCCCGGCTCGACGACTGCTATCCGGCGATCGACTTCTTCGAGCGGGCCGGGCTGCCGTTCGCGGTGGGGGTGAACGCCTTCGACGGCCGGCTGGCCCTCGACCTACCCTCGATCCGCTGGGCGCTGGCGATCGGCGAACATGTGCCGCTGGTGCAGTTCGACGCCCGGGACCGGCTCTCCGTACGGGACGCACTGCTGGTGGTCCTGGACCGGGCGCTGAACCGGGCGACCCGGGAGAAAGGGGCCTGAACCGGCAGCCGGTTCGACCCGTGTCACGGAAGGGGTGCACGTGATGAGAGGCGATCTGGACGAGACCCTGGCCCGGCTGGCGCGGCGCGATGAGGCGCTGCGCCGCCGGGCGCCACTGCCCGGCGAGCCGGCCGAGGAGGCCGCGCGCGACGGGTCGGCGGACGAGCGGGCGGGGCACGGCGCGTACCGGTTGCGTGGGGGCGACCGGCCGGAGCGGCGGGACCCGGTCGAGGAGGTGGCCGAGGCGGTCCGCCGGGTGGTCGCCGAGCACCCCGGCCTGGCCGTCGTCGTGCGGGTGGAACTGGGCGGCCAGGCGTACCCGTTGCGGGTCGCCTGGTCCGGCCCGGAGGTGACGGTCGGCGCCACTGCCGCGCCCGCGCCCCCGCCGGCCTGGCCCATGTCGGTGAAGACGGTGCCGGCCCCCGGGCAGGACGGGATGGTCGCCGACCCGGCGGCCCGGCTGGCCGAGATGATCCGGCGCGATCCCTCCCTGCTGGACGATACCGGCCCGCTGTAGAGGCCCGCCGGCACGACGTGGTGCCGGCGGCTACTGTCGGGCGGGTGGCGGAACCCGACCTGACCCTGACCGCGATCCTGCGGCCGGCGGCGCTGGACGCCCGGCGCGGCGTCGTCCGCCTGCACCCTGAGGTGCTGACGGCGCTGGCCCTGCGCCCCGGCGACCCGGTGCGGCTAGCCGGCCGGCGGGTGACCGCCGGCATCGCCGCGCCGGCGGACCCGGGCGCGAGCAGCGCCCTGCTCTACGCCGACGACCTGCTGCTGGGCAACCTGGGCCTGCGCGACGGCGGGCAGGTCACGGTGAGCCCGCTGCCGGCGGTCCCGGCCCGCCGGCTCACCCTCGCCGGCCCGGTCGGCGTCGTCGCCGCCGTCTCCCCGGAGATGCTCCGGCTCGCCCTGCTCGGCAAGGTGGTCACCGCCGGGGACGACGTCTCGCTGCTGCCCCAGGACGTGCTCCCCGACGCCGCGCTCCGCGGCCTGGTCGAGGCCGCCCGCCGCAGCCTGGCCACCACCGTCGGGTACGCCTGGACCAGCACCCTGCTCACCGTGGTGGCGGCCGAGCCGGCGACCGGCGCGCTGGTCACCATGGACACCGTGGTCGGCTGGGAGCACGGCGCGGCCACCCGCGGCTCCGGCCCGGCCGGCGGGACGGGCCCGGCGACCCCGGCCGCTCCCGCGCCCGCCGACGGCCTGCTCGGCCCCGAGGACGCTCCCGACGTGGACGAGCTGCCCGGGCTGCGGGCCCAGGCCGAGGAGCTGACCGAACTGCTCGACCTGGGCTTCCACCACGGGGAGGTGCTGGGCCGGCTCGGCACCACCGTCTCGCTCGGCGTCCTCGTCGGCGGCCCGGCCGGCTCGGGCAAGTCGGCGCTGGTCCGCGCGGTCGCCGCCCGGGTCCGCGCCCGGGTCCGCCCGCTGTGGGGCCCGGAACTGGCCGCGCTGGGCAACGACGCCGCCGCCCGCCGGCTGCGCGAGGCCGCCGCGGAGGTCCGGGCCAACGGGCCGGCCGTGCTGCTGGTCACCGACGTGGAGGCGGTCGCCCCGGCCGACGAGCCCGGTCCGCTGGCTACGGTGTTCCGGCAGGTGGTCGCCGAGACGGTCCAATCGGGGGCGGCGGTGGTCTGCACGACCGGGCGTCCCGAGGCGGTGGACCCGGCGCTGCGCGCCCCGGACCTGCTCTCGCTGCGGATCACCGTGCCGCTGCCCGACGCGGCGCTGCGCCGGGAGCAGCTGACCGTGCTCACCCGGCAGGTGCCGCTGGCTGAGGACGTCCGGCTGGACGAGGTGGCCGCCCGTACGCCGGGGTTCGTGGCCGCGGACCTGGCCGCGCTGGTCCGCGAGGCCGGGGTGCGGGCCGCGCTGCGGCAGAAGGCGGCGGAGACGCCGACCGTGGCGATGGCCGACTTCGCCGCCGCCCTGGAGGTGGTCCGGCCGACCACGATGGCCGCGTCCACCCTGGAGCTGGCCTCGGTGACCCTGGACGACGTCGGCGGCCTGCACGAGGTCAAGCAGACGCTGACCGAATCGGTGCTCTGGCCGCTGACCTACCCGGACACGTTCGCCCGGCTGGGCGTGACGCCGCCGCGCGGGGTGCTGCTCTACGGGCCGCCCGGCTGCGGCAAGACCTACCTGGTCACCGCGCTGGCCGGCTCGGGCCGGGCCAACGTGCTGTCGGTGAAGGGCGCGGAGCTGCTCTCCAAGTGGGTCGGTGAGAGCGAGCGCGCGGTCCGCGAGCTGTTCCGCCGGGCCCGCGAGGCGGCCCCCACGCTGGTCTTCCTCGACGAGGTGGACGCCCTCGCCCCGGTCCGCGGCCAGGCCAGCGACGGGGGCACCACCGACCGGGTGGTCGCCGCCCTGCTCACCGAGCTGGACGGGGTGGAGGCGCTGCGCAACGTCGTGGTGGTCGGCGCGACGAACCGTCCCGAGCTGGTCGACCCGGCGCTGCTCCGCCCCGGGCGGCTGGAGCGCCTGGTGTACGTGCCGCCGCCGGACGGCCCGGCCCGCGCCGAGATCCTCCACGCGGCCGCCCGGCACGTCCCGCTCGCGCCCGACGTGGACCTCACCGCGCTGGGCGCGGAGCTGGACGGCTTCTCCGCGGCCGACTGCGCCGCGCTGATCCGGGAGGCGGCGCTCGCCGCGATGCGCGAGTCGCTGGCGGCCAGCACGGTCACCGCCGCGCACGTCGAGGCGGCCCGCACCCGCGTACGCCCCTCGCTGGACCCGATCCAGCTCGCCCTCCTGGAGGCCTACGCCGCCACCCGGCGCTGAGCCGGCTCAGTCGGTGGGCAGCAGCGGGCCGAGCGGGCCGAGGTCGAGGTTGAGGTCCTCGGGGGCCAGGCCGAAGTACTCGCGGAGCTGGGTCATCTGCTCCTCCAGCGCCATCAGCGTGGCGCCGACCCGTTCGACCTGCTCCTCGGTCAGGTCGCCCAGGTCGACCCGGCGCAGCGCCTGCCGTTCCATGAGCTGCCGGAGCAGCTCGATCACGGTGAGCACCAGGCTGGCCAGCCCGCGCTCGACCGAGTCCTGGTCCACGGCCAGCCTGCGGTCCAGCGGCCGGACCCGGGGCGCCGTCCACCGCGGCTCGCCCAGCGCCGCCGCCAGGTCGGCCGCCTCGTCCCGGCCGGTCACGCCGCGGCCTCCGGCTCGGGCGGGGCCAGCGCGCCGACCGAGGCGATGAGCGCCCGCAGCGAGACGCGGACCAGGTCGATGTCCGCGATGGCCAGGGTGATGTCCCCGGTGATCACCACGCCGGTGGCGAGCACCCGGTCGAGCAGGTCGACCAGCGCCACCGGCCGGTAGGTCAGCGGATCGTCGGCGCTGCTGGGCGCCAGCGTGCTCACGCCCATGCCGGCTCCGCCTCCGGTTCCGCCACGAAGGAGTACGGCGGCCAGGGGCCGGTCAGCTCCAGCCGCAGCTCCGGGTGCCGTTCCGCCAGCTCCCGGGCCAGCCCCGCGAAGCCGTCCCAGCGGTCCCGGTCGACCAGGTACGCCCCGTTGAGCACCATGGCGGTGGGCGCGCCGGAGAGCCGCCGGTCCTGCGGTGCGTGCCGGCGGGCGGCGACCGCGTACCCGGCGAGGGCGGTGTGCACGGCGGCGGCCCCGTCGGCGGCGACCCGCTGCCCCTCCTCCCGGGCGGTGAGCTGGGCCCGGCGCCGCCGCAGGTACGCCGCGCCGGCCCCGCCCCCGTCGACGGGTTCCTCGGCCGTCGGGGTCGCCCCGGGCACCACGTAGCCCTTGACTCCCCACTCCGCGCGGCCGTCGAGCCGGGCCAGCGTGCCGGCCAGCTCGTCGTGCCGCTCGATCAGCACCCGGGCCACCCGGTCGTCGTCCCGGTGGACGGTGGCGAGCCGGGCGGGCACCACCGTGCCGGACCGGGACAGCGCGTCCACCACGGCGTGATGGGCCCGGGCGGCCCGCTCCAGCCAGGCCAGGTCCTCCAGGTTGCGGCGCAGCGCCGCCTCGCCGTACTCGCTGAGCGGGGCGTCGCTGACCACGGCGACCAGGCCGGCGGCGGCAACGGCCCGGACCGGCGTGCCGGCGATGCCGGGCAGCCCGGCGGGCGTGGCCGTGCCGGCGACCACGCCGTGCAGCCAGACCGCGGTCCCGGTGTCCGGGGTGGGGTCAGAGGTCGTGGTCATGCCAGCCCTCCCGCTCGTCCCGCTCGTCCCGCTCGGCCCGGGCGGCCACCCGCGGCCGACGGGACGCCTCGACCTCCTCCGGGTCACGCGGGCCCGGCTCGACCGGCGGCCGAGCCTTGGAGCTCAGCCACGGGTCGTGCTCCCACCAGTCGATGCCGATCTGCCGCGCGGTGTCCACCGAGGCGATGACCAGCCGCAGCTTCAGGGTCAGCAGCTCGATGTCGAGCAGGCTGACCCGGATGTCACCGGCGATCACGATGCCGCGGTCGAGCACCCGTTCCAGGATGTCGCCGAGGTTCGCCGGCTCATGACCGGCCGGCAGCACCTGACCGGAGTTCTGCACGACCGACGGCGCCCGCCCAATGGTCATCTCAGTCCCCCTTGCCGCGCTGGTAGCGGCGCGTCCGCCGGTAGCCGAGCAGGCTGCCGGTCATGTCCAGCTCGACCTCGTAGAGGCCGAGCAGGTCGGTCGACGCCGGGATGCGGTGGTCCTCGACCACCTCCACCCCGACCCGCCACCCGTCGTCGGTGGGCTGGATCGAGGTGATCCCGAGCGGATCCTTGCCGGTCAGCGCGACGATCAGGCGCAGCCCCTCCTGGGCCGCCTCGGCCGCGCCGACCGCCTCCTCGTCGTCCTCGTCGAGGTACCGCTCCTCGGCCCGCCCGCCCCGGTCCCGCCACCGCTCGCGGTCGCCGTCACCCCGGATCCGTGCTGTCATCGCCCTCCCCCTCGTCCGCCACGCGGCTCGCCGCGGCGGCCGCCGGTTCCCCGCCGGGCGGGCGCCGGCCGCCGGGGCGCGCCGTTACGCCCCGGCGGGGTACGGCCGGCGCCGGCGGCCGGCCTCGTCAACCGGTCCAGCACCTGCTGCTGCCCCCAGTCCCGCTCCTCCGGCGTGATGTCGCCGGCCGCCGCCGCCCGGTCCAGCTCCTCCAGCTCGCGCCGGATGTTGACCGGGTTGTACTGCTGCGACTCCGCCTCCCGCGCCACCACCTTGACCAGCGCGGTGAGCCCCCGCACCGGCGCGTACGGCAGGGTCAGCAGCGTCCACAGGATGTCCACGTGTCACTCCACCAGTTGGTGCGCGCTGACGAAGTCGTACGGGGCGAGCGGTCCGATGAGCCGCATCCGGATCAGGTCCCGCCGCTGCTCGGCGAAGTCCTCCACGGCCTGGACGAACTCGTCCTCGTCGTCGCCCTCCACCAGGAAGGAGACGCGCACCGCGTCCAGCTCGTTGCTGGGCGGGAGTGGCACGTCGGCCACCACGTACCGGCCCACCGCGTCGATCAGGTCGCGGTTCTCCGCCTCCCGGCGCAGCTCCACCGCCTGGCTGATCATCTCGCCGAGCCGGATCCGCTGCTCCCGGCTCTCGACCTCCGGCCGGCCGCGCACCTCGTCGGCGAGGGCACCGGCGGCGGCGTTCTCCGCCAGGAAGCCGCTGATGAACTCCTGCTCGTCGAAGCGCCCGTGCACGGTGTACTGGAGCCGGCCCTCGAACTCGTCGAGGGCGGCGGCGAACCGGTCGTGGTGCGCGGCGAGCAGGTCCTCGACCGCGTCCTCGCCGGTCACCACCGTGCCGAACCGCACCGGCAGCACCGGCGCGACCACCGCCGTCCCGTCCAGCAGCCGCTCGTACGCGGTCAGGTCGGCCGGCCGGCCCAGCGGCTCCTCCAGCCCGACCTCGCTGACCAGCGCCGCCAGCTCACCGTGCCGGATCGCGGTCACCTCGCCCGGCGGGGAGCCGACCCCCTCGGCCTCGGGGGTCGGCTCCACGTCGGAGGGCACGATGCCGTAAATGAACAGCCCGTTCTCCTCAGCCATCTCAGCGCTCCTCGTCCCGCCGCCGGCGCGGCCGCTCCCGCTCCCGCTCGTCGCCCCGGTCGCGGAGCGAATCGGCCACCGCGCCGCTGATCTCCTGGGCGGCCTTGCCGAGCCCGGAGACCGCCTTGCCCTTGGTGGCCGCGCCGGCCGCGTCACCGACCAGGTCCGGCAGGCCCTTCTGGTCCTTCGGCACGATGCTCAGCCGGTCGACCGCCTCGGCGAACCGCAGGTACGTCTCGACACTGGCGATGACGATCCGGGCGTTGATCTCCAGGAGCTGGATGCCGACCACGGCGACCGACACCTGGGCGTCGATCACCACGCCCTTGTCGAGCACGGTCTCCACGACGTCGGCGAGGGTGCCCCCACCGCCGCCGCTCGTGCGTTCCAGGGCGCTGCCCGACTGTCCCGTCGTGGTGGACACGGTCATTCGTCACGCTCCTCTCGCCGGCGGCGCACCACCGGCCGTCGTGGTGTCTCGGGAGCCCGCCGGACCGGGCGCGGCCGCTCGGGGCGCGCCTCCCGCTCCTCGCGCGGCTGGGGGCGGCGCGCCCGCTCGGGGGCGCGGCGGCGCGGCGGCTCCTCCTCCTCGGGCTCCTCGGCGTACTCGTCGTCGTCGAAGTCGTCGCCCTCGTCGTAGTCCGCGTACTCCTCCTCTTCCGGGCTGGGACGGCGGCGCGGCGGCGGTGGCCGGCGGCGGCCGCGTCCGGCGGGCCGGCGCTCCTCCTCCGGCTCCTCCTCGGGCTCCTCCTCCGGCTCCTCCTCGGGTTCCCCGGCGCGGCCCCGCTGCTTCTCGCGGCCCGGCCGCTCCTCGCGGCCCTCCTGCTCCTCGCGGCCCTCCTGCTCCTCGCGGAGCGCTGTCTCGTGGTCCTTGACCACCTGGGAGTCCTCGATCTCACCGCGCCAGCCCTCGACCGAGTCGGGGTCGAGCACGGTCTGCGTCATCACGTGCCGGACGAAGTGCTTCAGCTCCAGCCGGACCCGGCGGCCCTGGGCGCGCCACAGGTTGCCGGTGTGCTCGAAGAGGCCCTGCGGGTGGTACTCCAGCACGACCAGGATCCTGGTCAGCTCCGGGCCGACCTCGTGGAAGCTGACCGTGCCGTCGACGGAGCCCTTCTCGCCCTTGGACCGCCAGTGGATGAGCCGGTCCGGGATCTGCCGGACGATGGTCGACTCCCAGGTCCGGTGCGACCAGAAGACCTGCGCCTTCCAGGTCATCTTCCCGTCCGAGTCCCAGTCGGCCTGCTCGACCTTCTTCATGAAGCTCGGGAAGTCGCCGAACTGCGTCCACTGGTTGTAGGCCACCCGGACCGGCACGCCGACCTCGATGGTCTCGACGATGTTGGTGACCTTGAGCTTCTTGCCGCCGCCCTTGCCGCCCTTGCCACCGCCGAATGCCGCCATCAACTTCTCCTTACCGCCGGCCAGGCCGGCATGGAACATGGCCTTGACCGGGGAGTTGCCCTCGGCGAGCTTCTGGGCGCCGGTGGCGGCCGCGACCAGGCCGGGGCCACCGCCCTCCTTGGCGTAGTCGCTGAGCCGCCCGGTGGCGCCGGTGATCCGCTCGGTGACCGCGTGCACGGCACGCTCACCGATGGCCGAGGCGAGGTTGCGCAGCTCGCTGCCGAGCTGCTCCCGGGCCCGATCCGTGAGGTTGCTGGTCGCCATGGTCACCGCCCCCGCTGCCGTCGTGCGACGACCGGGCGCCCGCCCCGGTCCGTCTCGTCCTCCGCGGCGGGCTGCTCGTCCAACTCCTCCTCGTCGTCGGCGGCCGAGCGCTCGCCGTCCGTCGGCTCCTCGTCGGCGCGGCCGCCGCCGTCACCGGCCGTCTTCCGCCGCAGCGCGTCGGCGCTGCCGCGGAGCTTGCCGCTGAGCGCGTCGATGCCACTGCCCGCGGCCGCGGTCGCCGCGGCCTTGCCGGCGGTGGCCAGCGGGCCGCCCAGCTTGCCGAGGCCGCCGAGCTGGGGGTTCACGTTCATCAGGTCCGCGCCGAGCTGCTTCAGCCCGCCCGGCCGCTGGCTGGCCCGCCCAGCCGCCACGGCGGCTGCGAGGGTGAGGGCCGTACGCATCTTCTTCCGGCGCCCGAGGAGGTAGCCGAAGCCCACCGCCAGCGCCACCCGTGCTCCGCTCTTCATCTGTTCTCCTTCGCTCCCCGGCGGAAGCGGACACCTCGTCTGGAGCAGGCCCGGAATGACAGCTGCCGGGGATCAGCGGAAACGGGCCTGCGACCGAGTTCCGTATCAGCGGACCCGGCGGGCAGTACCCGTCACCCCACCGGCAAAACATTCCGGCAGGGTCAGGGAGACGCGTGTAACTGGAGAATTGGATAACCGGCAGCGTGACGGTCAGACCGCGCAAAACGGGCAGACGGGCCGAGCTGACCAGGGAGAAGTCAAATCGCTTGACTGAGGGCAATCAGCAATTCAGTGCGTCGGCAAAGCCGAATCGAGACACATTTCCGCGCGGAGCTTGCCGTCCTTCTCGCGCAATTCCGCGCCACATTTACGAAGGACCGAGACAGCGCCGTGGTTGTCCGGTGTCGTCTCGGCCACGACGGTGCGCATGCCGGCCGCCGCGGCGGCGTGGAGCAGCTCCCGCAGAGCCGCCGCGCCGAGCCCCTGGCCGCGCGCCGAACGGCCCAGCCACATCCCGGTCTCCACCGTCCCCGGCTCGCCGCAGCGGGTCATCCGAACCATGCCGACCACCTCGCCGCCGGCCACGATCGCGTACATCAGGGTGCGGGTCGGGCCGTCCAGGCCGCCGAAGCTCGCCCGGTGGAACTCGCGGAAGGCCTCCCGGCGGGCCAGCGACCACCCGGCCGGGGCCTGGACCGGGGGCATGACGTCCTCCGGCTCCGCCTCGGCAGCCGCTACGGAGAGCAACGGCTCCAGGTTTCGCTCGTCCACCGGCTCCAGTCGTACGGCACCCTTCACGAGGCGCAGTCTGCCGGTCGTACCGGCCCAAGTCCACCCCTTTGGGCCCGGACTGCCGGTCCGGCGGAGGGGGTCGGCCGGTCGTACCCCCCGGGTGTTCCGCCTCACGCTCCGTTGTCAGCCGACCGGTCCGTTTCGGCGGTGAGGGTGCTCACTCCGCCGGGGCGAACTCGCAGAGCGCCACCGACGCGTCGTCGCTGCGCTTGTGCCGGCGCAACCGGTCCGGATGGTCCCGCTCGGCCGCCCGGACCCGGTCGATCAGCCCCTCCGGGCCCTCGGCCGCCGCTACGTCGAGCAGGCCGGTCCAGTCGAAGAGGCCGAACTGCTCGACCGCGCAGGAGGCGCCGTCGGTGAGCAGCGCGGCCCGTCGCAGCGCACCCGCCCCACGCAGCGGCAGCGTGCCGGTCACCGCGTGGTACGCCGCGTCCGGGTCGCTGGCGGCCGCCCAGTAGCCGTGCGTCCGGTTCATCAGGGTGCGCTGCACGGTCACCGCCCGGTGGAACCGGGTCGCCGCGTCGACGCCCCCGTCCGGCAGCGCGGCGGCGGTGCGGCGCAGGTCCTCCAGCGCCGTGTCCAGCCGGTCGTCGGAGACCACATCGATCCGGTCCCCGCTGTCGAGCACGAGCGGGCTGTCGCAGAGGACCAGGTAGTCCACCTGGTCGCCACCCTCCCGGAGGAGGCAGACCGTGGAGGACGGGGTGCCCGGGTGGTCCAGGTCGCAGTCGCCGCCGTGGTCGGCCCGCACGGCCAGGATCGCCGCGGCCAGGCTGCTCATCAGCGTGGCCGCCGGGCGGGCCGCGACGGCCAGGCCGATCCGGGCGGCCAGGTGCCGGACGTACCAGGCCGGGCCGTGCACGCACCCGGTGTCGAACCCCTCCGGCACGGTCGCCCCGTCGAGGACGCCGACCAGCGGGCCGAACCGGAAGACCAGGTCCTCGTTCTCCAGCCGGTCCGGGGCCGGATCGGAGGCGGAGCGTACCCGCATCATCGGCGCCGTCCCGACCGGCCGGGCCGGCCGGCTGCCGATCGGGTACCGGCGGTCTGGTGCCCCCATCCGTCTGCTCCCTCCGTCGCCGTCCGCCGCCTACCCGGAGCGCCGGAGCCCATGCCGGTGCGGCCGGAACCGGGGGCGGCCTCGCCGGTCAGCGTCGCCGGTTCCGCGCCCGGGACGAGCGCAGCCGGCGCAGCCGGCCGACCAGCACCGGCTCCGCGGCGAGCGCGGCCGGCTGGTCCAGCAGCGCGTTGAGCAGCTGGTAGTAGCGGGTCGCGGAGAGCCCGAAGGTGTCCCGGATGGCCTGTTCCTTGGCGCCCGCGTGCTTCCACCACTGCTGCTCGAAGGCGAGGATCTGCCGCTCCCGCTCGGTCAGCCCGTCGGTCTCGCCGGGCGCCTCCGGCGCCTGAGCCGCCGGTCCGTCGTCCGGCGGTGCGGCCTCGACCGCGGGTGCGGAGCGGGGTGGCGGGACGGTGCGGCCGGCCTCCCGGCGGGCGACGTCGGTGGTCCCCGACGGCTCGGGCCGGTCGGTGGCGGCCCGCTCCGTGGCGTCGGCGGGCAATGGCGCTCCTCAGCGGGACGGGGCGGCCGGCGCGACGACGCCGGCCGGGGGACCCCAGCCTAACCAGGGTCCGCCCGGCCCGCATCGGACGCGGGGTCCGCGCCGGTCAGGCGATGTCCCGCCGGCGCATCGACCAGAACGAGGCGATCAGCGCCGCGGCGGCGCCCACACCGAGCACCAGCGCGGACTGCTGCCAGGTGACCACCAGCTTGGCCGGTTCACACGCGCCCTTGGCGAACTGGCAGGTGTCGTAGTCGAAGAGTTCCACCTTCTTCATGAACCACGACTGGGCGTACGTGGACAGGACGTAGCGGTCGCCGAACGGCACGGAGAGCACGGCGACCGCGATCCGGATGCCGATCTCGCTGATCGCGAAGACCGCCACGGCCGCGCCGAGCGCCATCGCGGTGTGCCGCCCCAGTGAGGCGAGCGCGAAGGCGACCGCGCCGACCAGCAGGATGAGCCCGACCGCCCGCAGGCCGTCGAGGCCGATGGACTGCCACACCCCGGAGGTCACCTTGGCGGTGGTCCCCCGGTAGCGGCCGATGAGCCAGAAGGCGAGCGTCCAGAAGGCGCCGAGCACCAGGCTCACGCCCAGCACCGTGGTGAGCAGCGCGGCCAGCTTGGTGCCCAGCACGGCGAGCCGTTTCGGCCGCCAGAGCAGCAGGTTCATCATCCCGCCGGTGCTCCACTCGGCGCCCACGTAGGAGGCGCCGACGATGAACGCGAAGAGCGCCACCGCCCCGGCGAAGACCGCGATGAACATGGGGAACTCGGCCCGGAAGTCGAACTGGTAGGGCAGGTTCCACTTCGGGTCGAACATCTCCGGCTGCGGCTGCCAGTCCCGGCCGCAGTTCGGGCCGTACCGGTCCTCGGTGTCCTGGTCGCCCCTGGCCTTGGCGGCGTCGCAGTCGGCGACGCTCTTCTTCCAGTCCCCCAGCGCCCGCTGGTACTGGGCGTCGGACTCGACCTGGGCGGCCGCCACCGTCTCCTTCGAGAGCTGGTGGCTGGAGAAGCTGAACGCGGTGGCCACCGTGGCCAGCCCGAGCAGCAGCAGGACCAGCAGCAGCCGGGTGAGCCGGCGCTTGCTGAGCCGGCGCAGTTCGGTCACGTACAGGCTCATGCGCCCCAACCTCCCGTGGTGGCGCCGCTGCCCGGCTCACCGACCTTCGTGGACTGGTCGACCTGCCGGTGCTGGCCGGGAACCGGCGCGGTGGCGGTCAGTTCGAGGAAGACGCTCTCCAGGTCGACCGCGACCGGGGTCAGCTCGCTGACGTAGAGGCCCTGCTCGGCCAGGACGCGGCTGACCGCGGCGGGCTTGTCGACGCCTGCGAGCATCAGGTGGTCGGCCTCGGCGGCGACCCGGATCCCGGCCCGGGTCAGCGTCTCGGCCGCCTGCGGCAGGTCGGTGACCGCCTCCAGGCGGACCCGCACCGCGCCCTGCGAGTGTGCGGCGAGCACCTCGTCGACCGGCCCGTACGCGACCCGCCGGCCCAGCGAGATGATGGTGACCGAGTCGCAGATGAGCTGGATCTCGCCGAGGATGTGGCTGGAGAGCACCACGGTCATCCCGGCGGCGGCGAGGTCGCGCATCAGCCCGCGCATCTCCCGGATGCCGCCCGGGTCGAGGCCGTTGGCCGGCTCGTCCAGGATCAGCAGCTTCGGGTTCTTCAGCAGCGCGGAGGCGACCGCGAGCCGCTGCTTCATGCCGAGCGAGTAGGTCTTCACCCGCTCGCCGGCCCGGTCGCGCAGCCCGACCAGCTCCAGCACCTCGTCGACCCGCTGCCGCGGCAGCTCACCGGCCTGGGCGAGCAGCCCGAGGGTGTCCCGGGCGGAGAAGTGCGGGAAGAACTGCGGGCTCTCCACGATGGCACCGACCTGGCCGGCGACCGCGGGCAGCGCCTGCGGCAGCTCCTGACCGAGAATGGCCATGCGGCCGCCGTTGGGCCGGATCAGGCCGAGCAGCGTCCGCAGCGTGGTGGTCTTGCCCGAGCCGTTGGGGCCGAGGAAGCCGTGCACCTGGCCGGCCTCGACCCGCATGTCGAAGCCGTCGAGCGCGTGGCGGACCCCGCGTTTCCGGCTCCGGTACGTCTTGCGGAGACCTTCGATCTCCAGGACAGCCGACAAGCTGACCTCCCCCGATAAGTAGGTGTCAGCTCGACACCATACGCGGTATGCAGCCGCAGACAATACCCGGTATGCATCGGGGTTTTCCCGGATTCGCGTCAGGCGCGCCGGCGAGCGGCGTCAGGCGCGCCGAGGAGGCCGGTCAGGCGCAGACGACGTGCACGCCCGCGTCCCGGAACGCCTGCACCACGGCGGGGGACGCGCCCGAGTCGGTCACCAGCGTCTCCACCCGGTCCACCGGGCAGATCCGGGCGAACGCGTGTCCGCCCAGCTTGGACGAGTCGGCGATGACCACGACCCGCTTGGCCCGGGCCACCATGAGGCTGTTCATGGCCGCCTCGCCCTCGTGGTGGGCGGCGGCGCCGAGCTGCGGGTCGATGGCGTCCACGCCGAGCAGCGCCACGTCCAGGGTGACCTCGCGCAGCAGCGCCCCGCCCAGCGGGCCGACCAGCTCGAACGACTTGGGCCGGACCACGCCGCCGGCCACCACCACCTTCATCCGCGAGCGCACCAGCAGCTCGTTGGCGATGTTCAGGGCGTTGGTGACCACGGTGAGCTGGGCGCCCTCGGCGCTGGTGTTCAGGTCGGGACGGACGGCCAGCGCCCGGGCCACCTCGGTGCTGGTCGTTCCGCCGTTCAGACCCACCACCGTGCCCGGGGAGACCAGCGCGGCGGCGGCCGCGCCGATCCGCTGCTTCTCCGCCGAGTGCTTGGCCGTCTTGTAGCGCAGCGGCAGGTCGTAGGAGACGCCGTTGGCGACCGCGCCGCCCCGGGTCCGCGTGATCATCTGCTGCTGGGCGAGCTGGTCGAAGTCACGCCGGATGGTGGCCTGGGAGACGTCCAGGCGCTCGGCCGCCTCCTCGACGCTGACCCGGCCGCTGTTGGTCAGCATCTCGAGCAGCGCGTTCCATCGGGCGTAGCGGTCCACCGCGGGGCCTCCACTGACTCTGCACGAACGGTGATTGATTGCGTGCACAGTAGTGCGCGAAACTGGCAAGGCGCAAAACCCTGTCCTGCGCGATCTGGGAGCCGGTTGCCACGGCCACCCCGAATCGCGCAGAATGACGCGCGAAAGGCGGCCGTATCGCGCCGTATTGCGCAAGGTCTCCCCCTGCCGAGGAGTTGTCATGGCGTACGTGCACGCGGAGATCGCGAGCCAGCCCGACTGCTGGCGGGAGGCGGCGCGGCTCGCCCCGGCCGTAGCCGACCGCCTGCCGCGCCCCGGCGAGCGGGTCGCCGTCGTCGGGTGCGGCACGTCCTGGTTCATGGCGGCCGCGTACGCCGGCCTGCGCGAGCGCGCCGGGCAGGGCGAGACCGACGCCTTCCAGGCCAGCGAGTTCCCCACCGGCCGCCGCTACGACCGGGTCATCGCCATCACCCGCTCCGGCACCACCACCGAGGTGCTCGACCTGCTCGCCGCGCTGCGCGGGCAGCTGCCCACGACGGTCCTCGTCGGCGACCCGGCCTCACCGGCCGTCGAGCTTGCCGACGCGGCGGTGCCGCTGCCCTTCGCCGACGAGCGCTCGGTGGTGCAGACCCGCTTCGCCACCACGGCGCTCGCGCTGCTCCGCGCCCACCTGGGCGAGGACCTGGGCCGGCTCGCCGCCGACGCGGAGGTGGCCGTCCGGGCCCCGCTGCCCATCGACCCGGCCACCATCGAGCAGGTCACGTTCCTCGGCCGCGGCTGGACGGTCGGGCTGGCCCAGGAGGCCGCGCTGAAGTGCCGGGAGGCGGCCACCTTCTGGGCCGAGGCGTACCCGGCCATGGACTACCGGCACGGCCCCATCTCGATCGCCGCCCCCGGGCGGCTGGTCTGGGCGTTCGGCGGCATCCCGGAGGGGCTGCCGGAGGACGTGGCCGCGACCGGCGCCGCCTTCGTGCACAGCCGCACGCACGGCTGCCACACCGTGCTGACGAGCTGGGCGGCCGGGCGCAACCCGGTCGACCCGATGGCCGACCTCATCCTCGCCCAGCGCTTCGCCGTCGCGCTGGCCACCAGCCGCGGCCTCGACCCCGACGCGCCCCGGCACCTGACCCGCTCCGTGGTGCTCGCATGACCCCAGGCGGCGAGGTCGTCGTCGCGCTGGACGTGGGCGGCACCGGGATGAAGTGCGCCCTGGTCCGCCCGGACGGCACGACCGTGCACGCCGAGCGGCACGCCACCGACGCGGCGCGCGGCCCGGAGGCGGTGGTCGGCACGATCCTCGACGTGGCCGAGGGGCTCGCCGGCAAGGCCCGCGCCGACGGCCTCACCCCGGTGGCGTGCGGCATCGCCGTGCCCGGGGTGGTCGACGAGGCCCGCGGGGTCGCGGTCTGGTCGGCGAACGTGGGCTTCCGGGACGTACCCCTGCGGGAGCTGGCGCGGACGCGGCTCGGCCTGCCCACGGCGCTCGGCCACGACGTGCGGGTGGGTGGCCTGGCCGAGGCGCGGCTCGGTGCCGGGCGGGACGCCGGCCACGTGCTCTTCGTGGCGATCGGCACCGGCATCGCCGCCGCCCACGTGGTCGACGGGTCGGCCGCCGTCGGCGCGCACGGCGCCGCCGGGGAGATCGGCCACATCCTGGTACGCCCCGACGGCCCGCGCTGCGGCTGCGGCCGCCCCGGCTGCCTGGAGGCGGTGGCGTCGGCCTCGGCGGTCGGCCGCCGGTACGCCGAGCTGTCCGGTGCCCCGGCCACCGCCGCCCAGGTGGCCGACCGGGCGGCGGCCGGTGAGCCGCTGGCCGGCCAGGTCTGGCGGGAGGCGGTCGAGGCGCTCGCCGACGGCCTGGCCACCGGTCAGGCGTTGTTCGACGTGGCGACCATCGTGATCGGCGGCGGGCTGGCCCAGGCCGGCCCCCGGCTGTTCGACCCGCTGCGCGTGGCGCTGCGCGAGCGCCTGACGTTCCACCGGGAGCCGCGCCTGGTCGCGGCGGCCCTCGGCGACGAGGCCGGCTGCCTCGGCGCCGCCCTGCTGGCCCTGGACACTTTGGCGAAGGAGAGCCGATGACCCTGCGCGTGACCGGCAAGGTGGTGACCCCGGCCGGCGTGATCCGGCAGGGTTGCGTGGAGATCGCCGGCGACCGGATCCGGGCGGTCGCCGAGTACCCGACGGTGCGCGACGGGCACTGGATCGTGCCGGGCTTCGTGGACATGCACACCCACGGCGGGGGCGGGCACACGTTCACCACCGGCGACGCGGAGTCGGCGCGGCAGGCCGCCGACTTCCACCTCGGGCACGGCACCACCACGTTGCTGGCCAGCCTGGTCAGCTCCCCGTTCCCGCTGATGCGCGAGGCCACCGCCGCCTACCGGCCGCTCGTCGAGTCCGGGGTGCTGGCCGGCGTCCACTTCGAGGGGCCCTACCTGTCCGCGGCGCGGTGCGGCGCGCAGAACCCGGAGTTCCTCCGCGACCCGTCCACCGAGGAGCTGGCCGAGCTGATCGAGCTGGGCGGCGGCGCGGTCCGGATGGTCACCCTGGCCCCGGAGCGCGACGGCGCGCTGGAGGCGATCAAGCTGCTGGTCGGCCAGGGCGTGGTGGCGGCCGTCGGGCACACCGATGCCACCTGGGAGCAGACCCGGGCGGCCGTGGCGGCCGGCGCGAGCGTCGGCACCCACCTGTTCAACGGGATGCGCCCGGTGCACCACCGCGAGCCGGGGCCGGTGGTGGCCCTGCTGGACGCCCCGAACGTGGTCTGCGAGCTGGTCGCCGACGGCGTGCACCTGCACGACGGCATGCTCGGCTTCGCCACCTCGGTGGCCGGCCCGGAACGGGCCGCCCTGATCACCGACGCGATGGCCGCCGCCGGCATGCCCGACGGCGAGTACGAGCTGGGCGGCCAGGCCGTCACGGTGGCCGACGGGGTGGCCCGGCTCAGCCGGGACGGCGCGATCGCCGGCAGCACGCTGACCATGGACGCCGCGCTGCGGCACGCCGTCGCCGCGGGGATCGCCCTGCCGGACGCCTGCCGGATGGTCGCCACCACCCCGGCCCGGGCCATCGGGCTGGGCGACCGGGTGGGCGCGCTCCAGACCGGCCTCCGGGCCGACCTGGTCGTCCTCGACGACGACCTCAACGTGCTCCGGGTGATGCGCGCCGGCGCCTGGGTGGAGTGACGCCGCCCCGGGCTTAGCTGGCCCGGTAGGGGCCCGGGTCAACCGCGGTTGAGCAGCGCCAGGCCCAGCGGGGTGAGCGTGTGGTGCACCGCGTTGCGGTCGCGGGCACTCGTGACCAGTCCCGAGGAGCGCAGCACGGCCAGGTGCCTGCTCGCCGACGGGACGCTGATGTCGAGCCGGTGGGCGACCTCGGAGGTCGTCCCACCTTCGGCGGCCAGCACGAGGATGGCGGCCCGGGTGCCGCCCAGCAGGGCCGACAGGGATCCCGCCGCGGCCGCCGTGGACACCACGCGGGCGTGCGGGTGGATGGGGTAGACCAGCACCGGCGGCAGCAGCGGATCGGCGAGCACCATCGGCTTCGCGTGCTGTTTGAAATAGCACGGCACGAGCAGCAGCCCCCGCCCGTCCAGGTGGAGGTCACGCTCGGCGATGTAGCCGGTGATCGTCAGGACGCCGCCGTCGAACCTGGCACTCGGGTGCAGATCGTTCAGCAGCACCGACAGGCCCTGGTTCAGCAGCCGCCGGGACCGCAACGCGCGATCGGCGTCGAACGCGGAGCGGATAGCGTGCCACAGGGGCCGGATCGCGAGCCGGTGGTAGAGCTGGAGGCCCGCCCCGAGCTGGCGCAGGGCGGTCACGTCACCGGCCGCCAGGTCGGCGACGGCCGACGGTGGGCGGATCCCCGTCGAGCGGAGCGTCGCCAGGTCGGCCGCGAGTCTGGCCCTGGGCGTGCGCAGCAGGGCGTCCAGCCCGGGCTCGAACCCGCCGCCGGCCTCGATGGGGGTCAGGAAGTCCGGAAAGTAGCCCAGCGGCGGGTTGATCGACAGCGGCAACCCCAACTCGGCCCGGTGGCCGTGGCGCGCGTGCAGCAACCCCACCATCCGTCGCCGCCACCCGGCCAGCAGCGGATCCGGGCACCGGCCCCGCAGCCAGTGCATGCTGAGCATGCTCTCCCACAGCGGATCAGGTGCCGGCGCGATCCGGGTGCGGGCGAGGTCGGCAGCGGTGAAGTGGATCCGAAGCATGACGGTCCCCGGGTCGGCTGGACGTGCGTCCAGTCTGGCGATCGTCCAACCGTCCCGGTTCCGCCGACCGGATCATGACGGCTGGCTCCGGGGCCACCATCGGACCAGGGTGTTTTCTGCAGAGGGCAAAGACGTTGCCGCCCGTGATCGACCGCCGTCAACATCGACGGCTATGAAGACCCTGCTGCGCACCACAGTGGCCGGAGGCGTGTTCCTCGCCGTCCTGGCCCTGCTGGCGCCGACCGCCTACGCCGCGCTGCCCACCCTGAAGTCGGGCGACTATCTCCAGCGCCGATATCTGGAGAACCAACCGCCGGGAACCGGCAACCGCTCGGTGAAGAACTCCAGCGGCCAGGTCATCGGCTCGTACGAGCTGTGGGCCGAGGTTTCCACCCCGCGCATCATGCACGTGACCAACCTCTGCGTCCACGACGAACTCGCCAACGGCCGGGGCGTCGTCCTCCGGCTGATGGTCAAGTACGGCAGCAACTCCAGCAAGGATCTCGGCTACTTCAAGGACCGCGCCGACTGCTATTACGGCGTCCAGGTCAGCGCGCCCTCCGACATCTGGGCCCTGGACGTCGACCAGGGCGAGGCCTGGTCCGGCACCCCCTACCAGTACACGGGGTACTACCACCGTTACGGGCTCTGGACGCCCGACACCGATCTCTGGCCATCGTTCGACTGAGCTGGACCGGAACGGGGGGGGTGCAACACGGCTCGGCCCTGTGGAAGCAGCGGTCGACCACGTTGCGCCTGCGGTAGGTCACCTCGCCGAACGGCGGGTGACCTACCGCCGGTCGCTCGGGCGGCCTAGCCGGCGGCCGGCACCTCGACGCCGAGCACCGCCTGCTCGTCGGGGCGGTGCACCAGCACGTCGGCCAGGTAGGACTGCACCGCCTGGCGCATCCCGACGTCCCGGCCGGCCCGCTCGGAGAGCAGCCACTTGTGCTCGATGATCTGGGCGAACAGCTCCTGCGGCTCCAACTTGCGGCGCAGGTGCGCCGGCACCGCCCGGACCACCGGCTCGAACACCTCGGTCAGCCAGCGGTGCGCGGCCTGCTGCTCGTCGGTCAGGTCGCTCTCCACCCGGTACGCGTCCAGGTCGTTGAGGAGCTTGCGGGCCTGGTTCTCCTCGGCGTCCAGGCCGGTGAGCCGGAGCAGCCGCCGCGTGTGGTAGCCGGCGTCGACCACCTTGGGCCGGACCAGGTAGCGCCCGTTGTCGACGGTCGACATGGCCACCTCGGCGACGTCGAAGCCCAGCTCGTTGAGGCGGCGGATGCGGCCCTCGATGTCGTGCCGGGCCTCCCGCTCGATCTGCTGCTCGTAGGTGATCTCGTGCCAGAGCCGCTCGTAGCGCCGCACGACCTCCTCGCACACCACCTCGGGGTCGATCGACTCGTGCAGCAGGCCGGCGGCCTGGAGGTCCAGCGCCTCGCCGAAGATGTTGACCCGGGCGATCTCCAGGTCCTCGCCGCGCTGCCCGTTGGAGAGCGACGGGTGCAGCGCCCCGGTCTCCGCGTCGACCAGGTAGGCGGCGAAGGCGCCCGCGTCCCGCCGGAACAGCGTGTTCGACAACGAGCAGTCGCCCCAGAAGAAACCGGTCAGGTGCATCCGCACGATCAACGCGGCCAGCGCGTCCAGCAGCCGGTTCATCGTCTCCGGGCGCAACGTGTTGGAGAACAGCGCCCGGTAGGGCAGCGAGAACTGCAGGTGCCGGGTGATCAGCACCGGGTCGAGGGGCTCGCCGTCGTCGGTCTGCCGGTCGGCCACGATCGCGATCGCCTCCACCGAGGGGAAGTCGATCCGCTCCAACGCCCGGAGCAGGTCGTACTCCCGTTCGGCGACCCGCTCGCCGGTCTCCTTGACCGCGTAGACGTAGCCACCGAGCCGGACGAAACGCACGATGTGCCGCGAAATGCCCTGGGGCAGCGCCACCAGGTGCTCGGCAGGCCACTCCTCCAGCGGGGTCGACCAGGGAAGGTCGAGCAGCGCCGGGTCGACGAGGGCCGAGGTGATCCGCACGGCCACAAGTGTGACCGCTCACCCGGCGGAGCGCTTCCCTTCGTGGGCCGGCACACAGCCGCCGACGCCCGCACCGGCCGGCGCCGCGGGCGGCCGGTAGCGTGGTCGCGTGCGGGAGACCACGGGGGTACGCCGGAAGCCGCGGCTCCGGCCCGTCCGGCCGGCCGGCTGGTGGTGGGACGGGCTGCTGCTCGCCGCCCTGGTGGCGCTCACCGTGGCGCTGGCCGAGGGACACCTCTTCGGGCTCGACCGGGCCGTCGCCGACTGGTCCGCCGCGCACCGGCCGACCGCCGCCCGGTGGGCTGCCATGGGGCTCAACCTGCTCGGCCAGGGCACCCCGCTGACCCTGCTCGCGGCCGGGCTCGGCGTGCTGCTGGCGGTCCGGCTCCGCTCGGTCCGCCCGGTGCTGCCGCCGGTGACCGCGTTCGTGCTCACCTACCTGACCATCGGGCCGTTGAAGGTGTGGACCGCGCGGCCGGCGCCGAGCGCCAGCGTGAAGGAGCCGTTCCTGACGCCCGACCAGACCCTGCCGCTGTTCCAGCAGGACCTGCCGGTGCGCTTCGCCCAGTCCTACCCGTCGGGGCACGTGGCCAACGCGATCGTCTGGTACGGCGTGCTCGCCCTGCTGCTGGCCCCGCTGCTGCGCACCTTCGGCCGGACCATGCCGCCCCGGCTGGTCACCGTGGTCCGGGTGGTGCCGCCGCTCGTGGTCTTCTGCACCACCATCTACCTGGGCTGGCACTGGCTGACCGACTCGGTCGCCGGGCTGATGCTCGGCCTGCTGCTGGACCGGCTGCTGCGCCGGGTGCCCTGGGACGATCTGCCGTTGCCCGGCCCGCTGCGCCATCGGGACCGCCCGTTCACCTCCATCCCCTAACCTGCGCTGGTGGCTGAACTGGCGCGCCGGCTGGGCGTACGCGACGCGGTCGTCATCGGGCTGGGGTCGATGCTCGGCGCGGGCGTCTTCGTGGTCTTCGCCCCCGCCGCGGCGGCGGCCGGGGGCGCCGGCCTGCTGGCCGCGCTGGCCGTCGCCGGCTTCATCGCCTTCTGCAACGCGACCAGCTCGGCCCGCCTCGCCGCCCGCTACCCGGAGTCCGGCGGCACCTACGTCTACGGCCGGGAGCGGCTGCACCCGTTCGCCGGGTTCCTCGCCGGCTGGGGCTTCGTGATCGGCAAGACCGCGAGCTGCGCGGCCATGGCGCTGACCATCGGGGCGTACCTCTGGCCGGGGCGGGCGCGGCTCGTCGCCGTCCTCGCGGTGGTGGCGGTGACCGCCGTGAACCTGCGCGGGGTGGGCAAGACCGCGACGGCCACGCGGGTGCTGGTCGGCGTGGTGCTCACCGTGCTGGCCGTGGTGGCGGTGACCGGCACGCCGCACGTGGAGGCGGCCCGGCTGGCGGGCTTCGCCGACACCGGCGTCCGGGGCGTGCTCACGGCCGCCGGCCTGCTCTTCTTCGCCTTCGCCGGTTACGCCCGGATCGCCACCCTCGGCGAGGAGGTCCGCGACCCGGAACGCACCGTCCCGCGAGCGGTGCCGCTGGCGCTCGGCGTGGTGCTGGCGATCTACCTGGTGCTGGCCGTGGTGGCCCTCGGGGTGCTGGGCCAGCAGCGGCTGGCCACCTCCACCGCGCCGCTGGCCGAGGTGGTGACCGCCGCCGGGCTGCCCGGCCTGGCCTGGCTGGTCCGGGCCGGGGCGACCGTGGCGGTGACCGGGGTGCTGCTCTCCCTGCTCGCCGGGATCGGCCGGACCACGCTGGCGATGGCCCGCCGCCGGGACCTGCCGGGCGCCCTGGCCGCGGTGCACCCGCGCCACCGCGTGCCACACCGGGCCGAGCTGGCCGTGGCCGCCGTGGTGATCGTCGTGGTGGCCCTGGCCGACGTACGGGGCGCCATCGGCTTCTCCAGCTGCACGGTGCTGGTCTACTACGCGATCGCCAACGCCTCGGCGCTCACCCTGGGCCGGGATCCGGCCCGGAAGCTGCCGGTGCAGCTCCTGGCCGTGCTGGGGCTGGTCGGCTGCCTGCTGCTCGCGGTCAACCTGCCGGTCGCCAGCGTGCTCAGCGGCTTCGGCGTGCTCGCCCTCGGCGCGCTCTGGTACGCCCTCCGCCACGCCACCCGCACGACCTGAATCCGGTCACTCGTCCGGTTGGCGGGGGGCGGGCGCGCCGGCCGGGGCGGGCGGTGGCACCGGCGTGGTCTCCCGGAGCAGGGCGGTCAGCCCGGCCCGCCGGGCCACCACGGTCAGCCGGTCCCCCGCGTGGATCACCATGCGCGGATCGGTCGACCACTCCGTCTTCTGCCCGGCCCGGGTGTGGGCCAGCAGGCGGACCTCGCCGGGGCGTGCCACCGCGGCGAGCGGCCGGCCGTCGAGCGGGGAGCCGGCCACCACCGGCACCTCGGTGACCAGCAGCGCGTGCCGGTCGACCGGGATGGTGGCGATCACCGCGCGGTCCAGCATGGCCGCCGCGAACGCCGGCGCGGCCAGGTACGACACGCTGCGCGAGATGCCGATGCCGAACGCCTGCTGGATGCGCTCGGCGAAGTCGCCGTCGAAGAGGCGCAGCACCACCCGCAGGTCGGGGTCGAGGGAGCGGGCGTTGAGCGCGGCGCGGAGGTTGATCCCGTCGTCGGTGGAGACGACCACGAGCGCCTGGCTGGTGTCGACGGAGGCGGCCCGCAGGGTCTCCTCCTGACCGGCGTCCCCGACGATCAGCGGCACGCCGAGCCGGTGCGCCAGCGGCGCGCCGCGCGCGTCCGGGTTCTTGTCGATGGCCACCACCTCGACCCCGAAGTCGTGCAGCTGGGCCATCACCCGGGTGCCGATGTTGCCCAGCCCCACCACCACCACGTGCCCGGACCGGTCGGGCTGGATCCGGCCGGCGTGCAGGGCGAGCCGGGCGTTGACGATGCCGTCGACCACGGCGGCCGTGATCAGCGGGATCAGCGCCAGCCCGGCCAGGTTGAGCACCACCTGCATGATCTGGGCGGCGAGCGGCTTGTTGACGTCCGGGTCCTGCCCGCTGAGGGTGGTGACGAGCGTCAGGTACAGCGCCTCGGACCAGGTCACGTCGGCCGCCCGGGCGTTGAGCCAGCCGAGCACGGCGATCACCGCCAGCAGTACGAGGACGGCCACGCCGATCTTGCGGGTGGCGAAGCTGCGGAGCGCCCGGAGCAGCACCGCGACCGGCTGCCGGCGACGGCGGGCCCGGACCAGCCGGCGGGCGGCCAGCTCGGTGCCGGGCGGCCGGCCGGTCGCCTCGGCCAGCACCACGTCGGCGGAGGCCTCGTCGGCGGGCAGCACCCGGACGAGGTCCGGGTCGCCTGTGACGGCCAGCCCGCTGACCACGTCCTGCGGGCGTACGTCGGTTCGGCGGGCCACGTAGAGGGTGCGGCCGGCGTGCCGGAAGTGCGTCGGGGCCAGCTCACCCAGGGCGGCGGCCACGAAGGCCGGGGCGGAGATCGAGGCGTCGGACAGCACCGCCGAGTCGGGGAAGAGCTGCCGCACGCCGTTGGCCAGGCTGGTGTTGAACATCCGGACCACCAGGCGCAGCCGGGGCTCGACCTCCTGGGCGCAGAGCGCGGCGTGCATGTTGCCCACGTCGTCCTGGTGCAGCAGGGCCAGCCCGTCCGCCCCGGCCAGCCCGGCCCGGCGGAAGGTGGCCTCGTCGAGCCGGTCGGCCCGGACGACCTGGACGCCCGGGAGGTCCCGCCCGTCGGGCCCCTCGGAGCGGCGGCGCTCGGGCACGACCAGGGTCACCCGGACCCGGCCCGCCGGAGGGTCGGTGGCGAGCAGGGAACGGACCACCCAGTAGGCCAACGGGTCCGAACCGCAGACCACGTAGTGCGGACGGACGTCACCGTTCATCTTGAGCCGCCATCCGGTCGCCCGGCGCGCGCGGTCGCGGAGGGGCTCGGCCATGCCCGGATCGTAGTCAGTCGCTCGCAGCGCGCGCAGCCCCCTCGATCATGAACGCATGGCGCCCGCCAGTACGGGTAGAGCACCGGCATGCAGACGTTCCTGCCGTATCCGGACTTCATGGCCAGCGCCCGGACGCTGGACCAGAAGCGGCTGGGCAAGCAGCGGGTGGAGACCATCCAGGTGCTGCGCGGGCTGACCCGGCCGGACTACGGCTGGCGCAACCACCCGGCGGTGAAGATGTGGGCCGGGTACGAGGAGGCGCTAACCCGGTACGGCCTGGACATGTGCGCCGTGTGGTGCGAGCCGGGACGGGCGGACACCTGCGCGGCCACCATGGCCACCGACCTGGCCTCCGCCTGCGGCATCACCCTCATCCGCACCCAGGCGGAGCTGGCGGAGGCCGGCGAGCTGCCGCCCTGGCTGGGCCGGGACGACCTGCACCTCAGCCACCGGTCGTCGCTGCTGCGCAAGGACCCGGCGCACTACGGCCCCCAGTTCGGCGACGTCCCGCCCGACCTGGAGTACGTCTGGCCGGCGTCGGACCGGCCGCGCCGCTGTCTGCTGCCGCCCGCCGGGTGACCGGGCAGACTGGAGGCTCCCGTCGGGTCGGAGGTGCGCGTGGCACTGTCGCGAGTGGTCGGCCGGCTCATCGGCGTACGCCGGCACCTGGTGGACCCGGGCGGCGGTGGCGCCCCGCGCGTGCCGCGGCCGGTGCGGGCGGTGGTGGTCGGCGGCGGCATCGCCGGCATGTCCGCGGCCGTGGTGCTGGCCGAACGCGGCGTCGGGGTGACCGTGCTGGAGGCCGCGCCGCACCTGGGCGGCCGGCTCGGCGCCTGGCCGGAGGAGCTGCCGGACGGCGCCCAGCGCAACGAGCACGGCTTCCACGCCTTCTTCCGCCAGTACTGGAACTGGCGGAACATCCTGCGCCGGGCCGACCCCACCCTGGGCTTCCTCAAGCCGGTGCCCGGCTACCCGATCCTCTCCGCGCAGTGGCCGGCCGAGGAGTTCGGGCGGCTGCCGCCCGCGCCGCCGGCCAACCTGCTCGCCCTGCTGCTGCGCAGCCCGAGCGTGCGCCTGACCGACCTGCGGGCGATGGACCGGGACGCGGCGCTGCCGCTGCTGGCCTACGACCCGGTGCGCACCTACGCCGAGTTCGACACCCGGACCGCCGACGAGCTGCTCACCTCGCTGCGGCTGCCGGACCGGGCCCGGGCCATGCTCTTCGAGGTCTTCTCGCACTCGTTCTTCAACCACGAGGCGGAGATGTCGGCCGCCGAGATGATCGCCCAGTTCCACTTCTACCTGCTCGGCAACCCGGAGGGGCTGGCCTTCGACTGCCCGGACCGGGACTACGCGACCGCGATCTGGGAGCCGCTCACCCGGCACGTCGAGCGGCACGGCGCCCGCGTCCGCACCGGCACGGCCGCCGCCCGGCTGGACCGGACGCCGGACGGCTGGCGGGTGACCACCGCCGGCGGTGACGCCCACGAGGCCGGTCACGTGGTGCTGGCCGTCGACCCGCCCGCGCTCGCCGCGCTGGTCGCCGCCTCTCCCAGCCTGCTCGCGGCGGCGCCCGGGCTGGTGGCGCGGATGCCCGCGTTCGGCCGGCCCGGCCCCCCGTACGCCGTGGCGCGCTACTGGATGGACGGCGACGTGCGGCCGGACCGGGCCGTGTTCAGCGGGGTGTCCCGGCAGCCCACCCTGGACTCGGTGACCCTCTACCACCGGCTGGAGGACGAGCCGCGACGCTGGGCGCGGCGGATTGGCGGCTCGGTGGTCGAGCTGCACGCGTACGCCTGCGAGCCGGACGTGCCGGCCGGCGAGCTGGCCGAGCGGATGCGGACCGAGTTGATCGGGCTCTGGCCGGAAGCGGCCGGCCTGCGGGTACGCGACCTGCGTGCCCGGGTGGAGGCGCAGGCCCCCGCGTTCACCCCGGGCAGCCACGCGGACCGGCCGGGGGTGCGCACCGACGCGGACGGCCTCTACCTGGCCGGCGACGGGATCCGCACGGCGTTCCCGAGCGCGCTCATGGAACGGTCGGCGGCCACCGGGATCGTGGCGGCCAACCACATCCTGCGGGCGGAGGGGGCGGCGGCCGAGCCGGTCCACTCGGTCCGCCCACGGGGCCTGCTGGCCGGGCGGTAAGGAAGGGCACTCTCGCAGTTTGGGGCAGCGCCGGAGGGATCGAAATGCGTTGCCCGACTTTCCGGCGTGGATCTACCGTGAGCGCGCAAGGTCAACCACCGCTCCGGGAGCCGTCGATGTCGCTGCGACACGCCACCACGATGCCGTCGTGGCTGCTCAGCGACGGTTGCCGAGCCGAAGGTCCCCGTGCCGGGTGGCCCGACTGAACGCGCCTGCGCGTCCGCGTCGCCGCCGCCCGTCCACACCGGACCGGGCGGCTTTTTGCTGCCGTACCACCGATGCCGTAACCACCGATCGGGAAGGGAGAGCCCGGTGGACGCCGTCCTCGTCATCAACGCCGACCTCGGCCCGCTGCACCGGGTCACCGTCCAGCACGCGATCCGGATGCTCTGCCGGCGGGTCGCCGAGATCCACGAGGCCGAGCCGGACCAGGTCATCGGGGTCTTCCCGATGCCGCGGGTGGTCCGCCTCGTCAGGTACGTGGTGACCCGCTGGCGGTTCAACGCCGGCCCGGCCTGGTCCCGCGGCGGGGTGCTGCGCCGCGACGGCCGGCGGTGCGCCTACTGCGACGGCCCGGCCAGCACGATCGACCACATCCTGCCCCGCTCGCGCGGTGGCCGGAACACCTGGGGGAACACCACCGCCGCCTGCTACGGGTGCAACCAGCGCAAGGGCGACCGGACCCCGGCCGAGGCGGGCATGCCGCTGCGGCGGGAGCCGGTGACGCCGAGCTGGGCCTCGCTGGCGCGGTGACGGACGACCGGCGGGCACAGGGGGTCGCGTCGGAGGTACGCCTCCGGCGCGGCGCCCGCCGGTCCCCCGTCAGCCAACCCCCGGTGGGGTCCAGTCGAAGCGCGGCGGCCGGCGTTCGGTGACCGCCGCGATCCCCTCGCGGGCCTCGCCGCTCTCCCGGACCTGCCCGTGCCACCAGGCGATGCGATCGTCGTCGGCGCGCCCGTCGACGATCTCCTTGGCCGCCGCCACGGTGAGCCGGGAACGCTCGGCGATGGTGGCGGTCAGCGCCGCCACCCGCGCCGGGAGCCCGTCGGCCGGCAGCACCTCGTCGACGAGCCCGATCCGCAGCGCCCGCTCGGCGTCGACCAGCTCGCCGGTGAACAGCAGATGCTTGGCCGCGGACGGCCCGACCAGCCGGGCCAGCCGCCGGGTGGTCGGCGCCGGATAGACCAGACCCAACCGCGCCGGGGGTACGCCGAACCGGGCGTCCGCCGCGGCGAGGCGCAGGTCGCAGGCGACGGCGAGCTGGCAGCCACCGCCCACGCAGGCGCCCTCGATCGCGGCCACGGTGGGCCGGCCGAACGCGGCCAGCCGCTCCTCGGCGGCCACCGCGATGCTGCCGTCACCGGCCTCCAACAGCTCGTCCAGGTCACCCAGGTCGGCCCCGGCGCAGAAGGTGCCGCCCGCGCCGGTGAGCACCAGCACGCGCACCGCCGGGTCCGCCTCCAGGCCGTCGAGCAGCACCGGAAGCTGCCGCCACATCGCCGGCGTCATGGCGTTGCGGCGCGCCGGGTTCCGGATCACCACGGTCGCCACCGGTCCGCTCACCGTCACGGTCAGCTCCGCGTCCGACATGTCTCCCCCTCGCGCCGCCGGTCCTGTCGCGACCGTAACGGGCGGGGCCCGGCGACCACCCGCGTGGGGTGGCCGCCGGGCCCCGGGGTCGGGCGGTCAGGTCAGGAGACGTTGACCGCGGTGTCGTCGACCACGAAGGAGGTCTGCAGTGAGGCGTCCTCGGTGCCGGTGAACTTCAGGGTGACGGTCTGGCCGGCGTACGAGGCCAGCGAGAAGGACTTCTGGCTGTACCCGGTGGCCTTGTTCAGGTTCGAGTAGGTCGCCAGGGTCGCCAGCACGCTGCCGGACGAGTTGAGCACCTGCACGGTCAGCTTGTCGTACTGCACGCTGGTGGTGGTCTCGGCCGAGTCGATGTGCAGCCAGAAGGTGAAGTTGTAGGAGGTGCAGCCGCTCGGCAGGCTCACCGACTGGGAGAGCGTGTCGGTGTGGGTGCTGCCGTAGCCGTCCAGCCAGGCGTTCCAGGTGCCGGTACGCGGCGGCTGGCCGCTGGAGCCGTACTGGCCGATGACGCCCGAGCTGGACGTCCAGACCGTCCGGCCCGACTCGAAGCCCGGGTTGCCGAGCTTCTGGCCGGCCCCGGTGCAGCCACCGCCGGTGCCGTTCACGGTCAGCGTGTACGTCGCGGTCTTCGTGCCCGACGTCGCGCTGCCGCTCACCGACACCGAGTAGGTGCCGGCCGGGGTGCTCGCCGAGGTGGCGATGGTGAGCGTGGACGAGCCGCCCGAGGTCACCGAGGACGGGCTGAACGACGCGGTCGCGCCGCTCGGCAGGCCCGAGGCGGAGAACGTCACGGTCTGCGCGGTCCCGCTGGTGGTGGCGGTGGCGACGGTGGTGGAGGTGGAACCGCCCGCGGTCACCGAGCCGGAGGTCGGGGAGAGCGAGACGGAGAAGTCGTTGCCGGTGGAGCTGCAGGGGGCGTCGTTGCCGGCCACGTTCACCGCGGTCCACGCCGCCTGGACGGTCTTGTACTCGGTGGAGCAGTTGCCGTACAGGTCGGTCGCCGCCCGGAGGGTGTAGGCGCGGGCGGTGTTCGACGGGGTGGTGGTGTTGACGTACGAGGTGTTCGAGGTGAAGTACACGTCGAGCGCCCGGTACCAGATCTTCTCCGCCTTGGCGCGACCGATGCCGGTCACCGCCGGCGCCGAGCCGCAGACCGGCGACGTGCCGTAGGCGGTGGAGCCGGTGCCCTCGGCGAGGTTGAAGTAGAAGTGGTTGGCCACGCCGGAGGAGTAGTGCACGTCCTTGTTCTTCGTGCTGGTGCTCCAGCAGGAGTCGGACGAGCCGTCCAGCGACGGGTTGTACATGTAGCGCAGCGGCGTACCGTTGCCGTTGATGTTGATCTTCTCGCCGACCTGGTAGTCACCCGGGTCGCTCGGCGCGGCGGCGTAGAACTCCACCATGTTGCCGAAGATGTCGCTGGTGGCCTCGTTGAGACCACCGGGCTCACCGGAGTAGACGAGGCCGGAGAGGGCCTCCGTGACACCGTGGCTCATCTCGTGCCCGGCGACGTCGAGCGAGACCAGCGGGCGGGAGTTGCCCGAGCCGTCGCCGTAGGTCATCTGGGCGCCGTCCCAGAAGGCGTTGACGTAGTTGCTGCCGTAGTGCACCCGGCTCGGCACGCCCGCGCCGTTGCCGAAGATGCCGTTGCGGCCGTGGATGTTCTTGAAGTAGTCGAAGGTCTTCGCGGCGCCGAAGTGGGCGTCGACCCCGGCGGACTGCCGGTTCGAGTTGGTGCCGTTGCCCCAGTTGTTGTCGGGGTCGGTGAAGGTGGTGCAGGTGCCGCCCGTGCTGTTGTTCATGTCGCAGGTGCGGCCGTTGCCGTGCGACGGGTCCACCATCTGGTAGGTGCTGCCGGAGAGCGTCGTGTCGATGCTGACCGTGCCGGTGTAGATGCCCTGGCCGCTGCCGACCACCGTCACGATCTCGTCGTAGGAGCCGATCACCTTGCCGGTGGTCGCGTCCGTGACGACGTGCAGCTTGGACGGCGTCTGCTTGTCCGCCTGCCAGCCGGTGGCGACGGTCTCCCAGGCCAGCCGGCCCTTGCCGGAGCTGGCGTCGACGAAGAGCTCCGGGGCGCCCACCGAGGTGAGCGTGCCGGCGAACGCCTTGCGCGCGCTGGCCTTGGCCGCGGCCGCGCCCACCTTGGCGGTGGTGCCCAGCGTGAGCGGCGCGGCCAGGCCGACCGACGTCCCGGCCATCGTCCCGTTCGGGGCGGTGTGGATGACGAAGTCCCCGCCGTAGACGCGCAGGCCGTGGTAGGTCCGGGCGTAGCGGGTGTGGGTGGCCCCGGAGGCGTCGACCTTCGTGCGGACGACCTGGTACGCCTCACCGGCGGCACCCTGGACGGCACCGGGGTTGGCGCGGAGCAGGCTCTCCGCCCGGGCTGCGGCGGCGGACTCGGGGGACGGGGCGCTCGGGGTTGCCGCGTGCGCCGTGGTGGTGACGCAGGCCAGCACGCCGCTGGTGAGCAGCGCTGCGCTGACGGCGGCGAGAGATCTTTTCACGGGCCCTCCTGAAGGGGGGAGTTGTGACGGGGGTAGTCACTGATGTAGATATAGCGATACATCGAAGAACGTGAAAGAGGGCGGCGCTTTCCTGCCGGAGACACTGACCGTTCGGATGAGGCGGCGCAGCGTGTCGGAACCGGGTGGCCCCGCCGTGCGTCCGATCCCCATGAGAGCCACCCCCGTCGCGGCGACCCTCCTCGCCGCGCTTCTCACCCCACTGGCCGGCTGCGCCCAGGCCGGCGACGCGCCCGCGTCCGACAGCCCGGCACCGGCCATCGACGTGCCGGTGGTGCTCACGAAGTCCGGCGGCTTCGTCGGGCTCGAGGACACCGTCACGGTGCAGCCCGACGGCCGGTGGACCCGTGTCGACCGGGCCGGAGCCTCCCGCACCGGCCGGCTCAGCGACGCCGACCTCGACCGCCTGCGGCAGCTCGCCACCGACTCGCGGCTGACCGCGGAGGCCACCGCCACCGTGCCGGCGACCATGTGCGCGGACGCGTTCAGCTACCGGCTGACCGTCGGCGCCACCACCACCGGCTACGTGGACTGCCCGCCCGAGGCGACCCCGCCGCCCGCCACCGCGGCCGTGGTCGACCTGCTCACCCGCGTCACCGGCTGACGCACGCCTCCTCGGCGATCATGAGGCTGGCGGCGCCAAAAGTCCGCTTCCGCGCCGCCAACCTCACGATCGACCGCACGGTGCGGGTCAGAGGCGGTAGTGCTCCGGGAGGCCGGTGGCGCGCAGGTCCGGGGTCAGGTGGGCGACGTCGTTGAGGGCGACCAGGGCCGGCGGCACAGCGGGGGCGTAGCGGATGACGGTCAGGCCGGCGTTCTGGTGGTTCAGGCCGATCCAGCGGCGTTCCGGGGCCTCCAGCGCGTGCCGCACCAGCCAGGCGACCAGGAAGTTGTGGGTGATGACCAGCTCGCGTACGTCGCCCTCGGCGGGCGCGGTCGCGAAGCGGGCCACGGCCTCCGCCGTCACGCGCGGCCCGTCGAGTCGGTCCCGCTCGGTGAACCCGGTGAGGAAGGCCGCGTACCGCTCGGGCAGGCCGGCCGGGTCGGTGTCGTGCGGCATGTGGTCCCCGGCCCGGTCGTCCTCGTACACCGGGACACCCGGCAGTGCGGCGGCGACCAGCGCGGCGGTCTCCGCGGCGCGGCGGGCCGGCCCGTGGTGGACGGCGGCGAAATCGGTGCCGCGCAGACGCTCGCCCAGCAGCGTCGCCTGCCGGCGGCCACGCGCCGACAGGCCGGTGTCCGCCTCCTCCTCCGGCCGGTCCTGTTCGCCGTGGCGGACCAGATAGAGCAGGCGGCTGGGCATCCGGGGCACCTCCGGGGTCGGAACGAAAGGCGAGACTAGCCCTCCGCTCCCGACCCCGGGGGCCCCGCCGGTCAGGCGCGGGGGTTCATCTGGCCGATGCGGATGCGGTTGCCGAACGGGTCGCGGATCCCGAAGTCGATCCCGTACGGCCGCTCGGTCGGCTCGTCGGTGACGTCCACACCCTTCGCCACCAGGTCCTCGTACGTCTTGCGCGCGTCGTCGGTGGTCAGGCAGAGCCAGCCGCTCATCGCGCCCTTGGTCAGCAGCTCCCGGACCCGCTCGGCGGTGGCCGGGTCGAGGGCCGGCGGACCGGGCTTCTCCAGCAGGATCTCGTGCTCCGGGTCGCCCGGCACGTTGACCGTGAGCCACCGCATGAAGCCGAGGTCCTGGTCGGTGTTCACCTCGAGGCCGAGCTTGCCGACGTAGAAGTCGAGCGCCTCGTCCTGGTCGAGGACGTAGATCTGAGAGCGGGAAATCGAGGTCATCGTCATGCCTGGAACGTTAGGGCAGCCCGTTGACCTGCTGCTTATCCAAAACTGACGGGTTCTCCGGCGGCCGCGCTCGGCCGCATCCACGCCTTGGTGAAACAACTCGGCACGTTCCCCGCCGCCGCCTTGCGTCGCCGGTAGGCCGACGGCGGCTCGCCGACGATGTCGCGGAACGTCCGGCTGAACGTGCCGAGGCTGCCGAAGCCGACCAGATGGCAGATCTCGGTGACCGGCTCCTCGGTCTGCACGAGCAGGTACATGGCCCGCTCGACGCGCCGCCGTTGCAGGTAGCGGTGCGGTGTCTCGCCGAAGGTGGCCCGGAACGTGCGGATGAAGTGCGCCGGCGAGACGTGTGCGATCCGGGCCAGCGCCGGCACGTCGAGCGGCTCCGCGTACGCCCGGTCCATGGCGTCCCGGGCGCGCAGCATCGCCCGGTTCGACTCCTCGACGGCCCGGCTCACCCAACCACCAGATCCAGCTCGCGGAGCTGCTCGGGGTCGGCCACCACCTCGATGCCGATGATCCGGTCGGTGATCGTGAAGCTGAGCACGAGCCGGGTCCGGCCGTCGACGACGACCAGCGCGCCCGGCAGCCCGTCGACGAAGGCGGGGACCGCGCCCCGGGCGCGGCCGTTGAAGAAGTCCGCCACCACCGAGGAGCCCCGCGACTCGGCGGTCCCGCCCAACCGCACGGCGGCGGCGTCGGCGCGCATCACCACGTACGGATCGAGGAGGCTGACCAGGTCGTCGAAGCGACCCTCCCGGGACGCGGCGAGGAACGCCTCGACCACCCGGCGCTGGCGGGCGGGATCGGTGACCGGGTCGGCCGAGCGGGCCTGCACCCGGCGGCGGGCACGGCTGGCGATCTGCCGCACCGCGGGAGCGGTGCGGTCCACCACCGGCGCGATCTCCTCGAAGGAGACGGCGAACATGTCGTGCAGCACGAACACCAGCCGCTCGGTGGGGCCGAGGGTGGTCAGCACCACCTCCAGCGCCCGACCGACCGACTCGGCGAGCAGCGCCTCCTGCTCCGGGTCGCGCCCGCCGGCCGGCTCCCCCGCCTCGTCGGTGGCCTCCTCGTGCCGGGCGCTGGCCGAACGCAGCCGGTCCAGGCAGACCCGGCCGACCGTGGTCGTCAGCCACCCGGGCAGGTTGTCGATGGCGTCGACGTCGGCGCGGCTCAGCCGGAGCCAGGTGTCCTGCACGGCATCGTCGGCCTCGGCGGCCGAACCGAGCATCCGGTGGGCCACCGCGCGCAGCCGTGGGCGCTGCTCCTCGAAGCTGCGGACCAACAGGTCGGTGTCGCTCACGGCCTCGCCATTCCCCACGGCCTCTGGTGACCGCGGTCACATCTGTCACGCCGCCGGTCCGCGCGCCGACAACCGGATGACGGACGACGACAGCGGCCGCGCGGCGAACGCCGGCCAGCGTAACAGGACAGGACGGACGGACATGTCTCTCGAGGCTCGCATCCAGAACCCGGCGGCTCTCCTCCCCGACGCCGTGAAGGCGGTCAATTTCCTCTACAAGGCGGCGCACTCGGCCGGCGTGCCGGCAACCACCCTGGAGCTGGTCCACCTGCGGGCCAGCCAGATCAACGGGTGCAGCGCCTGCGTCGACTCCGGGGCGCGTAACGCCCGGAAGAACGGCGAGACGGAGGAGCGGCTCTTCGCGGTGGCCGTGTGGCGGGAGACGCCGTACTTCACCGACGCCGAGCGGGCCGCGCTCGCCCTGGCCGAGCACGCGACCCGGCTCGCCGACCGGCCCGACGCGGTGCCGGACGCCGTGTGGGACGAGGCGGCCCGGCACTTCGGGGAGAAGGAACTGGCGGCGCTGGTGCTCTGGATCGCCACCACCAACTTCTTCAACCGGATCAACGCCGCCACCCGGCAGCCCGCCCCGCAGAACTGGGGCTGACCGAGGACCTGCGCGGGGCGGAGGTGTGCGCACCTCCGCCCCGCACCGGGTTCAGCACGCGGCCGAACCCATGGTGGGCCGGCGGCGCCTCAGCCTCGGCGGCCGATCCGAGCCCATCGCAGCGGTCCGGTGCGGAGACCTTCGCTGGTGAGACCGTGATAGATGATCATGACAATGATGCCGAGCAGTCCGAGTAGCGGGTTCACGATCCAGCCGAGCAGCCCGGCCAGTCCGTAGAGCAGGAGGCCGGTGATCGGGCGAGCCTCCTGCGCGTGCACGTGGTCCTGGTCGACGTGGCCGGCGCGCAGCGTCGGGTGGCGGCGCAGGTAGGCGAAGAACACCAACCAGGGCGCCGACATCAGCGCCGCCGCGAGCGCGTACATGACGACAGCCACCCGCAGGTCGTCGGTGTCGCCGTCGACGAGCGCCGACGCCAGAACCGCGGTCGGAAACGGGATGATCACCACGCCGAAGAGGATGGCGATATTGATCCAGCTGAGCGCGAGGGTGGTGCCGCGGACCAGCCGCAGCAGTGCGTGGTGGTTGAGCCAGAGGACGCCGATGTAGACGAACGACACCACGAACGCCAGGTAGGACGGGCCCTCCCTGAGGAGTGACGCGAGCAGCTCGCCCTGGTGGTATTCCGGCACCCGCAGGTCCAACACGAGCAGGGTGATGACGATGGCGAAGACACCGTCGCTGAACGCCGCCAGCCGGTTGATGTCGGCCAGGCGAGCGGGGCCTCTCGGCTGAGCCTGCTCGGGACCTGCGGACACTGCCGCACGCTAACAGCGAGGGGACCGTGGGCGGGATCGATCACCGAAACGTCCCCGTCCCGGGCTCGCTCAGCGGGTCTGGTCCGTCGGCCGGATCAGGATCTCGTTGACGGCGACGTGCTCGGGCTGGGTGACCGCGTACCGGACCGCGGCGGCGACGTCCTCGGCCCGCAGGGTCCGCATGGAGTCCGCCATGCCCTGCGCCGCGGCCCGCATCGCCGGGTCGGTGAGGTGGCTGGTCAGCTCGGTCGCGACGAATCCGGGCTCGATGACGACGACCCGCACCCCCTGCGCGGTGACCTCCTGCCGCAGCGCCTCCGCGAAGGCGTTGACGCCGAACTTGGTGGCCGCGTAGACACCGCTCGCCGCCGATGCCGTACGGCCCGAGGTGGAGGAGATCTGCACCACCGCGCCCCTGGACGCGAGCAGGTGCGGCAGGGCGGCGTGGACCGCGTACATCGATCCGAGCAGGTTGGTCTCGACCATGCACGTCCACTCCGCGGTGTCCGCCCCGAGGATCGGGCCGCTGAGCATGACGCCCGCGTTGTTCACGAGCACGTCGAGGGCGCCGAAGCGCGCCACGGTCGCCGCGACCGCGTCGCCCACCGACCGGCGGTCGGTGACGTCCAGCTCAAGGGCCAGCATCTCGCCCGGGGCGTCCTGCGTGAGGGACCGCAGCCGGTCGACCCGCCGGGCGCCGACGGCAACCCGGGCGCCCGCCTCGGACAGGGCGAGCGCGGTGGCCCGGCCGATGCCCGAGGACGCGCCCGTGACCAGGACGACCTTTCCTTCCAGAGTGGTGCCCACGTGTTCCTCCCAGGATTCGTTGCGCGACCCGCTTCGACGGCGCGGGTGGAGCCGAAGGTGACCGGCCGGTCAGGTTGACCGTAGCAGCTAACCTGACCAGCCGGTCATGTTGTGCTAGGGTCCACAGGAAGGGAGGGGTGGATGACCGGGACAGCAGCCGGCGCGGGCCAGCGGGCGGACATGGTGCGCAACCGGCGCCTCCTGCTCGGAGCCGCGACCGCGGCCTTCGCCGAGCGCGGGGTGGAGGTGTCGATGGGCGAGATCGCCCAACGCGCCGGCCTCGCCAAGGGGACGGTGTTCCGGCACTTCGCCTCCAAGGAGGACCTGCTCGCGGCGATCATGCTCCAACTGCTCGACCGGCTCACCAGCACGGCCGACCGGCTCCTCCACGCCGACGACGCGGCGGCGGCGCTTCGCGAGTTCATGACCACCGGCGTCGAGGCACTCGCCGCCGACCGCGCGTTCTGCGAGGTGGTCGGGCGCCCGTCACTGCAACACCCCGAGGTACGGGCCGCGATCAACCACCTCTGCGACGTCGCCGAGGCCCTCACGGCTCGGGCACGGGAGCGGGGCGCCGTCCGCGACGACGTCACGGGGACGGACGTCGTGCTGCTCCTCGGCGGGATCCACCAGACGGCGGCGCCCCTGCTGGCCGCGCAGCCGCAGGCCTGGCGCCGCTACCTCGAACTGGCCCTCGACGGGCTGCACGTGCCGAACGCCGGCGCACTTCCGGAGCAGCCACCCTGCCGCCTGCCACGTCATGTTCCCGAGTCGACCTAGCCGTCCCGCATGACGAACCAGCCCCGGAAGGCCCCGTTCGACGTCGAGCAGTACGCCCGCCGGGTGAGCGGAGGGCCCTGCTTCGTCTGCGCCTTCGTGGCCGGCGAGCCTGACTACCACCACCACGTGGTCTACGAGAACGACGACACCGTCGCCTTCCTCGCCCGCTACCCGACGCTGCTGGGTTACTGCCTCGTTGCGCCGAAGCGCCACCTGGAGAGCTGGGTGCACGACATGGAGCCGCCCGAGTTCCTCCGCTTCCAGGGCGTCGTGCACCGGGTCGCGCGGGCCATCGCGGCGACACTGCCGACCGAGCGGATGTACTCGATGAGCCTCGGCAGCCAGCAGGGCAACGCCCACCTGCACTGGCACCTCGCACCGCTGCCCCCGGGGATTCCCTACGACCGGCAGCAGTTCCACGCGGTGATGGCGGAGAACGGCGTCCTGGAGGTCGACGACGACAGCCAGGAAGCCGTCGCCCGGGACATCCGCAGTCGCCTCCACGGCTGAACGCCGCCGCGAAACGCTGGTGGAAATGGAGCCCCCGACCGGGATCGAACCGGCGACATCTCGCTTACAAGCTATGTGCGTCGCGTCCGCACGCGTCTGGCAACGGCTGCACGCTCGAATCGTCGTCCATGCCAATGCTCGTCAGCATGCCGCTGTCCGGCGGCGTTGCTGTCAGCGTTGCTGTCGACAGCCGTTCTGCCGGCGCCCCAGGGTCGGCCCCGCTGGGGGCTGCGGACCCTACCTGTCGGATGCTGCCGACCGGCGGCTGTCCTCGTCGAAGAGCAGGTGCCGGCCGTCATCGCTTAACGTTCGGAACCGGCCCGCGTCGGGGCTCGCGCTGCCATGTGCTGCCGCGCTGCTGCCCGGCGCCTCTGTTGCAAGTTGTTAGCCTTCCGCCCGTTGCAGATCCGCATCCGCGACCTCGGACGGCTGCACACGCTACGTAGGCGGCGATTGCCCCCGATGTACCGCTTGCTAACGACCGTTGCTGTCGGCCCGTGGCGCGGCGCCCACAACGGGCGGCAATGGAGCCTGCGTGCGGTGCGGTGCCAGCCAACGGCTTCCGGGTCGATGTTGACACGCGCAGAGAGACTGACGACGTGGATGGGTGGATGACTCTAATCGCGGCCGTTGCAGGTGCTGGGGTTGCGATCTTTGGGCAATACATAACTAGGCGAGGTGAGAGCAATGCCCGACTGGCTGAGCTCCTCCTCGAGCAGTGCTCTCAGGTCCTGGCGCTGTCCGAGGACTTTGGAAACCGGTTATGGGAGGAACGGAATTTAGGACTTCGGGGCCGCGTGGATGGTTGGGACCTCGGCCGGTTTCGGCTCGCCGAAGCACGGATGCGCATCCTGTGCAGGGACCACCATGTACTTGCGGCTCTAGACGAGCTGAACTCGTCCGGCAGGGCTCTTGGCGGATATTGGAGGAGAGGAGATATCGATGCAGGCGAGCTTGAGGCCCGCTACGAACGAGCGAAGCTCTCCGCCGAGGCCTTCGCTACCGCCAGCGCAAGACTCTTCCGTCCGGACTTCGGCAGAGGATTAGGCTAAGCATGAACAGCCTGTGCCCGCCGCTGCCGACCTGCGGTCGTAACCGGAGGCAGTGGTGACGGGTTACCGACAGCTTCGGGCATAGGCGACATGCCAAGCTCTCGTGATGGCGGTTTACCAATATGCAGTGCTGGTTTCAACGTATGAGACGAATTGGGCCAAGATCAAAGATCAACCTACCTCCAGTCGCCCAGACCAGACATGGACGACCAAGTGGTATCTATGGTGGCCTGACGCCGCGGAGCCGGAGGTAAGGACTGGAGATGGCCACTTACTCACGCTGCTTAACGAGCTTGGGCGGGATGGCTGGAAGTTGGTGGAGTCCAACATCCCAGACTCCGTGGTGGTGTCGGGCGATCATTATGGCTGGACTGAAGCCGGCGTTCCAGTGCGTCAACGGTGGACCTTCCTGAAAGAGGTATCCACATGACCTTTCCTTATGGCCATATACCGGGCGTGCACATACCTGGCACTCGCGTCCCAATTGGCGCAGTAGTTGCCCAACAGGAGGCGGCTCTGGCCCAAACCCAGGCTCAGGCCGACTTCGCAGCAAGCGAGTCTCGAAGACGTAAAAACCACTTACTGCTACTGCGCCAGCGATAGGTCCAACACCTTGCAGACCAGCCGCGACGGTGGTTGTAAACGATCGCGGCCCGGGCCTGTCGGGCCAAACCGATGGGTAAGCCGTCTACGGCTGTCCTCGGTGGGCCGCGGCCCTAACGCCTTGTCACCGCCCTGAGGCTAGGAGTTCCGGCGAGGTGGTTGCTGACAGTCCCGCAAGCAGCTCGCAGGCATCGGCCGGCCCCTCGAGGGCTGTGACGGTGTCGTAGGTTGCTGAACTTGCGTGCTGTACGGCAACAAGGCGGAGGGCGGAGCTTCGACCCCCGCCGGGGGATGCGGTCTCAAGCGGTCACCCGCTGCCCAACTGGTGGCGCCCCGGGTCAACGAGCAGGTACCGAGCGTCCTCGGTTCATGTTCGGAGTCACCCTGCACCGACGCTCGCGCTGCTTTCTTGCTGCCTCGCCGCCTGACGCCTCGGCTACCGGGTGCGGCAAAGGTCAAGCGTCCCCACCGCGTCTGGCCATCGCCGTCGTGACCGTCTCTGGCGGCAGCCGGCTAGCATTCGTCGATGTCGGAACTACTCGGGCTCATAGGCATGACGGCAGGGAGACAGGCGAGGTGGCGACGTGGTGGGAGCTAGCAATCCCTGCCGTGGCAGGCCTGGCGGCTGGCCTGGGCGGCGCAGCAATCGCTGGCCGCTCTAGCTACCGGACAGCTACTGAGGTCTCGCGCCAGGAAGCCGACGAGCGCCGTCAACGCCAGTTCATCGAGCAGCGCCGGGCGGCCTACGTAGGATTCCTTGCCGCTCTCAAGGAGTGGCAGCCGCTCCGGGACCGGGACTGGTCACTCAGGGCGGCCGCAGACGAACCGACGCTTACGGCGGAACAACGTAAGACTGCAATGAGCCGCTGGGAGCGGAGCCGGGAGCTCACGGAGCCCTACTTCCGAAGACTTGTTGAAGCAGAACAAGAGATTCAACTGCTCGCACCGCGGCCGATACGCGACGTCACAACTGCGCTCTTCGTTGAATCGGGCCGACGAGGCGCCACGGGCAGGTTGATGGAGGAGTTCATGCAGGCTGCTCGCCTCGACCTCGGAACGGATCCAGATCCCGTGGCGGCGGGATCGCCACTGCTTGAGAACCCCGACGTCTGGCGGCCGGGCGTTCCGAGCGTTGCACAACGAGAGGCGTGATCTACCGTCATCCCGCCGTCGACCATCCTCGGGCCGGAGCCGGCTAGGGCAGGCCGGCAACGGGTCTAGCGCGAGACGTCTCGATTACAAGAGCTCAGTGCATCACGTCCGCACACGTCCAGGAACGGCTGGCCCCTCGGAGCTTCGTCCATCCCATGGCCCAGCGGCTTGCTGCCGTGTGGCGCGGTCGCTGTCAGCGTTGCTGTCGCCAGCCGCGCCGTCGGCGACCCGGACGGACCCCGCTGGGGCTGCGGACACAGGCTGCCGTTGGGCGCCTGGCGGTACCGGCCACGCCCGGCATGCAGGTGTCAGTTCGCGTGGGTTGACCGAAGGAAGGGACCCAGACCGGTCCTCGCGGTGTGTCCTTGCTGCGTGACGCCTTGAAGACGTAGAGAAACTTTGAACGGGGATTCTGGTGAGGTGTTCCCCGCCGGCCGGGCCTGACCCGACTTTGAACTGGCTTCGTGCCCTCGAGTGGACCCGTCGACCCGGTTGGCGGGGGCACCTCTCTCGGCATCTGCACGGGCCGGCGTGGTGACCTGATTAGGAGCTCGGGTTCGTCCCTCATCCCCGTTCTGTCCAGCGTTCTCCTCGTGCTCGGTGGTCGAGCCTTGCCGTCAATGCAGCAGGTAGGAGGCAGCGTGAGTGAGGACCAGGACGTGACCGTCGGGGTCGACACGCACAAGGACGTGCACGTCGCGGCGGTGTTGGACCAGACCGGTCGGGTGTTGGGCACCAGAAGCTTTCCGACGACGATGCGCGGCTACGCCCAGCTCGCCACCTGGGCTGAGTCCTTCGGCACGGTAGTCAAGGTCGGCCTGGAAGGCACTGGCAGCTATGGCGCCGGGTTGCTGCGGTTCCTGTCCGACTACGGGCTGGCCGTGGTCGAGGTCGACCGCCCGGACCGCTCCACCCGCCGCCGGATCGGCAAGACCGACTCCATCGACGCCGAGTCCGCCGCCCGAGCGGTCCTGTCCGGCCGAGCCAGCGGCACTCCGAAGACCCGTCACGCCCAAGTCGAGATGGTCCGGGCTCTGCGCGTCGCCCGCCGCGGCGCGATGAAGGCCCGGATTCAAGCCGGAGGTCAGGTCGAAGCGCTCATCGTGTCTGCCCCCGAGCCCGTCAGACAACTGGTGCGCGGGCTGGCTGGCAAGAAACTCGTCAACGTCTGCGCCGCGCTGAGGCCTGGCACGGTGTCTGATCCGGCGACCGCCACCAAGCTCGCGCTGCGCAGCCTCGCCCGGCGCTGGCTCTCTCTTCAGGCCGAGATCGATGACCTCGACAGCCACCTGGCCGCCCTAGTCACCGCCGCCGCTCCGGATCTGGTCGCGCTGCCTGGCGTCGCGTCGATACCGCTGGGCAACTCCTCGTCACCGCCGGCGACAACCCTCACCGCCTGCGCTCCGAAGCGGCTTTCGCCCGGCTCTGCGGCGTCGCCCCCATCCCGGCCAGCTCCGGGCGGACCGACCGCCACCGCCTGCACCGTGGCGGCGACCGCGAAGCCAACCGCGCCCTCTGGCGCATCACCCTCGTCCGCATGCGCTGCCACCAGCCCACCAAGGACTATGTCACCCGACGGACGGCAGAGGGCAAGACCAAAGCCGAGATCATGCGATGCCTCAAGCGCTACATCGCGCGCGAAGCCTTCACCCACCTCGTCAGCGAGCCAGCGATGCTTCAATCATCGCCGTGACCGACAGCTGGCCCATCGCACTGCGCACCGCTCTCCGACGCGGGCAACTACTCGTCGCGGAGGTTCCCGCCTCCCGGCCCGACCAGCGCGCCTGGATCGCGATTTACCCCCTACAGACCCCTGCCGCTGCCACCACCGGCCAGGGGTTCAACCTCTTCCACCGCGAGTTCGAAGCCAGCTACATCGACAACGACTGGTGCGTAGGGCCAGATGACGGCATGACCGACGTGCGCACCGCGCACGCTCAAGACGAGATGAAGCTCAACCAGGTGCTCACAGCGTGGGGCATCGATCCGAGCCAGCTCACCTACGCTCATCAGACCGACTACCCCGTCTGACACCGGCCCAGGACTTGCGGAAAATAGGAGCGTCAACCTCGCCGGCAGCCGGCCGTCCGTCGACTGATGCGCGACAGCCTTCCGTCAACTGACCTGCGACATCCGAAGCACGGATCGCGGCAGTGAGCGGTCGTCTGGCAGCGTCCGCGCTGCGGGACCGCGAGGTTGCGGCGGCGAGTCACCTCGATCACGTGATGTAGTCGAGTTCAGGCGCACACGGTCTGCCTGGGCGATGTGGGCACGTGGGTAGCAGCGGCCGGGTCGATGATTGGTCAGGCGGTCACTGGTATGCCTCGCGCCAGACACGGAACTCCTCGCGCCAGACGTTGAGCCGGGCCTCGTGGGTCCGGGAGGCCGGGACGCGGCTGTTGGCGAGAGTGCAGTATTCGCCGGGCTGAGCGCCACAGAACGGGCAGACGACGAACGTGGGCGACGGCCTGCCGTCTGCGGGTGGTAGGACGATCGGCATGGGGTCTCAATTCACTTCGGGTCGATGATCGGCCAGGGTACCTAGCGGGATCTCACGGAGGCGGTCCGCCAGGAGTCCTACCGCCGGCGGACTCACTAACCACTCCGGGAGCGGTCAGCGGCAGATGTCCACCCGGACGTGCACACCGCACCACGGCGGCAGCTCGGCTGCCCATACCCGCCAGCCGCCGGCGTCTCGCCGAGTCTCGAACCGCCACGGGTGAGCTGTGCCGCTGAGGTTGACCTGCTCGTTCCACCAGACCGCGTGGACCTGGGCGGTCACCGTCGCACGGTCGTCGGCCTGGTCCTCGACGTCGATCGGTCCGACAACTTCAAGCTTCGACGGAACATTGCCGCGTTCCATCTCGCCGCGGTACTCACGCCACTGACGCAGCAGCTCGTCATGACGCCTGCCGGCCAGCACCCGCGACAAGCCGATCCGCTCCCCGCTGCTCATCTGGAGCACGTACACGTTCACAGCCGCTTCCGGCGTTGCCTCACCTCGCTCTGCCTCTGCCTGCCGCAGCACGGCCCACGACACGGGCACTGCCACAACCCCGGTACACAGCATCGCTACAAGGGAAAGCACCACCCACGGCCAGTGACGAGGAGAGCTAACCGCTGCGAGCTTTCTGGCAGCTCGGCGACCCAGCAGAGGTGGTCCGCCCGGAGGGTACGGGGAGGCCGAAGGCACACCAGGATTCAGAGCGAACCGTCCCTCACGGGTGGGTAAGGGTCTGTCCGTCGACCAGGTGCGCAAGATCCTCGCCGCCTCTGCCGGTCACCGGCTCCACGCGCTCTACGTCGTGGCCGCCACGATGGGCCTCCGGCGCGGTGAACTGGTCGGGCTCCGCTGGTCGGACGTGGACCTGGACGAAGGCACCCTGCGGGTTCAGCAGACCGTCCAGCGGGTGGCCGGGCAGCTCCATGTCCTGGACGCCAAGACCGAGGACTCGGAGGCGGTGTTGCCGCTGCCCGAGGTCACCTGGCTCGCTCTGCTTGAGCACCAGGAGCGCCAGCAGGGCGAACGGGCTGCGCTCGCCGAGGTCTGGCAAGACCACGGCCTGGTCTTCCCCTCCGAGCGGGGCACCCCGATGGAGCCGACCAACCTCAGCCGCTCGTTCGCTCGGCTTCGGGAGACCGCCGGTCTGCCCGGTGTCCGCCTGCACGACCTGCGACACACGGTCGTGTCGCTGCTGATGGAGCTGGGCGTCCCGCCGCATGTCGTCCAGGCCATCGCCCGGCACGCGGACGTGAAGATCACCCTCAAGGTCTACGCTCACGCCAACCTTGATGCGATGCGCCAGGCGCTCGGCAAGCTCGACGGACGGCTGTCATGAACCGCACTGAGAACTATGACGGCCGGGTCTCGGACTGGGACTCGGCCATCAGCTACGGCTAGCTCGCGAGTGCTAGCGCTCCGATCAGCTTGCGCGAACGCACGATATATCCCAAGCCGGGCATCCTTGTCGGCTTCAGCCTCTGCGCTCTTGGCCACCCTCCGTGATCGGCACCTCTCGACTGAGCTTGCCGTGGGTCAGACACCCTCAAGAGCGGCCTGACGATTGCGGGCGATTTCCTTGTGGTTGTCGACTGCCCAGGCGGCCAGGTCAAGCACGGTGCTCAGGAGGCTGCGTCCGAGGGTGGTCAGCTCGTACTCGACTCGTGGGGGGACCTCAGGGTATGCGGTGCGAGAGACGAGTCCGTCCTGCGTGAGCTGCTGCAGGGTGAGCGTGAGCATCCGCTGCGAGATTCCTGGGATGCCGTGGAGGAGTTCGGTGTAGCGGAGCGGGCCACCCTCCAAGGTGCCGACGATGAGGACGCTCCACTTGTCGCCCACGCGGTTGAGAACGTGACGGATGAAGTCCGCGTCATCGTCGTTCCAGTGCGCGCAGGGGCCGGGCACCTGCCTGACGGCTGCGCGTACACCGGTGTGAGCGCCTGTCATGAGACCTCCTCGCACACATGGATGTGCCTTTTGTAAGTGTTTCGATTCTGACTCATCATGGGGTTACACACAAATCGTGAGGAAGGAAGCATGATGCAGATCGAGATGTGGTCGGACATCATCTGCCCCATCTGCGGCATGACCCAGCAGCGCCTGCGCAACGCCGTGGCCGACTTCGAGCACGGCGACGAGGTAGAGATCATCCACCGTTCGTTCCAGGTGCACCCCGGCATCCCGCCTGAGGGCATCACCCAGACGCAGCTGAGCCTGAACGCGGGGATGACCATCGCGCAGATGAACAACGTGCTGCGACCGGTGGAGATCGCCGCCGACGAGGAGGGCTTCGGCGGGTACCACGCCATCGACCGCACCCTCGGCCCGACGGACCTCACCCACGAGCTTCTCGCGTACGCCACCGATCAGGGCAAGCACCACGAGGCGTGGACTGGGATGTTCAACGCACACTTCGGATACAACCGACAGCTGTGGACGATGGAGCAGCTGATCGAGTTCGCCGGTGAGATCGGCCTCGATCAGGACGAGACTCGCGAGGTGCTCATCTCCCGCACGTACAAGACGCAGGTCGAGGAGGAGCAGTACCGTGCCCAGCGGATGGGCGCGCACGGCACCCCTTTCATCGTGATCGATCAGAAGTACGGCATCGGAGGCGGCGTGGACCGGGCCACCCTCACCCGCGCCCTGCGTCAGGCCTGGAACGAGAGCCACCCCACTCCCGCATTGATCATGCCCTTTGGAGAAGGAGATCGGTGCGGACCGGGCGGAGCCTGCGCCGCCTGAGTGACAGACGCACCAAGAGAGATCGTCTTGCTCCGAGCCTGTGGTAGCTCGGAGCAAGACGACCAACCTCAGCCGCTCGTTTGCTCGGCTTCGGGAGACCGCCGGTCTGCCCGGTGTCCGCCTGCACGACCTGCGACACACGGTCGTGTCGCTGCTGATGGAGCTGGGCGTCCCGCCGCATGTCGTCCAGGCCATCGCCCGGCACGCGGACGTGAAGATCACCCTCAAGGTCTACGCTCACGCCAACCTTGATGCGATGCGCCAGGCGCTCGGCAAGCTCGACGGACGGCTGTCATGAACCGCGTTGCTGTCAGCGTTGCTGTCAGCGTTGCTGTCATCGGGCCGTCTCGCGGCGGCCACCGCCGCGAAATGCCTGATGGTGTTGGAGCCCCCGGCCGGGATCGAACCGGCGACATCTCGCTTACAAGGCGAGTGCTCTGGCCAGCTGAGCTACAGGGGCGTGTGGTTCGGGGTCAGCATAGCGACTGAGGGGCGGAAATCCCGTTCAGCAGGCCTCCCGAGCACGGAAAACGTCAATTTCCCGACCTCGACACCACCGGATCGACACCGATGCCGGCCGGGGACCGCGGAGATTGATGCCTCCCCGTGCCCGCCTGACCGTTATGCGTTATGCCCTCGGTCCCACCGGCCGCCTCCCGTCTTGGCAGGCTCGCGAAACCCGTTTACGGTGCAGTGACACGGACGACACTCCGGTTGGCCTCGGCTGCCCGGTCGACCGCCCGTTGGCCGGCACCTCGGGTGCCGGTCGCTCCTTCCACTCGGATCGTCCGGCACGTTCCTGCCGGTGAAAGGAAGCGCTTCACCATGGCTACGGTCACCTACGCGAAGGCGTCCCGGATCTACCCGGGCACCGAACGCCCCGCGGTCAACCAGCTCGACCTCCAGATCGGCGACGGGGAGTTCCTCGTCCTGGTCGGCCCGTCGGGCTGCGGCAAGTCCACCAGCCTCCGGATGCTCGCCGGCCTGGAGGACGTCGACGACGGCGCGATCTACATCGACGACCGGGACGTCACCCACCTCCCGCCGAAGGCCCGCGACATCGCGATGGTCTTCCAGAACTACGCCCTCTACCCGCACATGACGGTGTACGAGAACATGGCGTTCGCCCTCAAGCTGCGCAAGACCTCGAAGTCGGAGATCGACCGGCGGGTCAAGGAGGCGGCCGGGCTGCTCCAGCTGGAGGAGTTCCTCAGCCGCAAGCCGAAGGCGCTCTCCGGTGGTCAGCGCCAGCGTGTCGCCATGGGTCGCGCGATCGTCCGCGAGCCGCAGGTCTTCCTCATGGACGAGCCGCTGTCGAACCTCGACGCCAAGCTCCGCGTGCAGACCCGCACGCAGATCGCGTCGCTCCAGGCCAAGCTGGGCGTCACCACGGTCTACGTCACCCACGACCAGGTCGAGGCCATGACCATGGGTCACCGGGTCGCGGTCATGCTCGACGGCGTCCTGCAGCAGGTGGACACCCCGCGGGCGCTCTACGACACCCCGGCCAACGTCTTCGTCGCGGGCTTCATGGGCTCCCCGGCCATGAACATCAAGACCGTGCCGCTGACCGACAGCGGCGCCGCGTTCGCCGAGCTGAACGTGCCGCTGACCCGCGAGCAGGTCGAGGCGGCCCGGGGCGAGGGCGGCGACGGCAAGGTGACCGTCGGCTTCCGTCCGGAGGACTGCGACCTGGTCAGCCCGACCGAGGGCGGCATGCCGGTCGTGGTCGAGCTGGTCGAGGACCTCGGCTCCGACGCCAACGTCTACGGCCACGCCGCGCTGGAGGGCCACAACGAGCGGTTCGTGGTCCGCACCGACCGGCGCTCGATGCCGAACATGGGCGACACCGTGTTCGTCAAGCCGCGCACCGGCCGCAGCCACGTCTTCCACGCCGCCACCGGCAACCGGATCTGACGTACGCGAAAGAAAGGGGCGGCCCGCCACGGCGGACCGCCCCTTTCTCGTGCCGTCGTTATGCCTCAACAGAGCGGCGGCGGGCGACCTCGGCGAGGGTGACCGCCGCGGCGACGCTGGCGTTGAGCGACTCGACGTCGGAGACCATCGGGATGCTCACGGTCAGGTCGCAGGTCTCCCCGACCAGGCGGGACAGCCCGCGCCCCTCCGAGCCGACCACCACGACCAGCGGGCCGACCGCGGCCTCCAGGTCGTAGAGGTCGGTCTGGCCGTCGGCGTCCAGGCCGACCACGATGAAGCCGGCGTCCTTGCACGCCTTCAGCGAGCGGGTCAGGTTGGTGACCTGGGCCACCGGCACCCGCGCGGCCGCGCCGGCGCTGGTCCGCCAGGCGGTCGCCGTGATCCCGGCGGCCCGCCGCTCGGGTACGAAGACGCCCTGCGCGCCGAACGCGGCGGCCGACCGGATGACCGCGCCGAGGTTACGGGGGTCGGTGACCCCGTCGAGCGCGACCAGCAGCGGGGCGGCCTGCTCCAGCGACGCCGCCATGAGGTCCTCGAACGGCTCGTAGGCGAACGGCGGCACCTGGAGGCCGACGCCCTGGTGCAGCACGCCGCCGGTCATCCGGTCCAGCTCGGCCCGGCTGATTTCGAGGATCGCGATGCCCCGGTCGGCGGCGGTGCGGATGATCTCGTTGACCCGGTCGTCGATGTCGATGCCCTGGGCCGTGTAGAGGGCGGTCGCCGGCACCTGGGCGCGCAGCGACTCCAGCACCGGGTTCCGCCCGACCAGCAGCTCCGGGCTGTCCTTGACCGGGTTCGACTTGCGGCCGGGTGCGACCCGCGGCCCGGACCGGCCGGCGGGCTTGCCGCCACGGCCCTTCGCGGCGGCGGGGACGCCCCGGCCGCCACCCTTGCCCCAGGTGGTGTCCTTGGTGCCCGGCTGACCGATCTTGGGGGCGCGCCCCTCCTCGGCCGCCGCGCGGCGCTCCTTGTCCTGCTTCCAGGCGGTGCGCTGGGGCAGCTTCTCGGTGCCCGAGTAGGCCTTGTGCCAGGGCCGCTCGTCGGCGGGGAGGGTGCGGCCCCGACCCGCGAGGGAGTCCTTGTTCTTGCCGCCGGAGCCCTTCTGGGCACCCGCCTTCGGCGTCAGTCGCCGGCCACGGCGCTGCGAGTTGCCGGCCATCAGTCCTGCTCTCCAATAGTCCAACGCGGGCCCTGGGCGGTGTCCTCGACGACCACGCCGGCCTGCTTGAGCTGGTCGCGTACGGCGTCGGCGGCGGCCCAGTCCTTGCGGCTGCGGGCCTGGGCACGCTGCTCCAGAGCGAGCGCGACCAGGGAGTCCACCACGCCGCGCAGGTCGTCCGCGCGGCCGCCGCCGGTCCAGGCCGGGTCCAGGGGGTCGACGCCGAGGATATCCAGCATCGCCCGGGTGGCGGCCAGCGTGGTGCGAACCGTCACATCGTCGCCGCCGGTCAGGGCGGTGTTGCCGTCCCGGACCACCTCGTGCAGCACGGCCAGGGCGGCCGACGTGTTGAGGTCGTCGTCCATCGCCGCCACGAAGCCGGCGGGCAGCTCGCCGAGCTGGCCCGCGCCGACCCGCTCGGTGGCCCGCTGCACGAAGCCCTCGATCCGCCGGTAGGCGACCGCGGCCTCGCGCAGCGCGTCCTCCGAGTAGTCGATGCGGGACCGGTAGTGGGCGGCGGCGTAGTAGTAGCGCAGCTCCACCGGGCGCACCCCGAGGGACGCCACGTAGTCGAGGTCGAGGGTGTTCCCCAGCGACTTGCCCATCTTGGTGCCGCCGATGCCGAGCAGGCCGTGGTGGACCCAGTAGCGGGCGAACGGCAGGTCGGCGGCCTGCGACTGGGCGATCTCGTTCTCGTGGTGCGGGAACGTCAGGTCGAGGCCGCCGCCGTGGATGTCGAACTCGGGCCCCAGGTAGCGCCAGCACATCGCCGAGCACTCGATGTGCCACCCGGGCCGCCCCCGGCCCCACGGCGAGGGCCAGTAGGCGTCGGCCGGCTCGTCCGGCTTGGCGCCCTTCCAGAGCGCGAAGTCACGCGGGTCGCGCTTGCCCCGCTCCGGGGCGTCCCCGGCGGACTGCATGTCCTCCGGCGACTGGCCCGACAGCGACCCGTAGGCCGGCCAGGAGGCCACGTCGAAGTAGACGTCGCCGGAGCCGTCGGTGGCCGGGTAGGCGTGCCCGGTCTCGATGAGCCGGGCGATCAGCTCGTGCATCTCCGGGATGTGACCGGTGGCCCGCGGCTCGTAGGTCGGGGGCAGCACGTTCAGCGCCCGGTAGGAGTTGGTGAGGATCTGCTCGTTGGCGTAGGCGATCGACCAGAACGACCGCCCCTGCTCCATCGCCTTGACCAGGATCTTGTCGTCGATGTCGGTCAGGTTGCGGATGAAGGTGACCTCGAAACCGGAGGCGGTGAGCCAGCGGCGCAGCACGTCGTAGTTGACACCGGAACGAAGGTGGCCGATGTGCGGCGGCGCCTGGAGGGTGAGACCACACAGGTAGACCCCCACCTTGCCGGCTTCCCGCGGGACGAAGTCCCGCACCGAACGGGTGGCGGTGTCATACAGGCGTAGCGTCACCGTACAAGGGTAGCCGTCCGCGCATTTCGAGGTATCCCGGAGCCGGTCGTACGCTGCGTGCTGTGGACACGGCGGCACGTGCGGGAGAGACGGCGCAGACCCTGGACCGGGGGCTGCGCCTGCTGCACCTGGTCGCCGACGCGCCGGGCGGGCTGACCGTCACCGAGGCGGCGAACCGGCTGGGCATCGGCCGGGCGGCCGTCTACCGGCTGGTCGGCGCGCTGACCGACCACGGCATGCTGCGCCGCGACGGCGAGGGCCGGCTCCGGCTCGGCGCCGGCGTGCTGCACCTGGCCCGGCGGGCCCAGCCGCTGCTCGCCGAGGGGGCGCTGCCCGCGCTGCGCCGGCTCGCCGAGCAGGCCGGGGCGACCGCCCACCTGACCGTGGTCGAGGGCGGCGAGGGGGTGGCACTCGCGGTGGTCGAGCCGAGCTGGACGTCGTTCCACGTGGCGTACCGGACCGGATCGCGGCACCCGCTGGAGCGGGGCGCGGCCGGACGGGCCATCCTGGCTGGCCGCGCGGGCGCCACCGCCCCGGTGAGCACCAGCGGCGAGCTGCAGTCCGGGGCGTACGGGGTGGCCGCGCCGGTGCTCGGTGTGCCGGGCCTGGAGGCGAGCGTCGGGGTGGTCTCGCTGACCCCGCTCGACGTCACCGAGGTCGGCACCCAGGTTGCCGCCGCCGCCGAGTCGATCACCGCGGCGCTGTCCTGAGGCGGCCGCCGGCGGTCGGCGGGTCACCTCGCCAGCACGGCGAGGTGGCGGTGTCGGCGGGCAGCGGATACCGCCAGATCGGCGAGCTGGAGACGATGCCGAGCAAGGGCGCTCGTCGTTGTGACGGTGGTTGGGGTCTCCGCCCCTCTGGCCCGACAACTGGCTAGGTGCACGGTGGCGATGCCCTGGGGTGGCGGCAGCGCTCGTTCGTCAGCCGCCTACCGCTAGCACAGCGGTCGAGGGCGGTGGTGGTTGTCCACAGGCCATCGGTCGTGGGCGCCCGTGGGTTGTCCACAGGGGTGCCGGGCGCCAGTCCGTCGCCGCCAGGCTGGTCGGCATGCCACCTCATCCTCATCGACCGCCCGAACTGGCCTGGCAGGTCTTCCGCGGCTCGGATGTGATCCGGCGCGGCCTGCTGACCCGCCACCAACTCCGGGGCGCCTCTTGGATCCGGCTCCGGCAGGACGTCTACGCCGACGCCCGCCTCGATCGCGACCACGCGCTGGCCTGTCGCGGGGCGCTGCTCCGTCTGCCGCCAGGCGCGCTGCTCGCCGGGCCGTCGGCGGCGTATCTGCTCGGGGTCGAGCACGCCGCCGGCTTCCGGGACGAGGTGCACGTCCTGCTGCCGGCGACGGTCCGGGCCGATGCCCAGCCCGGCGTCCGGGTGCACCAGGCCCCGTCGTCGCCCCAGCGACTCGGTCTCCTCGTCCCGGCCGCCGTCGCAGCATGCTCGGCCAGCGCCGGCCTCGGCCCGAGCGGCCCGGCCGGCGCGGTCGGCACCATCCCCGGCCCGGACCGCCCCGCCACCGGCCCGGCGAGCACGGCCAGCTCGCTACGGGTGTCCTCGGCAAACACCACGCCGGGTCGAGACGGCCACGAAATCGGCCTGTGGAGCACCACGCCCGGCCGGGACGGCAGGGCCGCCGGGCTGAGTAAGGCGGTTGCCGGATCGGCGGCCCGTGGTCCCGTGGGGGTGGGCGGTGGGTCCGGCCTACCGAGCGGGGCAGGCAGGTTGCTCCGTAGCGCGCCGGCTGCCTGCGCCTGGGAGACGGCGGTCTGGTCCGACCCGGTGCAGGCCGTGGGGATCATCGACGCCCTGCTTCGGATGGGCTTGGTCAGCCGGACGGATCTCGCCGAGGTGGCCGACCGGAGCGCCGGACGACCGGGGGGCCGGCGGGCACGGTGGGTGTTCGGCCTGGCCGACCCGGGGGCGCAGTCGCCGCCCGAGTCGCACCTTCGGGTCCGGCTCGTGCTGGCCGGCCTGCCCCGCCCGGTCGCGCAGCACCCGGTACGCGGCCCCTCGGGTCTTGTCCTGCACCCCGACCTGGCCTGGCCGCAGTTCCGTGTCGCCGTCGAGTACGACGGCCAGTGGCACGCCGACTCGGATCAGCTGACTCGGGACCGCTACCGGCTCAACCAGCTCGTCGCGGCGGGCTGGCTGGTGCTGCACGTGACCGGTCGCCGTCTGCACCGGGAGTTCCCGGCCCTGGTCCGCGAGATCCGCGCAGCACTGGTGGCCCGGGGCTGGCGGCCGTGAGGCCCGGCCCGACGCCGACATGGCGGCTCCGGGAACTCCAGACGCCGCCACGCCGCGCCGGAACGCCGACGTGGCGGCATCCGGATGTTCCGGACACCGCCACGTCGGGGATCTGGGTGTTACGGCCGGACGTTCGGCTTCAGCGGGGACTTCACGGCGGCGTACGCGTCGATGACCCCGTAGCCGTAGAAGCCGTTGAAGTTCAGCGAGCCGGCGCAGTAGGCGTCGAACTCGGCGTCCCGGCCCTCGTTGGTGTAGGTCTGCAGCCGCGGCTCCGGGCAGGCGTGCTCCGCCGCCGTCCGGTAGAGATGCTGCTCGACCAGGTCCGGCGACAGGCCGAAGCCGTCCCGGCCCTGCTTCTTGCCGTAGCGGCTGACGATCAGGGCCGCTACCCCGGTGGTGTGCGGGGAGGCCATCGAGGTGCCCTGAAGGTAGGTGTAGTAGCCGCACTCACCCTTGGCGGTGCACTGCTTGAACACCGAGTTCTCGAAGCCGGCGACGATGTTCCCGTTCTCGTCGACCGAGCCCTCCTCCTGCAGCACCTTCTTCGGGTACGTCGAGAGGATCATGTTGGCGTCGGTGCGGTACGAGTCGGTGCCGAAGCCGTCGCGGAACCAGCCACCCGGCGCCGCGACCGAGATCTGCTCGGTGCCGTAGTTCGAGTAGTCGGCCTTCTTGCCGGACGGGCCGAGCGCCGACACGCCGATCACGTGCGGGCCCTCGGTCGGCAGGTCCCAGCAGCTGGCGTTGTCGATCGGCCGCGGGTACGGGTCGGCGCCGTAGTCCGGGCTGCTCACGTCGGTGCGGGGGTCGCCCAGGTCCTCGTGGTTGTTGCCCAGCGCGCCGACCAGGGTGACGCCCTTGCGGTGGGCGAAGTTGAGCGCCCGCTTCATGGCCTCGATGACGGTCCGCTGCTCCGCCTGCGCCTCCGGAGAGTCGGCCGGGTTGGCGGTGCAGTTGTAGAGCCACGGGTCGACGTAGAAGGACATGTTGACCACGTCGAGGCCGGACCGGCCCGCGTGCACGAGCGCGTTGACCACCGGGTTCAGGAAGAAGTAGCCGCTGTCCTGGCCACCCTTCAGCTCGACCAGGGAGATCTTCGGCGCCACGCCGGAGAGGCCGAAGCCGTTGGCGGCGGCGCCGATGGTCCCGGCGACGTGCGTGCCGTGGCCGCCGTCGTCGGTGCCGACCGGGTCGAGGCAGCTCGCCACCTCGCAGGGGCCGTCGACGTCCGGCAGGTCGGGCGCGAAGTTGCGCGACAGCGCCCAGTTGAAGTTCGGCGCCAGGTCGGGGTTGCTGGCGTCGACGCCGGTGTCCAGGACGCCGACGGTCACCCGGCGGTCGCCCGGCTCGATCTTCCGGGCCTGGTCGGCCCGGATCATCTCCAGGCCCCAGAGCTTGTCGTCCAGCGGGTCCAGCTTCTTGCCGTGCCCCTTGGCCACGCCCTTGGTGGCGGCCGCGGCCAGCAGGTGCTCCTGCTCGACCCGGTCCAGCTTGGGCTTGCGACCGATGGCCTTCTGCTCGGCGGCCCCGACCAGGGCACCGGCGGCGGTGGCCCGGCTGGCGAAGTCGGCCCGGGCGCTGGTGACCTGGAAGAGACCGACGTCGTCGGTGCGGGAGACGACCGTGCCACCCGCCGCGGTGATGGCGGCGATCGCGGTGTCGGTGGAGACTCCGTCCTCCGCCAGCACGGTGAAGGTCCGGGTGCTGGTCGGCGCGGCGGTCGCCGGCACGGCCAGTCCGGTCACCGTGAGTGCCAGCGCGGCTGCGGTCGCGCTGGCGGTGAAGCGCTTGCTCACCACATCAGATCCTCTCGTTGAGGGACGTGGCAGTCATCCCACAGCACGGGAGGAGGTTTCGCCAGACGGCCGTCCGGTATAGACCGCAATCAGGCTTTCGCCGTTCGGAGACGGGCGAGCGCGTCGGGCAGGTCGGCCAGGGTGGACACTTCGGCGTCGGGAGTGAGCCCCCGCGGGCGGGGCAGGCGGCCCCGGTTCAGCCAGATCGCCGGCAGCCCGGCGCGCTGGGCCGCGAGCACGTCGTGCTCCGGCGAGTCCCCCACGTACACGACGTGCTCGGCGGGGAGCCCGGCGGCCGCCACCACGGCGGCGTAGAAGTCCGGCGCCGGCTTCTTGGGCAGGCCGTTCTCGTGCGCGTACAGCTCGAAGGCGAACTCGCCGGCGAGTCCGCAGCGCTCGGCCCGGCTGTTGCCGTTGGTGGCGAGGCCCAGAAGGTGGTGGGGGCGCAGCGCGGCCAGCGCGGGCAGCGCGTCCGGGAACGGCCGGGTCAGCGCGAACCGGCGGGCGAAGAAGAGCGCGGCGAACTCGTCCAGGTGGGCGTCCAGCCCGGCGCGGGCCAGCGACCGGGCCAGCGCCGCCCGCCGGATCTCCTGCACGGGCGCCGCGCTCAGCGCCCCGAAGACCGCGCCCCAGTCGGCCTCCAGGTCCGCGAGCGACACCCCGGCGGCCGTCGGGGTCCGCCGCCGCATCTCGTCGAGCACGGCCGCCAGCGCACCGGTGACCGCCGGACGCAGGTCGACCAGGGTCTCGTCGGCGTCGAAGACGACGGCGCGGGGCGGTCCGCTCATCGCTCGGCGGTCAGGGCCGGCTCGGCCGGGGCCGGCGGGGCGGCTTCCGACGCGGAGCGCAGCTCGTCCACCCGGACCAGGGCCACACCGGCCACGATGAGCGCCCCGCCGAGCAGTTGCACGGTGCTCGGCAGCTCGTCCAGCACCAGCCAGGCGATCAGCACGGCGAACATCACCTCGGTCAGCCCGACGAAGGAGGAGAGCCGCGCGCCGAGCAGCCGGGCCCCGGCGACGCCGGTGAGGTAGGCGACCACCGCGGCGATCAGCGACAGGCCGGCGATCGGCACCAGCCAGCTCATCTCGTGCCCGGCGAAGCTCACGTCGGCCGTGCCGGCGTGCAGCGGGAGCGCCCCGACCAGCCCGAGCAGGAGCAGCACCACGGCGCCGACGGCCATGCCACCGCTGGCCATCACCACCGACGGCAGCGCGGGATCGACCCGTCCGGCGATGACGAAGTAGCCGGCCAGCCCCACCCCGGCGCCGAGCCCCCAGAGGACGCCGACCGGGTCGAGGCTGCCGGCGCCGGTCAGGTCCAGCACGAACACCAGGCCGCACAGGGCGGCCAGAGAACCGGCCACGGTGAGCAGCCGGGGCCGCTGGCCGTGGACCAGCCACATCCAGCCGACCACCAGCACGATGCCCAGGTATTCGAGCAGGAGCGCGACGCCGACCGGCAGGTAGCGGACCGCGTTGAAGAAGCACGCCTGGGCCAGGGCCACCCCGAGCAGCCCGAACACCACGAGCGTGCCGGCGTTGCGGCGCAGCACCGGCCACCGGCCGCGCAGTGCCAGCAGGGCGGGCACGGCGAGCACCAGCGCGGCGATGCCGACCCGGGCGAGCACCACCGCCTCGGCGGACCACTCGCCGGTGATCAGCGGTCGGGCGAAGGTGCCCGAGGTGGCGAAGGTGAGCGCGGAGAGCAGCGCCAGGCCGAGGCCGACGCCGGGCCGTTCACGCATCGACAGCTCCTTGGGTCGACCGGACATGAGTCAAACGGGGTTATGCTGATGACGTTAGGCCGGCACCCCGACAGGAGTCAAGTTGCTGTTTGCTCATGACACCGAATGCGGCCTGATCGCGTCCGCGGCACTGGTCAACACGGCCGGCCCGGACCGGGAGGGGCTGCCCGACGTGGCCGCCCTCGACGAGTTCTTCACCGCGTACGGGTGGACCGGCCGGCACGAGCACACCGAGGCGGAGCTGCGCGAGGTCCGCGCGCTCCGGCCCCGGCTCCGCCGGATCTGGTACGCCGACATCGACGAGGTGGTGGCCGTGGTCAACGGGCTGCTCCGGGAGTCGCACGCGCTGCCGCAGCTCGTCCGGCACGACGACGAGCCGTACCACCTGCACGCCGTGCCCCGGGACGCGCCGCTGGCCACCCGGATGGCGGTCGAGGCCGCCATGGCGCTGGCCGACCTGGTCCGCACGGACGAGCTGAGCCGGCTGCGTCTCTGCGACCACCCCGACTGCGAGAACGTGCTGGTCGACCTGTCCAAGAACCGGTCCCGCCGGTTCTGCGACGCCGGCTGCGGCAACCGGGCGGCGGTCAGCGCCTACCGGGCCCGCAAGGCCGCGTCCCACTCCTGACGCACCCCGGGCCAGTCCTCGCGGCGCAGCTCGTACTCCACCTCGCCGTGCTCGGTGCCCGGAATCGGGTCGTCGAAGGTCAGGTGGAAGGTGCGGACGTAGCGCAGCCCCGCCCGGGCCATGACCGCGCGCGAGCGGTCGTTGACCGCCATCGTCTGGGCCCACACCCGCCGGACGCCGACCGTGTCGAAGGCGTGCCGCACCAGCGCCCGCGCGCCCTCGGTGGCCAGCCCGTGCCCCCACGCGGCGCGGCGCAGCCGGTAGCCCAGCTCCGCCTCGGTGCCGTCCGCCGAGGGATCGAGCGCGAGCCAGCCGAGGAACTCGTCGGTCATCCGGTCGAGCGCCGCCCACCGGCCGAGGCCCGGATGCCGGGTGTACTGGCTCAGCAGCAGGGGCAGGTGCTCGCCGCGGACCACCTCGGCCGGGGTCGGGCGGCCGTTGGTCAGGAACCGCATGACCTCCGGGTCGCCGTCCAGGTCGACCAGGTGGTCGACATCGTCCATGGTGACCCGGCGCAGCCGCAGCCGCGCGGTCCGCAGGAACACCTCGTCATCTCCGGCCATGGGCGGATGATGCCGGCCGACCCGCGCCCGGGTCGAGCGGATATCCGCGCGGCGGGGCCGCTCAGGGGTGGGTCATCCGGAGCAGGTCCAGGGCCTCGTCGAGCTGGGTCTCGCTGAGCTTGCCCGAGTCGACGTGCCCGCGGGAGATCACCACCTCACGGATGGAGACCTGCCTGGCCAGCGCCTCCTTGGCGATCGAGGCGGCCTCGTCGTACCCGAGGTGGCGGTTGAGCGGGGTGACGATCGACGGCGAGCCCTCGGCGTACGCGAGACAGACCTCGGCGTCCGCGACCAGGCCGACCACGAGGCGGTCGGCGAAGAGCCGGCTCGCCGCGGAGATCAGCCGGATGGACTCCAGCAGGTTGCGGCCCATCACCGGAAGCATCACGTTCAGCTCGAAGTCGCCCTGGGAGCCGGCGAACGCCACCGCGGCGTCGTTGCCGATCACCTGCGCGCACACCTGCCGCATCGCCTCGGCGACCACCGGGTTCACCTTGCCGGGCATGATCGACGAGCCGGGCTGGAGGTCGGGGATACGCAGCTCGCGCAGGCCGGCGCGGGGGCCGGACCCCATCCAGCGGATGTCGTTGGCCATCTTGTAGAGCCCGACGGCGACGGTACGGAGCTGGCCGGAGGTCTCCACCAGCGCGTCCCGGGCACCCTGCGCCTCGAAGTGGTTGCGGGCCTCGGTCAACGGCAGCCCGGTCGAGGCGCGCAGCTTCTCGATCACCCTCGCGGCGAAGCCGAGCGGGGTGTTGATGCCGGTGCCCACGGCGGTGCCGCCGAGGGGCAGCTCGGCCAGCCGGGGCAGCGCCCCCTCCAGTCGCTCGACGCCGTAGCGGACCTGGGCGGCGTAGCCGCCGAACTCCTGCCCGAGGGTGACCGGGGTGGCGTCCATGAGGTGCGTACGCCCGGCCTTCACCACGGTCTCGAACTCGGCGGCCTTCTCCTCCAGCGCGCCGGCCAGGTGCTTCAGCGCGGGCAGCAGGTCCTCCACGACCGCCTGGGTGGCGGCCAGGTGGATCGAGGACGGGAAGACGTCGTTGCTGGACTGGGAGGCGTTGACGTCGTCGTTCGGGTGCACGTTGCGGCCCAGCTCCCGGCCGGCCAGGGTGGCGATCACCTCGTTGGTGTTCATGTTGGACGAGGTGCCGGAGCCGGTCTGGAAGACGTCGACCGGGAACTGGTCGTCGTATCCGCCGTCGGCGACGTGCGCGGCGGCCGTGGCAATCGCCTCACCCACGTCCGCGCCGATCACACCCAGCTCGGCGTTGACCTGGGCCGCCGCCCCCTTGATCTGCGCCAGGGCCTTGATCTGGGCCGGTTCGAGGCCCCGCCCGGAGATCGGGAAGTTCTGCACCGCGCGCTGGGTCTGCGCCCGCCACAGCGCCTCGGTGGGCACCTCCACCTCACCCATCGAGTCGCGTTCGATCCGGTAACCGGTCGCCTCTGGAGTCGTCACGCGTACCATCCTGCCGCGCTGGTCGCCGGCACGCAGCGGAAAGCGCTGCCGGCCGCCCCGCTCAGCCCAGCTCGGCGAGCAGCGCCGCGGTCGGGTGCTGATCGGGTGACTCGATCTGCCGGAAGAGCGCCAGAGCCCGGCTGGCGTACGTCCGCGCCCTGCCCGGATCGCTGCCGCGCACGCAGCGGGCCATCCCGTCCAGTGCGCGGGCCTGCTCGTGGCGGGAACCCAGGCGGGTGGCGTCCTCGAGCACCCGGCGGTGCAGATCGAGCGCGCTCGCGACATCGCCCTGCTGGAGGATCGCCCGGGCCAGCAGGTTCCGGGACGAACACTGCCCGATCCGATCCGCCGCCTCGATCATGATCAGCAGCGCCTCGCGGTGCATCTCCGCGGCTCGCTCAGGACGGCCGGTCTCCTGCTCGATCATCCCCAGCTCGTTGAGCAGTTCGGCCTCACCGAAGCGGTTGGCGGCCTGGCGCTTGAAGCGCAGGGCGACCCGCAACAGCCGGCGGGCCGGCTCGGTGTGCCCCAGCCGGTGCCGGATCATCCCGATGTGGCCCATCGCCAGGGCCACGTGGCGGGTGTCCCGATGCTGCTGCGCCAGGAACAGGTGGTGCCGCGCCACCCGCAGACCCTCCGGATAGCGGCCCCAGCAGAGCAGGCCGTAGGCAAGGTTGTTCAGGAAGCTCGCGTGCGCGCCGTTCGAGTGCTGCTTGAGGGCGAGGGCCTCGTCGAGATACTCCTTGCCGCGCCGGTAGTCGCCGTTGGTCAGGGCTGCCACGCCGAGGTTGCCCAGGGTCGAGCCGATCTCGGCCGCGCGCCCGAGCCGGCGCCGGTGGACGAGCGCGACCTCCATGAGTCGGATCGCCTCGGTGAACCGGGCCAACCGGTAGTGCGCGGAGGCCAGGTAGTTCAGGGTCGTGGCGATCGCCTCGTCGTCGCCGAGCGCCTCGGCGGCGCGCAGGGCGATGGTGTGGGTCTCCAGCAGTTCGTCGAGGTGCCCGCCGTCGAAGTTGGCCCGCCAGGTGGCCCGGGCCAACTGCCAGCAGTGCCGGAGAAGACCCTCCGCCTCGGCCAGCCGGACCAGGGCGGTGAGCGCGGCGCGGTTCTCGTCGAACCACGAGCGGCCCTGGGCGGCGGTCGCGGTCACCAGGTCGAGGCGGGTCGGCTCGGGCAGCCGGGAGAGTGACGGGCTCCCCACGAGCTCGATCGTGCGGGCGATGGCGGCGGCCACGTGCATGTGGTGATCCAGCAGTCGCTCGAGTGCCAGCCGGCGCTCCGTCGCGTGCTCCGGCTGGCCCGAGATGGTGCGGGAGTACTCCCGGATCAGGTCGTGCAGCCGGTACCGCCCCGGCTGCACCTCCTCCGCCAGGTGTGCGTCGACAAGCTCGTCGAGCAGGTGCTGGCTCGCGGGCATCGGCACGCCGAGGAGGGCGGCCGCCACCCCGTTGTCGAACCGGGCGCCGGGGTGGAGGCCGAGGAGCCGGAACAGTCGCTGGGCGGGCGGCGGAAGCTGCGCGTACGACAGGGCGAACGCCTGCCCCACCGACCGCTGCCCCGCCGCCAGCTCGGCGAGCGGGTCGCTGCCGGTCGCCAGCCGCTCGGCCAGGTCGGAGACGCGCCAGCCGGGGCGGTGCGCCAGCCGGGCGCCCGCCAGGCGCAGGGCCAGGGGCAGGTAGCCGCAGCGGCGTGCCACCTCGGCGGCCGCCACGGGCTCCGCCTCGATCCGGCCCGCGCCCGCGACCCGCCCCAGGAGTTCGACCGCCTCGTCCCGCTCCAACACGGTCAGTGAGGAGGGCCGGCCGTCGTCGAGCCCCACCAGCCGACGCCGGCTCGTGATGAGGACGACGTTGTCCGGCCCGTTGGGCAGCAGCGGCGCCACCTGCGCGGTGCTCGCCGCGTTGTCGAACACCACCACCGCCCTCCGGCCGGCCAGTTCCGTGCGCCACAGGGCCAACCGGTCGTCGACGTCCAGCGGCACCCGCTTCGCCGGCACCCCGAGCTGGCGCAGCAGGGTGGCCATCGCCGCCGCCGGCGTGAGCGGCGTGCGCTCGCTGTGGCCGTGCAGGTCGACGAACAGGTGCGCGTCCGGAAAGCGCTCGCCGAGGGCGGTCGCCACATGCACGGCGAGGGTCGTCTTGCCGCTTCCCGGCATCCCGTCGACGAGCTGGATCCGGACTCCGTCCCCCTCGATCTCCTTGACGAGGCGGGCCACCGTCTCCTGGCGGCCGGTGAAGTCGCTGATCGCCCGGGGCAGCGAGCGGACCGGCACGATCGTCCGGTTGTCCGCACCGGCGAGCGCCAGGTCGCCGGCCAGGACCCGTTGGTGCAGCTCCTGCAACGCCGCACCGGGCTCGATGCCCAGCTCCTGGGCGTAGATGCGGCGGCCCTCCCGGTAGACGGCGAGCGCGTCCGCCTGCCGGCCCACCGCGGACAGGGCGAGCATGAGCTGGCCGCGCAGCCGCTCGCGGAGCGGATGCCGTTCGACGCTCTCGGTCAGCTCGTCGATGACGTCGGCCGCCCGGCGCAGGCGCAGCTCGACGTCGACGCACTCCTCCAGCGCGGCGAGCCGCTGCTCGTCGAGGGTCTGCGCCCGCCGCCGTACGCTCCGGCTGGCGATGCCGCCCAGTGCCGGGCCGCGCCACAGCGCCAGCGCGGCGCGGTAGTGCTGGCGCGCCTCGGTGTGCCGGCCGGCGGCGGCCGCCACCCGGCCCGCCTCCACGCCGCGGGCGAAGACCTCGGCGTCGAGGTCGTCCGGCTCGATCCGGACGCCGTAGCCGACCGGGTCGGTGATGATGATCTCCACCGGTGGCCCGAGCGTCGCCAGCCGGTGTCGCAGGCGGGACACGCAGATCTGGAGCTGGGTGCGCGCGGTGGCCGGCGGGCGGTCCTCCCAGACCGCGTCGATCAGCTCCTCGACGGGCACCACCCGGCCCGCGCGCAGCAGCAGCACGGCGAGGATCGTCCGATCCCGACCGGCGGTGATGGTTGCCTCGCCACCGCCGACCCGCAGCGGCCCCAGAATCGCGAACCGCATCTACGCCCCCGCACGCCTTCCTGTGCAACTTCCAGCAGCGTAACCCGACGGTCACGGATCGCCTCGGGCAGACGATAGCGATCTGATAGCGGATCGACAGCACCGGCCCGGAGACTGACCGTGGTTGTCGATGACGACATCCGACGGGGGCGGTGCGCCCGCCCGGGCCCCGCGCCCGGGCGGGCGCACCGATGTCGATCGAGCCGCCGAGCGCGGAAACGGCGTAACGTCCGCGGGCCGGCCTTCGCTGAGCTGCATGAGTCCGACCACATTCATCGGAGGCAGCCACCTTGCATCTCAACGGGGGTACCACCGGCGCGTCCACGGCACGCCGGAGGCGCGTACCGCGCCGTCTTCTCGGCACGGGCCTGGCGGCCCTGCTCACCACCACCGGCGCCCTGACGGTCGCCGCCCAGCCGGCGTCAGCCGTGCAGGACTTCGTCCAGCCCGTCCAGGCTGCCTGGACCGACAACGCCGAGCCGACCCGCTCCTTCCCGCCCGAGGACGGCACCCTGCCGGTCGGCACGTGGCAGGGCGCCTCGGGCGACAAGCACACCTCGCGGGCGTACTTCACCTTCGACCTCACGCCCTATCACGGGCAGCGGATCATCAGCGCCCGCACGGTGACCGGCGAGCGGTCGGTCGCCGACTGCGACAAGCCGCGCGAGCTCCAGCTCTGGCGGACCGACAACCCGACCGCCGCGCCCACCTGGAAGACCGCGCCCAGGGCCGTCGAGAAGCTCGCCGACCTCACCGTGTCCGGCCCGGCCTGCCCCGCCAGCTACCTGAGCACGGCGATCACCGACGCGGTGAGCGAGGCGGTCGCGGCCAAGCAGGACAGGCTCACGCTCATGCTCCGCATCGGCGAGCACGAGAACGGCCTCCACTGGAGCCGGCGGGTGACGACCCTCGGCGTCTCGCTGGAGCACAACCGGGCGCCGGACGTCCCCACCCGGCTCGCGGCCGGTGGCGTCGCCTGCCGGGACGACCTCTTCATCGGCACCACCCGGCCGGAGCTCCAGGCCGTCGTGACCGACCCGGACGTCAACGACACCGGCAGCGGCGACAGGCTGAAGGCGGCCTTCGCCTGGTGGCCGGCCGACCGGCCCGGCGAGCGGACCGAGTTCGAGTTCTCCTACACGCTGCCCTCCGGGTCCCGGTTCCAGTACACCGTCCCGGACGGCGTGATGACGGACGGCGGCACGTACGCGTTCAGCGTCCGCGCCACCGACCAGGACGGCGACAGCTCGGCCTGGTCGCCGGAGTGCCGGTTCACCGTGGACACGAAGGTGCCGCCCGCGCCCACGGTGACCTCCACCGACTACCCGTCCGAAGGGGGCTGGCCGGGTCACGGCGGGCCGGGCGTCCCCGGCCGGTTCACCTTGAGCGCACCGGGCGCCGATGACGTCGTCGGTTTCCGGTACGGCCTTTTCGGCGCGCTCACCTACGTGAGCGCCGACGCCGCCGGCACGGCGACCATCTCGGCCACGCCGACCAGCTACGGCACCAACCAGCTGTACGTCCAGGCGGTGGACCGGACCGGCAACCGCTCCCCGCAGACCAGCTACGAGTTCCGGGTGCGCAACACCGCGCCGACGGTGACCGACGGGAACCCGACCGGCGGCCTCGGTGAGCCGCGTGAGCTGACCTTCGCGCCCGGCATGGAGAACGTGGTCGAGTACACCTGGCGCCTCAACGACGGGGAGCCGGCGACCGTGCGGGCCGGCGCGGACGGCACCGCGACGGTGACGATCACCCCGCGCAAGGGTGGCTCCAACAAGGTCACCGTCACCAGCCGCACCTCGGACGACCTGCCCAGCGGCACCGGCGAGTACCACTTCTACCTGGCCAGCGCACCGGCCATCTCCTCGACGGACTTCCCGCTCGACGGCGGGGACGGCCCGCTCGCCGGCACGTCCGGCACCTTCACCTTCAGCCCCGGCATGCCGGGCGTGACCGGGTACGTCTGGTCGGTCAACGGCGGCGAGCAGCACACCGCGGCCGCGAGGGAGGACGGGACGGCCACGGTCACGTACACCCCGAGCGAGGCCGGGTTCCAGTGGATCGAGGTGTTCAGCCGGACCGCCGACGGCATCGAGTCGGAGACCGCCTCCGCGTACTTCGTCGTCTTCTCGCACGCGCCGGAGGTCAGCTCCACCGACTACCCCATGTACCAGGAGGCCGGCGGTCCGGGCGTGACCGGCCAGTTCAGCTTCCACCCCGCCCGCGACGGCGTCACCGGTTACGTCTACGACTTCGGGGACGGCCCGCAGACGGTGGCGGCGGCGGCCGACGGCACCGCCACCGTCAGCTGGACGCCGCGGTCGTACCCGGTCGACACCAGCGGCTGGGTGCGGCTCAAGGTGCGCGAGAAGATCGGTGACGTCGTCTCCGACGAAACGGAGTACGCCCTGGTCATCGGCCGGCTCGCCCCCACGGTGACCAGCGACGACTACCCGTCGGGCGGCGGTGCGGGCGGCCCGGGGATCGCCGGCGCCTTCACGCTGACCGCCCACGTGCCCGGCAGCACCGAGTTCGTCTACCGCTTCGGCGCCGAGGAGAAGACGGTCCCGGCAGGCCCGGACGGCACCGCCACGATCACCCTCACCCCGACCGAGGCGGGCGACAACTACCTGTACCTCTTCAGCCGGACGGAGTCCGGCATCACCTCCGGAGAGGGCGTGTACTGGTTCCCGGTGGCCGACCCGACCTGACCGAGGACACCGACAAGGGCGCCGGGTGCGATCCCACCCGGCGCCCTTTTTCGCGTACGTCGAGGGTCAGCGCCGCCCGACGGTGAGCACCGGCTTGGTGACCTCGGCGAAGAAGTCCTCGCCCTTGTCGTCGACCACGATGAAGGCGGGGAAGTCCTCCACCTGGATCTTCCAGACCGCCTCCATGCCCAGCTCGGGGTATTCGAGCACCTCGACGTGCTTGATGCAGTCCTGGGCGAGGCGGGCGGCCGGCCCGCCGATCGAGCCGAGGTAGAAGCCGCCGTGGGTCTGGCAGGAGCGGGTGACCTGGGCGGAGCGGTTGCCCTTGGCCAGCATCACCATCGAGCCGCCGGCCGCCTGGAACTTCTCCACGTAGGCGTCCATCCGGCCGGCCGTGGTCGGGCCGAACGAGCCCGAGGCGTAGCCCTCGGGGGTCTTGGCCGGGCCGGCGTAGTAGACGGCGTGGTCGCGCAGGTACTGCGGCATCGGCTCGCCGGCGTCCAGCCGCTCGGCGATCTTGGCGTGCGCGATGTCCCGGGCCACCACCAGCGGGCCGGTCAGCGACAGCCGGGTCTTCACCGGGTATTTCGACAGCTCGGCGCGGATCTCGTCCATCGGCCGGTTGAGGTCGACCCGGACCACCTCGGAGCTGTCGAGCTGGGCGTCGGTGACGTCGGGCAGGTAGCGCGCCGGGTCGGTCTCCAGGCGCTCCAGCCAGACACCCGACGGGGTGATCTTGGCGACCGCCTGGCGGTCGGCCGAGCAGGAGACCGCGATGGCCACCGGGCAGGATGCGCCGTGCCGGGGCAGCCGGACCACCCGCACGTCGTGGCAGAAGTAGCGCCCGCCGAACTGCGCGCCGATGCCGAAGTTGCGGGTCAGCTCCAGCACCTCGGCCTCCAGCTCGAGGTCGCGGAAGCCGTGCGCGCTCATCGAGCCCTGCGTGGGGAGGGCGTCCAGGTACTTCGCGGAGGCGTACTTGGCGGTCTTGAGCGCGTACTCGGCGGAGGTGCCGCCGATGACGATGGCCAGGTGGTAGGGCGGGCAGGCCGCGGTGCCGATGAGGCGCAGCTTCTCCTCCAGGAACTGCATCATCCGCGTGGGATTCAGCAGCGCCTTGGTCTCCTGGTAGAGGTAGGACTTGTTGGCCGAGCCACCGCCCTTTGCCATGAAGAGGAACTTGTACGCGTCGGGGTGCCCGTCCGGGTCCTCGGCGTAGAGCTCGACCTGGGCGGGCAGGTTGCTGCCGGTGTTCCGCTCGTCCCACATGGTCAGCGGGGCGAGCTGCGAGTAGCGCAGGTTGAGCCGGGTGTAGGCCTGGTAGACGCCGCGCGAGATCGCCTCGGCGTCGGTGCCGTCGGTGAGCACGTGCCGGCCGCGCTTGCCCATGACGATCGCGGTGCCGGTGTCCTGGCACATCGGCAGCACGCCACCGGCGGCGATGTTGGCGTTCCGCAGCAGGTCCAGCGCGACGAACCGGTCGTTCGGCGAGGCCGCCGGGTCGTCGATGATCGACCGGAGCTGGGCCAGGTGGGCCGGGCGCAGGAAGTGGGCGATGTCGTGCATCGCCTCGGCGGTCAGCGCGGTCAGCGCGGCCGGCTCCACGGTGAGGAACCGACGGCCACCGGGGCCGTCGACGACGTCGACGCCCTCATCGGTGACCAGGCGGTATTCCGTCTGGTCGGGTCCGGTCGGCAGCAGGGGGGCGTACGAGAAGGCGGCGGCACTGCTCATGACCGAAAAGCCTAGGGCAGAGCCTTCGATCGGTGGCACCCGCCGGGTGCGTCCTGGGACGCCGCTCTCACCCGGCGTCACTTGCCGCCGGCACAGAGTTCGTTCTTCGGACCGCAACTACCCTGGTCGTTCGGGGGTCGCCAGGTGTCGCCCGGGTCCGGCGCGGGCACCGCGCCCTCGTCCGGCGGGGGCACCCCGGCGGCGCCGGCGCCCCAGCGGACGTACCCGATCTCCCGGCCCTCTCCGATGATCATGCCGTTCGGACCGACCGCCAGGGCGTTCGCGGAGGTCCGCAACAGCACCAGCTCCCGACCGCTCCGCGGCTCGACCGCGATGAGCCGGGACGGCTTCTCCTCGGCGATCAGCGCGGCGTACGGGGTGAGCGCCGCGCCGGTCTTCCCGCCGGCCGGGCGGGTCCAGCGGGTGCGGTCGACCGACAGCTCCCGGCCGAGGAGCGAGCCCTTGTCGGCGCTGCGCACCAGCGCGTAGCGGTCGTCGACGGCGAGCAGCTTCTCGCCCTCGGCGCCGACCTGGAGCAGCCGGCCGTCGTACCCGTCGAGCACCGCCTCGCGCCCGTCCGGCGCGACCCCGATCAGCACGTTCCGGGCGCCCTGCGGGTCCTCCCGTTGCACGCAGCCGGCGTAGTCGGCGGTCCGCAGGTTCACCCCGTTGCGCCGCCACACCTGCTGCCCGGTGGCCGGGTCGACGGCGGTGAGGGCGAAGTAGCAGGTCCCGTCGCGGGAGGTGGCGGCGATCCGGAGCAGCCGCCCGCCGACGACGGCGAGCCGCTCCTCGCGGCCGGGCTCGACGTTCTGGAGCACCCGGCCGATGGCGGTGTCCACCACGTGCACCCGGCCGTCGACCGGGAAGCCGAGCAGCGGCGGGACCGACTCCGGCCCGGCCACCCCGCCGTCGATCCGCGGCGCGCCGAGCCGCCGGGTGCCCAGCAGCTCGGGGTTGTCGGCGAGCACCCCGCTGTTCACCCCGGGCAGGAAGGCGCTCCAGCGCGGCGCGGTGCCGCGCGGCTCCCAGGCGCGCAGGGTGCAGTCGGTGGACTGCACGCAGTAGGCGTCGAGCAGCAGGTTGCGGTAGGTCCAGACGGCCACCGCCCGCTCGTCGCGGCGGCGCACCACACCGGTGGTGGGGTCGAGCACCTCGTAGCCCTTGTGCAGGAGCTTGCCCACGGCGACGATCGGGTCGCGGTCGCCGCCGGCCACCGCCGCCCAGTCGGCCTTGCGCTCCCAGAGCTGCGCGCCGTTGGCCAGACTGCGGGCCTCGACCCGGGTGCGCTGCTCGACGATCACGGTGTCGCCGGCGATGGTGACGCTCTTCGGGGTGCCGCCGACCCGCTGCTGCCAGACCACGTCCGGCTCGGAGATCGGTTTGCTCCGGTCGACCCAGTCCCACACGGCGGGGAACGGGTTCCACACGCCGGTGGCGGCGAGCACGACCACGGTGATGAGCCCCAGCAGCAACCAGCCGCGTACGCCAAGGCCCTTCACACCGCACACGGTAGCGACGATCACCGGTGCGCCGGCCCCCCGAACGGCCGTGTCGCGCCGCTTTCTCGGCTGGCCGCCGTGTTATGCGCCGCGGGCGGCGGAGCGGACCAGGGGCAGGGTGCGGTAGGGGATCTGCTCGGCGAGGGCGATGATCGTGGAGGCGCGGCGGATGCCCTCCGAGGCGACGATCTGGTCGATGACCCGCTGGAGGTCGGTGTTCGACCGGGCCACGATGCGGCAGAGCAGGTCGCTGGAGCCGGTGATCGTGTGCGCCTCCAGCACCTCCGGGATGGCGGCCAGGTGCGCGGTCACCGGGTCGTGGCCGTGCCGCTGGCTGATCTCCAGGGTCACGAAGCTGGTGACCCCGAAGCCGATGGCGGCCGGCGAGATGTCCGGCCCGAACCCGGCGACCACGCCCCGCTCGACCAGCTTGTCGAGCCGGGCCTGGACGGTGCCCCGGGCCACGCCGAGCCGCCGCGAGCACTCCAGCACCCCGATCCGGGGTTCCTCGGCGAGCAGATCAATCAAGCGAGCGTCCAGCGCGTCGAGCTGTACATCCTGACCAGTGTTCATGGGGTTTCATATTACCGAATGCACAACCTGACCAGAGTTTCCGCCGACTATTGCCCAACCGGCGGCGGCGCAGCGATCCTCGCCACAACAGCAGAGCAACGGCGGCCCACGAGGCCGGCCGGTACGCAAGGGAGGCCCTCATGACCCAGGCGATCGACCGACCCCAGTCGACCGAGGAGGTCGACGTCGACGCGCTCGTCGGCGCCGTCGACCACGACATCACCCGCGACCCGTTCCCGGTCAAGGGCCTCGACCACGTGCACTTCCTGGTGGGCAACGCCAAGCAGGCCGCCCACTACTACTCCACCGCCTTCGGCATGACCTGCGTGGCGTACCGGGGGCCGGAGCAGGGCTACCGGGACCACGCCCAGTACGTGCTGACCAGCGGCTCCGCCCGGTTCGTGCTGACCGGCGCGGTCCGCCCGGACGCCGACGGCGCCGAGCACGTCGCGAAGCACAGCGACGGCGTCTCCGACATCGCGCTGGAGGTGCCGGACGTGGACGCCGCGTACGCCCACGCCACCGCCCAGGGCGCGACCGGCCTGGTCGAGCCGCACGACGTGAGCGACGAGCACGGCATCGTCCGGATGGCGGCCATCGCCGCGTACGGCGACACCCGGCACACGCTGGTCGACCGCTCCCGCTACACCGGCCCGTTCCTGCCCGGCTTCGTGGCCCGCGGCCCGATCGTGGACCGGCAGCCGATGATCGACGCCGGCATCCAGCCGAAGCGCTTCTTCCAGGCCGTCGACCACGTGGTCGGCAACGTGGAGCTGGGCCGGATGGACGAGTGGGTCGAGTTCTACAAGCGGGTCATGGGCTTCAGCAACATGGCCGAGTTCATCGGCGACGACATCGCCACCGACTACTCCGCGCTGATGAGCAAGGTGGTCGCGAACGGCACCCGCAAGGTGAAGTTCCCGCTCAACGAGCCGGCCGTCGCCCGCAAGAAGTCGCAGATCGACGAGTACCTGGAGTTCTACCAGGGCCCGGGTGCCCAGCACATCGCCGTGGCCACCAACGACATCCTGGCCAGCGTCGACGCCATGCGGGCCGCCGGAGTCGAGTTCCTCGACACCCCGGACTCCTACTACGAGGACCCGGAGCTGCGCGCCCGGATCGGCCAGGTGCGGGTGCCCATCGAGGAGCTGAAGTCCCGCAAGATCCTTGTCGACCGGGACGAGGACGGCTACCTGCTCCAGATCTTCACGAAGCCGGTGCAGGACCGCCCGACCGTCTTCTTCGAGCTGATCGAGCGGCACGGCTCGCTGGGCTTCGGCAAGGGCAACTTCAAGGCCCTGTTCGAGGCCATCGAGCGGGAGCAGGAGAAGCGCGGGAACCTGTAACACTGTCCGCGTGACCGAGCCTCAACCAGCGTCTCCGCCGCCCGCCGGGCCCCCGCCCGCGGGCGGCGGCTTCGCGCCGCCGTCCGGGCCGTACCTGCCGCCGCCGCAGCGCACCCCGCCCGCGTACGCCGGGCCGCCGAGCTATCCGCCGCCACCCCCGGGGCACGCCCCGCACGCGGCCTTCGCGCCGCCCACCCTGGCCCCCAACGGCCAGCCCCTGGCCGGTTTCGGCGAGCGGCTGGTGGCCTGGCTGATCGACACCGCGGTGGCGAGCGCGGTCGCCATGGTGCTGTTCCTGCCGGTCTTCCTCTGGCTCTGGTTCCGGATGTTCAGCGACCTGATGGCGGTCGCCCCGGACGGGACGGTGCCCGAGCCCGACCCGGCCACCGTGCTGACCGACTTCTTCCTGCCGCTGCTGCTGGCCGAGGCCGGGCTGTTGCTGCTGATGTTCGTCTTCTACTGGCTCTACCACGTCGAGTACGCCCGCCGGACCGGCCAGACGCTCGGCAAGAAGGTGATGAAGCTGCGCATCGTCCCGCTCGACCCGACCGCGCCCCTGACCCGGGGCGTGCTCGGCCGGCGGTACCTCGTGGAGTTCGTCGCCGGCTCCCTGGTGCCCTTCGCCAACTACCTCGACGGGTTCTGGCAGCTCTGGGACAAGCCCTGGCAGCAGACCCTGCACGACAAGGTCGCCGGAACGGTCGTCGTTAAGGTTGCACCGTGAAGCACAGCGAGGCACGGCCGTGAGTGTGCAACCCGGCTGGTACGTCGACCCCGCCGACACCGAGACCCGCCGGTACTGGGACGGCGAGGGGTGGATCGGCGCGCCGATCCCGGTCGACGCCACCCCACCTGACGGCCCACCGCCGCCCGAGCCGACCCCCGTCTCCGCACCGGCCGCCACCGCGGCCGCGCCGCAGTCGGGCCAGCCGGCCCCGGCGCCCGGCACGCACCCCGGCGCGCCGGCCCCCGGGCCGTACCCGGGCCCGCCGGCCGGTGGCCCGGGACAGGTGTGGCCGGGGCAGGGTGGCCCGTGGCCCGGACAACCGGGACAGCCCGGACAGGCGGGACAGCCGGGGCAGCCGGGACAGCCCGCCCCGTGGGCGGGACAGCCGGGCCAACCGGGCCCGCAGGGACCGCCGCCGGGCTGGCCGTACCCCGGCTGGCCGGGGCGGCCGCCGGCGCCGCGCCCGCACGGGCTGCCGCTCGCGTCGTACGGCGCCCGGCTGGTCGCCCGCCTGATCGACTTCGGCGTCGTGTTCCTGCTCAACGCCGTGGTCAACGGCTGGTTCGTCTGGCGCTACGTCGAGGAGATCTCGCCGTACCTGCGCGAGTCGCTGCGCCGGTCGCTGGCCGGGGACACCTCCACCGAGGGGCTGCCCCAGCCGGGCGAGCAGGCCGCCGGGCTCCAGATCGCCATCCTGCTCATCGCCACCGCGCTCTGGTTCGCCTACGAGGTGCCCTCGATGGCCGCCCGCGGGCAGACCTTCGGCAAGCGGCTCGTCGGCATCCGCGCCCTGCCGGTCGAGGCGGACCAGCCGCTCGGCTTCGGCCGGGCCACCCGGCGCTGGAGCACCCTCGGCCTGCCCACCCTGCTCTGGTACTGCTGCGGCCTGGGCCTGCTGCTCCAGTTCGTGGACGCGGCCTCACCGCTCTTCGACCAACCGCTGCGCCAGGCTCTGCACGACAAGCGGGCGCAGACCGTGGTGGTCCAGCTCCCCCGCGTCCGGCCCGACACCCGTACCACCACGCGCGACCGCGCCAACCCCCCGGGAGACACCCCATGACCGACACCGGACGTCACCAGCCTCCGCTGCGGCTCACCCGCGCCGACCTGGACGCGCTGCCCAACTACGTGCCCGGGCGCAGCCCGGCCGACCTGGCCCGTGAGCTGGGCCTGCCCGAGGCGATCAAGCTGGCCAGCAACGAGGTCCCGTACGGCCCGCTGCCCGGCGTCGTGGAGGCGGTCGCCGAGGCGGTCGCCGGTTCGCACCGCTACCCCGACATGGGCGTGGTGGCGCTGCGGCAGGCCCTCGCCGAGCGGTACGGCGTGGACGCCGACCGGATCGCCACCGGCTGCGGCTCGGTGGCGCTGGCCGAGCACCTGGTGCGGGCCACCTGCCTGCCCGGCGACGAGCTGCTCTACTCGTGGCGGTCCTTCGAGGCGTACCCGATCATCGCGGCGACCAGCGGCGCGACCAGCGTGCGGGTGCCGAACGACGCCGGCCACGGCCACGACCTGGCCTCGATGGCGGCGGCGGTGACCGACCGGACCCGGATGATCCTGGTCTGCAACCCGAACAACCCGACCGGCACCGCGGTACGGAAGGCCGAGCTGGACCGCTTCCTCGACGCGGTGCCGGACGACGTGCTCGTGGTGATCGACGAGGCGTACCGGGAGTTCGTCACCGACCCCGAGGTGCCGGACGGCCTGAGCTACCTGGACCGGCCGAACGTGGCCGTGCTGCGCACCCTGTCCAAGGCGTGGGGCCTGGCCGGCCTGCGGATCGGCTGGCTGGTCGCCGAGCCGACCGTGGCCGCCGCCGTGCGCAAGGTGGTCACCCCCTTCTCCACCAGCATGGCCGCCCAGGCGGGCGCGCTGGCCGCGCTCGCACAGGCCGACGAGGTCGAGCGGCGCTGCGCGCTGGTCGTCGCCGAGCGGGACCGGGTCACCGAGGCGCTGCGCAAGTTCGTCCCGGACGTGCCGGACAGCCAGGCCAACTTCGTCTGGCTGCCGCTGGGCGACCGGGCCGTCGAGTTCGGCCGGGCGTGCGAGGCGCGCGGCGTGATCGTGCGGCCGTTCCCCGGCGACGGGGTGCGGGTCACCATCGGCACGCCGGCCGAGAACGACGCCTTCCTGGCCGCCGCCGAGGCCGCGCTGGCCTGACGGCGCAGGTCCGGGGCCGGTCCGTCAACCCCCTACGGACCGGTCCCGGACACCTCACCCTTCGGTGATATGGTCACTCTAATACCGTTTTGTCCGTTTTGTTGCCTGTTTGCCGGTCAGGTACGCGCAAGGAGCACCGACTCGGCCATCAGGAAGTACCCCTGGTCGTCGTCGTCCGCGCGGGCCCCCTCGCGCAGCCGTTCCACCGCCACGTAACCGTCCGCCGCGTGCGCCCGGCCGGGTTGCCAGCCGACCCCGTCCCGGCCGATGTCCAGGACGAACCGGGACCGCTCCGCGCCGGTGGCCGGGTCCAGCGTGATCAGGTCCCGTCCCTCGGTCAGCAGGTACACCCGGCCCGGCTCGACCGCCAGGATCCGGACCGCACCGAGGTCGGCCCGGCGCCACAGCTCGGCGCCCGTCCGGGCGGACCGTCCGGTGACGACACCTCCGGCGGCGGACACCGCGTGCTCGCCGTCCAGCTCGGCGTCCGGGCCGTCCAGCGCGGGGGCGGCCACCGGCTCACCCTCGCCCGGGACCAGCCAGCCCCGGCCGGTGTCGTCGCCCCGCCCCGACGTACGCAGCCCACGGCAGGCCGAGTGGCCGTCCCGACAGCCGACCGGGGTCACCACGAGCTGCTCCGGGGCGTCCGGCGGTCGCCAGCGGGTCCGTACCGCGCCGGTCGCGGCGTCCCGGAGCTCGACAGTGGCCGGCCCGGCGCAGGAGTCCACCCCGACCAGTTCGCCGGCGGCCGTGGTGCCCACGTCGGCACGGCAGTCCCCTGCCACCTCCGCCCGCCACAGCCGGCGGCCGTCCGCCAGCTCGTACCCGCCGATCGCGTCGGGGCCCGCCGCGACCAGGACGGCACGGCCGTCGGCGGCCCGGGTGACGTGCAGGCCCGCCGGATCCCAGACCGTGGCGGCGTAGGTGCGGCGGGGCTTCGGCACCGCGCCCGGCTCCGGGCCCACGGCCCGCCAGGCGACCCGTCCGGTACGCGCGTCCAGCGCCACCAGCTTCCCGTCCGACCAGCGGCTGACCACCGTGGTCCCCTCGGCGAGCACCCCGACCAGCCTGGCCGGCCAGCGGCGGTACGACCAGAACGGGGTGACCCGGTGCTTCCCGGAGACGGGCTGGTCCGCGTACACCTGGCGGGTGCCCGCGTAGACGCGGAGGCGGCCGTCCACGACCAGCGGCGCCACCGGCAGCCGGCCGATCACGCCGACCGGCGGGGTCGGCGCGGCCGGGTACGCGCCCCGGGCGACCGTCTCGACCTCGGCGGGCGCGAGGACCCGGAGGACCACGGCGACCGACGCCGCGACGGCCAGCACCGCCACGACCGCCACCAGGATCCGCCGCCCCGCGGGCTTGCCCATGCCGCACCTCCGCCCGGCACCCTACCCAGCGGCGGCCCCCGTCGACCGCGCGGCGTCAGCCACGTCGGGGTGGAGTCGCGGCGGCCTGCGCGGGCGCCGACGGACGAGGCCCCGTTCCCGCTGCCCGGATCGGCTCAGGCGGCCTCGGCGGACCGGGTGGGCCCGACGGCCAGCGCCAGGTCGGCCAGGTCGCGGCGGATGGCGCCCTCCACCGCACGGGCGGCCAGGCCGCCGAGAATCAGGGCCAGCACCCGGCCGTACGGGCGGGTCGGCGCGGCCTCGTGCTCGACCGTGACCTCCGTGCAGCCGCGCCGCCGGCGCTCGACGGTGCGCAGCGTCCAGGTGATCCGGTAGTCCGCGCCCGCGCCCCGCGAGCTGAGCACCAGCCGGGCCGGGGCGGCCGCCTCGACCACCAGGAACTCCTCCGGCTCGGCGACGCCGTCGGGCCGGACCCGGGTCTCCCGCCAGGCGGTGCCGGGCCCGAAGTCGCCCGGGCTGAGAACGTCGACCGTGCCGACCGCGGAGAGCCAGTCGGCCCGCGCCGGGAGGTCGGTGAGGAGCCGCCAGACGTCGACGTCCTGCGCTTCGATGAATGCGGAAACCGTCACCGTCGACATGGGCACCTCCCGTGTCGTCCACGGTACGGGCCGTCACGGGGTAAGGGGAGCCTTGCGGTGACATTTCCACCACCGGTGCCCCGAACGGGGCACCGGGCGCCCGGTGAGCGGTCAGGAGCGGAAGGCGTCACCCCGGATCGCGGCGACGAACGCCGTCCAGCCCGGTGGGCTGACCGCGAGCGCCGGACCCTGTGGGTCCTTCGAGTCGCGTACGCCCACCACGCCGTGCGCGGCGACCACGTTGGTCGCCACCTCGACGCAGAGGCCCTGATCGTTGGAGCGGCTGCTGGTGCGCCAGACGGCGCCGGTCAACTCGGTCATCCTCGCGGTCCTTCCTGTTCCACTCGGGTGCGCCCCGGCCCGCACCGCCGGGGCGTACGTAATCCGCGACGATCAACGGCCAAGGAAACGTCCCCGGTCGCACAGCGGGTGCGACCGGGGACGGAGAGTGAGCAGAAGCGACTCAGCGCGCCGGCAGGATGGTGCCGGTGACCTCGCCGAGGGCGACCGTGGTGCCGTCCGGGCCGGGCGCGGTGGCGGTGATCGTCACCGTGTCGCCGTCCTCCAGGAAGGTGCGGGCGGCGCCGTCGGCGAACTTGACCGGCTCGGCCCCGCCCCAGGTCAGCTCCAGGAACGAGCCGACCTGCCCGCGCTCCCGACCGGAGACGGTGCCCGAGGCGTAGAGGTCGCCGGTCCGCAGCGAGGCGCCGTTGACGGTGAGGTGGGCGAGCTGCTGGGCCGGGGTCCAGTACATGGTGGCGAAGGGCGGTTCGGCGACCCGCTCGCCGTTCCACTCGACCGACAGGGTCAGGTCGAGCCCGAGGTGCGGGGTGTCGCGCAGGTAGTCCTGGACCGGCGGATCCTGGTCGGGCGCGGGCACGAAGGCGTCGGCCAGCGCGTCCAGCGGGGTGACCCAGGCCGAGACCGAGGTGGCGAAGGACTTGCCCAGGAACGGCCCGAGCGGCTGGTACTCCCAGGCCTGGATGTCCCGCGCCGACCAGTCGTTGACCAGCACCACGCCGAAGACGTGGTCGGCGAAGTCCGCGATCGGCACCCGGTCACCGAGCCGGCTCGGCACCCCGACCACGAAGCCGACCTCGGCCTCGATGTCCAGCCGGACGGAGGCGCCCGTGGTCGGGCCCTGCGCGGTGGCCCGCTGGCCGGTGGGGCGCACGACGGGGGTGCCCGAGACGACGACCGTGCCGGCCCGGCCGTGGTAGCCGATCGGCACGTGCTTCCAGTTCGGCAGCAGCGGCGGCTGACCGGGGCGGAAGATCTGCCCGACGTTCGACGCGTGGTGCTCGGACGAGTAGAAGTCGACGTAGTCGGCGACCTCGAACGGGAGCTGCAGCTCCACCTCGCGCAGCGGCACCAGCAGCGGCTCCACGGCCGGCCGGTGCGCCGGGTCGGTGAGCAGCTCGGTGACCCGCTGCCGCACGGCGGTCCACTGCGGACGGCCGAGCGCCATGAAGTCGTTGAGGGTGTGCCGGCCGAGCGCGCCGGCGGCCAGCACCAGCCCGGCGGCCTCCGCGCCGGCCAGGTCCAGCACGAAGTCGCCGATGCGTACGCCGATCCGCGGCTCGCGGTCGCCCTGCCGGAACACCCCGTACGGCAGGTTGGTCACCCCGTACGCGGAGCCCGCCGCACCCGTCACCCAACTCATTCCTCAAAGCCCCCGTTCACCAGCCCCAGCCGGATCAGATCGGTCAGTGGTTCGGAGATGCTGCACGAGCCGTAGCCGACCCAGAGCGGGCGCTCGGCCTCCTGGTGCGACCGGGCCGGCTCGACCAGCCGGAGCGGGTCCGTGGCGGCGAGCAGCTCGGCCACCCCGTCGACCTCGGCGCCCCCGGTCGCGGCCAGCGTCGCCGCCAGCACGTTGACGAACCCGTGGTGGGTGAAGCCGGTCTCCGGGTCCCGGTGCCGGATCGCCTGGTGCAGCCCGGCGGTCAGCTTGAACGGCAGCTCCCGGTCCCGGCAGGCGCAGATCACCGCGGCCAGCTCGACCGGGGTCGGGAAGAGTTCGGCGGCCAGCCCGCCGGTGCGGAACTTGGCGGCCACCGGCAGCCCGCCGGCCCGCGCCCCGGCGAGGGTGTCGAGCGCGCCCATCAGCCCGAAGGTCAGCGGGATCTCGGCGTAGACCGTGGTGCCGCCGAGGCGCTCGGCGAGCTTGAGCAGGTCGGCCAGGCCGGGCAGCGGGTCCTCGCCGCGCTTGGCGACGGGCGCCTCGACCTGGCGGACGGCCAGCCGGGCGTCCGCCTCGGCGAGGGCCGCCTCCAGCCGGCCGACCGGCACGTCGCCGATCACGCCGACCGCCAGGGTCGCCTCCGGGGCGAGCAGGTCGGGCAGGTCGGGCAGGGTCGAGGCGGGCAGCAGCAGCGGGCCGACCAGGTCGGCGTACCACCCGGTCCGGTGCTGGTGATGCGAGGTCACGGCGTCCGGCAGCGCGGCGCTGCCGGGCGGGAAGACCGCCGCGTCGTCGACCAGGCCGGCGAAGAGACGAGGCACCTGCGTTGACACGAGACAAGAATCTACGGGACGCTACAAGGAACGGACAACAGCGTCCGATTATCGGACGTCACCGGCCGGAGAACGGGACATAACGGGAGGCGAGATGCCGTACTACCGCAGCGTCGGCGAGGTGCCCCGCAAGCGCCACACCCAGTTCCGCCAGCCCGACGGCAGCCTCTACGCCGAGGAACTGGTCGGACAGGAGGGCTTCTCCTCCGACTCGTCGCTGCTCTACCACCGGCACGCGCCCACCGCGATCGTGGCCGCCGAGGAGTTCGCCCCGCCCGCCTTCACCCGGGTGCCCAACCTGCCGCTCAAGCCGCGGCACCTGCGCACCCACAAGCTCGACGGGCCCGGCGCCGACCCCGTGCTCGGCCGGCAGTACCTGCTCGCCAACGACGACGTCCGGATCGCCTACGTGCTGGCCGACCGGCCGTCGCCGCTGTTCCGGGATGCCACCGGCGACCACTGCCTCTACGTCGAGTCCGGGACGCTGCGGGTGGAGTCCCCGTTCGGCGTGCTGGAGGCGGTGGCCGGCGACTACGTCGTCATCCCCACCTCGACCATCCACCGCCTCGTGCCCACCGGCGACGAGCCGACCCGGCTGCTCGCCATCGAGGCCGCCGGCCACGTCGGCCCGCCCAAGCGCTACCTCTCGGTACGCGGGCAGTTCCTGGAGCACTCCCCCTACTGCGAGCGGGACGTCCGCGGGCCGGACACCCCGCTGCTGGTCGACGAGACCGACGTCGAGGTGCTGGTCCGGCACCGGCGGGGCTGGACCAGGTACGTGTACGCCAACCACCCGTTCGACGTGGTCGGCTGGGACGGGCACATGTACCCGTGGGCGTTCTCCATCCACGACTTCGAGCCGATCACCGGCCGGATCCACCAGCCGCCGCCCGTGCACCAGACCTTCCAGGGCCCGAACTTCGTGATCTGCTCGTTCGTGCCGCGCAAGGTGGACTACCACCCGGGCGCCATCCCGGTGCCGTACAACCACCACAACGTCGACTCCGACGAGATGCTCTTCTACACGGGCGGCAACTACGAGGCCCGGCGCGGCTCCGGCATCGAGCAGGGCTCGATCTCGCTGCACCCGTCCGGCTTCACCCACGGCCCCCAGCCGGGCGCCGCGGAGCGGTCGATCGGGGCGGAGTTCTTCGACGAGCTGGCGGTCATGGTGGACACCTTCCGCCCCCTGGACCTCTGCGACGCGGCGACCGCCTGCGAGGACGACGCGTACGCCTGGACCTGGGCGCGCCGCGCCTAACGCCGGGGGTGGTGGCCGGTCCGGGCGAGCACGATGAACTCGGCCACCACCGTCACGGTGATCCCGGCGACCAGCGGCCACGGGCCGCCGGCCAGCGCGTAGAGCACCAGCAGCGCCGGGGCGACGGCCACCACGCACACCGCCAGGGCCAGCCCGCGGTCGGTGCGGAACAGCCCGGGCAGGACGGTGTCCAGCAGGCCGGGCAGCCGGGCCGCCCGCCGCCAGGCCAGCAGGGCCCCGCCGAGCGCGGCCAGCACGGCGAGGACCCGGGACGGGCCCGGCGCGACCGGGGCCAGGAAGGCGACCAGCACGGTGGCCACCAGCGACCAGCCCGCCCCGTGGACGACCAGCTCGCGCAACCCGTCGCCGACGGTCCGGCGGGTGCCGCCGCCCGCCGGGTCCAGGGCCGCCGACTCGACCAGCTGCTCCAGCGCCGCCGCGTAGCGGCGCTGCTCCAGCCGGATCACGCCCATGTCGTGCCGCGCCCCGGCCAGCTCCGGGTCCAGCCGCAACGCCTCCCGGTAGGCCCGCTCGGCCAGGTCGTACAGCTCCAACCGGGCCGCGACCAGGCCGAGCACCAGATGCGCCTGGGCAGTCTCCGGAGCCAGTTCCACACCGCGCCAGGCGGCGTTGAGCGCCGGCTGCCCGTTGCGCGCGCCGGCCAGGATCGCGGCGGCGCTCCGCTGGGCGTACGCGTCGTCGGGGCCGCGCGCCAGGATGTCGTCACCGGCGCTCGCGGCGGCCTTCCACCGCCCCAGGTCGGTCAGGGCGAAACCGCGCGCCACCAGCGGCGACAGCGCCCCGGGGGCGGCGGCCACGGCGGCCTCGGCGACCGGCAGCGCCTCCGCCGGGCGGCCGGCGGCGAGGTGCACCCGGGCCAGCATGGTCAACGCCTCGGCGTTGCCCGGATCGGTGGCGAGCGCGCCGTCGAGCTCCTCGGCGGCCTCGTCGTACCGGCCCAGCTCGGCGAGGAGCTGCGCGCGCTGGACGTAGCCGTCGGCGGCGGACTGGTCGGGGGCGGCGTCGTTCGGCATCCCGGCGAGCGTAACCGCCGGCCGCCGCCCCCGCCGCCTGGCGCGAACGCCGGTCAGGCGCTGTGGCAGCGGGACCGGTCCAGCGAGCGTCCGCAGGTCCCCAGGCTGCACCAGCGCCGCAGCCCGCTCTCGTCCAGGAACAGCCAGCCGCACCGCTCGTCCGGGCAGGTCCGCAGGGTGAGCCGGCGCGGATCGGCGAGCAGTTGGGCGGCGCTCCACGCGACCGCGTGCAGGGGCATCCGGAGCCCGGCCGCGAGCTCCGGCCACCAGCGCCCGCGACCGTCGGTCTCGCGCCGGAACACCAGCTCCTTCGCGGCGGCCTCCGCGTGCCGGGCGACCACCTCGAACGCGGGCCGGTCGTCCGGGTCGGTCAGGCATCCGTACAGCGCCTGTCGCAGGCCCCGGGCCTCGGCGAGCACCGCCTCGGCCTCGCCGGGGCGCCGCCGGCCCAGGTGCAGCAGCCGGCTCACCGAGACGTCGTCGACAAGCCCCACGTGCCCGGCCCACACGGCCAGGGTGCGGTAGCCGCGCAGCCACTCGGCGCCCGGCAACGGCGGTTCGTGCCCCCACCCGGCGAAGGTGTTGCAGAAGTCCAACGCCGGGTGACCCCCGACGCTCCAGGGCAGGCACTCGTCGCGCACCCGGACCTCGTAGACGGGCCGCCCGGGCCGGTCCAGCCGGTCGTCGCCCCGCAGGATGCGGCGGTGCACCTCCCGCAGGCGCGGCCCCGGTTCGACGCCCAGCTCGTCCACGAGCAACTCCCGGGTGGTCCCGTACAGGCGCAGCGCGTCGGCCTGACGGGCACCCCGGTACAGCGCGGTCATCAGCACGGCGACGAGCTGTTCCCGGGCCGGATGCCGGGCGGCCAGGGGCATCAGCTCGGCGATCGCCCGGGCGTGCTGGCCCAGCGCGAGCTGCGCCTCGGCGCGCAGCTCGACAGCGACCAGCCGGAGCTCCTCGACGGTGCCGTGCAGCCGGTCCCGCAGTTCGCCGTCCGCCGCGTCGGCGAGCAGCGGCCCCCGCCAGAGGGCCAGCCCCCGGTCGAGCAGCCGCACCCGCTCGGCGGGGTCGGCGGCGGCGCCGGCAGCCCGCACCAGCTCGCCGAAATCGTCGACGTCGACGCGGTGCCCGTCCGCCTCGACGAGGTAACCCTCCCCCCGGGTGCTGATCCGCACCCCGTAGGGCGCCAACGCCCCCCGCAACCGACCGATGTACGTCTGCACGGCGCCGCGCGCCGACACCGGCGGCCGGCCGTTCCACAGCAGGTCGATGAGGCGGTCGGTGCGGACCACCCGTCCCGCGTCGAGCAGCAGCACACCGAGCAGGCAGCGCTCCTGGCGGCGGCTGCCGACCTCGACCGGCCGGCCCTGGTGGCGGGCCTCGAAGGGTCCGAGCAGGCGAAACTCCATACCGAACAGACAGCCTGGCGCGGGCCGCCGGTTGTCATCAGGGGGTGAGCGCATGGTGAGTGCCCGGGCGACCGGCCCGGCGACCGGGCGGGCTCGGCCCCGCCGGAGCGGGACGCGTGGTGAGTCCGTGGTGAGCGCGGCCGGCGATCCTGGTCCCGCCCTGACCAGAAGCACGGATGGAGTGACCATGCGTTTCAAGATGAGCGTCGCGGTGGCGTCGGTCGTGGCCGCGATCGTCACGGCCCTGCCCGGCCCGGCGTCCGCCGCGAGCGGCGGCGGCGCCCCCGGCGCCTGGGAACCGGCCCCGCAGGAGGCGTTCGAGCTGCCCGCCGGAGCCCGGTGCGACTTCGCGGTGCGGGTCGAACCGATCGTCGACGAGGTCCGGAAGCTGACCCTGGCGACCTACCCGGACGGCTCACCGAAGCGGGAGCTGTTCACCGGGGCCCTGATCGACCGGGTGACCAACCTGGAGACCGGAGCCACGTCCACGGCGGACGCGAGCGGCACGTCGCTGGTCGTCTACGGCACGGACGGCTCGATGACCTGGTACGTGACCGGGCCGGTGCTGCTCGGCTTCCGGGAGAACGCGGGCTCGCTGCCGAAGGGGCTGTGGATCGTCGACGGCCAGTTCGCCGTGGAGTTCACGCCCACCTTCGAGAAGACCATCACGATGCTCCACGGCACGACCCACAACGTCTGCACGGACGTCGACTGATCGGGCGCGGCGACCGGGCCACCCCGGTCGCCGCGTCACACCGCCGGCGCCTCGTACACCAGCGCCACCGCGATGCCGGTGAGCCCCTCGCCGCGTCCGGTGAAACCCAGGCCGTCGGTGGTGGCGGCGGAGACGGTGACCGGCGCCCCGACCGCCGCGGAGAGCACCCGCTGCGCCTCCTCCCGGCGCGGGCCGATCTTGGGCCGGTTGCCGACCACCTGGACCGACACGTTGCCGATCTCGAAGCCGGCCGCCCGGACCCGCCGGGCGCTCTCGGTCAGCAGGGCCACCCCGGACGCACCCGCCCACTCCGGCTGGTCCACCCCGAAGTTGGCGCCCAGATCGCCGAGGCCGGCCGCGGAGAGCAGGGCGTTGCAGGCGGCGTGCGCCGCCACGTCGGCGTCCGAGTGCCCGGCCAGGCCGTCCTGGTCGGGCCAGTGCAGGCCGGCCACCCAGCAGGGCCGCCCGGCCGCGAAGGCGTGCACGTCGGTGCCGATGGCCACCCGAGGAACGATCATGGCCCGAGGGTACGCGGCACGAGGCTGTCGGAGTCGTGCCGCGTCCTTGACTGCCCGGTCGAGCCGAGCTAACTTTCTGTCGTACGCCCCAGTGTCGCCTCTGCCTCGTGCACGCGCCTGGGGCTCCTTTCGTTGCGGCGTGTGCTGCCGCCATCACGCTCCGGCTGCGCCTAGCATCCCTCCGTGACGCTCCACCCCTACGCACGAACGATCCGCCACTGGCTCTCGCCGGGGCGCTTCCAGACCTACCTGGCAGCCGCGGGCGGCGACGACAGCAAGGCCTGCGAGCTCTACGAGTGGAGCGCCGCCCTGACCGCCGCTTCCTTCGAGGCCTTCCACTACGTCGAGGTGGTCACCCGCAACACGATCGACCGGGTGCTGCGGGAGCACCTGAACGAGGCCGAGCGCGGCATCCCGTGGTTCCTTCTGCCAATGGGCGGCAGAAAGGAGACGCAGGAGCGCATCGATCGGAACGTGAGCGAGGTCCGCACCCGGCTCCGCCGGGAACATCCCAGGAAGGAGACCCGCGACCAGATCATCGCGGGGCTGAGCTTCGGATTCTGGGTCGGCCTCTTCGGCTCGGAGCACGAACAGTTGTGGCGCGACGCGCTGCACCGCGCGTTTCCCCACTCCTCCGGCAAGCGACACGACGTCGCCAGCGCGCTGAACGCCCTCCGGGTGTTCCGCAACCGGCTCGCACACCATGACTCGCTCCTGGCGACGGACGTACCGTTCCGCCTGACCCAGATGCTCGACGTGGTGCGCTGGGCCGACCCGGATGCCGCCGCCTGGCTCGCGGCGAACGAGCGGGTCACCGAGGTGCACGGCCGTCGACCCGCCGCGCGGAACGACACCGTCGTGGTGCCCGCCCGGGACGCCTGGGGCCTCTACCAGTCGGCACGCGCCTACGTCTGCCAGCCGGGTCGGTCGTTCCAGCCGGTCGACCACCTGGCGTTCTACTCGCAGCGACAGATCCACCCCGAGGTTCCGAAGATCCTCTTCCGGTTGGACAACGTCGACTGGACGGCCGGTGAGGTGAACCGGCTACGCACCACCGGGCTGACCCGGGACGCGCAGTTGGCCGACATCATCGAGACCAGCTGGAAGCATGGTTGGACCGAGGGCCGGTACCAGGTGTTGGGACTCAGCGCGCCAGGCTCGGCCGGCCATCTCACCCTGCCCGCACCGGTCCCACACCACGCGCGAGGCAGGGGCAGCGCCTTCACGCAGGGACAGCGCTACGTCGTCCGGGACCGGCTGCGCCGGGCGTCCTCGACAGCCGACCTGTGAACGCCCGGGTACGCGTCAGGCGCCGGTGGCCAGCAGGTGCTCGGCCAGGGCCAGGTCGAACGGGCGGGTGATCTTCAGGGCCAGCTCCGACCCGGGTACGCAGACCACCGGGACGCCCAGCTTCTCGACGAGGCCGGCGTCGTCGGTGAGCGGATCGCCGGCCGCCTCGTGGGCGGCGGTCAGCACCGACCGGCGGAAGCCCTGCGGGGTCTGCACGGCGCGCAGGGCGGCCCGGTCAACCGTGCCGAGGACCCGCTCGCCCGCGTCGACCTCCTTGACGGTGTCGACCACCGGCAGCACCGGGATAACCCCGTCGTGGCCGCCGCGGACCGCCGCGGCCACCGACTCGACCAACTCGGGTGGGGTGAGCGCTCGCGCCGCGTCGTGCACGAGGACGATCTCCGGCCCGGCGGGGACGGCGGCCAGCGCGGCCGCCACCGAGGCCTGGCGCTCGGCGCCGCCGGGGACGACGGTCACCGGGGCAACCGGCGCGAGCAGCAGCCGGACCGACTCGACATCGGCGGCCGGGGCGGCCACCACGATCGTGTGCACCGAGGGTGCGGCGGCGACCCGGCGGACCGTGTGCACCAGCAGCGGCTCCCCGGCGAGCAGCCGGAGGGCCTTGGGAGCACCCGGGCCGAGGCGTACCCCGGCTCCGGCCGCAGGAACGAGGACCGCGACGTCACCGCGCGGGTTGAGCTGCGCGGTCACGTCGCGGTCCTCGGATTCGTTTGCTACGGGGTGGGTACGACGACTGCTGTGGATCAGGCCTCGGTCAGCACCTTGTCGAGCAGCGTCTCCGCCTCGTCCTTCGTGCTCTTCTCGGCCAGCGCGACCTCGCCGACGAGAATGTCGCGTGCCTTGGCCAGCATGCGCTTCTCACCCGCGGAGAGACCCCGCTCCCGCTCCCGGCGCCACAGGTCGCGGACGACCTCGGCCACCTTCAGCGGGTTACCGGAGGCCAGCTTCTCCAGATTCGCCTTGTAACGCCGCGACCAGTTGGTCGGCTCCTCGGTGTGCGGTGCACGGAGCACGTCGAAGACCTTGCCCAGGCCCTCTTCGCCGACCACCTCTCGCACACCCACGATCTCGGCGTTCTCGGCGGGCACCCGGACCGTCAGGTCACCCTGCGCGACCCTCAGGACGAGGTACTGCTTAGGCTCGCCCTTGATGACCCGAGTCTCGATTGCCTCGATGAGTGCGGCCCCGTGGTGGGGGTAAACAACGGTCTCGCCGACACTGAAAACCATAGGTTCGAAACCCCTTTCGCTGTGTCTAGGGTAACACGCTCAGGCACCGATGTCTCACCGCTGTCCTGACCGTTGGCGCAGCTCAGGGGCCCTGTGAGAGGTATTTCTTCAGCTTGACAGGCGGTCAAGCCGATGGTTTCGACACGCTCCGTGACCATCGGATGACAACCCGGTAAGAGTGACGGAAGCGTTCATATCTAGGGCTATGCGCTCCTTCCATGGTAGCTCCGGAATTCCACCTCCGCCCAGGTGTGGCGGTACGACGACCGGTGCGGGACCCTTGGAGTGGACTGACGTCCGCTCACCGAGACGGTTCCTGGGGGTCCGATGGGCATGCCTGACGCTGAGGGCCACGGGCCACCGGAAGGGCTTCCCGACCTGCCTCCGGAGTGGGGCCGGGTGGTCGTACCCGACGACGCCTCGGCGCTGGCCGAGGAGGCCCGCCAGGTCCGCCGCGAGCTGCGCCGGGCGGACCGCCGGGGCAGCCAGGGGCCACGCCTCGGTCCGGCCGTTCGGCCGTCGGTCGGGCTGCCGGTGCTGGCCCTCCTGGTCGCCGTGCTGATCACTCTCACCGGGCTGGCCGCCGTCACCTGGCCCCGGGCGAGCCGCTCCGGGGGCGCGCCCACCGTGCTGCCGTACCCGACGGCCCCCGTCGGGCCGCTGCCCGCGCTCGACCTGGTCGGCCCCGACGACGCACCGGTGCCGCTGCGCAGCCTGCTGCCCATCATGATCATCCTGGTGGACGCGTGCGCCTGCCCGGAGCAGGTCCGCACCGCGGCGGCCGCCGCGCCGCCGGGCGTGACCGTGGTCACCGTCACCGAGGACCGCGCCGCCGGGGCCGCCGCCGCACCGGGGGTACGCCCGCTCGCCGATCCGGCCGGCGGCCTCCGCTCCTACGTGCACCTGTCCGCCCATCCCGGCACGGCCGCCGCCCTGCTGGTGGACCGGCAGGGCGCCCTGGTGCGGGTGGTGCCCGAGCTGGGGCCGGTGACGGACTATCGCGACGACCTCGCCCGGTTGGCGGGCTGACCGCCGTTCAGCCCAGCGCGTCCAGCCGGGCGTCGAGGTCGACCTGGTCGCGGACGGCGACAAAGCGCACCAGGAGGGGCCCGCCGCGGGCGTCCACCACCGAGAACGAGACGGCGTCCGGCCCCTCGCAGTTCAGCATCCGCTCCGTCTCGTCGTCGGACGAGCCGGTGAACCGGACGGCGACCGCGCCCGAGCCGGAGCAGCGGACCGCGAGCAGGAACTGGGCGCCGTCCGACGCGCTCGCGCGGCGGGTCACCGGTGCGCCGTCCGGCATCAGGAGGGACTTTTCCCGCCACACCGTCTGCCAGACCTCGAGACGCCGCGCCACGCCGCCGGGATCCTCGTGGACGACCACCGGCGCGTCCGGATCCGCCTCGGGGCCCGGCAGCACCCGCCCGGTCTCCGCGTCGAGCGTCACCCGGAGGCCGGGTTGGCGGAAAGCGCCGGTGGACGGGGCGGGGTCCGGCCCGGTCCGCCCCAGCGCCGGCGCCGCCGCCCGCCACCAGGCCACGCCGGCCGCCAGCACCACCACCGTCAGGCCGGCCAGGACGGTGCGCCGGATCCGCTCGTCGGGAGCCACGCGCAGAGCGTATCGGCGCGGGGCGGCGGCCACCGTCCCGTCAGGCGGTGCGCTCCAGCAGGGCCGCGTAGAGGGTGAGGCCCGGCCCGAAGGCCAGCATCACCACCCGCTCCGGGGGCGTCTCCGCCCGGTGCAGCCGGTCCAGGATCAGCAACACCGTCGGCGACGAGCAGTTGCCGTGCTCGTCCAGCGTGGCGCGGGACGCCGCGAGCGCCGCCGGCGGCAGGGCCAGCTCCCGCTCCACCACGTTGAGGATGCGGGGGCCGCCCGGGTGCACCGCCCAGCCGTCCACCTCGTCGCGGTGCCACCCGTGCCGGGCCAGCAGGTCGTCCACCAGGCCCCGGACGTGGTGCGAGAGCACCTGCGGCACCTTCGGCGACAGGCCCATCCGGAAGCCGGTGTCGGTGACGTCCCAGGTCATGTGGTCGGCCGTGGAGGTGTCGGTGACCGAGGTGACCTCGCGCAGCGCGTACCCCCGGCCGCCGGGGACGACCACGGCGGCGACCGCGGCGTCCGAGAAGAGCGCGTGCGAGACGATCTGCTGGGTGTCCACCCGGGAGCCGGGCGGCTGGATGTGCAGGCTGGTCAGCTCCGCGCAGAGCAGCAGCGCGGGGCGGCCCCGGGCCGTGACGAAGTCGCTCGCCGCGCCCAGCCCCGGCAGGGCCGCGTAGCAGCCCATGTGCCCGACGAACATGCGCTGGGTGTCCGGGGCCATGCCCAGGTCCCGGGCGAGCAGGATGTCCAGCCCCGGGGTGGCGTACCCGGTGCAGGAGCAGACCACGAAGAGGCCGACGTCACCGGCGTCCAGGCCGGCGGCCGTCAGCGCCCGGCCGACCGCCTCCTTGCCCAGCGGCAGCGCCTCGACCTGGTAGCGCCGCATCCGGCGTTCGGTGGGCCACTCGGAGACGTCCTCCAGCAGCGGGTTCACCGCCGCCTGGCGCCGGGACACGCCGGAGTTGGCGAAGATCCGCTCGGCCAACGCCCGGGTGGTCCCCGAGAAGTGCTTCGCGAAGAAGCCCGCCCACAGCTCGTCCTGCGCGGCGGACGGCGGCTGCGCCGTACCCAGGCCCGCGATCACCGGCACGCCCATGTCCCCCACCTCTCGTCCCCAACCCCACGCTTCACCAACGAGCACCGTCCGTTCGCGACTGCGGGGCTCGTAAGCCGATTCACCAAACCGCCCGTCGTTCGCGACCGCGGGGCTCGCAAGACCGGCTCACTTCTCGCACTCACCAACGAGGCGTCGAGCCGTCGCGGTCCGGGTCGCCGCCGAGCGCGGCGATGCCGAGCCAGTCGGCGCAGACGTCGGAGGTGGCCGGGTGCAGCGAGCCGCACCGGGCGTCCCGGTAGAGCCGCTCCAGCGGATGCCCCCGCCGGGTGGCGGAGGTGCCGGCGGCCTCCAGCATGGACGCCGCCACGTCGGCCGCGGTGGTGCCGGCGAGCAGCTTCGCGCGCCACACCCAGCGGTTCGTCTCCGCGTCGCCGGGCGCCTCGTCGACCTGGCGCGCCGCCTCGGCCACCACCAATTCGGCCGCCGCGACGGCCGCGTCGGCCCGGCCCAGCCTCGCCCGGACCGCCGGCAGGCCGGCCAGGTTGCGGGCGTTCAGGTGCTCGGCGGCGGCGTCGATCGAGGCCCGGGCCACCCCGACGTAGACGGCCGCGTAGCTGGCCACCAGCCAGTGCGGCATGAGCTGGGCGACCACCAGGGCCAGCCCCTCCACCCCGCCGAGCAGCCGGTCGGCCGGCACGGTCACGTCCAGGTGCAGGTCGTGCGAGGAGGTGGCGCGCATGCCCAGCGAGTCCCAGGTGGGCTCGACCGTGATCCCCTCCCCGGCCGGGACCAGGAACTGGGAGACCACCGACTGGTCGGTGGCGCTGCGGGCGGCCACCAGGTAGCCGTCCGGGTGGCCGGCGCCGGAGCAGAACGTCTTGCTGCCCTTGAGGTGCCAGCCGCCCTCGGCCGCCTCGTAGACCGTGCTGAGCTGCGACAGCCGGGCACCGGCGCCGCGTTCGCTCATGGCCACGGCGTACCAGGCGCCCTCGGCCGCCGCGCGGAGCAGCCGGTCCCGGGCGGCCAGCGCCTCGTCCGGTACGCCCAGAGCCTCGGCCAGCTCCTCGGTCACCGCGCCCAGCGCGCCGGTGACCGAGGCGTGCATGTTGAACACCAGTGCCGTCGCGCCGTTGCCCCGGGCCAGCTCGGTGGCGACCGCCGCGTACTCGGCGAAGGTGGCTCCCAGGCCGCCCAGCTCGCGCGGCACCATCAGCCCGAAGAGGCCGGCCTCCCGGAGGTCGGCGAAGTCGTCGACCGGGAACGAGCCGTCCCGGTCGTGGTCGGCCGCGCGGGCGGCCAGTCGCGGCGCCAACCTGCGGGCCGCCTCCAGCGCGTGCACAGTCATGTAGCCCCCTTCTCGGCGTCCCCTTTACCCCGGGCGGCCCCCGCTACCCGCTCCGGTGCCCGCGGCCCTGGTAGAGCACCGCGGTCGACCAGGTCGGCACGATGCGCGGTTCCGTCCCCACGGGACGGTCACCGCCGCGCAGCCGACGCAGCAGCCACGTCAGCGTCCCACCCAGCTCGGGACGGACCCCGCGAAGCCGCAGCGCCACGCCGTGCCGGGCGCACTCGGCCACCAGTGCGCGGGCGTCCACGAACAACTGTGGATCGTGGATGCCGCGCGGCACGGTGGGCAGCCGCTCGCCGAGCTCCACGGCGATCAGCCGGGCCAGCAGGGTGTCGTTGAGGGTGTCGAGCACCAGCAGGCCGCCGGGCCGCAGCAGCCGGCAGGCCTCGGCCACCGCGCGCCGCCAGTCCGGCACGTGTTCCAGCAGCTCACCGGCCGAGACCACGGCCGCGCAGCCGTCCGCGAGCGGGACCGCCGTGGCGTCGCCCTGGACCACCGTCACGCCGTGCCCGGCGGCCTGGTCGAGGGCGGAGCGGGTCAGGTCCACCCCGACGTGCCGGTAGCCCTTGCCGGCCAGGTGCGGGGCGAGCAGCCCGGCGCCACAGCCCAGGTCGACCAGCAGTGCGTCCGGTTCGGACGCCGGTGGCACCAGGGCCGCGCGGGCCCGGGCCAACCAGTGCAGCATCGCGAACGCGCCGTCCGGTCGCCACCACTCGCCGGCCAGGTCGTCGTACTGGCGGGGATCGTTGGGCGGCAGCACCCGGGGCGGGGTGGACACCGCTGCCGCGTCTCGCATGGACCGAGCGTGGCACGACTCCCCGGTAACGACCAGACTTCCCTTATGTCGATGTCGGTGTTAGGGCTGGTCAGGGCGAGCCACCCGGAACCGGCCGCCGCGGTGACCGTGGTGGCCGGACTGCTCGCCCGGGCCGTCGGGCACGGTCCGGGCGGGATCGCCGCCGTGTCGCTCACGGTGCTGGCCAGCCAGCTCGCCGTGGGCTGGAGCAACGACCTGATCGACGCCGACCGGGACGCCACGGTGGGGCGTACCGACAAGCCGGTGACCACCGGCGTGGTCTCGCGGCGGGTCCTGGCCCGCGCCACCGTGCCGGCCGCCGCGGCCACCCCCCTGCTGGCGCTGACCGCCGGTCCGGCGGCGGCGCTCTGCGCCACGCTCGGCCTGGTCTCGGCACTGCTCTACAACTGGCCGTTGAAGTCGACCCCGGTCTCGGTGCTGCCCTACGCGGTCTCGTTCGGCGCCCTGCCGGCCTTCGTGGTGCTGGCGCTGCCGGGCGCGCCCGCGCCCCCGGTGTGGCTGGTCGCGGCCGCCGCGCTGCTGGGCGCCGGGGCGCACTTCGCCAACGTGCTGCCGGACCTGGCCGACGACGCGCGGACCGGGGTGCGGGGCCTGCCCCACCGGCTGGGGGCGGCGGGCAGCCGGGTGGCGGCCGCCGGGCTGCTCCTCGCGGCCACCGTCGCCCTGGTGGTCGGGCCGCCCGGGCCGCCGTCGTGGGCCGGCCTGTCGGCGATCGCCGCCGCCGTCGCGGTGCCGGCCCTGGGTTGGTACGCCGGCCGCGCCGCGACCCGGGCCGCCGCCCGGCCGGTGGCCGCCTTCCGGGCGGTGATGGTCGTGGCGCTGATCGATGTGGTGCTGCTGGTGGCGAGCGGTCGGGTGGTCTGACCGGTCCCCTCGTAGGTGGCATTACCGGGTCGGCGTGCGGCCCTCGATCAGCTCCAACTACCCTGGAGCGCGGTCTGCGCGGGTATGGCCACCCCGTGTCCGGCGTCCGGCCGGGTGGGGATCGTGACGAGGAGGACCGACGTGACGCGCTCGATCAGGGGTTCCCGGCGGGCGGCCCTGTTGCTGGCCGGTACGGCGGCGGCGGGCCTGCTGCTGAGCGGGTGTGGCGCCGGCCAGGTGGCCGAGACCGCCAACAAGATCCCGTCGGTGCAGGGCATCAACGTCCAGACCCCCGACAACCTCTACAAGGTGCGCGGCCTCTACCTGGAGTTCCCCGGCCCGGAGGGCTACAAGGCGGGCGCCGACGCGCGGGTCAACGTCGTGCTCTACAACGACAGCCAGCAGCCGGTGACCGTGACCGTCACCACCGACAGCGCCCGCGAGGTCCTGCTCAGCGGCGCCGGTGCGGGCAGCGACGGGGCCACCCCGACCGGCTCGCCGACCGAGCCGGCCTCCGCGTCGCCCACCGCGACCGACCCGAGCGCCTCGCCGAGCCAGTCGCTCGGCACCGAGGAGTCGCCGTCGGCCAGCGGCTCCGCCTCGGCCAGCGGCTCCGCCTCGGCCAACCCGTCGCCGTCCGCCAGCTCGGCCCCGGCCGGTCAGCCGGCGCGGTTCGAGATCCCGGCCCTGGGCTACGTGCAGCTCACCGGCTCCAGCCCGCGGTTCCTCCAGCTCGTGGGCCTGAACCAGGACCTGCGGGTCGGCGAGCCGGTCAACCTGACCTTCGACTTCGGCGACGGCAAGGTGATCAAGACCGGTGCGGCCGTCGGCGTCCCGCTGACCCCGGCCGCGCCGCCCTCGCCGGTGGTCCAGCCGCGCGAGGAGGGTGGCGCCGGGCACCCCGGTGGCCTCGAGGAGGGCGGCAACGAGGGCGGCGGCCACAGCTGACCGACCCCGCGATCGTCGTCGACACCGCCGCCGTGGCCAGCGCCACGCCGGCGGTGTCGCCGTTTCCGGGTGGGCTTTCGTCGTACCGTCCGGTTAGCGTCCTGGGGTGAGCACGCCCCGATCGACCTCGCCCCGCGCCGCCGCCGGCCGCGGCCGCGCCGCCGCCCGTGAGCCCCGCCCGGCCTACGAGTGCGACGCCTGCGGCCACCAGCCCCCCAAGTGGGTCGGCCGCTGCCCCGAGTGCGGCGAGTGGGGCTCGGTGGTCGAGTGCACGGTGAGCGGCCCGCTGGTCTCCGGCCGGGTGGTCAGCTCCCGGATGCCCGCCGAGCCGGCCCGCCCGATCGCCACCATCAGCGCCGCGCCCGCCCGGGCCCGGGCCACCGGGGTCAGCGAGCTCGACCGGGTGCTCGGCGGCGGCCTGGTCCCCGGCGCCGTGGTGCTGCTCGCCGGCGAGCCGGGGGTCGGCAAGTCCACCCTGCTGCTCGACGTCGCCCAGCAGTGGGCGGCCAACGCGGGCAGCCCGTCGCTGGTGGTCAGCGGTGAGGAGTCGGTCAGCCAGGTGCGGCTGCGCGCCGAGCGGATGGGCACCCTGCACGACCAGCTCTACCTCGCCGCCGAGAGCGACCTGTCGGCGGTGCTCGGCCACCTCGACGCGGTCAAGCCGGGTCTGCTGGTCCTCGACTCGGTGCAGACCATCTCGACGACCGGCACCGAGGGCGTTCCCGGCGGGGTCACCCAGGTCCGGGCGGTCACCGCGGCGCTGGTCGCGGTCGCCAAGGAGCGCGGCGTGGCCACCGTGCTGGTCGGGCACGTCACCAAGGACGGCCAGGTCGCCGGTCCCCGGGTGCTGGAGCACCTGGTCGACGTGGTGCTGCACTTCGAGGGCGACAAGCACTCCTCGCTGCGCATGGTCCGCGGGGTGAAGAACCGGTTCGGCGCGGCCGACGAGGTGGGCTGCTTCGAGATGCACGAGGGTGGCATCAGCAGCCTGGCCGACCCGTCCGGCCTCTTCCTGACCCGCTACTCCGAGCCGGTGCCGGGCACCTGCGTGACGGTTGCCATGGAGGGGCGGCGCGCCCTGGTCACCGAGGTGCAGGCGCTGATCGGCGCCACGGTCGCCGGCTCCCCCCGGCGCACCGTCTCCGGGCTGGACGGCGCCCGGCTGGCCATGGTGCTCGCGGTGCTCCAGCGGCGCACCGAGCGGCTGACCCTGCACGACCGCGAGGTCTTCGCCGCCACGGTGGGCGGCATCCGGGTGGTCGAGCCCGCGGCCGACCTGGCCGTGGCGCTGGCGGTCGCCTCCGGCGGGCTCAACCTGGCCCTCAACCCGCAGCTGGTGGCCATCGGCGAGGTCGGCCTCACCGGCGAGGTGCGCCGGGTCGGGGCGGTGCCCCGCCGGCTGGCCGAGGCGGCCCGGCTCGGCTTCCGGGTGGCCCTCGTGCCGCCCGGCTGCGGCCCGGGCAGCAGCGGAGTGGGCGCCCCGGAGAACATGCGGGTGACCGAGGTCACCGACGTGCGGGCGGCCCTCCAGGCTGCCGCGCGCGCGTCGGCGGAGTGACGGTCCGTAGGCGTGGGGCGGGACCGGCCGGGCGATTCCGGACAGCCGGCGCAACCGGTCGCCGATCGGGGGAGCCGGACATCGTGACACATCACAGTAACCACGAGAGCACCCACCGCACCGCAGTCCGTAGACTGTGCCCGTGCCGATCGACCGCGATGCCACCAAGCCCGCCGCGACGACGCCGCACGCCCGCACCGGCGCCGTGGGCTCCCCCGCCCGTGCCATCAGCGTGAGCGTCACCGGAAGCGTCGGCGGGGCCGGCGGCGACCCGTTGCGGGCCAACCTCGCCCTCATGGCGCCGGGCACCGCGCTGCGCGACGGCCTGGAGCGGATCCTGCGCGGCCGCACCGGCGCGCTGATCGTGCTCGGCTACGACAAGATCGTCGAGCAGATCTGCACCGGCGGCTTCCCGCTCGACGTCGAGTTCTCCGCGACCCGGGTCCGTGAGCTGTGCAAGATGGACGGCGCCGTGGTGCTCTCCAGCGACGGCACCCGGATCGTCCGGGCCGCGGTGCACCTCATGCCCGACCCGTCGATCCCCACCGAGGAGTCCGGCACCCGGCACCGCACCGCCGAGCGGGTGGCCCGGCAGACCGGCTACCCGGTGATCTCGGTCAGCCAGTCCATGCGGATCATCAGCCTCTACGTCAACGGCCAGCGGCACGTGCTGGACGACTCGGCGGCGATCCTCTCCCGGGCCAACCAGGCGCTGGCCACCCTCGAGCGTTACAAGCTCCGGCTGGACGAGGTCTCGGGCACGCTCTCCGCCCTGGAGATCGAGGACCTGGTCACCGTCCGCGACGCCGTGGCCGTGGTGCAGCGGCTGGAGATGGTCCGCCGGATCGCCGACGAGATCGCCGGCTACGTCGTGGAGCTGGGCACCGACGGCCGCCTGCTCGCCCTCCAGCTGGACGAGCTGATGGCGGGCGTCGACGCCGACCGCACCCTGGTCATCCGGGACTACCTGCCGGTGGGCCGGAAGTCACGCACCCTCGACGAGGCGCTGGTCGAGCTGGACCTGCTCAGCGCCACCGAGCTGATCGACCTGGTCGCGGTGGCCAAGGCGATCGGCTACCCGTCCGCCTCCGACGCGCTCGACGCCGCCGTGAGCCCGCGCGGCTTCCGCCTGCTGGCCAAGGTGCCGAGGCTTCCCGCGGCCGTGGTCGACCGGCTGGTGGTGCACTTCGGCAGCCTCCAGCGGCTGCTGGGCGCGACCGTGGAGGACCTCCAGGCGGTCGAGGGGGTGGGCGACGCCCGCGCCCGGGGCGTCCGCGAGGGGCTGTCCCGGCTCGCCGAGGCGTCCATCCTGGAGCGCTACGTCTGACCGCGGTCAGCCGGTGATGGTGAGCTTCACCGGCTCGCTGAGCTTGGTGCCCACCCGGGCGAAGAGCTGGTACGTGCCGATCGGGGCGTACGGGCCGGCGGCCACGCCGTTGGCGCAGCGACTCACGTCCCGCCCGTTCCAGCCCAGCTCGTAGGAGCGCTCGAAGTCCGGCGTGAACGACTGCGGGTCGGAGCCCTTGCCGGTGCCGCAGGTGTCCGAGGACCAGACCTTCGCCGCCCCGGCCTTGATGTAGAGCTCCTGCAGGTCGGCCCCGACGTCCCGGGTGCACGTGCGCTCCGAGATGTTCTTGACCTTGAGACGCAGGGTGACCACCGTGCCCCGCTGCGCGGAGGCCGGCAACGCCACCGGGGTCACCTGGAGCTCCGAATCGGCACAGGTGCCCTCGTCGACGACCGGGTTGACCGGCGCGCCACCGTCGTTCGTGCCGCCGCCGTTCTGGCCGCCGCCGTTGTCGGTGCCCGTGCCGCCGCCGTCGCTCGTCCCGCTGCCCCCACCCGAGTCACCCGGGGTGGGCGACGGGCTGGTGGACCGCGGAGTCAGCAGCGAACCGGTCGGGCCGGGAGCGGCCGCCGACGGCGAGCCGCCCGCATTGCCCCCCGACTTGCCCGACGGGCTGTCGTTGCGGTCCGTGCCGGTGCACGAATAGAGCAGGACAATCAGGAAAAGCAGCCCGGCTCCGAAGACGACGGCTCGACGCCGCCAGTACACGGCGGGAGGCAGCGGGCCGACCGTCATACGCATGATGCGTTCACCGTAACGGCGCGACGCCCGGCCCGCCGGTCCGACGCGCCGATGGCCCTTCGGCCCGCCGTCCCGCCGATCCACAGTGGACGCACCAGGTAACCGAGCGGCACCGCCGGACCACTTCCCGTCAGAGGTAGACCTTGCGCTGGTAGACGGCGTGCGCCCCGGCCACCCGGTCGAGGAAGAGCAGGCCGGCGCAGTGGTCGATCTCGTGCTGGAGCGCCCGCGCCTCGAACCCGTCGGTCACCAGCCGCACCGGGTCCCCGCTGCCCGGCAGCACACCCTCGACCACCAGGCGGCCGGCCCGCTTCACGTCACCGGTCAGGTCGGGCACCGACATGCAGCCCTCCCGCCCGGCCTTCCAACGGCTCGCCTCCACCACCGTGGCGTTGCAGAGCACGAAGGCGCCGTGCACGGTGACCGCCTTCGGGTGCCCGGTCACGTCCACCGCGAACACCTGGGCGCTCACCCCGACCTGCGGCGCGGCCAGACCGACGCAGCCCGGCGACACCCGCATGGTGGCGACCAGATCGGCGGCCAGCTGGACCACCTCGGCCGAGGTCGGGTCGACCGCCGGACCGGGCCGGCTGAGCACCGGGTCGGGCGCGGCCACGACCGGGCGTACCGCCCCGGGGAGGCCGAGCTTCTCCGGCGTCCAGCCGCCCAGGCCGGCGTACTCCTCCGCCGTCACAGCAGGTCCGTGTCCGCCGGGCGGAGGCTGACCCCCACGCCCAGCTCCGCGGCGGTACGGGCGAGCCGGCCGGCCACCTCGTCGGCGCTGCCCGGCGGCAACTCGACCTCGGCGACCACCACGTACAGCGAGCCGGTCAAGCGGGTGCTCAGGTCGGTCACGTTGCCGCCCGAGTCGGTCAGCACCCGGGTCATCGCCGCGACGATGCCCATCCGGTCCGCGCCGTGCACCGCCATCACGTACGGCTCGCCGCCGGGCGCGGCCTGCCCGTCGGGGGTGACCGCGCGTACGGTGGCCAGGAGCTGCCCCTCGGCGGCGAGCGGGGCCAGCGCGGCCTCGACGTCGGCGGCGGCCGGGCCCACGCAGATCAGGGTCATCGCGAAGTGTCCCCGCAACCGGGTCATCGTCGAGTCGGTGAGGTTCGCGCCGAGCCGCGCGAGGACCTCGGCGACGTCGGCCACGATGCCCGGCCGGTCCCGGCCGATGACGGTGATCGCGAGCTCGTTCATCCGGACATTCTGCCCCGTCACCGCCGGCCGGCCGCGGCGGCCCGCCCGCCCCGCCCAACCCGCGGGAAAGCCGCCCGTGACATCCTTGGCGGCGCGATGTCTGAGCCCACCTTCGCCACCCAGGTCAGCCGGTGGTACGAGCGCAACGCCCGCGACCTGCCCTGGCGCCAGCCGGGGATCGGCGCCTGGGCGATCCTGGTCAGTGAGGTCATGCTCCAGCAGACACCCGTGGTCCGGGTGCTGCCGGCCTGGGAGGCGTGGCTGTCCCGCTGGCCGACGCCGGCCGCGCTGGCGGAGGACACGCCCGCCGAGGCGATCCGGATGTGGGGCCGGCTCGGCTACCCCCGCCGGGCCGTACGCCTGCGCGACTGCGCGGTGGCCGTCGTGGAACGGCACGGCGGCGAGGTGCCGGAGCGGCTCGACCAGCTGTTGGCGCTGCCCGGGGTCGGTACGTACACGGCCCGGGCGGTGGCGGCCTTCGCGTACGGGCAGCGGCATCCGGTGGTCGACACCAACGTCCGGCGGGTGGTGTGCCGGGCGATCGCCGGCGAGCCGGACGCCGGGCCCGCCACCCGCCCCGCCGACCTGGTCGCCACCGAGGAGCTGCTGCCGATCGAGCCGGCCGCGGCGGCCCTGGCCAGTGCGGCGTTCATGGAACTCGGCGCGGTGGTCTGCACCGCCCGGGCCCCGCGCTGCGGGGTGTGCCCCGTCGAGTCGAGCTGCGCCTGGCGGGCCTCCGGCCAGGCGGCCCCGGCCGGCCCGACCCGCCGACCCCAGCGCTACGCCGGCACCGACCGTCAGGTGCGCGGCCTGCTCCTCGCGGTGCTCCGCGACGCCACCGGGCCGGTGCCGCACCAGCGGCTGGACCAGGTCTGGCACGACGACGTGCAGCGGGCCCGGGCGCTCGCCGGGCTGGTCACCGACGGCCTTGTAGAGCCGGTCGGCGAGGAGTCGTTCCGGCTCGCGGGCGACGGCCCTCCGGTCCCGCTGCCCCGCCCCTGACCCGGCCCCGCTGGGCACCAGCTCACCGAGGCGGTCGCCAGCTCGCCGACCTGGCGGTATCCCGGCCGCTCGGATACCGCCACTTCGCCGAGGCGGAGTCGATCCTGCACGGGAAAGGCGACGGCCCCGGCGGCTCTCGCCTGCCGGGGCCGTCGCCCTCGATCTGTTGCCCGAACCTACGCCGCGTCGTCCGCGCCCGTGGCGGCGGTGCCGCCGAGGTCCGCCGGGACCGCGTCCGGCACGGCCACCGGCCGGTCGGCGCCCCGGAAGACGAGCTTGGACTTGTCGATGTCGCTCGGGTCGCCCTCGCAGTCCACCACCACGATCTGACCCGGGGTCAGCTCGTTGAAGAGGATCCGCTCGGACAGGTTGTCCTCGATGTCGCGCTGGATCGTGCGACGCAGCGGCCGCGCGCCCAGCACCGGGTCGAAGCCCTTCTTCGCCAGGTACTTCTTGGCGTTGTCGGTCAGCTCCAGGCCCATGTCCTTGTTCCTCAGCTGCGTCTCGATCCGGGCGATCATGATGTCCACGATCTGGAGGATCTCGTTCTCACGCAGCTGGTGGAAGACGATGGTGTCGTCGATCCGGTTGAGGAACTCGGGCCGGAAGTGCTGCTTGAGCTCGTCGTTGACCTTCTGCTTCATCCGGTCGTAGTTCGACTCGGAGTCGTCAGAGGCCTGGAAGCCCAGCGACACCGCCTTGGCGACGTCCCGCGTGCCGAGGTTGGTGGTCAGGATGATGACCGTGTTCTTGAAGTCCACGATCCGGCCCTGGCCGTCGGTGAGACGCCCGTCCTCCAGGATCTGGAGGAGCGTGTTGAACACGTCCGGGTGGGCCTTCTCGATCTCGTCGAAGAGGACCACCGAGAACGGCCGACGGCGCACCTTCTCGGTCAGCTGCCCGCCCTCGTCGTAGCCGACGTAGCCGGGAGGGGCACCCACCAGCCGGGACACCGTGTACCGGTCGTGGAACTCGGACATGTCCAGCTGGATGAGGGCGTCCTCGCTGCCGAACAGGAACTCGGCGAGCGCCTTGGAGAGCTCGGTCTTACCGACGCCGGACGGGCCGGCGAAGATGAACGAGCCGGACGGGCGCTTCGGGTCCTTCAGGCCGGCCCGGGTGCGCCGGATCGCCTTCGAGACCGCCTTGACCGCGTCCTCCTGGCCGATGACGCGCTTGTGCAGCTCGTCCTCCATGCGCAGCAGGCGCGAGGTCTCCTCCTCGGTCAGCTTGTAGACCGGGATGCCGGTCCAGTTGCCGAGCACCTCGGCGATCTGCTCGTCGTCGACCTCGCTGACGACGTCCAGGTCACCGGCCTTCCACTCCTTCTCCCGCTGGGCCTTCTGCCCGAGGAGCTGCTTCTCCTTGTCACGGAGCTGCGCGGCCCGCTCGAAGTCCTGCGCGTCGATCGCGGACTCCTTGTCGCGGCGGACCTGGGCGATCCGCTCGTCGAAGTCACGCAGGTCTGGCGGCGCGGTCATCCGGCGGATGCGCATCCGGGCACCGGCCTCGTCGATCAGGTCGATCGCCTTGTCCGGCAGGAAGCGGTCGGAGATGTAACGGTCGGCCAGGGTGGCAGCAGCAACGAGAGCCGCGTCGGTGATGCTCACCCGGTGGTGCGCCTCGTAGCGGTCCCGCAGGCCCTTGAGGATCTCGATGGTGTGGGCCAGCGAGGGCTCACCCACCTGGATCGGCTGGAAGCGGCGCTCGAGAGCGGCGTCCTTCTCCAGGTGCTTGCGGTATTCGTCGAGGGTGGTGGCGCCGATGGTCTGCAGCTCGCCGCGGGCCAGCATCGGCTTGAGGATGCTGGCGGCGTCGATCGCGCCCTCGGCGGCACCCGCACCCACCAGGGTGTGGATCTCGTCGATGAACAGGATGATGTCGCCGCGGGTGCGGATCTCCTTGAGCACCTTCTTGAGGCGCTCCTCGAAGTCACCGCGGTAGCGGGAACCGGCGACCAGGGCACCGAGGTCGAGCGTGTAGAGCTGCTTGTCCTTCAGCGTCTCGGGCACCTCGCCCTTGATGATCTTCTGGGACAGCCCCTCCACCACGGCGGTCTTGCCGACGCCGGGCTCACCGATCAGGACCGGGTTGTTCTTGGTGCGGCGGGACAGCACCTGCATGACCCGCTCGATCTCCTTCTCGCGCCCGATGACCGGGTCGAGCTTGCCCTCGCGGGCGGCCTGGGTCAGGTTCCGGCCGAACTGGTCCAGCACGAGGCTGGTCGACGGCGCGGCCTCGCCCGGCGCGGCGCCCGCCGCGGCCGGCTCCTTGCCCTGGTAGCCGGAGAGCAGCTGGATCACCTGCTGGCGGACCCGGTTGAGGTCGGCGCCGAGCTTGACCAGCACCTGGGCGGCGACGCCCTCGCCCTCACGGATCAGGCCGAGCAGGATGTGCTCCGTGCCGATGTAGTTGTGGCCGAGCTGCAGCGCCTCGCGCAGCGACAGCTCCAGCACCTTCTTGGCCCGCGGCGTGAACGGGATGTGCCCGCTCGGCGCCTGCTGGCCCTGGCCGATGATCTCCTCGACCTGCTGACGGACGCCCTCGAGGGAGATGCCGAGGCTCTCCAGGGCCTTTGCCGCGACACCCTCACCCTCGTGGATCAGGCCCAGCAGGATGTGCTCCGTACCGATGTAGTTGTGGTTGAGCATCCGGGCCTCTTCTTGGGCCAGGACGACAACCCGTCGCGCTCGGTCGGTGAACCGCTCGAACATGCCCTCGTGCTCCTCACGTGCCGTGCGCCTTGATGGTCAGATCTCGGCGGGGCCGGTGCGCGGACGTCCGGGACGGGCGTCCGTGCCTCCTTACTCTATCGCCGCGGACCGACTCCGCTGAGGTCGTGTGTCCCCGCGAATGGCCGTTCACGCGTCGTTTCTGACAACCGTCCGCGCTCAGGAGGTGTTCCGGTACCCCTGCCTGTACGCGCAGAGCGAAATTCGACCGCCGGTGGAAAAGCCCGGTCGAGGGGCTGGAGCGGGGGCGTCGGCGCCCGGCCGCGGTCTTCCACAACCTGTGGACAGAATCTCCACCGCCTGTGGACAACGGCCCCGGGCGCCGGTTTCTTCCCGCGCCCGGCGGCGCCGCGCCACCCCCCGGGCGCGGACCGGACAGACGGCACAGGCGGGCGGAAACGGCGACGCCGGCCCGGAGTGGCACTCCGGTCCGGCGTCGTGTCGCCCGCTGCGGGGTCGTCGGGGTCAGTGCCCCGCCTTCGCGTGGTACTCGTCCACGATCTCCTGCGGGATGCGCCCCCGGTCGGAGATGTCCTTGCCGTTGTTCTTGGCCCAGGTCCGGATGGCCTTGTTCTGCTCGCGGTCGGCGGTCGCGCCGCCGCGACCGCGGGCCGCCCGGCCACCCACGACCACACCGCCACGGCCGACCTTCGTGCCGTTGGCGATGTACTGCGCGAATACGTCGCGCAATTTTTCAGCGTTGGAAGCCGAGAGGTCGATCTCGTACTGCACACCGTCGAGCGCGAACTTGACGGTCTCGTCAGCGTCCCCGCCGTCCAGGTCATCGACCAGCTTGTGAATGATCTGCTTGGCCACGTCCCACATTCCTTTCGAGCAGGGTTGTGCTCCTGCAATACAAGAGCACAATAGCCCGCCCGCCGCTCGCTCCGTCAATAGGACGCGGTAACGACCCGGAGAAGCTTGTGTGCTACTCGGGCCGGACCAACGGGAACAGGATGGTTTCCCGAATTCCCAGGCCGGTCAACGCCATCAGGAGCCGGTCGATTCCCATTCCCATACCGCCGGCCGGCGGCATTCCGTACTCCATCGCCCGGAGAAAGTCCTCGTCCAGCCGCATGGCCTCGTCGTCGCCCCGCGCCGCGAGCTGCGCCTGGGCCACCAGCCGCTCCCGCTGCACCACCGGGTCGACCAGCTCCGAGTACGCGGTGCCCAGCTCGAAACCGAGCACGTAGAGGTCCCACTTCTCGGCCAGGCCCGGCTCGCTGCGGTGGCTCCGGGTCAGCGGGCTGGTCTCCTCCGGGTAGTCGCGGACGAAGGTGGGCGCCTGGAGCGACGGGACCACCAGCTCCTCGAACAACTCCTCGGCCAGCTTGCCCGGGCCCCACTTCGGGTCGACCGAGAGGCCGACCTTGTCCGCGTACTCGACCAGGCGTGACCTTTCGGTGCGGACGGTGACCTCCTCACCGAGCGCTTCGGAAAGAACACCGAACAGCGTCACCGAGCGCCACTCGCCGCCCAGATCGAACTCGCGGCCGTCGGCGTGCGTGACCACCGTCGAGCCGGCGACGGCGAGAGCGGCCTGCTGGACGAGATTTTGGGTCAGCTCCGCCATGGTGTTGTAGTCGCCGTACGCCTGGTAGGTCTCGAGCATCGCGAACTCCGGCGAGTGCGAGGAGTCGATGCCCTCATTCCGGAAGTTGCGGTTGATCTCGAAGACCCGGTCGACGCCGCCGACGACGGCGCGCTTGAGAAACAGTTCCGGCGCGATTCGCAGATACAGATCGGTGTTCAACGCATTGCTGTGGGTCACGAATGGGCGGGCCGCCGCGCCGCCGTGCAGCAACTGGAGCATCGGCGTCTCGACCTCGATGAAGTCCTGCCCGTGCAGGGTGTCCCGGAGGCTCCGCACGGCGGCGGCGCGGGTGCGGACCATCTGCCGGGCCTGCGGGCGGACCACCAGATCCACGTAGCGCTGGCGGACCCGCGCCTCCTCGCTGAGCGGCTTGTGCGCCACCGGCAGCGGGCGCAGCGCCTTCGCGGTGACCGCCCACTCCTCGACGAGCACCGACAGCTCGCCGCGCCGGCTGGTGATCACCTCACCGGTCACCCCGACGTGGTCGCCGAGGTCAACCAGGCGCTTCCAGTCGTCCAGCCGCTCCGCGCCGACCCGGTCCAGCGAGAGCATCGCCTGGAGTTCGGTGCCGTCGCCGTCCCGCAGGGTGGCGAAGCAGAGCTTGCCCGTGTTGCGCACGAAGATCACCCGGCCGGTGACCGAGACCCGGTCGCCGGTGGCCGTGTCGGTGGGCAGCTCGGCGTACCGCTCGCGGATCTTCGCCAGCGTGCTGGTCCGCGGGAAGCCGATCGGATACGGCTCGACGCCCTCGGCGAGCATCCGGTCCCGCTTCTCCCGGCGGACCTTCATCTGCTCCGGAAGGTCGTCGGCGGGGTCTACTGGCAGGGCGTTCTGCTCGGTCACGGCACGCTTCCTCAGAAGGAGAATTCGGGCGGGGTCAGGCCCCGAGCGTACTCAAGGGGCTGCCGGGGCGTTACGGGATAACCTGCCCGCCATGACCGACCCCACTGAGGCCCTCTCGTTCGGCGCGGCCGCCGCCGACTACGACCGCTACCGGCCCCGCTATCCGGAGGCCGCGCTGCGCTGGGCGCTCGACGACCTCACCCCGCCGGCCCGCACCGTCGACCTGGGCGCCGGCACCGGGATCGTCAGCCGCGGCCTGCTCGCCCTCGGGCACGAGGTGACCGCCGTCGAGCCCGACCCGGGGATGCGCGCCCAGTTCGAGGCCGCCACGCCCGGCGTCGCCGCCCGGGCCGGCAGCGCCGAGTCGGTCCCGCTGCCCGACGGGTACGCGGACGCGGTGCTGGTCGGCCAGGCGTACCACTGGTTCGACCGGGAGCGGGCGCACCCGGAGCTGGCCCGGGTGCTGCGGGCCGGCGGGATCTTCGCGGCGGTGTGGAACCTCCGGGACGACCGGGTCGGCTGGGTGACCGAGCTGAACCGGATCGCCGAGATCGGCGACACCGTCGACCACCTGCGCGAGAGCGTGACCGGCTTCGGTACCCGGTTCGCGGCGCCCGAGTGGGCCGAGTTCGACCACGCCACGCCACTGACCCCGGACGAGCTGCTCGGCATGGTGCGCACCCGCTCGCACTACCTGACCGCCGGGCCGGACCGCCGCCGCGAGGTCGACGCGGAGCTGCGCGACCTCCTCGCCGGCCACCCGGACCTGGCCGGCCGGGACACGATCGCCCTCCCCTACCGCACGCTGGTCGCCCGGGCGCGACGTAGCTGACCCCTCGCGCGACCGGGCCGCCGCAGCGCCAGCGGAACGGGCAGGAGCACGTGCACCCTGGTCCGCCCGGTGCGGCGCCGCCGGCCCCCCGCGCGGCCGGCCGCCGCACTAGCCTCACCTCATGGCCGACGTCATCCCGGCACTCTCCTTCGGCAGCGCCGCCGCCGACTACGACCGGTTCCGCCCCCGCTATCCGCAGGAGGCGCTGCGCTGGGCCCTGGACGGGCTGGTCGCCCCGGCCCGGGTGGTGGACCTGGGCGCGGGCACCGGCATCCTCACCCGCGGGGTGCTCGCGCTCGGATGTCAGGTCGTACCCGTGGAGCCGGATCCGGGGATGCGGGCGCAACTGGCGGCCGCCACCCCGGGCACGACGGCGCTGGCCGGCAGCGCCGAGTCGCTGCCGCTGCCGGACGGGTCCGCCGACGCGGTGCTCGTGGGCCAGGCCTACCACTGGTTCGACCGGGAGCCGGCGCACGCCGAGATCGCCCGGGTGCTGCGGCCGGGCGGCACGTTCGCGCCGATCTGGAACGTCCGCGACGAGCGGGTGGCCTGGGTGGCGGAGCTGACCCGCATCGCCCGCCTCGGGGACAACGCCGGCGACGTGACCGAGAAGTACGGCGACTTCGGCCCCACCTTCGCGCCGGTCGAGCTGGGCGAGTTCGCCCACGCGACCACGCTCACGCCCGACGAGGTCATCGGCATGCTGCACACCCGCTCGTACTGGCTGACCGCCACGCCGGACGAGCGGGCGCGGATCGACGGTGAGCTGGGCGAACTCTTCGCCACCCACCCCGAGCTGGCCGGCCGGGCCACGGTCGAGCTGCCCTACCGCACCTTCGTCCTGCGCTCCCGGCGACGCTGAGGCTCAGGTGTTGCGCTCGTAGACCATCCGCAGGCCGATCAGGGTGATCATCGGCTCGTGGTGGGTGATGGTGTGGCACTCGCTGAGCACCAGCGAGGCCAGGCCGCCGGTGGCGATCACGGCCTTCACCTCGCCCAGCTCCTCGGTCATCCGCTCGACGATCCGGTCCACCTGACCGGCGAAGCCGAAGTAGAGGCCGGCCTGGAGGCACTCGACGGTGTTTTTGCCGATCACCGAGCGGGGCCGGGTGGCCTCCACCTTCCGGAGCTGGGCGGCGCGGGCGGCGAGCGCGTCGAAGGAGATCTCGATGCCCGGCGCGAACGCGCCGCCGAGGAACTCGCCCCGGTCGCTGATCACGTCGAAGTTGGTGGTGGTGCCGAAGTCCACCACGATCGACGGCCCGCCGTAGAGGGTGTACGCGGCCAGGGTGTTGACCACCCGGTCCGCGCCGACCTCCTTGGGGTTGTCGATGGCGAGCTGCACGCCGGTGCGCACGCCGGGCTCGACGATCACGCTGGGCAGGTCGGCGTAGTAGCGGGCCAGCATGGTGCGCAGCGAGCGCAGCGCGGCCGGCACGGTCGAGCAGGCGGCCACCCCGGTGATCTCCACGGCGTCGCCGGCCAGCAACCCGCGGAACATGAGACCCAGCTCGTCCGCGGTGGACCGGGCGTCGGTCTTGATCCGCCAGTTGTGCACCAGCTTGTCGCCGTCGAAGGTCGCCAGCACGGTGTTGGTGTTCCCGATGTCGATGCAGAGCAGCACGATCGCAGCCTAGACAACCGCCGTGCGGGCGGGCGCGCAGCGGCGGCCGAACCGTATCCTGAACACATCGCGGCATGAACATGGTTCTATCCACGGCACGGCCGGACGGGGAGCGGACATGTCGAGGACGTGGTGGGTCCGTCAACGCAGCGCCCTGCTGCGACGACGCCGGCACGTGCTGGTGCTCGCGGTGCTGGCGGGTGGGGCGCTCTGGATGATCGTCCAGGCCAGGCTGTCGTGGCAACGCCACGGGCAGACCTTCCGCGGCGACCTCTACCTCAACATCGGCGCCGCCCTGATCATGACGCTCCTGACCTATCTGGTGCTCAACCCGCTCTTCCGGGAGCTCAGGACCGCCACCATCATCGAGCACCCGCGGCTGGACCGGGACGCGCTCATCCAGCGGGTGGCGCAGTCCCGCGAGGTGGTCGCCATCCTGGAAACCTTCACCAGCATGTTGGAGGGCCCGTACACCACCCGGTTCCTCGCCGCGCTGCGCTTCGCCCTGGCCAACGGCGCCACGGTCAAGGTGCTGCTGCTCGACCCGGACTCCCCCGCCGTCCGGCTACGCGCCGAGGAACTCCGCCGCGCCGACACGGCCGTCGCGATCATGAACAACCTCTACCATTTCGGCTGGCTCCAGCAGCAGCTCGCGCCGGCCGCCCGCTCGCGCCTCCGGGTACGGATCTACGCCACCGCCCCGTCGGTCCAGATGTACCGGTGGGACGACAAGGCGTTCATCTCGTTCTTCCCCGTGCACGGCAAGACCTTCGACGCGCAGCAGCTGGAGGCCTTCGTCTCCACCCCGCTCGGGGAGTTCGTCGACGACCGGTTCGGCGAGCTGTGGGAGACCGCCCCCGTACGCGACCTCGACGCCTGCCTCACGCTCAACGTCTGCCTCCGCCGCGGCGACACCGAGCTGGAGTCCTGCGACGCCCGCTACGTCCGGCTGGACGGCACCTGGTACATCGCCGGCGGCGACCTGGTCCGCAACGTCGCCCGGCACGGGCTGGCCGGGCTGACCGTGGTGCTGCTGGACCGGCCGGAGACGGCCGGCCAGGCGTTCGCCCTCGCCGAGGCCGACGAGCTGGAGGCCGAGATCTACCACCGGGCGCTCCAGCTCTTCCGCGCCAAGTACGGGCTGGACGCCCGGGACGACACCGAGAGCCAGGTCATCTTCAACCTGGTGCCGGCCACCGCGCTCACCGCCCGGCTGGCCTGACCGTCACTCCTCCCGCAGGTCCAGCGCGACATCCAGGATCGGCGAGGAGTGGGTCAGCGCGCCGACCGAGAGGAAGTCGACGCCGGTCGCCCCGTACTCGGCGGCCACCGGCAGGGTGAGCCCGCCGGTCGCCTCCAGCTCCGCCCGGTCGCCCACCGCGGCCACCACCTCGCGCAGCTGCGCCGGGGTCATGTTGTCCAGCAGCAGGAACACGGCGCCCGCCTCGACCGCCTCCACCGCCTCGGCCAGGGTGTCCACCTCCACCTGGACCGGCACGTCCGGGAACGCCTCCCGGACCCGGCGGAAGGCGGCCCCGATCCCGCCCGCGGCCACCTTGTGGTTGTCCTTGATCATGGCGACGTCGTGCAGGCCCATCCGCTTGTTGGTGCCGCCGCCGGCGCGGACCGCGTACTTCTCCAGCGCGCGCAGGCCGGGGGTGGTCTTGCGGGTGTCGAGCACTGTCGCCTTGGTGCCGGCCAACGCGTCCGCCCAGGCCCGCGTGTGGGTGGCAACCCCGGACATCCGGGAGAGCAGGTTCAGCGCCGTCCGCTCGGCGGTGAGCAGCAGCCGGGTCGGGCCGGTCACCGTGGCCAGCACGTCGCCGCGCGCCACCCGCTGCCCGTCGTGGGCCACCAGCGACACCTCGACGGTACGGCCCGCCCCGGTCACCTCGCCCACCAGCTCGAACACGGCGGCGGCCACCGGCAGCCCGGCCACCACGCCGTCGGCGCGGGCGACCAGGTCGGCGGTGTCGTTCTGCGCGTCCGGGATGGTGGCCACACTCGTCACGTCGAGGAAGTCCGGGCCCAGGTCCTCGGTGAACGCGTCGACGATCACCCGCCGGACCTGCTCCGGGTCCAGGCCACCGTCCCGCAGCACCCGCTCCGTCGACTCCCTCACTGGTCCTCCTTCGTTCGCGACTGCGGGGCTCGCAGAACCGGCTCACTCCTCGCGCTCACTGCTGTTCCTCCCAGCGCTCGGTAAGCAAACCCTCCGCCCCGACCGCCGCCACGAGGTGGCCCCGCCACCGCTCGTCGGCCGTCGGGAAGTCCTCCCGCCAGTGGCAGCCCCGGGTCTCCCGGCGGGCGTACGCGGCGGCGACCAGCGTCGACGCCACGGTGATCAGGTTCGTCGCCTCCCAGTCGGCGGTGCGCGGCACGCCCCGGGCCTGGGCCAGCTCGATGAGGGCGCCGGCGGCCCCGGCGAGGGTCGGCGCCGACCGGAGCACGCCCGCGCCCCGGGTCATGGCCCGCTGCAGGGTCGGCGTGACCCCGGCCGGCACCAGCCAGCCCTGGCCGCCCACCCACGCGCCGACCTCGGCCGGCTTCGCCTGCTCGGGCAGCCCGGCGGCGATGTCCTCGGCGATCCGGCGGGAGAAGACCAGCCCTTCCAGCAGCGAGTTGCTGGCCAGCCGGTTGGCGCCGTGCACGCCGGTGCAGGCGACCTCGCCGCAGGCGTACAGGCCGGGGATCGAGGTGCGCCCGCGCAGGTCGGTCCGGACGCCGCCGGAGGCGTAGTGGGCGGCCGGGGCGACCGGGATCAGGTCGGTGGCCGGGTCCACCCCGATGGCCAGGCAGGAGGCCACGATGGTCGGGAAACGCCGGGCCAGGAAGTCGCCGCCCAGGTGGCGGGCGTCCAGCCAGACGTGATCGGCGCCGGTGGCCAGCAGCACCCGGTGGATGCCCTTGGCCACCACGTCGCGGGGAGCCAGCTCGGCCAGCTCGTGCTGGCCCACCATGAACCGCTTGCCGTCGCCGTCGACCAGGTACGCGCCCTCGCCGCGCAGCGCCTCGGAGACCAGCGGCTGCTGGGCGAGGCCCGCGCCCGGCTCACCCGCCGGCACGATCAGCGCGGTCGGGTGGAACTGCACGAACTCCAGGTCGGTGACCGCCGCGCCGGCCCGCAGCGCGAGCGCCACGCCGTCGCCGGTGGAGACCGCCGGGTTGGTGGTGGCCGCGAAGATCTGCCCCATCCCGCCGGTGGCCAGCACCACGGCCCGGCCCAGGATGGCCCCCACGCCGTCCTCGCTGCCCTCACCGAGCACGTGCAGGGTGATCCCGCAGGCCGGGCCGAGCCCGTCCGGCCCGTCACCGGGGGCGCGCAGCAGGTCCAGCACCAGGGCGTGCTCGACCAGCCGGATCCACGGGTCGCGCTGCACCGCGGCGTGCAGCGCCCGCTGCACCTCGGCCCCGGTGGCGTCGCCGCCGGCGTGCACGATCCGGTCGGCCCGGTGACCGCCCTCCCGGGTGAGCATCAGCGAGCCGTCGAGGTTGCGGTCGAACTCCGCTCCGATCCGCATGAGCTCGCGCAGCCGGGTCGGCCCCTCCTCCACCAGCACCCGGACCGCTGCCGGGTCGCAGAGGCCGACGCCGGCCACCTCGGTGTCGTACGCGTGCGCGGCCGGCGTGTCCGCCGGGTCGAGCACGGCCGCGATGCCGCCCTGCGCCCAGCGGGTCGAACCCTCGTCGATGTTGACCTTGGTGACCACGGTGACGTGCAGGCCGGCCTCGCGCAGGTGCAGCGCGGCGGTCAGCCCGGCGACCCCGGAGCCGACGACGATCACGTCGGTGGTCTCCACCCAGCCGGGTGCGGGCGCGGCGAGCAGCCTCGGCAGGGCCGGCAGGTCGAGGGTCGGAAGGTCCATGAGCACAGTCAACCCGAAGGGCTCTCGTCCCGGGCAGCGGGGGCGGGACGAGTGGTTTCGGCTACCTCGTCCGGACCGGGAGGCCCTTCGGGCCGGCCCCCTTGAGCGAGGCGGTCACCGTGCGGTCGCTGAGCCAGAGGTAGCAGCGCACGCCCCGGTCGCCGACCGCCCACCGGCCGGCACCGGGCGGGCGGACCACCACGCCGCTGCGGAACCGCAGCGTCGGGTCGTCGGGCACGCCGGCGTACGCCGCCAACACCGTGTTGCAGCCGGTGTAGAGGGGCGCCCAGTCGGCGTCCTTCCGGGGGTACGGGCGGTCCGGCGCCGCCCACACCCCGACGAACTCGGCGTCGTGCGCGGTGCGGCAGTCGACCGGGGTGAGCGTCTGCACCCGGCGCGCGTCCCGGCCGGTGCGCTGGCAGCCCAGCCGCAGCGGCGACGGGCCCTTGAGCGCGTCGCGCAGGCTGCCCGTCCGGGTCACCACGGTCGCCGCCGCCTCGACCGTGGTCACCTCGGTCAGGTCACAGCGGTACCAGCGGGAACCGGCCGCCCAGCCGGGCCCGGTGGGCAGCGCCACGGCCAGCCGCAGCCGGCCGGCCCGCCAGTTGTCGCCGACGTAGCCCCCGGCCCGGGTGTCGCAGTCGCCGAACGCGGTCCGCAGCTCGGGCGAACCGAGCGCCGGCGGGGTCGACCGCTCCACGGCGAACGTCCCCACGTGCACGGTCTCCACCCGGTGCGGCAGGTCGCAGCCGACCGGGTCGTAGCCGGACAGGCCCACGGTGGGGGTGAAGTCGGCGACCTGGCAGACCCCGGCGGCCGGGGTGAACGCGCCGGCCGGCGGCAGGGCGCCCCAGTCGTCGGTGAGATCCCCGTCCAGCCCGCCCGGCGGGGCACACCCGACCAGCGCCGCCCCCGCGACCAACACGGCGACGACGCTCCGCATCGCCCGGCCCATCGCGCCTCCCCCAGCCCGACGACCGTCGATTCCGACGGTCCGACCAGGGTAGCGGGAAATGACCTTCCGGTGACAGACCGTACGTGCGGCCCCGGGTCAGTTGAGGGCGGCGGCCAGCGGGTTCGGGACGGGGTCGCCGGCGGTGCCCGGGGCGGCCGTCGTCGGGTCCGCGTTCAGGTCGACGACCCGGTTGTCGGCGTCGACGTGCACCACCCGGGGCTGGTAGGCGCGCGCCTCGGCGTCGTCCATCTGCCCGTACGAGATGAGGATGACCAGGTCACCCGGGTGCACGAGATGCGCCGCGGCGCCGTTGATGCCGATCACGCCGCTGCCCCGCTGCCCCGGGATCACGTACGTCTCCAGCCGGGCGCCGTTGGTGATGTCCACGATCGCGACCTGCTCGCCGGGGATGAGATCGGCCGCGTCGAGCAGGTCCTCGTCCACGGTCACCGAGCCGACGTAGTGCAGGTCGGCCTGGGTCACCGTGGCCCGGTGGATCTTCGACTTGAGCATGGTGCGGAGCATCGGGGTGCCTTTCCGAGGGATCTGGTCGGGTCAGGAACGCGGGGCGAGGTGGATCGCCGTGTTGTCGATCAGGCGGGTGGCACCCACCCAGGCGGCGACCAGCAGCCGCGCCGCGCCGGAGACCGGGCCGGGCTCCAGGTCGGCGTCGGTGAGCACCAGGTAGTCCAGGCGGGCGCCGGGCGTACCCGAGTCGAAGGCCCGGTGGGCGGCGGCCAGCACCGCGCCGGCGTCCGCGCCCCGGTCGGCGGCCTCGACGCCGGCCCGCAGCGCGGCGGAGAGGCTCAGCGCGGCCCGCCGCTCTTCCGACGACAGGTAGCGGTTGCGGCTGGACAGGGCCAGCCCGTCCGGCTCGCGCACGGTCGGGACGCCGACGATCTCCGTCGGCACGTCCAGATCGCGGACCATCCGCCGGACCAGGGTGAGCTGCTGGTAGTCCTTCTCGCCGAAGAAGGCCAGGTCGGGGCGGGTGAGCTGGAGCAGCTTCATGACCACGGTCAGGACACCGTGGAAGAAGCCGGGCCGGCTCAACCCCTCCAGGTCCTCGCCGAGCGGGCCGGGGTTCAGCCGCACCTTCGGCTGGCCCTCCGGGTACATGTCCGCCACGGCGGGGGCGAAGACCACGTCCGCGCCGGCCCGCCGGCAGATCTCCAGGTCGGCGTCCAGCGTGCGCGGGTAGCGGTCGAAGTCCTCGTTCGGGCCGAACTGAAGCGGGTTCACGAAGATCGTCACGAGCACGTGGTCGGCCCGCTCCCGGGCGGCCCGCAGCAGGGTCTCGTGCCCCGAGTGCAACGCGCCCATGGTCATCACCACACCCACCGTGCCGGTGAGACCCTCGCGGGCCGCCGCCAGCTCCTTGCGGGTGTGCACCAGCTCCGTCATCAGTGCCTCCTCAGTTCGGGACTGCGGGGCTCGCGAAATCGGCTCACTCCTCGCCCTCACGCGGACACCTGCATCCCGTCCAGCACGTCCAGCAGCGGCGCCGCGTCGGCCGGCCGCAGCCGGCCCGACGCGATCGCCCGGTCCGCCGTCCGTCGGGCCAACGCCAGGTAGGGGGGTACGGATTCCGGGGCGGTCGCGGCCAGCCGCTCCAGGTGCCGGCGTACGGTGCCCGCGTCGCCCCGAGAGACCGGGCCGGTGAGCGCGTCGTCGCCGAGGTGCAGCGCGTTCTCCAGGGCGGCCCGGAGCAGCGGGGCCAGCACCTTCTCCGGCCGGTCCACCCCGGCGTCGCGCAGCCGGTCGGCGGCCTCGTTGACCAGGGTCACCAGGTGGTTCGCGCCGTGGGCCAGGGCCGCGTGGTAGAGCGGCCGGTCGCCCTCCGCCACCCACTCCGGCACGCCGCCCAGGTCGGCCACCAGCCGGGCGGCGAACGCGCGCAGCTCGGCCGGCGCGGTCACCCCGTAGGAGATGCCGGCGAGGCGGGTCAGGTCGTCCGGCGTACCCGTGAAGGTCATCGCCGGGTGCAGCGCGAGCGGCCGGGCGCCGGCGGCCGCGGCCGGCGCCAGGACGGCCAGCCCGTGCGCGCCGGACGTGTGCGCGACCACCTGGCCGGGGCGCAGCGCGCCGGCCTCGGCCAGGCCGGCCACCACGCCGGCGAGGGCGTCGTCGGGGACCGCCACGACCAGCAGGTCGGTGGCCGCGCGGGCCACGGCGGCGGCGGAGCGGGTCGGGGTCTGCGGCAGCAGCAGGGCCATCCGGGCCCTGGTCGCACCGGGGGCGCCGGCGGCGGCGACCACCCGGTGGCCGGCGGCGGCGAGGGCCGCGCCGAGCACGGCGCCGACCCGGCCGGCGCCGAGCACGCCGACCGTGAGGGTGCGCGGGGAGACGAGCGGGGCGTCGGCGGCCCGGGGCGGGGCTGCCGGACGCGAACGCAGGGGTGCGCTCATGGCAATCGATCCAGTCCTCGAAGGGGGTACCGGTCGATCGCAAGTATGCGCCGGGGCCACAGAGCCGAAACAAGGATGTGTGAAAACCTTCACCGACGGCGCGAAGGGGTCGCTCCGGCGGCGCCGAGCGGCCCCTTCTGGTACGCCGGCGCACGTCACCGGAGCGCCGACCGTAGGGTCGGCACGGTGACGCCCCCTGACCGTCCGCTCCGCTGGCGCGAGGCCATGTCTTCGGCCCTCTACGGCCCGGCCGGCTTCTTCGTCTCCGGCCCGGGGCCGGCCGCCCACTTCCGCACGAGCGTCCACGCCTCCCCGGTCTTCGCGTCGTGCCTGCTTCGGCTGCTGTCTTCTCTCGATGCCACCCTCGGCCATCCCGCCCGGCTCGACGTGGTGGACGTCGGCGCCGGTCGGGGTGAGCTGTTGCGGTCGTTCTCGGCCGCCGTGGGCGTTTCGGGGGAACCCGCCCGCTCCGGGCGGTCCGGCTTGATCCCTCCGCCGGCGGGCTCCCCCGAGACCCTGACCACCACGGCCGCCGCCCGCCCGTCGCCGGTTCCGCTGGCCGAGCGGGTACGCCTCATCGCGGTCGAGAAGGCGCCCCGGCCGGATGACCTGCCGACGGAGATCGAGTGGGTGGACGAGATCCCCCAGGGCGTCACGGGGCTGCTGGTGGGCACCGAGTGGCTGGACAACGTCCCACTGGACCTTGCGGAGTACACCCCCGCGGGCTGGCGGTACGTGCTGGTGGACCCGGCGACGGGTGAGGAGTCGACCGGTGAGCCGGTGTGCGACGAGGACGCCGAGTGGCTGGCCCGGTGGTGGTCTCCTGCCGATCCAGAGGCGACCACCGAGGGGTTACGGGCCGTCCGGCCGGCGGAGGGAGCACGCCTGACCGCCCGGAGCCGGTCGGGCCGCCCGGAACCCCCCACCGGCACAAGAGCCGAGATCGGCCGGACCCGCGACGACGCCTGGGCGGAGGCAGTGGGACAACTCGACCGAGGGCTCGCGTTGGCCGTGGACTACGGGCACCTGCGGGCGGACCGGCCGGTCGGCGGGACGTTGACCGGGTATCGGGACGGGCGGCAGGTGCCGCCGGTGCCGGACGGGTCGTGTGACGTGACGGCGCACGTGGCCATGGACTCGGTCGCCTCTGCCGGTGAGCGGGCCGCGCGGTGTGCGTACACCCTGGTGTCGCAGCGGGAGGGGCTGCGGGAACTCGGGGCCGACGGCGGGCGACCGCCGCTGAGCCTGGCCTCCCGGGACCCGGCCGGCTACGTGCGGGCGCTCGCCGCCGCGTCGGCGGTGGCCGAGCTGACCGACCCGGCCGGCCTCGGCGGGCACTGGTGGCTGCTGCAGCCGGTCGATGTGGGGCCGTGATCGTTGACGGACCGGCTGCGGCTCACGCGGCGTGTCGAGCCGCTGGGCTGCCAACGATCACCGCTGGGCCTGCCGGCGCGATCGCCGCCCGTGGCACGATGACGGACATGACCACCGACGCCGGCGACCTCCGCGAACTGACCGTCGGCACCGGGGCCGGCGGGGAGCAGCTCGGCACCGACATGGTGCTCAACATCGGGCCGCAGCACCCGTCGACGCACGGCGTGCTCCGGCTGAAGCTGGTGCTCGACGGCGAACGGGTCGTCTCGGCCGAACCGATCGTCGGCTACATGCACCGCGGCGCGGAGAAGCTCTTCGAGGTACGCGACTACCGGCAGATCATCGTGCTGGCCAACCGGCACGACTGGCTCTCCGCCTTCTCCAACGAGCTGGGCGTGGTGCTCGCCGTCGAACGGCTGATGGGCATGGAGGTGCCGGAGCGCGCGGTCTGGCTGCGGATGGCGCTCGCCGAGCTGAACCGGGTGCTCAACCACCTGATGTTCCTCGGCTCCTACCCGCTGGAGATCGGCGCGATCACGCCGATGTTCTACGCGTTCCGGGAGCGGGAGACCATCCAGGCGGTCATGGAGGAGGTCTCCGGCGGCCGGATCCACTACATGTTCAACCGGGTCGGCGGGCTCAAGGAGGAGGTGCCGGCCGGCTGGACCGGGCGGGCCCGGGCCGCGATCGGCGAGGTCCGCCGCCGGATGCCCGACCTGGACAACCTGATCCGGCGCAACGAGATCTTCCTGGCCCGCACCGTCGGCGTTGGCGTCCTGTCCGCGGCCGACGCCGCCGCGTTCGGCGCCTCCGGCCCGGTCGCCCGGGCCTCCGGGCTCGACCTGGACCTGCGCCGGGACGAGCCCTACCTGGCGTACGACCAGCTCGACGTGCCCGTGGTCACCAAGACCGCCGGGGACTGCCACGCCCGCTTCGAGGTGCTGCTCGACCAGGTGTACGCCTCGCTCGACCTCGCCGAGCAGTGCCTGGACCGGGTGGACCGCCTCAGCGGGCCGGTGAACACCCGGCTGCCCAAGGTGGTCAAGGCGCCCGAGGGGCACACCTACGCCTGGACCGAGAACCCGCTCGGCATCAACGGCTACTACCTGGTGTCGCGGGGCGAGAAGACCCCGTGGCGGCTCAAGCTGCGCACCGCCTCGTACGCCAACGTGCAGGCACTGGCGACCCTGCTCCCGGGCTGCCTGGTGCCGGACCTGATCGCCATCCTCGGCTCGATGTTCTTCGTGGTCGGCGACATCGACAAGTAGCCCGCGGGCTCAGCGCCAGCGGTCGGTGGCCCCGGCGCCCCCGGCCCGGGGGACGTCGTCGCGCGGCGGGTAGCCGTAGCGGGCCGGCTCGGGCTCGACCTGGCGCCACTCCGGCTGGCCGCTGCGCTGCGTCGGCGGCCGCCACTCGTCCGGCACCGGCACCCCGCCGGCCGGGAGCGCCGGCCGGCCCTCCTCCGCCCAGCCGCCGCCCACCTCGCCACCGGCCCCGCCGCGGACGGACGCCCAGCGGTCCTCGATCCGGTACTCGGTGCCGCCGCCGTCGGCGTGCACCGCGGCCCGGCGCTCCCCGACCCGGATCTCCCGGCCGTGCTCGTCGTCGCGGACCGCGGCCCACCGGTTGCCGGTGCGCAGCTCGGACCAGTAGTCACCGTCCGGGTCGTCGGCCACCGCCCGGCCGGGCTGCTCCGGCGCCCGGCCCGCATCCGTCCCCGCCCAGCCGTCGGCCGACCGCTCGCCGTAGCCGCTCCGGTCGCCCCGATCGGCCCAGGCGCCCGGCCCGGTCCGGTCGCCCTGGCCCGCCCAGCCGACCTGGCCGCTGCGGACGGCTTCGTCGCGCGGAGTGGCTCCCCAGCCCGCCTCCTCGCGGCCGCCGGGTACCGGCGGCCAGGACCGGTCGCCGGCCGGCCCCTCCTGGCCCGATCGCCAGGACCGGTCACCGGCCGGTCCGGACCGCTGCTCGCCCGGGCCTGCCGACCAGGACCGGTCGTCGGCCGGGTCACCGGACCAGCCCCGGTCGCCGGCTTCCCGCGCGGACCAACCACGGTCCTCGCCCTCCCGCGCCGACCAGCCACGGTCCTCGCCCTCGCGGGCGGAGCGGCCCCGGGAGTCGTCCTCCCGCGCGGACCTGCCACGGTCCTCGCCCTCGCGGGCGGAGCGGCCCCGGGAGTCGTCCTCCCGCGGGGACCAGCCACGGTCGTCGCCGGATGCGCGGCCGACACCCGCCCACGGGTGCTCGCCGCCCGGCGTCCCGGGCCAGGAGGCGTCGTCCCGGGAGCCGGTCGGCCCGGACCAGCCGGCGCCGGCCTGCCCGGATCGGGAGCGCTCGTCCCGACCGGGCCGGATGTGTTCGTCGTCGGCGTTCCGGTACCCGGCGCGGGGGCGCTCCTCCGGCTCCGCCCCGCTCCACGAACGCTCCTCCGGCGCCGGATTCCAGCGGCCGGCGTAGCCGCCGTAGCGGGTGCCGGCCGGGTCGGCGCCACCGTCGACGATGGTGTGGCGGGTGGTGACGTGCACGGTCTCGGTGTGGTGCACCACCCCGACCTGCCGGGGCTCGGCCCGGACCTCCGGCTCGGGAGCGCGGGGCGCACCGTAGACCCCGGCCTGGGGACGGTCGGCGCCGTAGACGCCCGCCTGGGGACGATCGGCGCCGTAGGCCCCGGCCTGCGGGCGGTCCGCGCCGTAGACACCCGCCTGCGGGCGGTCGGCTCCGTAGACCCCGCCCTGCGGGCGGTCGGCGGCAGGGCCGGGGTGGTCGTCGGCGGGGTCGGCGGCGTAGCGGGCGGCGGGCTGCGGGCGGCGGACCGCCTCGTCCTCGTCCCGGGCGGGCTGCGCCCGGCCCGGCTCGGTGCGGGCGCGCCCCTCGTCGTAGGCCTCGGTGGCCGGCACCCGGGCGCGGCCGCCGGCCGGCTCCTCGGCGGCGGCCGTGGTCAGGCCCGCGGCGGCGGCGATGCCGGCGGCCGCGGCGTCGAGCCGTCGGCGCATCGCGGCGACCGACTCCTGGGTCCGTTGGGCCTGGTCGAGCGCCTGGTTGCCGCGCTGGGCGGCGGCCACGATCTCGCCGCGCAGCTCCCGGCGGAGCTGCTCGATCTCGTCACGCAACTCCTCGGCGCCGGCCGCCCCGCCGCTGCTCTCCGCCCGCAGCGCCACGGAGAGGCCGATCAGCACCACGGCCAGGATGGCCAGCACGGCGCCGAACCGGAGCGGGCCGTTGCCGTCGGCGACCAGCAGGATGAGTGCCGCCAGGGGCGCGAGCGCCACTCCGATCCAGAACAGGACGGTCAGCAGTTGCGGACTGCGTTTTTCGGCGGGGGCGACCGAGGCGGGCATGGCTGAGCAGAGTACCGAGAGTTGTCCCGGTAGGGAACGGGCCGAAAGCATCGATGTAGAGCCGGTGACCAGGGCTTCCCTCCCGGCCACGGCGGCTGCCCCCGAAGCGCCGGCGGACCCGGGGGTCCGCCGGCGCGGCGGCGGTGGTCAGCTCGCGGCGAGCGCGGCGTCCGACGAGAACACCAGGCCGACGCTGGCCGCGCCGGTCTTCAGGGCGTTCTTGGTCTGCGGGCCACCCGCGTCGAGCGAGCTGAACGAGCCGGCCTTGAAGTCGTAGACCTCGACGAGGCCGGCCTGGCACTTCGGCCGCTGCGGGCACTCGGGCGGGCCGGCCAGCACGGTGGCCGTGCCGGAGCACTTGGCCGCCAGGTCGGAGAGGCTGGCGACCTGGTACTTGTCGGCGAACGCCGTGGTGACCGCGAAGGCGTTCTGGTCCTGCGCCTGGGCGGGCTGGCCAAAGCTGATGCCGACCTTGTCGCCGGCCGCCTTCAGCGCGCCGACCGTCTTGTCCAGCTCCGGCGAGGAGACCGGCTGGGCGTCCTTGCCGTTGGCCTTGGTGTTGAGGAACTCGGCCATCGTCGCCGCGTATTCGGGAACGACCTGGACCTGGCCCTTCTCCAGGGCCGGCTCGTAGAGCTCGCGGTTGCCGATGGTCTGCACCTTGACCTGGTAGCCGGCCGCGGTGAGCGCGATCTTGTAGAGCTCGGCGATGGTCTGGCTCTCGCTGAAGTTGCCGGCGCCGACCGTCACCTGGCCGCCGGGGCCCTTCTCGACGCCGTCGGTCACACCGTTGGCGTCGGCGAACTCCTTCGCCGCGACCTGCGGGGTCTTCCGGTCGACGTCGACCGCCCGGTTCAGCTCGATCAGCTTGGGCGTGTCGAGCTTCGCGGAGACCTTGTCGAGCGCGGCGACGAGCTGCGGCGTGGCCGCCTTCGCGTTGACCGCGGGGATGACATTGTCGGTGTTCTGGAGCTTCTTGTCGTCGGTGAGGACGACCAGCTTGTCGCCGGCCACCGGGGCGCAACCGGCCCCCGAGGCGCCCTGCTGGGGCGCGTCGGTGCCGGAGGAACCGGCGCCACCGCAACCGGTGAGGAGACTCGCCGCGGCGAGGGCGCCGAGCGCCCCCACGGCCAAACGTGAACGTGCGTGCATCAGTGCCCGCCTTCCGTGTCCCGGCGCGACCCGTGTCGGGCCGGCCGCGTGTCCGACGGGCGATCCGATCGAACGCCCGCGACTTCCAGCCAATATCTTCCGGACCCAACCGACAAACTCCGAGCGAGATTCGTCACCGGATCGTCACCGGTGGGACTCAGGTGCCCGCCGTGGCGTCGGCCGCGCGGCGATTCGCCGCCCGCCGGGCCCGGCGCAGCGGGCGCGGCGTGACCGCCCGCTCGACCAGCGCCAGCACCCCCTCGACGAGCAGCGCCAGCCCGGCCACCAGGACGCCGCCGGCGATGATCTGGCCGCCGCCGGCCGCGATGTCCAGCCCGAAGCCGGCCCGGATGATCTGCCCGAGCCCGCCGCCGTTGACGAACGAGGCCAGCGCCGCGGTGGCCACCACCTGCACGGCGGCGGTGCGGAACCCAGCCGCCAGGTAGGGCACCGCGAGCGGCAGCTCCACCCGGCGCAGCACCTGCCTGCCGGAGAGCCCCATGCCGCGCGCCGCGTCCCGGGCCTCCGGATCGGCCTGCCGCACCCCGGTGTACGCGGTGGCGAGCAGCGGCGGCACCGCGAAGACGGCAAGCGCGACCACCACGGCCGGCCGCCCGAAGCCGAGGAAGGTCAGCGGCAGGATGGTCAGCAGGGCCAGGGTCGGGATGGCGAGAGTGACGTTGGACACCAGCAGCACCAGGCCGCCGCCCCGGCCGGTGTGCCCGAGCCAGAGCCCGATGGGCCAGGCCACCAGGCAGCCGAGCAGCACCGCCAGCCCGGACAGGCTCAGGTGCTCGCCCAGCCGGTCCAGGATGCCGCCCGGGTTCGTCCAGTTCAGCGGATCGTTCAGCCAGACGACCGCCTGCTGCACCGGGTTCATGAGCTCCGCCCTCGCAGCCAGGGGGTGAGCACCCGGCCGATGCCCGCCAGGATCAGGTCGAGCACCAGCGCCAGCAGCACGCAGAGCACCGTGCCGGTCATGATCTGGGCCTTGTAGAAGTTGTTCTGGAAGCCGGCGAAGATGAGCTGGCCGAGGCCGCCCCGGCCGACCACCACGCCGACCGTGACCAGCGCGACCGTGGAGACCGTGGCCAGCCGGAGGCCGGTGAGGATGCCGGGCAGCGCCAGCGGCAGCTCGATCCGGAACAGGCGGCCCCAGCGGCCGTAGCCCATGCCCTCGGCGGCCTCCCGCACCTCGGGAGGCACCTGGTTCAGGCCCGCCAGCGCGTTGCGCACGATGACCAGCAGCGCGTAGAGCGCCACCACGGTGAGCACGGTGATCGCGCCGATGCCCAGGTAGGGCGCGAGGAAGGCGAACAGCGCCAGCGAGGGGACCGTGTAGAGCACCCCGGTCAGCGCCAGGATCGGCCCGGCCAGCGAGCGGAACCAGTACGCGGCCACCGCCAGCGGCAGCGCCACGAGCGCCGCGATCAGCACGGCCCGGGCGGTGAGCCAGGTGTGCTCACGCAGCGCGGCCAGGATCGTGTCAGAGTTGTCCCGCACGTACTGCCAGGAGAACCACGGGTTACCAGGCGCGGCCCGGTAGCTCAGGTGGAGGGACACACGTGGACGTTACCCCGGCTGCCGGACACGGCGCGGCCTCGATCACCCTGGAGCGCATCCGCAAGCGCTACCCGGACGGCACCGAGGCGGTGCGGGAGCTGAGCCTGGAGGTGAAGGCCGGCGAACTGGTGGTGCTCATCGGCCCGTCCGGCTGCGGCAAGTCCACCGTGCTGCGCATGATCAACCGACTGATCCAGCCCACCGGCGGGCGGATCCTGCTCGGCGACGAGGACGTCACCCAGGTCGACCCGGTGACGCTGCGCCGCCGCATCGGGTACGTCATCCAGAACGTCGGCCTCTTCCCGCACCAGACGGTCGCCGCCAACGTGGCCACCGTGCCGGGGCTGCTCGGCTGGTCCCGGGAGCGGACCCGGGCCCGGGTGGACGAGCTGCTGGAGCTGGTCGGCCTCGACCCGGGGCAGTTCGGCCGCCGCTACCCGCACGAGCTCTCCGGCGGCCAGCGGCAGCGGGTCGGTGTGGCCCGCGCGCTCGCCGCCGACCCGGTGGTGCTGCTCATGGACGAGCCCTTCTCGGCCGTCGACCCGATCGTCCGGACCCGCCTCCAGGAGGAGTTCCTCCGGCTCCAGGCCGAGGTCCGCAAGACCATCGTGCTGGTCACTCACGACCTCGACGAGGCGGTCCGGCTGGGCGACCGGATCGCGGTGCTCTCCGAGGGCGGCCGCCTGGAGCAGTACGACGTCCCGGCCGCCCTGCTCGGGTCGCCCGCCTCGCCGTTCGTCCGCGAGTTCGTCGGCGCCGACCGGGGCATCCGCCGGCTGGCGGTCACCCCGGTGACCCGCGAGGTGCTCGACCCGCTCCCGGCCGACGGCGGGGCCGGCCTGCCGACCGTGCCGCTGGGCGGCTCGGCGTACGACGCGCTGGGCGGGCTGCTCACCTCGGGCGCCGAGCACGCGGTGGTCACCGAGGACGGCCGGCCGGTGGGGCTGCTCAGCCGGGCCCGGGTGCTCGGCCTCGGCGTGCTCGACTGAGCGGTGCGGCCCGGCCGCGGGGCGGACCGGACTGGCCAGGCCGGCGGTCCGGCGGCGGTCAGGCCCGTCCCCCCAGGCTGGCCAGGCCGACGATCCAGCCGGCGAAGAAGCCGTAGGTGACGCCGGTGCTGGCGGACTGGAAGGCGGCGAAGAGCGAGCCGTGCGGCCCGAGGAGGGTGGCCAGCAGGGCCGTGCACCCGGCGGCCAGGGCGTACGCGCCCCAGCCGGAGAAGAACTGGCTGCCCGAGCTCTCCACCCGGGCCACCTGCGGGCCGGGCAGCAGGTAGAGCAGCGCCGCTGCCAGCACGATGAGCAGGATCGCCCGCAGGTTGGTGGCGAGCACGCCCTGCGACGGGTCGTCGGCGTGCAGCCGCCAGGCCGGCCAGGCGAGCAGCCGGAGGAACCAACCACCGGCCCCGGTCGGGTCGGTGTGGTCCTGCACCCAGCCCACGTACATGGGGCTGCCGCAGACCGCGACGAGCAGGAGCACGGCGAGCGTGCCGGTGCCGGCGGCCGTGCCGTACGAGGCGACGGTGCGGGGGCGGTTGGTGAGGGCCATGGAGCGGTCAGTTCCCGGCCCACCGCGCCGGGCAAACCTGCGTACCCGGTCCACCGCCGAGGGCCGGCGGGCGGGCATCGCTCAGTGCTTCATCAGGTAGTCGATGAAGGCGGCCCGCAGCAGCGGTGTGGACTCCGGCTCCTCGTAGCCGTGCCCGGTCATCTCCCGCCACAGGGCGTTGGCCTCGTCGACGATCGGCCCGATCGAGTTGGGGGCGCCGTCCAGGATCGCGGCCTCGTCCGCGTTGGGCATGTGGCGCAGCACCGACCAGAAGAACTCGACGTCGCGGCGCTCCCGGGCCAGGTGGAACGCCTGCTCGCGCAGGTCCTCGGTGGAGAGCTTGTCCAGCTCGTCGAAGGTACGGCCGCCGGGGGCAGGAGTGTCCGTCATGCCGCCGAGCCTAACCGGCGAGATCAGCTCCGGCCGGACGGACGCGGCGCAGGCGCCGGTCGGGCCGATCAGCGGTCTCCGGCGTCCCAGCCGCGCGGCTCGCTCTCCCAGCGCGGCGACTCCCACGAATCGACGGTGTCGTTGTTCCGCACGGGCAGCACCGACGGCCAGGCGTCGGCCGGCTCGGGCGACGGGGTCAGCGCCCAGCCGGTGCTGGTCGCGCCGTCGCCGCCGGGACCGGTCGGGCCGGCCGGGAGCGCGTTCGGTGGCGCCGGCCGGGGCCGGCCGAACGTCTCGACCAGCCGGGTGACCAGCAGCCCGGCGCCGAGGGTGGCCCCGCCGACGGCCCACCGGCTGATCGTCCAGTCCTGTGCCACGGCCCAGGCCAGGAAGACCTCCACGGTGCAGACCGCCAGCAGGGTGCCGAAGATTCCGCCCCGCCGCCCGTACGCGCTGGTGCCACCGAGCATGACCGCGCCGATCGCCAGCACCGACCAGTCGAGGCCCGTGCTGGGTGCCACCGGGCCGTCCCCGTTGGCGGCGATGAGCACGCCGCCGAGGACGGCCAGGACCGTCGAGCCGATCAGCGCCAGCGCGGCCACCGTGGCGGCCGCGGCACCCCGCCGCCGGGCCGGGTCGGCGATCGGCCGGAACCGCCCGACCAGCCGGCGGACCGGTTTGATCGCGCCGAAGAGCCCGCCGAGGACGGCGACCGCGGCGAACCCGACGAAGAGGTAGAGGGCGGTGCCCCGGGGGTCGTAGCCGCCCTGCACCACGACCGGGGTGGTCCGCCGCTCGATGTACACGATCACGCCGGCCGCACCGGCCAGGCTGGCCGCCCAGGCGGGCACGTGCAGCACCACCACGGCCAGCGCGAGCGCCAGCCCGCCGAGCGCCGCCACCGCCAGCGCCGGGAGCAGCGCCTCCCGTACGCCGCGGTCGCCCTGCTCCGCGAAGTGCAGCGCGGCGGCCAGCGCGACGGGCCCGACCGCCAGGTTCACGGCGGCGGTCCGCATGCTGAGCCCGGCGGCCAGGGTGAGCAGCCCGAGCCCGGCCACGTCGACCAGCAGCGTCTTCAGCGCGGCGCCGCGCAGCGCGTCCGCGTCCTCGCGCCAGAGCAGCCAGGTCACCGCGCCCAGCCCGAGCAGCAGCAGGAACTCCCAGACCACGTGAACGGCGATCCGGTCCCGGCCGGGCTCGCCGTGGGAGGGGTCGTCGAAGACGTTCTCCAGCACGGCCGCGGGCACCCCGGACGACGTCTCCACCGGCGCAGTCCGGCCCGTCTCGTCGTACCCCATGGCCCGCGCCTCCCACATGGCCGGCCGTGGTCCGACGCGCGGGCGGACCGGCGGCGGCCGTTGCTCTCCGGTCGCCAGGCACGGTACCTGCGGGGGGAGGTGCTGGGAACCCCCTGATCAGAGGCGGCCGCGCGGAGTCTCCCGGTCGCCGGGCTCGCGGTCCTCGTCGTCCTCCTGCTCGGGAACCCGGCAGGCCCGCTCCAACCACAGCGCCGCCGCGACCAGGGCGAGCGAGGCGAGCAGGCCCGCCCCGGCGGCCGGCCGGTCGTCCATGGCGGCGTTGGTCGGCTCCAGGAACAGCCAGCCGGTCAGCCCGGCGTAGAAGCCGGCGAAGATGGCCCCGGCCAGCGCGGACGCCTTGGCCAGCGCCACGAACCGGGCGACCAGCAGCGGGTTCACCGGGTCCCGGCCGGGGCGCCGCTCGATCCGCCCCCGGGTGTTGACCGCCGCGTACCCCTCCAGCACGGCCAGGCCCGCCAGGGTGACCACCGGCAGCCAGGGCAGGTCGGGGGCCGCCCCGTAGAAACTGCTGATCAGCAGCCAGGCCAGCGCGGCGGCGGCCAGCGCGGCCACCACCAGCGTGGAGATCCGGGTCGGACCCATCCGGAAACGGTCGGGGTCGCGCGGGGGCTGCGCCTGGCTCATGCCGTCCGGCTCCACAGGGTCATGTGTCCGACTCTAACGCCAGATCGGGGCGCGGACCGAGTTCCAGCGCGTCGGAGGCCAGCGGCTCGGCGTTGAGCAGGTCGGTCAGCCAGCCGTGCCCGGGCAGCCGGCCGTGCGGTTCGATGTCGATCCACGGCCGCAGCACGAAGGCGCGCAGGTGGGCCCGGGGGTGCGGCAGCGTCAGCTCCGGATCCGCGCTGAGCACCGGCTCACCGGCCGCGTCCCAGACCGCGATCACGTCCACGTCCAGGGTGCGCGGCCCGTACCGCCGCTCCGGGTCGCGCGTGCGCCCGGCCGCCGCCTCGGCGGCCCGGGCCCGCGCCAGCCAGTCGCGCGGGGTCGCCGCCGCGTCCCGCACCAGCACCGCGGCGTTGAGGTACGCGGGCTGGTCGGCGTCCCCCCACGGTGGAGTCTCGTAGACGCCGGAGACCACCAGCACGGTGTCGCCGAACGAGGCCACCGCGGCGCGCAGGTGGGCGAGGCGGTCGCCCAGGTTGCTGCCGATCGACAGGACGGCCCGGCTCATCGGGTACGCCGCATGGTCACGGCCACGTCCCGGAAGGTGTGCGGGATCGGGGCCTCCGGCTTGTGCACGGTGACCGTCGCGGCGGTGACCAGCGGCTCGGCCAGGCAGACCGCGAGCAGCCGGTCGGCGAGCGTCTCGATGAGGTTGACCGGCTCGCCGGTGACCACCGCGACCAGCTTCTCCGCCAGCTCGCCGTAGTGCACGGTGTCGGCCACCTCGTCCGAGCGGGCGGCCGGGGCCAGGTCGAGTTCGAGCACGGCGTCGACCACGAACTCCTGCCCCTGGGCCCGTTCGAAGTCGTAGACGCCGTGCCGGCCGTGCGCGCGCAGGCCGGTCAGCTCGATCCGGTCGGTCATTGCTCTCCCTCGTGCGTGGTGGGCCGGGCCAGGCGCTCTCCCTCATGCGTGGTGGGCCGGGCCAGGCGCGGGCGGCCGGTGGCCCGCCAGACGGCGAGCGCGTCGGCGGTGCCCCGGACGTCGTGCACGCGGACCCCCCAGGCGCCGGCGGCCACGGCGAGCACGCTGGTGGCGACGGTGGCGGCCTCCCGCTCCGCGGTCGGGCGGGGGTTGCCCTCGTGGTCGGCCAGCAGCCGGCCCAGGTAGGACTTGCGGCTCGACCCGAACAGCAGCGGGAAGCCGAGGTCGACCAGCTCGGGCAGGCGGGCGCTCAGCTCCCAGTTGTGCGCGGCGGTCTTGGCGAAGCCCAGCCCCGGGTCGACGATGATCCGGTCGGCGGCCACCCCGGCGGCCAGGGCCTCGTCGACGCGCCGGCTCAGCTCGGCCCGCACGTCGGACACCACGTCGGCGTACCGGGCCAGGTCCCGCATCTCGCGCGAGTGGCCCCGCCAGTGCATCAGCACCCAGGGGCAGCCGGCGTCGCGGACCACCCGGGCCATGTCCGGGTCGGCGAGGCCCCCGGAGACGTCGTTGACCACGTCCGCGCCGGCGGCGAGGACCGCCTCGGCCACCCGGGCCCGGCTGGTGTCGATGCTGACCGGGATGCCGGCGGCGCTCAGCTCGCGGATCACCGGCAGCACCCGGGCGATCTCGGTCTCGGCGTCGATCCGGTCGGCGCCCGGCCGGGTCGACTCGCCGCCCACGTCGACGAGGTCCGCGCCGGCCGCCCGCAGTCGCACTCCGTGTGCGACTGCGGCGTCCAGGTCGGCGTATCTGCCGCCGTCGGAGAAGGAGTCGGGCGTGACGTTGAGGACGCCCATCACCACCGGGGCCTCCGCCCGTACCAGATCGGTCACGGACCCGACAGTACCGGTCGCCAGCAGGGCTTCCGGCGGCCCGGGCGACCCCACCGGACGACGGCCCTGACGTGCCGATTGGAACAGGTGTACGATCGGTCTTCGGGCCCGTTCCGGGTCGACTCTTCGCGGGTTGTCGCAAAGGTGGCCGGGCCGTACGCTTTGGAATTGCCCAGCATCGAGATGGCGAAGCCTGGAGGGAGGGCCGAAGCGGGACAGATCCCCCCAAAGCTCACCACCCTCCGTGGTGGGTGACGAACGCAGCGTCGCCGACGCTGTGTGCAGCGAGCACCATCCCGCCAGGCTTTGCCCACATGCACCACCGCGGCGCCGCCGGCCGCGACCTTGGGGAGGTTTTCCAGTGATCGCCATCGAGCTCATGGGAACGGCGTCCGCCGCCGTCGACCACGCGCTCCACACCCTGGCGTCGACTCCACTCGCCGAGCCGGCTCCGAAGGGCATCGACACCAACAATGTCGTCTCCTTCTTCGCCAGCAAGATCGCGCCGATCCTGCTCGCGGTGCTCGGCGTGATCTTCATCGGCCGAGCCAGCCGGGGTGAGATCTCCAAGGTGCTGACCAGCTCAGCCATCGCGATCATCGGGCTGGCCTTCATCGCCGGCGCGGCCACACTCTTCTTCGTCGGCGACTACCTGATCAACCTGATCTTCGAATAGGCGTTGGGCGACGATGCGGCTGCGCACCGACGACGACATCTACCGGGCACGCCTCGTCTACCTGGGGCCGCCCGGGTACACCCTTCCCGTCCACCTGCCGTACGCCCAGTACGGCCTGTTCATGCTGCTCGTACCCCTCTACATGTTCATCCACTGGTTGTTCACGCTCCAGGTCGAGCTCTTTCCCGCCTGGGAGATCTCGCTCGCCATCGTGACGACCTCGTTCATCTTCCGGTACGTCGACCCGGACCGGCCGGCGCGCATGGTCATCCGGACCGCGCTGACGGACTGGCGACGCACCCGGGAGCCGGCCGCCGAGCTGCGCGACCCGCGCCTCGTCGCGAGCCGGATCAGGATCCGGGAGGAACTGGCATGACCGGGCGTACGCAGACGGCGCAGACGAACGACGCGGGTGAGGCGGTCGCATGAGTCGCTCTTCCACGCCGGGTTCCCCGGCCGGGCGCCCGGCCGGACCCCACGGTAACCGTGCGCGATCGTTCGACTACCCACCGGACGAGGAGCTGGGCGAGGCCACCCTCGACCCGGCCCTGGTGACCAGCCCCCAGCACGGTCGCGTCGGGGTCTTCCAGCCGCCCCGGCCGCTGGCTCCCCGCGGCACCGAGCAGCGGGAGCCGGTGGTCGCCGACGGCGGCGACATCGACTCTCCCTTCCTCGACCTCTTCGGCGGCGCGCAGCCCCGGGTCCGCCGGCCGGCGAGCCCGCCGGCCGGCCCGCCCGTCCCGGTGGAGCCCGTGGTGGCGCCGCCCCGGCGCGGCATCGGCCGCGAGGCGCCGCCGATCCCGCACCAGCACGCGGCTCCGGTCGAGCCGGCCCTGCCGCCTCGGACGGTCCCGTCCCAGCACACCGGCCCGGTCGAGCCGGTCGAGCCGCCCGGGGCTGTCCCGCCGCAGCACGCCGCTCCGGTCGAGCCGCCCCTGCCGATCCCGCACCAGCACGCCGCTGCGGTGGAGCCGGTCGAGCGGCCCCTGCCGCCACCGGCCCTGCCCGCCCGGCCCGAGGACGAGCCTCCGGCCGCCCGATTCCGGGAGAGCGCGCCCGGCGTCCGCCCCGTGGGCCGGCCCCGCGAGGCGGTCGAGGCCGCCCGCCCGGCGGCGCACGTCGTCCCCGAAGCGCCGGAGCAGCCCGCCCTCGAACCGCCGCCGGCCACCCGTACCCGGGTGCCGCACCAGGTCGGCGACCGGCTCCCGGCGCTCCGGTCCACCGTCGAGCCCGAGCTGGCCGAGCCCGAGGCCCCGGTCGAGCGCCCCGCCCGCCGGCGCGACCGGCGGCCGGCGGAGCCCCGGCTGGAGACGCGCGAGCTGGCCACCCCGTCCGGCCGGGAGGTGGCTGCGCCCCGGCAGCGGTCGCCGGAGCGCGGCGGCAAGCCCGCGAAGCCGGTCCGGGTCCGCGCCCCGAAGATCAAGTTCGGGGATCGGGACCCCGCGGTGGAGCTGGCCATCACCGAGATCGCCGGCCACCTCACCTTCACCCCCAACACGGTCACCGCGTGGTACTGGCTGCCCGAGGTGCGCTGGGCGTTCCGCCCCGACGCCGAGCGCGAGGCGCTGCTCTCGGCGATCTCCGAGCAGTACGCCGGCCTGGCCGGCTTCCGGCTGCACCTGCGCCGCACCACCCGGCCGTTCCCGGCCGACGAGTGGGCCCGCACCATCGACGCGCACACCGCCGCGCCGCTGCCCGACGTGCCCGGCACCACCGGCTGGGCCGACCACCTGGTCGCGGCGCAGCGGCACCTCATGGCGGTCAACCACGCCGAGGGGCAGACCTACCTCGGCGTCACCTTCGCCCGCCGATCGCTCGGCGACTCGCTCACCGAGCGGCTGTTGCGCACCTTCGGCCGGGGCACCGCCGACGGCGAGCGGCGCCGGCTGGGCCGCACCGTCGAGCAGTTCGACGAGGTGCTCGGCGCGTTCGGCATGCGCGGCCGCCGGGTCACCGCGCAGGAGTTGGAGTGGCTCCTCTACCGCTCGGTGGCGCTCTGCATGGCGCCGCCCGGCGTGCTGTCCCCGATCACCAACGGGCGGTGGGAACGCGGGGACCTGCTGGCCCTCACCGAGCAGGTCGAGCGCTACCGCACCCCGTACGGCTCGACGGTCAAGCTGGTCAACCGGATGACCGGCGAGGAGCGGCACGTGGCCGTGCTCGCGGTCGGCCGGATGGAGCCGCTGGAGATCCCCGAACGGCACGAGCCCTGGCTGCACTTCCACGAGCGGCTGCCGTGGCCGATGGAACTCTCCACCCGGGTCGACATCCTCGGCCCCGGCGACTCCTTCCGGAACCTCGAACACCGGCTCCGGATGATCCGCTCCCAGCAGCTCGACTACGCCGAGCACGGCATCGACGCCCCACCCGAGCTGGAGCGGCTGGCCAAGCGGGCACTGGTCATCGGCGACGAGATGACCACCGGCCTGCCGGTCGACTCGGCCCGCGCGCACGGCTGGCACCGGATCGCCGTCGGCGGCCGCACCCGCGAGGAGTGCCTGGAACGGGCCCGCCGGCTCATCCAGCTCTACTCGCGTGAGCTGCGCATCTCGCTTCAGCATCCGAAGAACCAGGACTGGCTGGCCCGCGAGTTCATCCCCGGCGAGCCGATCGCCAACACCGGCTACGTCCGGCGGATGCCGGTCAACCTGCTCGCCGCCGCGCTGCCCCAGGCCGCCTCCACGGTCGGCGACCGGCGCGGCGACCTGATCGGCCGGACCGCCGGCACCTGCCGCCGCCCGGTCTTCCTCGACCTGCACTTCCCCATGGAGGTCCGCGAGCGCTCCGGCCTCGCCGTCTTCGTGGCCGAGCCGGGCGGCGGCAAGTCCACCCTGCTCGGCGCGCTCGGCTACCTGGCCGCCCGGCGCGGCGTGCAGGTGACCCTGCTCGACCCGTCCGGCCCGCTCGCCCGGCTCTGCGCCATGCCGGAGCTGGCGCCGTACTCGCGGGTGCTCAACCTCACCGGCTCGGAGCAGGGCACCCTGGCACCGTACGCGCTGATCCCCACGCCGCTGCGCAGCGAGTTCGGCGCCGGGGCTGCCGGCGACCGGGAGTTTGAGATCGCGGTCTCCAACGCCCGCGCCGAGCGCCGGATGCTGGTGCAGGACATCTGCATGATGCTGGTGCCGCCACAGGTCGCCCGGGAGGCGTCCACGGCCACCCTGTTCCGCCACGCCGTACGCCAGGTGCCGGCCGAGGAGACCTCCACGCTGGACGACGTAGTCGCCTGCCTCCAGGGGCTCGACGACGACGCCGGCCGGGAGCTGGCCAACCTGCTCCTCGACACCGCCGAGATGCCGCTGGCCATGCTCTTCTTCGGCCGGCCGCCGGAGGGGCTGCTCGGCGCCGACGCGGCGCTCACCGTGATCACCATGGCCGGGCTCCGGCTGCCCGACCTCAAGATCGAGCGCGAGTACTGGTCGGCCGAGGAGGCGCTGGCCCTGCCGATGCTGCACACCGCGCACCGGCTGGCCGTCCGCCGCTGCTACGGCGGCTCGATGTCCTCCCGCAAGCTGGTCGGCCTGGACGAGGCGCACTTCATGGAGGGCTGGCGCTCCGGCCGGTCGTTCCTGGTCCGCCTCGCCCGCGACTCCCGCAAGTGGAACCTGGCCGCGCTCGTCGCCTCGCAGAACCCGAAGGACATCCTCGGGCTCGACGTGCAGAACCTGGTCTCCACCGTCTTCGTGGGCCGGATCGCCGAGGACACCGAGATCGCCTCCGAGGCGCTGCGGCTGCTCCGGGTGCCGGTCAACGACGGCTACGAGGCCACCCTCGCCTCGCTGTCCCAGGCCGACAGCGGGTCGGCCGCCCGGCTCGGCTTCCGCGAGTTCGTCATGCGCGACGTCGACGGCCGCGTGCAGAAGGTCCGGGTCGACGTGTCGTACGTCGACGGGCTGCTGGAGCACCTGGACACCACCCCCGCCGCGGTCGCCCAGGCCGCCGGGCAACTGCCGACCGTCCTGGCTGATCTGGAGGCGTGACATGGCGAGGGCCCGGGCACGGATCGCGGCGCTCCTCCTCGCACTCGGCCTACTAGCCGGGGCCACCATCGCCTGGCCGCTGGTCGGGGCGACACCCGCGTACGCCGCCGTGCCGGCCGCCCAGGCCCGGGCCGAGCTGTGCAGCACCAAGCAGTGGCAGGCCGACTTCCGCGCCTGCGTCGCCAAGCTCAAGGCCGTGAGCGAGGACCAGGTCGAGTGCCGCAACGCGCCGGTCCCCGGCGCGCCCGACTCCGGATTGGCCGGCTGGTTCGCCTCCCGCCCCGACTCCGCCAAGGAGCCCGGCCCCAAGGGCCTCTACAGCGACTACGGCTACGCCGGATACAGCTACACCACGTACGACGTCGACGGCGGCTGCGCGTCCTCGGTGCTGCATCCGGACTACCGCTTCACCACGATGGTCGCGAACGGCGAGTTCATGTTCGCCAACGCGATCATCGGCGCGTCGAACGCCCTGCGCGAGCGCGCCTGGGATCCGCGGACGATGTGGCGCTGGGCCGACCCGCTGGTGGAGCAGGCCACCAAGGCCGTCTACCAGAAGGTGTTCAGCGTCTTCGGCATCATCACCATCTGCGTGGTCGGCCTCTACCTGCTCTGGCGCTCGCGCCAGTCGGACATGAGCAACGCCATGACCACGGCCGGCTGGGCGATCCTGGTGATGGTGGCGGTGACCGCCCTGGCCGCCTGGCCGGTCAAGTCGGCGAACATCGCCGACAGCACCCTGATCACCACCCTCGGCGTGGTGCACGACGCCGTCGGTCCGGCTTCCAAGGACATCCCCCCGGACAAGTGCGCTCTGCCGAATCCGAACGCCTGTGTCGACAAGCGCCCGCCGGCCGTGCGGGCCAGCGACACGGCGACCGAGACAATGCTCTACCGCAACTGGTTGCGCGGCGTGCTCGGCTCCGCCGACAGCGAGACCGCCAAGAAGTACGGCCCGGCGCTCTATGACGCCAAGAGCCTCTCCTGGGAGGAGGCGGAGAAGCTCCGGCAGAACCCGGCGACGCGCGAGGCCACCATCAAGGCCAAGCAGCAGCAGTGGGCCCGGGTGGCCGAGCAGATCAAGTCGGAGGACCCGGAGGCGTACGAGTACCTCCAGGGCGTCCGCGACATGGATCGGATCGGGGCCGGGTTCATCGCGGTGCTGGCCTCGCTGCTCTTCGCGATGTTCGACCTGACCGCGTCGGTGCTGGTGCTGCTCGGCTTCCTGATCTTCCGCTGGGCGGTGATCGCCGCGCCGATCCTGGGCACGGTCGGGCTGATGCGCCCCGCGAGCGCCGGCCTGCGGCGGCTGGCCAACGCCGTGGTGGCCGCGGTGTTCAACATCGCCATCTTCGGCACCGGCGCGGCCATCTACCTGTTCGCCGTGGATCTGATCATGAACACGCCGACCCTGCCCGGCTGGCTCCAGGTGGTCCTGGTCTGGCTCTGCGGCGTGGTGGGCTGGCTGCTGCTCCGCCCGTACCGGCGGATCACGCAGCTCGGCGGAAAGGACAGCAGCGAGGCGGTCAGCTCGGCCGGCTCCTGGCACCGTCGGTTCTTCCGTGACATGCGTGTCGCGGCCCGCCTCGACGTGGCCGAGCCGGGTGGCACCGCCGAGCCGGCGATGGGGCGGCGGCGCGCCGTGACGGCCGACCAGCGCAGCCTGCGGCCGGAGGCCCGGCACGAGGATCCGGCGCACACCGTCACGGTGATCGAGCGGGAGCGGCCCGACGGGCGGGTCCGGCCCGAGGACGCCCCACCGGCCGAGCGCGGATCCGGCCGCACGGCCGCGCCCCGGCCCCGCCGCGCGCCGGGGAGCTGGACCGGGCCGGAGGTGCCCGAGGAGGCCCCCTCCTTCGCCGTCTACCGGCCGGACTCGGCCGAGCGCACCGCCGCGCCGAAGCCGGCGCCGCGGATCCGCTCCGAGGCACGGTGAGGCCGGTGCGGCGGGCACTGGAATTCCTCGTCACCCGGGTACTGCGGTCCCGCCTCGGTGTCGCGCTGGTGATCGCCGTCCTGGTCTTCGGCGTGATCGGCGCGGCCCGGCTGGTCTCCGGCCCGGTCGACTCGACTCTCGGTCTGAGCACCCGCCCGAGCCAGCCGATCAGCACGGTGGACCCGCACGCCGGTGACGACGGGATGCTGTCGAGCCCTCCGGCGGCGGTCTCACCGAAGACCCGGCCGGGCGAGGCCACCCCGGAGCAGACCGCCAGCCGGTTCACCACCGCCTGGCTGACCGGCCCGGGCAGCAGCGGCGAGGCGTGGCAGTCGCGCCTGCGGCCACTCTCCACACCCGCCCTCGTCGAGAAGATGACCGGCGCCGACCCGGAGAGCGTGCCCGCCGGCCGGGTGGCCGGCGCGGTGACCCTCCGCCCCCGGACGGAGTCCTTCGTGGAGGTGCTGGTCCCGCTCGACGACGGCCGCCTCCGGCTCGAACTGGTGGCCACCGACGGCCGGTGGCTGGTGGACGCCGTCGACTGGGAGCGGCAGTGAGCGCCGGCTCCGGCGTCGCCGCGCCGGTCCGTCGCAAGCTGCGGGTCGGCGTGCTGCTCACCGCGGTCACCACGGTGCTCACCCTGCTCTGCTGCGTCGGCGGCGCGGGCGCGTTCCTCCTCACCGAACTGGGCGGCGACCAGAAGGACGGCGCGCTCGCCGGCCTCAACTGTGACCCGGCCTACCAGGTCAACCTCACCGGGGACATGCCGCGCTTCACCGAGTACGGCGACGGCCAGCTCCGCAACGCCGCCGTCATCATCAAGGTCGGCCAGGACCTGAAGGTGCCCGCCCGCGGCTGGGTGATCGCGCTGGCCACCGCGATGCAGGAGTCCGGGCTGCGCAACCTCGCCAACAGCAAGGTGCCGGCATCGCTGGCCCTGCCGCACGAGGGCGTCGGCGCCGACCACGACTCGCTCGGGCTGTTCCAGCAGCGGCCGGGGTGGGGCAGCGTCGAGCAGCGGATGACGCCCTCGTACACGGCCCGGAAGTTCTACGAGAAAATGGTCAAGGTGCGGAACTGGCAGGACCGGCCGCTGACCGTGGTGGCCCAGCGGGTGCAGGTCAGCGCCTTCCCGGACGCCTACGCCAAGCACGAGGACCTGGCCGGCCGGATCGTGGACGCGCTTGCCGGCGGGGCCGCCCGGACCGTCGAGATCGCCGGCAAGGCGGTCTGCGACGCCGCCGCCGGTGCCAGGATCGCCGCCTCCGGCTGGACCGCCCCGCTTCCCGGCGGCGTCGTCTCCGGCTTCCGCACCACCCAGCGGCCCAGCCACAACGGGGTCGACCTCGCCGCGGACAAGCGCACCCCGATCCACGCCGCCTCGGCGGGCCGCGTGCTGGTGGCCCGCTGCGACCCCGACCACTCGGGGAAGCGCGACTGCGACCGTGACGGTTGGCCGGACAAGGGCGGCTGCGGTTGGTTCGTGGACATCCTGCACGCGGGCGGCTACATCACCCGTTACTGCCACATGATCGAGCGCCCCCGGGTGGTGCCCGGCCAGTCCGTGGAGGCGGGCGAGGTGATCGGACTCTCCGGCACCAGTGGCAACTCCTCCGGCCCGCACCTGCACTTCGAGGTGCATGTGGACAGCGACCGGTCCAGCCGGGGCGCGATCAACCCGGTGCCGTTCATGCGCGAGCGGGGTGCGCCCGTGGACGGGACCGCGTGAGGCGCACCGGCCCATGAGCGACCCGCTGCCCGACCCCTTCGCGGACCGGCCCGACTGGGCCCCGCAGCCACCCCGCCCGGTCGAGATCGTGCCGGCCACCGGCCGGATCGAGCTGCGCGGCCGCCGCGTGCTGGTCGGCCTGCCCGGTCTCGGTTGGCGCGGTGACCTGCGCGCCGACGAGCGGGTGGTGCAGGGCAGCCGGACCTACGTGCCGGTCATCCCGGAGCACGAGTGGTACCGCGCCGAGTCCGAGCAGGTGGAGGTCTTCGCACCGCTGGTGCCGGTGGAGCGGGTCTGGGTGGAGACCGTGGGCGAGCGACGGCCGACGACCGGGCCGGCCGAGTCGGGCATCCGGCTGGTCTCGCTCGACGCGCCCACCCGCCGCCCGCCGACTCCGGTCTTCGAGGCCGACTCCGTCACCGGCCGGCGCGTGGTGCAGATGAACGGGTCGGCCGAGCAGCGCGACCTGCGCGCGGTCACCGAGACCTACTCCGGCACGGACGGGGACATCTGCGTCCGGGTGGCCCCGGAGCTGGAGTGGTACCGCTGGGCCTGGCGCGGCCAAGCGCCGACCACCATGGAGGTGCCGGTGCACCTGCTCTGGCTGGAGTAGGAAACGCCTTACTGGGCGCGCTCGGCCGCGCAAACTCCCCAGCCGTCGCTCCGCCTCGTCTCGAACACCCAGCCCTGGCGATCGCTCTGGGAGATCCCGTCGACGTAGGCCGAGATGATGAGATCGACCTCGACCTTGGCCACGTCACCCGCCTGCTGAGCGCGGAGTGCGCCCCAACTTACCGAGATCGTGGCGTCGAATTTCTTCTCCCGTGCGACCAGATCGTCACGGAGGGCGCGAAGGCCGTCGAGGTCCGTCCGGCCCGAACAGCCGAACTCCTGCGCCTTCGTGTCGTCGCGGTCTACCAGTAACGCCCGGAGATAGTTGTCCACCACCACGTCCGGCGCGCTGCGGTCGGGAGCGGTGGCGCGGTCGTACAGCACGAATCCGACGATGCCGCCGCCCGCACAGACAAGTGCCAGCACTCCGGCGACCACCGCGAGGACGGTCCGCAGCCGCCGCTTCGGGCGTACCGGCGCCGGAGCGGGCGCGGGCGGCGCCAACTGCTCGGGCGGGGTCCGCTGCGCCGGTACGCGGGAGACCTGGGAACCGGCGGGGGGCTGCACTGATTCCACCTCCTGAGGCTATCGGCTGCGCGCCGCGTACCCAATGCCTCAGAACTGGCGGATCTGCGGCATAATTCGGCCTCTCCGGCGCCGGGCGGCGCTCGGTCCGAACGGAGGCCGTGGCGAACCGCCGGCCGGTGAGGCTGCTCACCGCCGAGCCGGTCACCGCGCCGACCGACATCCCGGAGGACGGCCCCCGGCTGGGATACCGTCACCACCGGGGAGGAGATGTCAGCCTCGGGAAGAGAGGTGGACGGGTGGCGAGTCCGAAGGCGCGCGCCGGCCGGGCCGCCGCGCTGCACCGCAGGGCCGAGGCCACCGCGACCGCGGCGGCCGGGATCCTCGACGAGATCCGGCCCGCCCCCGCCGACCACCACCGGCAGTACGAGCTGGCCGAACGGCTCCGCGCCGCCGCGGCCGTCGCGGCGCCGGGCTGGGCCGGCGAGCCCATCGAGACGCTGGCCCCGACGGCCCCGCCCGGGGACGGCCCGCCCGCCTTCGTCCGGGTGGGTGCCGCCGCGCCGCTGGACGACGCCCGGTTCCCCGCGCTGGTGCCGCTGCTCGGCAGTGGACATCTGAGCATCGACGCCGACGCCGGCGACCCGCGGGTGGCCGGCCTGCTCCGGGCCCTGCTGCTACGGCTGTTCGCGGCCAGCCCGGCCGGCGCCCTGCTGGCCCGCGCCGTCGACGGCGGCCCGGGCGACGCCTTCGCCGGTTACGCGGCGCTGGCCGACGCGGGCCTGCTGCCGCCGCCCGCCACCGACCTGGCCGGGCTCCGGGCGGTGCTGGCCGAGGCCGAGCAGTGGGTGGCCGCCGGCACCGCGCGCCAGCGCGGGCACGACCGCACGCTGCTGCTCGTGGTGGCCGCCCTGCCCGACGGGGCCACACCGTCCGATCTGGACCGGCTCGCCGAGCTGGCCGCCCAGGGGCCCCGGGCCGGGCTGCACCTGGTGCTGGCCGGCTGGCCCGCCGGCTCGCCGCTGCCGCAGGCCACCCCGCTCGCCGTGCGGACCGCGTACGCGCTGGTCGGCGACCCGCCCGCCGCCGGGTTCAGCAGCCCCGGGGCGGAGTCGCCGGGCGGGTTGAACTGCCCGGTCTTCCTCGACGAGGATCCGCCCGCCGAGCTGGTCGCCGGGGTGTGCCGGCGGCTGGTCCGGCAGATCGAGGACGGCTCCCGGCTGGCCCTCACCGACCTGCTGCCCGAGGGTGACCTCTGGGCGGAGGGCTCGGTCGACGGGCTCACCACGACGGTCGGTGACGCCGCCGGCCGGCCGGTCAGCCTGGGCTTCACCGAGCTGACCCCGCACTGGCTGGTCAGTGGCCGGTCGCAGGCCGGGCGGTCGGCGTTCCTCACCGACGCGCTCTTCGGCCTGGCCGCCCGCTACGGCCCGGACGAGCTGGTCCTCTACCTGGCCGACCTCGACGACGGCGAGTCCTTCGTGGAGTTCCTCCAGACCGAGCGGGACCGGTCCTGGGTGCCGCAGGTCCGGGCCGCCGGGATGGCCGCCGACCGGGAGTACGTGGCGGACCTGCTCGGCGAGTTGGAGGCCGAGCTGCACCGCCGGGAGGAGGCGGCCCGGCGGGCCGGCGGCCAGCGCTACGCCGAGCTGCGCCAGCACCAGTCGCTGCCCCGGATCGTCTGTGTGATCGACAACTTCCCGCTGCTGCTGCGGGAGCGGGACCGGCTCGCCGCCGACCTGCTGGCCCGGCTCGACGGGCTGGCCCGCGCCGCCCGGTCGTACGGGATCCACCTGGTCCTGGCCGGCGAGGGCGACCTCGGCATCGGCGGCCCGCGCGACCCGCTGCTCGGCCAGTTTCCGGTCCGGGTGGCGCTGCCGGGCGGTTCGGCCGTGCTGGAGCCGACGAACGACGCGGCCGCCGGCCTGCCGGTGGGCAGCGCCGTGGTGAACACCGCCGGCGGGTTGGGCGGCCCGCGTGGCGCGACCCGGGGCCACGAGCGGATGATCCGGTTCCCCGACCCGCACGAGGACCCCGCGGTCCTCGCCGACCTGCGGCACCGGCTCTGGTCGGCCCGGCCCGAGGGCGCCGGCCCGCCGGTGGTCTTCGCCGGGTTCGCCCGCCCGCTGCTCGCCAACGATCCTCGGCACCGGGCGGCGCTGGCCGGCCGGGCGCACGCGCCGGCCGCGCTGCTCGGCCGGGCGGTGGACGTCCGGCGCTCCACGGTGGCCGTGCCGCTCGGGCCGGCCGCCGGCCGGAATCTCGCGGTGCTGGGCCGGGACGAGGAGGCCGAGCGGCTGCTGGTCACGGCGGTCCGCAGCGCGGCGGCGGCCCACCCCGGCGCGGCGCGGTTCGTGCTGGCGCCGCTGGCCAACGGGTCGGCCGAGCCGGCGGGTGTGCTCGCCGCCGAACTGGCCGGGCGGCACCGCGTGGAGACGGTCGACGTGACCGGGCTGCGGGCGGCGATGGCGGCGGACGAGCCGGGCTACCTCGTGGTGTTCGGATTGGACGTGCCGGACGGGACCGAACTGCCGCCCGAGTTGCTGCGCGCGCTGCTGCTGGAGGGTCCGCCGGCCGGCCGGCACCTGCTCGGCTGGTGGCGCACGGTGGCGCCGCTGGCCGGGCTGCTCGGCCCGGAGGGCGAGGTGGACAAGCTGACCGCCGTGGTGGTCACCGACGTGCCCGGCGGCCGTCTGGAGCAGCTCTTCGACCGGCCGGTGCTCTGGCGGCCCCGGCCGGGCCGGGCCGTGCTCTGGGACGGCCCGGGCGAGCAGGGCACGGTGCTGGTGCCGTTCGGGGAGGACCCGTGAGGGGTGAGCCGGTCTTGCGAGCCCCGCAGTCGCTAACCGGGGAGTCAGCATGAGCGAGACCGGCACGGCTGTGCCCGCGCCCCGGTCCGGCGGCCCGACGGTCGACGCGGATCCGGCCGGCGCCGCCTGGGCGGACTACGTGGCCGCCGCCCGGCAGCTCGACGGCGTACGCCGGGCCGCGGCGACCGCCGCCGGTGAGCAGGCCCGGTCCGTGGCGGCCGCCCGGGAGGAGCTGACCGCGGTTCGCGAGCGGCTCGCCCCGCAGCAGTCCCGGCTCCGGGAGCTGGGTGTGCCGGCGATCTCGCTGGTGCCGACGCCCCCGGAGGTGTCCGAGGCGGCCCGGCCGATGGCGGCCGGGCCGGCGGCGGTGCTGGCGGCCCTGCGGACCGCCCGGGGTTGGGCGGACGCGGCGGACGACAGCCTCGCCGCGCGCGGCCTGCCCCGCCTGGCCCGCTGGCCGGCGTACCCCCGCAACCTGCTGGTCTACGGGCCGCTGGCGCTGGTGGTGCCGCTCATCCAGCTCGCGCTCCTCCTCGCCACGGGCACCGGCCCGGTGACGGTGGTCGCGCTGGTGGTGGGGCTGCCGCTGCCGGCGGTCGCGTTCATGCTGGGCTGGCTCGCGGTGGGGCGGCTGTTCCGGCCGCGCCCGGCCGACCGGGTGGACCGGACGCCCCGCTTCGGCGCGCTGGTCTGCCTGGTCCCGGCGGTGCTGACCACGGCCGGTCTGCTGCTGGCCTTGCTGGCGGGCTGAGCCCCGGACACACTACGGGCCCCTCCCGTGAGGGAAGGGCCCGGTGGCGGTGCGGTCAGCGCGGGATGATCAGGGCCATCGCCTCGGCGCGCGACTTGGGGTCGTGCTGGAGGGTGCCCCGGACCGCCGAGGTGATCGTCTTGGCGCCGGACTTCTGGATGCCGCGCATCGCCATGCACATGTGCTCGCACTCGAGCACCACGACGACGCCGCGCGGCGCCAGCTTGTCCATGAGCAGGTCGGCGACCTGAGAGGTGAGCCGCTCCTGCACCTGGGGGCGCCGGGCGAACACCTCGACCAGCCGGGCCAGCTTGGACAGGCCGGTGATCCGGCCGTCCGGCCCGGGGATGTAGCCGATGTGCGCGCTGCCCCGGAACGGGAGCAGGTGGTGCTCGCAGAGGCTCATCACGTCGATGTCCCGGACGAGCACCAACTCCTCGTGGTTGGCCTCGAAGGTGGTGCTGAGCACCTGCGCCGGGTCCACGCGCAGGCCCGCGAAGAGTTCGGCGTACGCGCGGGCGACCCGGGCCGGCGTCTGCTGGAGGCCGTCCCGGTCCGGGTTCTCCCCGACCGCGATGAGGATCTCCCGGACCGCCTTCTCGATGCGGGCCAGGTCGACGCTCTCCTCCACCGGCCGCCCGGTCAGCTTGCCGCTGATCAGGCGCGCGGCGACGTAGTCGAGCGCGTCGTCCCCGTCGGGCTCGGTCGCGGAGACGGCCAGCTCCCGGTCGCGGGAGCTGGCCGTCGGGTCGGTGGTCAGTGGGTACCGTCCGAGTTGTTCGAGGGGGACCCGCCGACCGAGGCGCCGTCGGCCTGGGCCTGCGCCTTGAGGGTCTCCTTCTCGGCGGGCGTGAGCACGGGCGGCTCGGTGGAGGGCTGACGCTTGCCGAAGCCGTGGTAGGGGGCCATCGGCGGGCGCTTCGCCACCCGGGCGCAGATCCTGGCCATGTCGGCCGTGGAGAGGGTCTCCTTCTCCATCAGCTCGAGCACGATGTTGTCCAGGACGTCCCGGTATTCCACCAGGATCTCCCAGGCCTCGTCGTGGGCCAGCTCGATCAGTGCCCGCATCTCGCCGTCGATCTCGGCGGCCACCGCGTCCGAGTAGTCCCGCTCGTGGCCCATGTTGCGGCCGAGGAACGGCTCGTCGCCGCTGGTGCCGTACTTGATCGCGCCGAGCTTGGAGCTCATGCCGTACTGGGTGATCATCGCGCGGGCCAGCTGGGTGGCCTTCTCGATGTCGTTGCCGGCGCCCGTGGTGGGCTCGTGGAAGACAAGCTCCTCGGCGGCCCGGCCGCCCAGCGCGTACGCCAGGGTGTCGATCATCTCGGCCCGGGTCTGGGTGTACTTGTCCTCGGTCGGCAGGACCAGGGTGTGGCCCAGCGACCGGCCCCGGGACAGGATGGTCACCTTGTGCACCGGCGCGGCGTGCGGCAGCGCCCAGGCGACCAGCGCGTGCCCACCCTCGTGGTACGCAGTGATCTTCTTCTCCTGGTCGCTCATCACCCGGGTCCGGCGCTGCGGACCGGCGATCACCCGGTCGATCGACTCCTCCAGGGAGTCGTTGGTGATCGCCCGCTGGTCCTTGCGGGCGGTGAGCAGCGCGGACTCGTTGATCACGTTGGCCAGGTCGGCGCCGCTGAAGCCGGGGGTGCGCCGGGCGACCGAGTCGAGGTCGACGTCGGGCGTGAACGGCTTGCCCTTGGCGTGCACCCGCAGGATGGCCTTGCGGCCCTCCATGTCGGGGGCGTCGACCGGGATCTGCCGGTCGAAGCGGCCCGGGCGCAGCAGCGCCGGGTCGAGGATGTCCGGCCGGTTGGTGGCGGCGATCAGGATGACGCCGCCCTTGGTGTCGAAGCCGTCCATCTCGACCAGCAGCTGGTTGAGGGTCTGCTCCCGCTCGTCGTGCCCGCCGCCCATGCCGGCGCCGCGGTGCCGGCCGACCGCGTCGATCTCGTCGACGAAGACGATGGCCGGCGCGTTCGACTTGGCCTGCTCGAAGAGGTCGCGGACCCGGCTGGCGCCGACACCGACGAACATCTCCACGAAGTCCGAGCCGGAGATGGAGTAGAACGGCACGCCGGCCTCGCCGGCGACCGCGCGGGCGAGCAGGGTCTTACCGGTGCCGGGCGGGCCGAAGAGCAGCACGCCCTTCGGGATCTTGGCGCCCAGGGCCTGGTACTTCGCCGGGTTCTGCAGGAAGTCCTTGATCTCGTGCAGTTCCTCGACGGCCTCGTCCGCCCCGGCCACGTCCGCGAAGGTCGTCTTCGGCGTGTCCTTGGTGATCATCTTCGCCTTGGACTTGCCGAAGTTGAGCACCCGCGAGCCGCCGCCCTGCATCTGCGACATGAAGAACAGCAGCAGGAGCACGAGCAGCGCGATGGGCAGGAGGTTGACCAGCAGGCTCACCCAGATGCTGTCCGAGGAGACCTTGGTGTCGGCCGGGCCGGTGACCCGGTTGGCCGCCTTGGCGTCCAGGACCTCGTTCCAGACCTGGCCGCCCACCTCGTAGGGGAACTGGGCCTCGATCCGGTCGGTGGTCGTGTCGCCGAACTTCGTCTTCTGGGCCAGGTCGAGCTGGAGCGTCTGCTCCTTGTCCTGGAAGACCGCCTTGTTGATCTTTGCGGTGTGGAGCTGGTCGAGCGCCACCGACGTGTCCACGCGGTGGTAGCTCGGGCCAGCCGTGAAGAGTTGACTGAGCACAACGGCGCCGAGGATGACCAGGATGATCCAGACCACCGGTCGGCGGAAGAAACGCGTACGTTCCATACTGTTGTCGGGCACCGAGGCGCCCGCATCCTCCTGATCGACGTCCTGACCGTCTGATTGGTGTCGCCGCCTCGGGCGGCGGCCGCAGCCGCCGTGCGGGCCGGCCCCGACCCCGAGGCGCCTCAACTGCCGCGCCGCGGTCATTCGACGGTACACCGTTCGCGCCAGATGTGAGCTTGCGAGCCCGGCACTTACGCGTACGGCGAACCCGGGTTTGAGCCGGCGTGGCGGGGAGCTCCCCACCCGGCCACCCGACCGCCCGGTCACGCGGTTCGAGGGGTCGGGCGTGGAGAGTGCCTCCACGTCACCGGCCTCTACCGTAGACCGGAAGGCTGAGAGCCCGCTGAACGTCGGCTGACGACCGGCCGGGCGCCGGGGTCAGGCCCGGGCGTAGACCTCGGGCTTGAGCACCCCGACGTAGGGCACCTCGCGGTAGCGCTCACCGAAGTCGAGGCCGTAGCCGACCACGAATTCGGTCGGGATGTCGAAGCCGACGTACTTCACCGGGACCGGCACCTTGACCGCGTCCGGCTTGCGGAACAGGGCGACCACCTCGACGCTGGCCGCGGAGCGCGACTCCAGGTAGCGCAGCAGCCAGGAGAGGGTCAGACCGGAGTCGACGATGTCCTCGACGACCACGACGTGCCGGCCGGCGATGTCCCGGTCCAGGTCCTTGAGGATCCGCACCACGCCGGAGGAGGTGGTGCCCTGGCCGTACGACGAGATGGCCATGAAGTCCAGCTCGGCGGGCGGGCCCTGGCGGCCCAGCGCGCGGGCGAAGTCGGCCATGAACATGACCGCGCCCTTGAGCACGCAGACGAGCAGGAGACCGTCGTCGACGTGGGCGTAGTCCGCCGAGACCTGCTTGGCCAGTTCCGCGGTCTTCTCGCGGATCTGCGCCTCGGAAATGATCACGTGGTCGATGTCGGCGTCGTACCAGGAGCCGTCAGCCATGCTCCTAGCCTGCCGTACGCCGGATGGCCTCCGTCGGCGGGGCCGCCCCTTTTGGCGCGGTCCCGCCGAGGATTAACGGCGCAGACGGAGCAAATCACCTCAGCAGGTACGGGAGTGCCAGCGGCGCCCGTCCTCGGTCGGCTTCCAGTCGGCCGAGTCCCGGGTGTCGGCGGTCAGCCCGAAGGCGCTGGCGCCGACGAGGAGGAGCAGGAAGAGCAGGAGCAGCAGAACGGTCATGGCGGCGCTCGCTTTCGCGTGGTTGATGTGGTTTTCGCCGCCGGTGCGCACCGGACACCATCAAGTTTGCGACCCGCCGTACGGTTCGGACAGTGGCAGGAATGCCAGTGGGCCTCGATTTCCTGCCACCTGTCGGGTTACCCTCGTCACATGCTTCGATCCGTCGCCGTCGTGGCCCTCCAGGAGGTCGCGGCGTTCGAACTCGGTGTGGTCGCCGAGGTGTTCGGCACCGACCGCACGGCCGACGGCTTCCCCGGCTACCGGTTCGACGTCTGCACGGTGGACGGCGGGCCGGTCCGCAGCCGCTCCGGCTTCCTGATCACCCCCACCGCCGACCTGGCCCCCATCGAGGACGCCGACCTGGTGGCCGTGCCCGCACACGGCGACGGGACGACGCCGGTCCCCGAGCCGGTGCTGGCCGCGCTGCGCCGGGCCGCCGGCCGGGGCGCCTGGCTGCTCAGCGTCTGCTCCGGTGCGTACGTGCTCGGTGAGGCGGGGCTGCTCGACGGGCGCGACTGCACCACCCACTGGCGGCACGTCGACGACCTCCAGGAGCGGTTCCCGGCGGCCCGGGTGCAGTGCAACTCGCTCTACGTGCAGGACGGGCGGCTGCTCACGAGCGCCGGCACCGCGGCCGGCATCGACGCCTGCCTGCACCTGGTCCGCCAGGCGCACGGCTCGGCCACGGCCACGCGGCTGGCCCGCCGGATGGTCGTGCCGCCGCACCGTGACGGCGGCCAGGCCCAGTACGTCGAGGCCCCCATTCCGAAGGCGCCCGAGGCGCCCACCCTGGAGCCGGTGCTGGAGTGGCTCATGGGGCACCTGGACCGGACCGTGAGCGTCGACGAGCTGGCGGCGCGGGCCGGGATGGCGCCACGGACCTTCGCCCGCCGGTTCCGGGCCGAGACCGGCACGACGCCGCACGACTGGCTGACCAACCAGCGGGTGCTGCTCGCGCGGCGGCTGCTGGAGGAGACCCGGCTGAGCGTGGAGAGCGTCGCCGACCAGGCCGGATTCGGCGACGCGGCGGCGCTGCGGCACCACTTCACCCGCCGGGTCGGCACCACCCCGCTCGCCTACCGGACCACGTTCCGGGAGCGGGTCGACGCCTGATCACCAACCCAGCATCGCCCCGTCGACCCGGGACTCCGACCCGGCCATGTAGCCGCCGCCGGGCGCCCGCCAGATCGCCTGGCCGTACCCGAAGACCGACGGCTCGGCCGCGACGGTGATCTCGTGCCCGCGCGAGCGCAACCCCGCGACCAGCTCCGGGTCCAGATCCGGCTCGACCAGCACCGTCCGGCCGGCGTGCCAGTACCAGCGCGGGGTGTCCAGGGCCGCCTGCGGGTCGCGCCCGGCGTCGACGGTGGCCGAGACGAGCTGCACGTGCCCCTGCGGCTGCATGTGCCCGCCCATCACCCCGAACGGGCCGACGGGCGCCCCGTCCCGGGTCAGGAACCCCGGGATGATCGTGTGGAACGGCCGCTTCGCCGGCCCCACCACGTTGGGGTGGTCCGGGTCGAGGCGGAAGCCGAGGCCGCGGTTCTGCAACGCGAAGCCGTGCCCGGGGACCACCACGTGCGAGCCGAACGCCAGGTAGGTCGACTGGATCAGGCTGACCATCATGCCGCCGGCGTCGGCGGTGCAGAGGTAGACGGTGCCGCCGCGCTCCGGCTCACCGGCCACCGGCTCGCCCGCGCGCCCGGTGACCAGCGCCCGCCGGGCCGCCGCGTAGCCCGGGTCGAGCAGCGCCGCCGTGGGGACGTCGGCACGCTCCGGGTCGGCAACGTGGGCGTGCGCGTCGGCGAAGCCGAGCTTCACCGCCTCGATCTGCCAGTGCACCCGCTCCTCCGGTGACAGCGCGGCCAGGTCCACCCCGTCGAGCACCTGGAGCGCCAGCAGCGCGGCGATCCCCTGCCCGTTGGGCGGCAGCTCCCACACCTCGTGCCCCCGGTAGCGCACCGGGACCGGGTCCACCCAGGTCGAGGCGTGCCGGGCCAGGTCGTCGCCGGTCAGGAACCCGCCGGTCCGGGCCGCGTGGCCGTCGATCGCCGCCGCGATCCGCCCCCGGTAGAAGTCCGCCGCCCCGCTCTCCGCGATCCGCCGCAGCGTGCCGGCGGCAGCCGGGTTGCGCCACCACTCGCCGGGCCCCGGGGCGCGCCCGTCCACGGTGAACGCCCGGCGGAACTCGGCGTGCTCCGCCCCGGCCAGCCCGTCGTGGGCGGCGACACCACGGGCCCAGGCGGCGGCCGTGCCGGGGGCCACCGGGTAGCCGTGCTCGGCGTAGCCGATCGCGTCGGCGAACAGCTCGGCGAAGGGCAGTGAGCCGAACCGCTCGTGCAGGTCGCGCCAGCCGGCCGGGGCGCCCGGCACGGTCACCGGCAGCCAGCCCCGGGCCGGCACGGCGGGCCCCCGGCCCTGCGCCCCGCCGAGCGCGTCGACCGGCGCCGCGCCGCGCCCGCCCGTCGCGGCCAGCACCAGCTCGCGCGTGAGCGCCGCCGGGGAGCGGCCGGAGGCGTTCAACCCGTGCAGCCGCTCGCCGTCCCAGACGATGGCGAACAGGTCGCCGCCGATGTCGTTGGACGGCGGCTGCACCACGGTCAGGGTGATCGCGGTGGCCAGCGCCGCGTCGACGGCGTTGCCGCCGCGCCGCAGCACGGCCAGGCCCGCGGCCGCCGCGAGCGGCTGGCTGGTCGCGACGGCGCCGTGGGGGGCCAGCAACGGCTGTCGGGGGTACGCCATGAGCCCTGTCTACCGCCTCCGGCGGCTCCCGGCGACCCCTCGGCCCTCCCCCTGCCGCCGGCTCGGCGACCTGGCGGCAACCCGTGCTGTCGGATGCCGCCACCTCGGCGAAGTGGTGGCGGGCAACGCCAGCCCGGCGATGTGGCGGCATCCCGCGCGGCCGGCACCGCCATCCCGGCGAGCTGGCGATTCGACGCGGGGCCATTGGGGGTCAGGTGGTGAGGCGGCCGTACCGGCGACAGACCGGGAGGCCGCCCGGCAGGTGCGCCGGGCCCTGCCCGTGCCAGTCCGTGACGAGGGCGTCCAGCGCCGCCACGTGCCGGTGCGACAGGGCGGCCGGCGAGGCGCCCAGCTCCCGGGCCCACGCGTGCAGCACCCGGGTGCGTACCGCCGCCGGCAGCGCGGCCAGGCCGTCGACCGAGAGCCCGCCCTCGGCCGCCCGGACCTCGGCGAGCGCGGCGGCGGCCAGATCGTCCAGCGCGGCGGTGTCGGCGGCCAGCAGGCGGGCGGTCCGGGCCAGGTTGCCCACCACCCCGGGGCCGAGCGCCTCGACCAGGGCCGGCAGCACGTCGGCGCGGACCCGCGAACGGGCGTACGCCGGGTCGGCGTTGTGCGGGTCCGCCCAGGGCGTGAGCCCGAGCGCGGCGCACGCCCCGCGGGTGTCGTCGCGGGAGACGTCGAGCAGCGGGCGCAGCAGCGGCACCCCGTCCCACTCCCGGTGGGGCGTCATGCCGGACAGGCCGCGCGGGCCGGCGCCCCGGGCCAGCGCGAGCAGCACCGTCTCGGCCTGGTCGTCCCGGGTGTGCCCGAGGAGCACCCCGGCGGCGCCGTGCCGGCGGGCGGTGGCCAGCAGGGCGGCGTACCGGGCCTCGCGGGCGGCCGCCTCCGGGCCGCCGGGCCGGCCGGCGACGGTCACCGGAACCACCTCGACGGGGTCGAGACCGGCCTCGCCCGCCCAGCGGGCCACCCGCTCGGCACGCTCGGCCGAGCCGGGTTGCAGGCCGTGGTCGACGGTCACCAGGCCGGCCCGGCGGCCGAGCCGGGGCGCCACGAAGGCCGTGGCGGCGGCCAGGGCCAGCGAGTCGGCGCCGCCCGAGCAGGCGACCAGCACCGGCCCGGCCCCGGGCAGCCCGGTCAGCGCCCGGCGTACGGCCAGCCGCACCGCGGCCACCGCCGGGGCCAGCGCGGCCACCAGGCTCAGCCGGCCGGGGGGATGTTCGCGGGCCCGCCGTGCACCCGGGCCACCCAGGCGTCCGGGTCGCCCAGCTCGTCGAGCCGGGGCAGGGTCAGCGGCGAGGAGAAGATCTTGTTGAAGCCGGCCATGCCGACCCGGTCCACCACCCCGTGCACGAACTTGCGGCCCTCGGCGTACTGGCGCATCTTGACCTCGATGCCGAGCACCCGGCGGATCGCCTTCTCCAGCGGGTTGCCGGACTCGCGGCGGCGGTTGAACGCCGCCCGGATCGACTCGACACTGGGGATGACCTGCGGGCCGACGCCGTCCATGACGAACTCGGCGTGCCCCTCCAGCAGGGTCATGAGCGCGGTGAGCCGGTCCAGCACGGCCCGCTGGGCCGGGGTCTGCACGATGTCCAGCACGCTGGCCCGGCTGTCCGGGTCCTTCACCGCGTCGGAGAGCGTGGCCACCCCCCGGCGCAGCCGCTCCAGCAGGTGCTCGCCGCCCTGCGACGCGTCCACGAACGCCTGCACCTCGCTGAGGAAGTACGCCCGCATCCACGGCACGGCGGTGAACTGGGTGCGGTGGGTCACCTCGTGCAGGCAGACCCAGAGCCGGAAGTCCCGGGGGTCGGCCCCCAGCTTGCGTTCCACCTCGACGATGTTCGGGGCGACCAGCAGCAGCTGGCCGGGGTCACCGGCGAAGACCTCGTACTGGCCGAGCACCCGGCCGGACAGGTACGCCAGCACGGTGCCGGCCTGCACCCCGGTGAGCCGGGAACCGATCGCCTCGGTGAGCGGCCCGGGCCGCTTGTCGCCGGAGAGCCGGTCCACCAGCGGGGTGATCACCTCGCGGAGACCCGCGATGTTGGCGGCCGCCCAGTCCCGGCGGTCGACCACGCGGACCGGCGGGTGGCTGACCTGGGAGCGCAGGCCGGTGTAGTCGGCGACGTGGCCGGCGGCCTCCTCGGTCAGCCGGCGCAGCTCGCCCACCACGTCGGTGGCCTCGGCGTACGACACCCGGGGGCCCGACTTGCCCAGTGCCCCCGCGGTCGCGGCGGCCAGATCCCAGTCCACGAACTGCGCCATGAACCCACCGTACCCGCGCCGCGACACCCCCACCCGGGCTCACGAGCGCCGATCGACGCCGGTCGCAGCGGGCGGGACGGTCAGCGGCAGCCGCAGCCGGCCAGCGCGGAGGAGATCCGGTCGAGGGCCTGCCGGGTCTCGTCGAGGGTGTCCGGCGTGCGGTCGGTGAGGACGGCGAAGGTGAGCAGCCGGCCGTCGGCCGTGCTGACCAGCCCGGCGATGGCGTTCACCCCGCTGAGCGTCCCGGTCTTGGCCCGGACCACGCCGGCGCCGGCCTTCGTCGCCGCCGCCTGGTAGCGCTCGTCCAGGGTGCCGGACCAGCCGCCCACCGGCAGGCCGCCGAAGATCGCGGCCAGGTCGGGATGGCTGCCGTTGCCGGCGAGCGTGATCAGGTCGGTGAGCAGGGACGGACTGATCCGGTTGGTGCGGGACAGCCCGCTGCCGTCGGCCAGGCTGATCTCGTCGGCCGGCAGGCCCAGCTCGCCGAGCACCTGGTCGGTGGCTGCCGCGCCGCCGGCGAACGAGCCGGGCTTGCCCTTGGCGAGCGCGACCTGGCGGGCCATCGCCTCGGCGATCACGTTGTCGCTGTCGCTGATCATGATGTCGACCAGTCGGACCATCGGCAGCGACTGGACCTTGCCCAGCTCGGCGCCGGGGGCGGGCGTGCCGGTCGCCGTGGCACCCGTGTCGGCGGGCGCGGTGCCCCGCTTCACCTCGGCGGCGGCGCCGGAGAGCCCCAGGAGCTTGGCGAACTGCCGGCCGGCCGTGAGGTCCGGCTGGGGCACCCGCTCGGCCGCGTGGTTCATGGCCTCCTCGGTGCGCCGGGCCTCCGCCGCGTCCCGCCGCGCGCCGTCGGTCATCAGCGCGGTGATCGCCGCGCCGAACCCGCCGGTGGGGATGTCGGAGTCCCAGCCCGGCTCGTACACCGGGCCGCTGAACAGGGACGAGTCGACCGTGACCCTGGTCGGGGCGGTGCCACCGAGCGCCTTGCGCACCTGCGCGGCGAGGTCGTCCAGCCGGGCCGCGCCGGGATAGAAGCCGTTCTTGTCGACCGCGAGGGTCGGGTCGCCGCCGCCGACCAGAACCACCTCGCCGGGGGCCGCGCCGGCGACCGCCCGGGTGGGGATCCGGTACGCCGGGCCGCGGGCCGCCAGCACGGCGACCCCGGTCGCCAGCTTCGTCACCGAGGCGGGCACGGTCGGGCTGTCCTGCCCGCTGCCGTAGAGCGCCTGGCCGGTGGCCACGTCGGCCACCGAGACGTTCACCCGGTCGCCGAGCGCGGCGGCGCGGACCAGAGGTTCGAGCGCGGCGCGCACCCCCTCGGGGGTGGGCAGCGGCGCGTTGCCGTCCGCGCCGGCCAGCACGGCGGGCGGCGCCGGCTCGGGCGACTGCGCGGCGGCGGTCGGCGAATCTCCGCCGCCCAGCCAGCCGGCCACCGGGCCGGGACGGACGACAGCCAGCCCGACCACGGCCAGGGCGAGGACCAGCACGCCGGCCAGCACCGCGATCAGCGGGGGCCGGCGCCGGCGTGGTGGCGGGGGCGACGGCGGCGGCGGGGCCGCGCCGATCGGGGGCACCGGCGGGCTCACCGGAATGCCGCCGGGCGCGTCGTACCCGGGCCAGCTCACCGGTGCGGCCGGACCCGGGCCGTGGTCCTGCGGGCCGGCCTGTCCGTAGTCGCGCGGGGCGGCGCGGCCGTGCTCCCGTGGGGCGGCCTGGCCGTACTGCCGGGGTTCGGCCTGGCCGTACTGCCGAGGGTCGGCGTGACCGTACTGCCGGGGTTCGGCCTGGCCGTGGTCGCGTGGGGCGGCCTGGCCGTACTGGCGGGGGTCGGCGTGACCGTGGTCCCGCGGCGCGGTGCGGCCGTATTCCACCGGGCCGGGGCGGCCGTACTCGCCGGGGTTGGCGCGGCCGACCGGGGCGGACCCGGCGGCGGGCCCGGGGCGGTGGGCGGGGTTGGTGCCGGGGACCGAGACGCGGCCGGTGGCCCCGCCGGAGGCGGAACCGGCGGATGCGCGCCCGTCAACTCCGTCGGGGCGGTAGTGTGAATCTTCCCTCCCCACGACCCCCTCCTCCCCCGCTCAAAAGCGCCTTGGGTGACACTACTTCGGTCCGAACACTATGCGGCGGCCGGAGCCGGCGGGGGGCGTTCACCCCGTCCGGTGGGCGGCGCCACTGGTTTCCGTCAGCCAGCGTGGGCAAACGAGGGAGCGTGGAAGATGGATTTCGACGTCACGGTTGAGATCCCCAAGGGTCACCGCAACAAGTACGAGGTGGACCACGCGACCGGCCGGATCCGGCTGGACCGCACCCTCTTCACCTCCACGCAGTACCCGGCCGACTACGGCTTCATCGAGGGCACCCTGGGCGAGGACGGCGACCCGCTCGACGCGCTGGTGCTGGTCCCCGAGCCAACCTTCCCTGGCTGCCTGATCCGCTGCCGCACCATCGGCATGTTCCGGATGACCGATGAGAAGGGCGGCGACGACAAGGTCCTCTGCGTGCCCTACGAGGACCCGCGCCAGGAGCACCTGCGGGACATCCACCACCTGGGCGAGTTCGACCGGCTGGAGATCCAGCATTTCTTCGAGGTCTACAAGGACCTGGAGCCGGGCAAGTCGGTCGAGGGCGCGACCTGGGTGGGTCGCACCGAGGCCGAGGCCGAGATCGTGGCCTCGTACCAGCGCGCCAAGGAGGCCGCCGAGCGCGGCGAGACCCTGCACTGACCTGATCCGCGCCGACGGGCCCGGGCCGCTCCACCGAGCGACCCGGGCCCGCGTGCGTGCGGGTCAGCCGAGCAGGCCGCGGGCCCGGTCGTAGAGGTCGAGCACCGCGCAGGCCACCGGGACCACCGCCACCACCAGCGCGGTGTCGGTCAGGTCGGCCAGCCGGCCGAGGTACGGGGACACCGGCCGCCGGGCGTACGTGGCGCCGGCCGCGACGGCGACCAGGGCCAGGGCCAGCCCGCCGACGGTCAACGCCAGCCGGCCGGCGGGACCGGCCCGGTCGGCGAGCACCGCCCCGAGCAGGGCGTACCCGGCCAGCCCGGCGGCGACGGCGGGCACCCGGTGGCGGACCGCCACGAAGAGCCGGGAGCGCAGCAGCAGCACCCCGCAGCCCACCGCCACCAGCAGCCGACCGGCGAGCCCGCCGGTGGCGGCGAGCACCGCGGTGGCCGCGACGGCCAGCACCGCGTGCCCGAGCAGCATCCCGGTCAGCATCTCCTCGGTACGGGCCACGGCCGCGTGCACCCGGCCCCGGTCGGGCAGGTCCCGGACGCCGGGCGGGTTGCCGGCCGGCGCGGGCAGGGTGATCGGCGGCAGCGGCACCTTGCCGAGCCGGATGGCCAGCAACGGCAGCCCGCCGAGCGCGAAGACCAGCGCGCACAGCAGCACGGCGGCGGTGCCGGCCGGGTCGAGGAACAACCCGCCGAGGCCGGCCGCCGCGCCGGCCGCGCCGGTGGTCGCGCCGGCCAGGAAGACCCGGGACCGGCTGGCCACCCCGAGCAGGCCGAGCACCGACACCAGCAGCAGCGCCGCCGCGCCGGCGAGCAGTTCGGGCGCGCCGACCCAGGGCAGCGGACCGACCGGGCCGACCGGGTCGCCGGAGCCGACCGCCAGGGCGCCGGCCGCGGCGGCCCAGGGCAGCGCGTAGGCGCCGAGCGTGGCGCCGATCGGCCCGTCGCCGTAGGCCCGGGAGGCGGCGGTGGCGGCGAGCACCAGGAGGAGGGCCACCACGGCCGCGACCGGCCAGCCGCCGCCCGGCCCGGGGCCGGCGGCCAGCACGGCGAGCAGTCCGACGGCCAGCGGCACCCCGGCGCCGGCCAGGGCGGCGGCCCGGGTGGCCCGGGGCGACCAGGCGGCGCCGCGCCGGCGGGCGGCGTCGGCGATCGCCTCGATCACGTCGTCGTACTCCAGCTCGGGCCACTGGGCGCGGGCCGGGACGAGGTGCAGCACCTCGCCGTCGCGGACGCCCTGGGGCAGCAGCGCCTGCGCGGTGGCCAGCACCGCGCCGTCGGTCCGCCGCAGCACCCAGCCGCCGTGCCGTTCGCCGTCGTCGGCCAGTCCTTCCCCGGCGTGCCGGAGCACCTCGGGCAGCAGCTCGGCGAGGGGAACCTGCTCCGGCAGGGCCACGTCGACCCGCCGCCGGGGGGCGCTGATCGTGACCCGGGCCAGCCCGCTTGTCATCGATGTTTCTCCATATCGAGCGGGAACGGTGGCTGACGGACGAGTGGACTTTACCTACGATGAGCCAGGCTCGGGTTACCGAGAGCCATGGGGAGGCCGAGTGTCCACTGTCGTCATCAAGCGGCCGCCGCGCCGCCCGGCGCCGGAGATCCCGGCCGGTGAGCTGCCCGTGGAGGCGCCGCCGGAGATCCCCGCGGTGGCGGGCGGGCGCTGGCAGCAGGCGCTGATGGTGCTGCCGATGCTCGGCGGGACGGTGGCCATGGCCATGATGTTCGGCCGGGGCGGCGGGGCCTACTCGTACGTGGTGGGCGGCATGTTCGGCCTCTCCTCGGTGGCGATGCTGGTGACCTCGTGGGGCGGCGCCGGCCCCAGGAAGTCGGAGATGATGGCCGCCCGCCAGGAATACCTCCGGCACCTCGCCGCGCTGCGCCGCCGGGTCCGGGAGACCGCCGGGGCGCAGCGGGCCGGGCTCTACTACCGGCACCCCGACCCGGGGCGGCTCTGGTCGACGGTGGACAGCCACCGGGTCTGGGAACGCCGGCCGGGCGACCCGGACTTCGCCGTGGTCCGGGTGGGGGTCGGGCCGCAGACGCTGGCCACCCCGCTGCTCCCGCCGGTCACCCGGCCGCTCGACGAGCTGGAGCCGATGACCGCGGGGGCGCTGCGGCGTTTCCTGGACGCGTACTCGGTGGTGCCGGACCTGCCCGTGGCGCTCTCGCTGCGCAGCTTCGCCCGGGTCTTCGTCCGCGGCCCGGCCGGCGACGTGCGCGGGGCCGGCTCCCCGGCCGCCCAGGCGCTGGCCCGGGCGGTGCTCACCCAGCTCGCCGTCTTCCACGCCCCGGACGAGCTGCTCGTCGCGGTCTGCGCCGGGCCGGAACGCCGGGCGGGATGGGAGTGGGTCAAGTGGCTGCCGCACGCCCACCACCCGGCGCGCACCGACGCGCTCGGCCCGGTCCGGCTGGTCACCAGCTCCGCTGCCGAGCTGGAACGGCTCCTCGACGACGTGCTGGGCAGCCGGCCCCGGTTCAGCCCGGCCGGTCCGGCCACCGACGGGCCGCACGTGGTGGTGGTGCTCGACGGCGGCGACCTGACCGGCGCCACCGACCTGGCCGGCGACGGCGGGATCGACGCGGTCACCGTGCTCGACCTGGACAGCCCGCCACCGCGCCTGCTCGACCGGTACGCCCTCCTGCTCGACCTGGTCGACGGCCGGCTGCACTCGCACTCCGCCGACGGGCACGCCGAGGTGGGCGCGGCCGACGCGCTGGAGCCGGCCGACGCCGAGGCGGTCGCCCGCCGGCTCGCCCCGCTGCGGCTGGCCGGCACGGCACGCGGACCCGACGCCCCGCCCGGCGCCGAGCCCGGCCTGCCCGAGCTGCTCGGCCTCGGCGAGCCGGAGAGCTTCACCGCCGAGCAGGGCTGGACGCCCCGGGCGGCCCGGGACCGGCTCCGGGTGCCGATCGGGGTGGGCGCCGACGGCGGGGCGATCGAGCTGGACCTCAAGGAGTCGGCGCAGGACGGGATGGGCCCCCACGGGCTGCTCATCGGCGCCACCGGGTCGGGCAAGTCGGAGCTGCTCCGCACGCTGGTGCTCGGGCTCGCCGCGACACACAGCTCGGAGCAGCTCAACTTCGTGCTCGTCGACTTCAAGGGCGGCGCCACCTTCGCGCCGTTCGGACGGCTGCCGCACACGGCCGCGGTGATCACCAACCTGGCGGACGCGCTGCCGCTGGTCGACCGGATGGTCGACGCGATCAACGGCGAGCTGATGCGCCGGCAGGAGCTGCTGCGGCGGGCCGGCAACTTCGCGAGCGTGCGCGACTACGAGCGGGCCCGGGCGGCCGGCACCCCGCTCGCTCCCCTGCCGTCGCTGCTGCTGATCTGCGACGAGTTCTCCGAGCTGCTCTCCGCCAAGCCCGACTTCATCGACCTCTTCGTGCAGATCGGCCGGCTGGGCCGCTCGCTCGGCGTGCACCTGCTGCTCGCCTCGCAGCGGCTGGAGGAGGGCCGGCTGCGCGGGCTGGACACGCACCTGTCGTACCGGATCGGGTTGCGCACCTTCTCGGCGCTGGAGTCCCGGACGGTGCTCGGCGTGCCGGACGCGCACGAGCTGCCCCGCAGCCCGGGGCACGGTTACCTGCGCTCGGGCACCGACCCGCTGGTCCGGTTCAAGGCCGCGTACGTCTCCGGGGCGGTGCGCCGGCGCGGCGGCCCGGCGGGCGCGGCCGGCGCTCCCGGCCCCCGGCTGCTCGCCTTCTCCACCCACCTCGTGCCGGTGCCCGAGCCGGTCACCCCGGCCCTCCCCGCCGAGGAGGAGACCGGCGAGACCCTGCTCGACCTGATGGTGGGGCGGCTGGCCGGGCAGGGGCCGCCGGCGCACCAGGTGTGGCTGCCCCCGCTGGACTCCGCGCCCTCGCTCGACGAGCTGCTCGGCCCGGTCGGCGCCGACCCGGCGCGCGGGCTCACCGTGGCCAACCCGGAGCTGCACGGCGCCCTCCAGGTGCCGGTGGCCGTGGTGGACAAGCCGTTCGAGCAGCGCCGTGACCTGCTCTGGCTGGCGCTGGACGGGGCGGCCGGGCACGTCGCGGTGGTCGGCACCACGCGCAGCGGCCGGTCCACCCTGCTCCGCACCCTGGTCTGCGCGCTGGCGCTCACCCACACCCCGGCGGAGGTGCAGGTCTACTGCCTGGACCTCGGCGGCGGGACGCTCGGCGCGCTGCGCGACCTGCCGCACGTCGGTGGGGTCAGCGGCCGGACCGACGACACCGCGGTACGCCGGACCGTCGGCGAGATCGCCACCCTGCTGGCCGAGCGGGAGCGGCGGTTCGCCGAGGCGGGGGTGGAGTCGATGGCGGCCTGGCGGCGGCGACGGGCCGCGGCGCCGGCCGGGGGCCACCCGGCCACCGACCCGTTCGGCGACGTGTTCCTGGTGGTCGACGGCTGGAACACCCTGCGCGGCGAGTACGAGGACCTGGAACCCCTGGTCACCGAGCTGGCCACCCGGGGCCTGGCGTACGGGGTGCACGTGGTGGCGAGCGCGCTGCGCTGGTCGGACTTCCGGCCGGCGATCCGCGACCTCTTCGGCTCCCGGCTGGAGCTGCGCCTCGGCGACCCGGCCGACTCGGTGGTGGTCAAGCGCGCCCTCGCGGCGACCGTGCCGGATGAGCGGCCGGGGCGGGGGATCACCGCGGGCGGGTTGCACTTCCTCGCCGCCGCGCCCCGGGTCGCCGGCCTCGGCGACGAGACCGGGGACCTGGTCAAGGCGGTCGCGGGGGCCTGGGCGGGGCCGGCCGCGCCCCGGGTGCGGCTGCTCCCGCCGGTGCTGCCCTACGCCGAGCTGGACCAGGCGGCGACCACCGGGCTGGCCTTCCCGATCGGCGTGGCCGAGGCGGATCTGCGCCCGGTGGTGCTGGACTTCGCCGCCGAGCCCAACTTCGTGGTCTTCGGTGACGCCGAGTGCGGCAAGTCCTCGTTCCTGCGCGCGCTGGCCACCTCGATCGTCCAGCGGTTCACCCCGGAGCAGGCCCGGGTGATCCTTGTCGACTACCGGCGCAGCCTGATGGGCACGATCGAGACGGCGCACCTGATCGGTTACGGGACCGCCGCGCCGCACACGGCCGAGCTGGTCGAGTCGGCGGCCAGTTACCTCCAGGGACGGCTGCCGGGGCCGCACGTCACCCCGGCCGAGCTGCGTACCCGGTCGTGGTGGACCGGGCCGGAGCTGTTCGTCCTGGTGGACGACTACGACCTGGTGGCCGGCGGGCCGACCAACCCGTTGCGGGCGCTGGAGGAGCACCTGCCGCACGCCCGGGACGTGGGCCTGCACCTGGTGCTGGCCCGCCGCTCCGGGGGCGCGGGCCGGACCTCGTTCGAGCCGATCATCCAGCGGCTGCGGGAGCTGTCCACGGCCGGGCTGGTGATGTCGGGCGGCCCCGAGGAGGGACCGCTCGTCGGTCAGGTGAAGGCCGGCCCGCTGCCACCGGGCCGCGGCCGGCTGGTGACCCGGCGCGAGGGCGTACGCCTGGTCCAGTTGGCTCATCTCCCATCGGGGTGACCGGAGTTGCACCGTGGCGCGCGGGAAAACCGGTAATCTCCGAGCAGCATGTGTCTGACGCGATGAAATGGCTGGGGAATGTGACCAGGGATCGGCAGGGAGTTCCCACCGCGCCTCCCCGGCGTCTCGCCGGCCGCGGGCTGCTCGCCGCGGTGGCGGTCGCGGCCGCCGTGGCCGGTCCGCTCGCCCCGCCCGCTCACGCCGCGCCGGCCACCACCGTGCCGGAAGCCGCCCGGCTGGCACCGGCGGACGAGTTCACGGGGGCCGACCCGACCCGCGACGGCCAGTGGCAACTCGCCGCGTTGCGGGCACAGGCGGCGTGGCAGACCTCCACCGGTCGCGGTGTCATCGTCGCGGTGGTCGACTCCGGAGTGGACGGTTCCCACCCTGACCTGGCCGGCCAGGTGCTGCCCGGCGTCGACCTGGTCTCCGGCGGCGCCGACGGGCCCGACCCGGTGGGGCACGGCACCACGGTGGCCGGCCTCATCGCCGGGCGCCGGGACGACGACCGCGGCGCGGTCGGGCTGGCGCCGGACGCCAAGATCCTTCCGGTCCGGGTGCTCGACCAGGAGAACCGGTACGACGACGCGGGCACCGTCGCCGACGGGGTGCGCTGGGCGGTCGACCACGGCGCCCGTGTGATCAACCTTTCCCTGGGTGGCAGCGACACCAGCGACTCCCTTGCGGCCGCCATCGACTACGCCTTCGCCCGCAACGTCGTGGTGGTCGCCTGCTCGGGCAACCTGGCCACCTCGAAGAGCCGCGAGGTCTGGTACCCGGCCCGTGAGCCGGGCGTCCTGGCGGTCACGGGGCTGGACGGGAACGACAACCTGTGGTCCGGCGCCATCACCGGTCACGAGACGGTGCTCAGCGCCCCGGCCACCGCGATCAACGGGGCCCGCCCCGGCGGCTACTGGCTGGTGCAGGGCACGAGCTTCGCGGCGCCGCTGGTCGCGGCGACGGCGGCCCTCATCCGGGCGAAGTACCCGCAGATGTCGGCCGCCGACGTGGTCAACCGGATCATCACGACCGCTCGGGACCTCGGGCCCACCGGCCGCGACGACCGGTTCGGCTACGGCATGGTGGATCCGGTGGCGGCGCTGACCTCCGACGTGCCCCCCGTGCAGCGCAACCCGCTCGACGACAACGACACCCCCGGCACCGTGGGCTTCGGCTGGGCGCCCGGCCTGGGCCCGGACACCAGGGCCGCCGCCGGGGCGGGCGGCGATCCCTTCAGTGTCGCCGCACCGGAGCAGCAGACGCCGTGGGCGGCCCACCCGGCCGGTCAGGTCGCCGACTCGGCGCGGGAGCGGCTCTGGCCCGGGCTCGCCCTGTTCGTCGCCCTGTTGACCAGTGCCGCGCTGGCGGTCCGCCGGCTACGCCAGTCCCGCCGCTGACCGGCGACGGCGCCAGGTCGCGGCGCGGCGAGGACGCGCCGCGCGGGAGTCGTCGATCCGCCGGTCTGACGGGGCCCCACCGTGGGTAGGGAACAGCGCATGAACACGCCCGGCGGCCTGATCTCCACCCGTGAGCGGTCCTGGCGGCGCCGCCGCCTCGACCCGGACCATTCGCTGGGGCTCCGGCTTACCCTGGCCGCCACCGCCGCGTTCCTGGTGCTGGTGCCGTTCGCCCTGCTCGCGCTGCTGGTGCTGGGCGCGTGGTCGCCGCTGTCCCGGCTGGACGCCGCGATCACCGACGCGCTGCACGGGTATGCCGTCGACCACCCGGCCTGGGTCCGGGTCACGGAGGTCTGGACCCACGTCTTCGGGCCCGGCCCGCTCCGGGTGGCCGCCGCCGGGGCGGTGGTGTGGCTGCTGTGGCGCGGCGCGCCCCGGCTCGCCCTCTGGGTGGTCACCACCATGACCGTCGGTGGGCTGCTCGGCGCGCTGCTCAAACTGCTCGTCGGCCGGCACCGGCCGGACCTGCTCGACCCGGTGGCCCGGGCGGCCGGCTACTCCTTCCCGTCCGGGCACGCGCTGAACGCCACCCTGGCCGCCGGGGTGCTCCTGCTGGTCTTCCTGCCGTTCGCCCGGCACAGCCGGGCGTGGCGCGGGGCGCTCTGGGCGGCCGCCGTGCTGATCGCGGTGCTGACCGGGCTCAGCCGGATCGCGCTGGGCGTGCACTGGACCAGCGACGTGGTCGGCGGCTGGCTGCTCGGCGTGGCGGTGGTGGCCGCCACCGCGGCCGCGTTCTCCACCTGGCGGACCCGGGTCGGCCGGCGGCCGGCGCGTACGGTCCGGGAGGGCGTCGAGCCGGAGGTGGCCGAGCCGGGGCCGGACGGCCGCCACGCGTAGTCCTGCGCCGGCTGGGGTAAAGGGCGGCTCATGTCCGATGTCGCGGTCCAGATCGCCCGGCGGGTGCTGCTGCCGGTCGCCCTGCTCTTCGCCCTCCTGGTGGCGTTGGGCCTGCTGGTCACCCGGGTGCTGTCGACGACCTGGCCGTTCACCGTGGAGGACACGGTCAACCGCGAGTTCGCCGCGCACCGGAGCGCCGGCTGGAACGACGTCTCGCTGGTGTTCAGCACGCTGGCCAGCACCCAGCTGATCGTCGTGGTGACCGTGCTCGTGGCGCTGGTGCTGCGGCTGGTGCTGCACCGCTGGCGGGAGCCGCTCTTCCTCTGCGCCGCCGTGAGCGCGCAGGCGCTGATCTTCCTCTTCACCACGATGGTCATCGACCGGCACCGGCCGGCCGTCGAGCACATGGACGACTCGCCGCCGACCTCCAGCTTCCCCTCCGGGCACACCTCGGCCGCGATGGCGCTCTACGTCGGCATCGCGGTGCTGCTCGCGCTGCGGGCGCGCAGCACACCGGCCAAGGTCAGCTGGTGGGCCCTCCTCGTGCTGGTGCCGGTCGGTGTCGCGCTCACCCGGATGTACCGGGGCATGCACCACCCGAGCGACGTGGTGGCGTCCTTCCTCAACGGCGGCGCCTGCGTGGCCATCATGGCGCGGGCGGTGCTGGACCGCACGCTCACCTGGGGCCGGGCGAAGCTGCCGGTCGGCCGCTCCGGCGACGATGTGACCCCGGCGAGCACGGCCGCCGGCTGACCGCCGGTGGCTCAGGTGCAGTCGCCGGTGGCCACTCCCCGGGTGCGTTCCGCGCCGGCCAGCGCCACCGACCGGGCTTCGGCGGCGGTCACCGCGAAGCCGGTGTTCGGGTCGTCCGCGGCGGCCGCGAAGATCACGCCGAGCACCAGCCCGTTCGAGGAGACCAGCGGGCCGCCCGAGTTGCCGCTGCGGACCAGCGCCCGGATCGTGTAGATCTCCCGGGTCACGTCACCGGACGAGTAGATGTCCGGCCCGGTGATCCGGTCGACGTCCCGGATCCGGGCCGGGCGGGCGTCGTACGGGCCGTCGAGGGGGAAGCCCAGCACGATGGCGTCGGCCCCGCTGCCGGCCTCACCGGCGGCGAAGCGCAGCGACGGCCCGGGCAGCCCCGGCACGTGCAGCACGGCCAGGTCCCGTGCGGGGTCGTAGACGACGACCTCGCCGTCGTAGCGCTCGCCGCGCAGTTCCACCGCCACCGACCGGGTGCCCGCCACCACGTGCGCGTTGGTCATCACACGGTCGTCGGCGTACACGAAGCCGGAGCCCTCGATGCGGCGGGCGCAGCTCGGCGCGGAGCCGAGCACCTTCACCACCGCCCGCTGGCTGTTCTTCACCACCTGGGAGTTGGCCAGCGCCGGGTCGGGCGGGGAGACCTGCCGGGCCCGGGTCGGCGCGAGGTCGCCGAAGACGTCCGGGAAGCCGTTGGTGTCGACCGTGTCGCGCAGGGCCGTGGACAGCTCCTGCGCCTGGTCCGGGAGCACCCGGTCGACCACGGTGAGCACCGCGCTGTTGCGCACCGAGGAGGCCAGCCAGGGCACCGACGAGGAGCCCAGCGGCACGGCGACCAGCCAGGCCACCAGCATGACCGCGAAGACCGAGATGATCGCGCCGCCGACGTCGTCGATCTTCCGGCCGGCCGGATCGGTGATCGCCGCCCGCAGGTTGGAGCCGAGCCAGCCGGCCAGCGCCTGCCCCAGCACGGCCAGCCCGAAGATGGCCGCCAGGGAGATCAGCACGCGGGTGCCGCTGTCGGTGAACTGCCGGGCGATCAGCGGCCCGACCTGGAGGCCGAGCAGCGCGCCCAGGAAGAAACCGGAGAACGACAGCGCCCCGATGACGAAACCCTGACGGTATCCGCTGATCGCGAACACGAGCATGAGCAGGAGCAGTACGAGATCCACGGCGGACACGCCCCCAGGGTACGGGCACCGTGCCCGCCAGAGGCTGACCGCTCGCTGAACGTGACCTTCGGATCCGCGCCGGTGATCGGCGCCGGCTCAGCGGACCGGGCTCTCGTCGACCGCGTCGGTGCCGGCGGAGGGGGCCGGGGCGGCGCCGGGCGGCGGCAGGTCCACCACCCGGGAACGCGGCCACGGGCGGGCCCAGCCGCCCATCTCCAGCAGGGTGTTCAGCACCCCGGCGGTGAAGCCCCAGACCAGCATGCCGCGCACCGAGAAGGCCGGGCCGATCCAGCCGCTCGGGTGGCGTACCCGCATCCGGTTCGCCGGGTCGACCAGCTCGGCGACCGGCAGCCGGGCGACGTGCGCCACCTCGGCCGGCTCGCGCGGGTGCACCGGGTGCGGGTCGTGCCACCAGGCGAGCACCGGGGTGACCAGGAAGTCGCTGACCGGGATCCACAGCTTGGGCAGCTCGGCCAGCACGGTCACGCTGGCCGGGTCGAGGTCGACCTCCTCGTTCGCCTCGCGCAGGGCGGTGGCTCTGGCGTCGGCGTCCTCCGGGTCGGCCGCGCCACCGGGGAAGGCCGGCTGCCCGGCGTGGTTGCGCAGGGTGGCCGCGCGCTGGAGGACCAGCACGTCCGGGCCGGTGCCCGGCTCCTCGCCGAGCAGCACCAGCACGGCGCTCTCCCGGCCGCCGCTCTCCGGGGTGGTGAGCCGGGTGAAGTCCTCGGCCCGCGCGGTGCCGAGCCGGCCGAGCAGCGGGTCGAACCAGTCGGGCGGCCGTCGGGTCACAGCCGAACCCCGAGATGGGTACGGACCAGCTCGGCCAGGCGGGCGTCGTCCAGCGCGCCGGTCGAGTCGGTGTGCCGGATCCGCCCGTCGGCGTCGACCAGGACGGTCAGCGGGAAGGCGTTGCGGCCGAGCGCCCGCTCGAAGGCGTCCCCCTGGTCGACCAGCATGGGGAACCGGACGCCGAAGTCCTCGCCGATGGACTGGGCGCCGCCGCGGCTGTCCCGGCTGTTGACCCCGATCACCTGGAACCGGCCGCCGGCCCGCTCGCTGAGCCGCTGGAAGGCGGGCAGCTCCTTGCGGCACGGCGGGCACCAGGACGCCCACACGTTGATCACGGCCGGCCCCCGGATGTCGCGCACGTTCACCGGGGCGCCCCCGGTGAAGCAGGAGAGCGCCAGGTCGGGCAGCGGATCGCCGGGGGTGCCGGACGGGGCCGGGCCGGAGGCCGGCGCGGCGGTCAGCGGGGCGCAGTCGGCGAACGGCGAGGGGCGTTCGGCGCGGGTGGCCGGCGCCGGGCCCGCCGGCGCCTCGGTCGTGCCGGTGCAGCCGGCCACCGCGAGCAGCAGCGGGACGAGCAGGTAGGCGAGCCGGCGGGTCACGGCACCTCCGCCGCGACCGCCTGCTGCGGCACCAGGTCGGGGTCGATGCCGACGGCCGCCGCCAGATCCCGGGCACGGGGCCCCTTGAGCAGCTTGGCTGCGGCCACCGGATCGGTCGGCCCGGTGCCGTACGACGGGCAGAGCTTCGCCAGCGTGCAGGCGCCGCAGGCCGGCTTGCGGGCGTGGCAGACCCGCCGGCCGTGGAAGATGATCCGGTGCGACAGCATCGTCCAGTCGCGCTTCGGGTAGAGCGCGCCGATCGCGTGCTCGATCTTGACCGGGTCGGTCTCGGTGGTCAGCCGCCAGCGCTGCACCAGCCGCTGGAAGTGGGTGTCGACGGTGACGCCGGGGACGTCGAAGGCGTTGCCGAGGATCACGTTGGCGGTCTTGCGCCCGATGCCCGGGAGGGTGACCAGGTCGGCCAGCCGGCCGGGGACCTCCCCGTCGTAGCGTTCGCAGAGAGCCTGGCCCAGGTTGATCAGTGAGCTGGTCTTGTTGCGGTAGAAGCCGGTGGGCCGGATCAGCTCCTCCAGCTCCCCGCGGTCGGCCCCGGCGTAGTCCGCCGCGGTGCGGTAGCGGGCGAACAGCTTCGGGGTGACCTCGTTGACCTTCTTGTCCGTGCACTGCGCCGACAGGATCGTGGCGACGGCCAGCTCCAGCGCGTTGGAGTGGTCGAGTTCACAGTGCGCGTCGGGGTGGGTCTCGGTGAGCACCCGGCCGATCCGCCGGGCACGGCGCGTGCGACCGAGGTCGGTCTCGGGGGAGGGCGTGGTCACGCCGGTCAGCCTACGTCGCGGGGACGACGTCCCGTCGGGCCCCACGCGGGCGGCGGTGCCCCTCAGCCGCCCGCCGGAGCGCTGATCTTGCCGCTCCCGTCGAGCTTGGCGCCGGTGGTCGGGAAGTCGGCCCGGCTCACCTCGCGGACCAGCCCGAGGCCCCGGTCCTGCCCGTCGACGGCCGGCCGGCCCACGCTGTTCATCGCGGTCGAGGTGAACTGGCCTCCGACGAAGCGGCCCTTCGCGGTCAGCGAGACCTTCAGCACGCCACCCCAGCCCAGCCGGCCGGAGCTGTTCAGCGACTTCCCGCCGCCGGCGAAGTTGCCCAGGCTGTAGGCGATCAGCCGCCCCTTGTAGAACTCCATGCCGCGCAGCACGTGCGGACCGTGCCCGATCACCAGGTCGGCGCCGGCGTCGATCACGGCGTGCGAGAAGCGGATGGGGTCGCCCCGGTTCTCCCCGAAGAACATCTCGGTGCCCGGCTTCACCCGGGTGCGGTCGGCGCCCTCGGCGCCCATGTGCACCTGCACCACGACCAGGTCGGCCATGCCCTTGGCCATGGTGATGACCTGCTTCGCGGCGTTGATGTCGACCAGGCTGTTGGACCACGGGTACGACGAGAAGCCCGCCACGGCGACCTTCACGCCCTTGACGTCGACCACGGTGATCTCGCCGGGGGCGCCGGTGTGCTTGAGCCCGTGCGCCTCCAGCGCCGACTGGGTGTTCTCGTAGCCCTGCTGGCCGTAGTCGTAGCCGTGGTTGTTCGCCTGGTTGAGCAGCTGGAACCCGGCCGAGCGCAGGTGCGCCGCCCAGCCCGGCGGCGCCCGGAACTGGTAGCAGTTCTTCGGCTTCGGGCCGCACTTGCCGGCGCCCGTGTCGTCGGTGAGCGGTTCCTCCAGGTTGCCCATCACGAGGTCGCCCTTGAGCGCCGCCTTGACGTCGTCGAAGAAGCCCTTCCCGCCGTTGGCCGGGAGCCGGGACGGGGCGTTGCCCATGATCACGTCACCGGTCGCGGTCAGCGAGATGGACTTCTCGGTCGACCCGCCCGGCTCGGCGGCCTGGTCGCCCTCGGCCGGCTCCCCGGATGCGGCCGATCCCCCGCCCTGGCCCGCCTGCCAAATGGGCCCGTCGCCGGAACCGGCGTCACCGCAGCCGGCGGCGAGCAGGACGACGAGCAGGGCGCCGAGGGCGCCGGCCAGGCGCGCGCGGAGGCCGGCGGAGCGGCGGCGTCGGGGACGAGGCACGAAGAGGGCGGGAGCGTACATCGGGGGCGACGCTACCGTCCCGGGAACGCGGCGACGAGGGCCGATCGGTCGGAAACCCGTCGGCCGGGCGGGGGCCGGTCCACGCTCAGCCCTCCCGCCGGTGGGACCAGGGCACGACGGTGCCGGCGCCGCCGGCCAGGACGGCCGCGTGCACGGCCCGGGCCAGCGGCGCGCCCCAGGCCGAGCGGGGGCCGCCGTACGGGGCCGGCTCGCCGTCGGCCGGGCAGAGGACGGTGACCGCGTCGGTGGGGGTGCCGGTGGCCGCCAGTCCCAGCTCCCAGATCGCCTGAGCCTTCGCCTCGGTGGCCGTGGCCACCGCGTTGACCAGAGCGGCGTCGCCGAGCCGGGCCGGCACGTACACCACGATGTTGACCGTGCCGACCCGCTGGGCGGGGGCGGCCGGCGCGGGCGCGGCGGCCCAGACCGGCATGCCGAGGCCGACGGTCGCCCAGACCCGCACGCCGCCGTCCGTCCGGGCCACCACCTCGGTCACGTCGACGCCGGTCAGCAGCCCGACGCCGGGCCCGGCCAGGCCGAGGCCGTCGGCCAGCTCGGCCAGGTGCGCGGCCGGGTCCTCCCGGTCGTACGACATCGGCACGGTCGCGTTGACCACCCAGCCGCGTACGCCGATCCCCCCGCCCAGCGGGGCGGAGCCGACCGCCAGCAGCGGCGCCTCGGCCCGCCAGACCAGCAGCGGGATGTCCGACCCGTCCTCGGGCCGGCTGGTCAGGAACGGCTCGCTCAGCACGCCGGTCACCCTACGATCACAGGTAGGGGCGGGTGGCGCCCACCCGCACCGGAGGCGGGATCCTAGTCGTCGACCGGGTCGGGCAGGTTACGCCCAACGATCAAGATTCCAGGGGTGCACCTCTGATTCGTGCTCATGTGCGCCTAGACTGGCGGCGCGCGAGGGATCAGCGGACGGCGGACCCGGCCGACGGACGGCACGCGCAAGCGGAGGTGCGCGATGGACGAGGTACTGGCCCGCAGCGGGATCTTCCAGGGTGTCGACCCGGAGGCTGCCGAGGCGCTCGCCAAGGAGATGGAGACGATCGAGGTCCGTAAGGGCGAGGTCGTGTTCAACGAGGGCGAGCCCGGCGACAGTCTCTACATCCTCCTGTCCGGCAAGATCAAGGTGGGTCGCCGTGCCGCGGACGGCCGGCAGAACCTGATCGCCGTGATGGGCCCGTCGGACATGGTCGGCGAGCTGTCGCTCTTCGACCCCGGCCCGCGTACGGCGACGGCCACGGCGGTCACCGACACCCGGCTGGTCCGGCTGCGCAAGCAGGCCCTGCGGCCCTGGCTGAACAACCGGCCCGAGATCGCCGAGCAGCTGCTGCGGGTGCTGGCCCGCCGGCTGCGCCGGACCAACGACTCGCTGGCCGACCTGATCTTCACCGACGTGCCCGGGCGGGTCGCCAAGAACCTGCTCCAGATGGCCGGCCGGTTCGGCACCCGCGACGGCGGCGTGCTGCGGGTGACCCACGACCTGACCCAGGAGGAGATCGCCCAGCTCGTCGGCGCCTCCCGGGAGACCGTCAACAAGGCCCTGGCCGACTTCGCCTCGCGCGGCTGGCTGCGGCTCGACGGCAAGAGCATCATCATCCTCGACCCGGAGCGCCTGGCCCGCCGCGCGCGGGTCTGACCCCTGCGCCAAACGTCCCGGCCCGGCCCGGCCCGCTCACGCGGTCCGGGCCGGTTCCGTTCTGGAGCCGGGCGTAGAGCCCGGCCCGGCGCGGTGACACCGCGATCCGGGCCGGTTTCCGTCTCTGCCCGGCGCAGAATCGCTGGACCAGCCGGCCGGCCCGGCGGAGGCTGGGCCGATGATCGAGCGGGTAGCTGTTCTCTCCGACATCCACGGCGCGCTGCCGGCGCTGGAGGCCGTCCTGGCCGAGCCGGACGTGGCCGCCGCCGACCTGATCGTGCTCACCGGCGACATCGCGGCCGGCCCGCAGCCGGTCGAGGTGCTCGACCTGCTCGCCTCGCTGGGCGACCGGGCCTGCTGGGTGGGCGGCAACGCCGATCGCGAGCTCGTCGAGGCGCGGGCCGGGCGACCGGCCCGGATCGAGGTGTCCGACTGGGCCGCGACCCAGCTCCGCGACGACCAGGTGGCCCGGCTCGCCGCGCTCCCGCCGACCGTCACGCTGCCGGTCGCCGGCCTGGGCGACGTGCTCTTCTGCCACGCCACACCCCGGGACGACGAGGAGGTGGTGCTGGTCGACTCCCGGCTGGAACGGTGGGCCGAGGTCTTCGCCGGGCTGCCGGCCGAGGTGGGCACGGTGGTCTGCGGCCACACCCACATGCCGTTCACCCGGCTGGTCGACCGCCGCCTGGTGGTCAACCCGGGCAGCGTCGGCATGCCGTACGGGGGCGCGGGCGCCTGGTGGGCGCTGCTCGGGCCGGGCGTGCAGCTGCGCCGGACCGGTTTCGACGTGGACGCCGCGTGCGCCCGGGTGGCCGCCGAGTCCGGCTTCCCGGACGCCGCCGCCTGGGCCGACGAGTACCTGCGCTCCCGCCACTCGGACGCGGACGCCCTCACCGTCTTCGGCCCGCGCGACGGCCGCTGACCGGGCACGCCCGCACAAAATCCTGAAGTTTGTGAATACATTTCGACGGCGGCGCCGCGGGCGGCGGGACCGGCCGGGGAAGACCCGGCCGGCCCCTGCGCCGGTCAGCGGTGGGTCAGGTAGTGGCGGGCCGTCTCCCGCAGCCGGGCGTGCACCCCGCCAAACGCGGCGACGCCACCCAGGTAGCGCTTGTCCACCTTCGCCAGCATCGTGTAGTTGGTGTCGCACACGTTGCCGACCGGCGCCTCACCGGCCTGGCTGACCAGCTGGTACGCGTCGAGCTGGTCCAACCCCACCAGCTCGGCCGTCCAGGTCACCAGGTCGTGCTGGCTGATCCGGTAGGCGTCCTCCAGCGGGCGGGCCGAGCCGGTGGACATGAGCGCGTCGTCCGACTCCAGCCGGGGCCACGGGGTGCCGACCCCCTTGACGACGTCGACCACGACCGTGGTGTTCATGGCCGCCTCGATGCCGGTGCCGCACACCTCGCCGTGGCCCTGCCGACAGTGCCCGTCACCGAGGGCGAAGAGCGCCCCCGACACGTTCACGCCGAAGTACGCGGTGACTCCGGCCCGCAGCTCCGGGGTGTCCATGTTGCCGCCGTGCGCGTCCGGGGTGATCGTCATCCGCGCCTCGAAGGCGCCGGGTGCCACCCCGGCGGTGCCGTGCATCGGGTCCAGCGGCAGCGCCACGGTGTAGTCGCCCCGGCGGGCCCGGTACGTCGCCGTGCCGGCGGCGACGTCGACGTCGTACCGCCAGACCAGTTCGTCGAGCGGGGGTTGCAGGGTAGCCGTGGTGTGGGTGCCGGTGAGCGCGCCGAAGTGCGGGAAGGTGGTGGACACGGCCCAGTCCCGGGCCGGCTCGATGGAGATGAAGTGCACGGCGAGGGTGTCACCGGGTTCGGCGCCCTCGACGTGGATCGGCCCGGTCACCGGGTTGAGGTAGGGGAACTGGCAGACCTGCGACGGCAGGTCGTCGGTGCTCCGGACCCGGCCGCCGAAGCAGTCCTCGGTGTACAGCTCGAGGATCGTGCCCGGGCGCACCCGGAGCACCGCCTCGCGGCCACCGAAGGTGTAGGAGAGCTCGTCCGGCTCCGGCCGGTACTTCACCACGTCCGTGTTCACTGCGGCTCCTTCACCGGCTCGTCGGCGCTCTCGTGGGCGACGTCGGCGAGCGCGGCGAGCTCGGGACGCCGGCCCGTCAGGTAGAAGGCCAGCAGGACCAGCAGCCCGACGCCCAACCAGACGAAGCCGAGCACCTGGGCGGCGACCTTGGCGTTGATCACGACGTAGAGCAGGATCAGGAACCCGATCACCGGCACCACCAGGTGCCGCAACCAGTCCCGGCTGCCGTTGCGCACGACGTAGTGGGTGACCACGGAGACGTGCAGCGCCAGGAACGCGGTCATGGCGCCGAAGTTGACCAGTGTGGACAGCAGCGAGATGCCGTCGTCCCGGCTGGCCATGTAGAGGCCGAGCGCCAGGGAGATGGCGGCGACGAGCAGGGTGGCGTTGGCCGGCACCTTGTGTTTCGGGTTGATCCGGGCGAGGAAGCGCGGCATCTGCCGGTCGCGGGCCATGGCGTACAGCAGGCGGGAGGTCGCGGCCTGCGCGACCAGGGAGTTGGCGAAGCCCCAGGCGATCGCGGTGGCCAGGGCGGTGAGCGCGGCCAGCCAGCCCCCGCCGGCGGCGCGGGCCGCGTCGTAGAACGCGGTCCCCTCGGGGTCGCCGTTGGCGAGCAGGTCGGGCGCGTCCGGCACGAGCAGGGCCGCGACCCAGGTCTGCACGACGAACAGGGCGCCGGCCAGCAGCAGCGCCGCGACCATCGCCCGGCCGATCTGCCTTGCCTCCTCGCGGCTCTCCTCGGCCAGCATGGAGATCCCGTCGAAGCCGAGGAAGGAGAGCACGGCGATCGACACCGCGCCGAAGACCAGCGGCCAGGAGAAGGTGCCCGCGTCGAACAGCGGGCGGAGCGAGAAGCCGGCGCCCTTGCCCTGCGCCAGCGCGACCACGCCGACCACCAGGAAGATCGCGAGGATGACCAGCTCGGCGGCGAGCATCACCCGGTTGACCCGGGCGGTCATCCGGATGCCGAAGTAGTTGACGGCGGTGTTGAGCACGACGAAGGCGGCCAGCCACGCCCACACCGGCACGCCGGGCACGAGGGAGTGCATGGCCACGCTGGCCACCAGGTAGAGCAGGCCGGGCACGAGGACGTAGTCGAGCAGGATCACCCAGCCGGCGAGGAAGCCGACGGGCGGCGCGATGCCGCGACCCGTGTAGCTGTAGACGGAGCCGGCCATGGGGAACGCGCGGACCATCTGCGCGTACGACAGGGCGGTGAACATCATCGCCACCATGCCGATGATGTAGGCCAGCGCGACCATGCCGCCGGAGCCGGCGTAGACGCTGCCGAAGATGCCGAAGGGCGCGATCGGCACCATGAAGATCAGTCCGTAGATGAGCAGGTCGGTGAAGCTGAGGCTCCGGCTCAGTTCCTGCCGGTAGCCGAACCGTTCGACCTGGGTGACTGTCTCGGATGGGTCGGGAGGTTGAGTCACGGCACGCCTCCTTGATCTGGTGAGGCCGCACGTTAGTCCTGCGCCCGACGGACAGCTAGATCCATGTGCCTGAATTGCCAACATCGACAAAGCGGCTCAGAAAAAGTCAGGCTTGACTGTTTGTTTCGGGGGCGGCACGCTGTCACCGTGCCCGCCGCATCGACCCGCGTCCCTCAGCAGGAGCGCAGCCGCGCCACCCAGGCCCGGCTGCTGGAGGCGACCGTCGAGTGCCTGGTGGAGCACGGCTGGTCCGGCACGACGACGACCGTGGTGGCGGCCCGGGCCGGCGTCTCCCGCGGCGCCCAGCTGCACCACTACCCGACCAAGGCGGCCCTGGTCACCGCCGCCGTCACCCACCTCACCGAGCGCCGGGCCGTGGAGCTGCGCACCGAGGCCGCGGCCCTGCCGGCCGGCTCGCGGCGCCTCGACGGGGTGGTCGACCTGCTCGCCGCCGCCTTCACCGGCCCGCTCTTCGTCGCGGCGCTGGAGCTGTGGGTGGCCGCCCGCACCGACGCCGAGCTGCGCGACGCCCTGGTCCCCCTCGAAGCCCGCGTCGGCAGGGAGATGCACCGGCTGACCGTCGAGCTGCTCGGTGTGGACGAGCGGCGACCCGGCGTCCGCGAGGCGGTGCAGGCGACCCTCGACCTGCTCCGCGGCCTCGGCGTGGCCAACCTGCTCAGCGACGACTCGACCCGCCGCACCGCCCTGCTGCACACCTGGAAGCGCCAGCTCGCCGCCCTGCTCACCCCCGACACCGGAGCACCGACGCCCGGGAGCGCACGGCCGCACTGATTCCCCCCGGAGGCACCATGGTCGACCTGACAGCCCTGCTCGCGGACCTGGCCGCCGAGTCCGAGCAGCTCGACGCCCTCGTCGCGCCGCTGCCGCCGGAAGCCTGGGAGCGGCCGACCCCGGCGCCCGGGTGGACCATCGCCCACCAGATCGCCCACCTGGCCTGGACCGACCACGTCGCCCACCTCGCGGCGACCGACGCGGCGGCGTTCTTCGCCTCGGTCACCTCCGCACCGGACCCGTCCCGGCTGGTCGAAGACGGCGCCGAATCGTTCCTCGCCCCGGCCGCCGCGCTGCTGGCCCGCTGGCGGGCCGGCCGGGCCGCGCTCGCGACGGCGCTCGCCGCCCTCCCGGCCGGGGAGAAGCTGCCCTGGTACGGCACCCGCATGTCACCCGCCTCGATGGCGACCGCCCGGCTCATGGAGACCTGGGCGCACGGCGCGGACGTGGCCGACGCGCTGGGCGTCCGGCGTGCCCCGACGGCCCGCCTGCGGCACATCGCGCACCTGGGCTTCCGTACCCTCGGGCACAGCTTCGCGGCCCACGGCCGGGCGGCGCCGACGGCGCCGGTCCGGGTCGAGCTCGTGGCGCCAGACGGGGACACCTGGGCCTTCGGACCGGCGGACGCGGCCGACCGGGTCACCGGCCCGGCGCTCGACTTCTGCCTGCTGGTCACCCAGCGCCGGCACCGCGCGGACCTGGCGCTGGTCGCCACCGGGCCGGTCGCCGACGAGTGGCTGGACGTGGCCCAGGCGTTCGCGGGGCCGCCCGGCGGCAAGCGCGAGGCGGCGGGCAGCGGGGTGGTCCGGTGACCGTGCTGCGGGTCGGCAACGCGTCCGGCTTCTACGGCGACCGCCTCACGGCCTGGCGGGAGATGCTCGACGGCGGCGAGCTGGACGTGCTGACCGGCGACTACCTGGCCGAGCTCACCATGCTGATCCTCGGCCGGGACCGGATGCGCGACCCCTCGCTCGGCTACGCCAGGACGTTCCTCCGCCAGCTGGAGGGCACCCTCGGCACCGCGCTGGAGCGCGGGGTCCGGCTGGTCACCAACGCGGGCGGGCTCAACCCGGCGGGGCTGGCCGCCGCGATCGGCGCACTCGCCGACCGGCTCGGCCTCACCGTCCGGATCGGGTACGTCGAGGGCGACGCCCTGGCCCGGCCGGACGCGTTGACCGCGAACGCGTACCTGGGGGCGTTCGGGATCGCGGCCTGCCTCGACGCCGGGGCGGACGTGGTGGTCACCGGGCGGGTGACCGACGCCTCGCTGGCCGTCGGCCCGGCCATTTCCCGCTTCGGCTGGACCCGGGACGACCTCGACGCGCTGGCCGGGGCCACCGTCGCCGGGCATCTCATCGAGTGCGGGGCGCAGGTCACCGGCGGCAACTTCAGCTTCTTCACCGAGCTGCCCGACGGCGGGCACCGGCCCGGCTTCCCCATCGCCGAGATCCACGCGGACGGCTCGTCGGTGCTCACCAAGCATCCGGGCACGGGCGGCGCGGTCACGGTCGAGACGGTCACCGCCCAGCTGCTGTACGAGGTGGGCGGGCCGGCCTACCTGGGGCCGGACGTGGTGACCCGGCTGGACACGGTGGAGCTGGCGCAGGAGGGGCCGGACCGGGTGCGGGTCTCCGGTGTCCGGGGCAACCCCCCGCCGGACACCCTCAAGGTGGGCGTCAACAACCTGGGCGGCTTCCGCAACTCCATGACGTTCGTGCTCTGCGGGCTGGACATCCCGGCCAAGGCGGCCCTGGTCCGGGGCCAGCTGGAGGAGGCGGTCGGCAAGGAGGGGCTGGAGTTCACGCTGGCCCGGACCGACCACCCGGACGCCACCGACACCGAGGCGGCGAGCGCGCTGCTGCACGTACACCTGCGGGACGGCGACAAGGCGCGGGCCGGGCGGGCCTTCTCGGCGGCCGCCGTCGAGCTGGCGCTGGCCTCCTATCCGGGCTGCACGCTGACCACGCTGCCCGGCGACGCCACCCCGTACGGGGTGTTCACGGCCGACGCCGTGCCGCAGGACGCGGTCGCGCACGTGGCCGTGCTGCCGGACGGGACCCGGGTGCCGATCCCGCCACCCGCCGTCACGTGTGTGCCGGGGGCCCCTGCACAACCCGAGGCGTCAACAGGGGGCCCGTCCTCGCACCCGACCCGGCGGGCGCCGCTCGGCGAGCTGGTCGGGGCGCGATCGGGCGACAAGGGCGGGGACGCGAACCTCGGCGTCTGGGCCCGGTCGGACGCCGGCTGGGCCTGGCTGCGCGGCTGGTTGACCGTCGCGCGGCTGGCCGAACTGCTGCCGGAGACCGCCCCGCTGACCGTCGAGCGGTACGAGCTGCCGAACCTGCGCGCGGTCAACTTCGTGATCCGGGGGCTGCTCGGCCAGGGTGTGGCCGCCTCCACCCGTTTCGACCCGCAGGCCAAGGCGCTCGGTGAGCTGCTCCGCTCCCGGCCGGTCGACCTGCCCGCCGACCTCGACCCGGGGGTGCCGTCATGACCATCGTGGACACTCCCGAGCGGCGGCAGCTCCGCGAGCTGACCCGGGCCTTCGTGACCAGGGAGGTCCTACCCCACCTGGACGACTGGGAGCGGGCCGGTGCGGTGCCCCGCTCGCTGCACGAGACCGCCGCGAAGGTCGGGCTGCTCGGCATCGGCTTCCCGGAGTCGGTCGGCGGCAGCGGCGGCGACCTGCTCGACTCGATCCTGGTCACCGAGGAGATCATCCGCTCGGGTGGCTCGTCCGGGCTGATCGCCGCGCTCTTCACCCACGGCATCGCGCTGCCCCACATGGTCGCCTCCCATGACGACGGCCTGATCGACCGGTACGTGCGGCCCACGCTCGCCGGCACGATGATCGGCGCGCTGGCGATCACCGAGCCGGACGGCGGCTCCGACGTGGCGGGCATCCGCACCTGCGCGCGGCTGGACGGCGACCACTACGTGGTGAACGGGTCGAAGACCTACATCACCAGCGGGATCCGGGCCGACTTCGTGACCACCGCGGTCTGCACCGTGCTGCCGGGCAGTGGCGCGCTCAGCCTGCTGGTGATCGACAAGGGCACGCCCGGGTTCACGGTCGGCCGGCGGCTGGAGAAGCTCGGCTGGCACTGCTCGGACACCGCCGAACTCTCCTTCGTCGACGTCCGGGTGCCGGTGGCGAACCGGGTCGGCCCGGAGGACACCGGCTTCCTGGCGATCATGCAGCAGTTCGCCACCGAGCGGCTGTCCCTGGCCACCCAGGCCTACGCCACCGCGCAGCGCTGCGTGGAGCTGGCCACCCGCTGGTGCCGGGACCGGTCCACGTTCGGCCGCCCGCTGGCCAGCCGGCAGCTCGTCCGGCACCGGCTCGCCGAGATGCACACCCGCGCCGAGGCGGCCCGGTCGTACGTGCACGACGTGGCCGAGCGCGTGGTCGCGGGCCAGCCCGTCGTGACCGAGGTGGCGATGGCGAAGAACGTGGCGGTGGCCGCCTGCGACTTCGTCGTCGACGCGGCGCTGCAACTGCACGGCGGCTTCGGCTACCTGCGCGACGCCGAGGTGGAACGGCACTACCGCGACGCCCGGATCCTCGGCATCGGCGGCGGCACCACGGAGATCATGAACGAGATCATCGCGAAGGGCATGGGCCTTTGACCAGACTCGACAGCGGGCTCGACCCGTCCTCGCCGGCCTACCGCGCCAACCGGGAGGCGCTGCTGGAGCGCCTCGCCGAGCTGGAGACCGCGCTCGACCAGGCCCGGGCGGGCGGCGGCGAGAAGTACGTGACCCGCCACCACAAGCGGGGCAAGCTGCTCCCCCGGGAGCGGATCGAGCTGCTGCTCGACCAGGACAGCCCGTTCCTGGAGTTGTCGCCGGTGGCCGCGTACGGCACCGACTTCCCGGTCGGCGCCAGCACGGTGACCGGCATCGGGGTGGTCGAGGGCGTGGAGTGCCTGGTCGTCGCCAACGACCCGACGGTACGCGGCGGCGCCGTGAACCCGTGGGCGCTCGCCAAGACCCGCCGGGCCGGCGAGATCGCCCTGGCCAACCGGCTGCCCATGGTCAACCTGGTGGAGAGCGCCGGTGCGGACCTGCCCACCCAGGCCGAGATCTTCATCCCGGGCGGCCGGGTGTTCCGCGACCTGACCCGGCTCTCCGCGGCGAAGATCCCCACGGTCAGCGTGGTCTTCGGCAACGCCACGGCGGGTGGCGCGTACGTGCCCGGCATGTCGGACTACACGATCATGATCCGGGACCGGTCCCAGGTCTACCTGGCCGGGCCGCCGCTCGTGAAGATGGCCACCGGCGAGGTCACCGACGACGAGTCGCTGGGCGGGGCGGTCATGCACTCCGCGAAGTCCGGCCTGGCCGACTTCCTCGCCGAGGACGAGCGGGACGGCATCCGGCTGGCCCGGCAGTGCGTACGCCGGCTCAACCGGCGCAAGCAGGGGCCGCCGCCGCGCAACCCGGCCCCCGCGCCACCCAGGTACGACCCCGACGAGCTGCTCGGCATCGCCAGCGCCGACCTCAAGGTGCCGTTCGACCCGCGCGAGGTGCTGGCCCGGGTCCTGGACGGCAGCGAGTTCGACGAGTTCAAGCCCACCTACGGCACCGCCCTGGTCACCGGCTGGGGCGAGCTGCACGGCTATCCGGTCGGGGTGCTGGCCAATGCCCGGGGCGTGCTGTTCAGCGAGGAGGCGCAGAAGGCCGCCCAGTTCATCCAGCTCGCCAACGCGGCCGACACCCCGCTGGTCTTCCTCCAGAACACCACCGGCTACATGGTCGGCACGGAGTACGAGCAGCGGGGCATCATCAAGCACGGCGCCCTGATGATCAACGCGGTGTCGAACTCGACGGTCCCCCACCTGACCGTCAACCTGGGCGCCTCCTACGGGGCCGGCAACTACGGCATGTGCGGCCGGGCGTACGAGCCGCGGTTCCTGTTCACCTGGCCGAACGCCAAGTCGGCGGTGATGGGGCCGGCGCAGCTCGCCGGGGTGCTGTCGATCGTCGCCCGGCAGGCCGCCGCCGCCCGGGGGCGCGACTACGACGAGGAGTCCGACGCCGCCATGCGGATGATGGTCGAGCAGCAAATCGAGTCCCAGTCCGGAGCGCTCTTCCTCTCCGGCCGGCTCTACGACGACGGGGTGATCGACCCCCGGGACACCCGTACCGTCCTCGGGCTCTGCCTGTCGGCGATCCACAGCGGACCGGTGAGGGGCGCCGACGGCTTCGGCGTCTTCCGGATGTGAGAGGGGCCACTATGATCAATCGACTGCTGGTGGCCAACCGGGGCGAGATCGCCCGCCGGGTCTTCGCCACCTGCCGGGCGCTCGGCGTGGAGACGGTCGCCGTGCACTCCGACGCGGACGCCGACGCGCCTTTCGTGGCCGAGGCCGACCAGGCCGTCCGGCTGCCCGGCAACGCGCCGGCCGAGACGTACCTGCGGATCGACCTGGTCCTGGACGCGGCCCGCCGGTCCGGCGCGGACGCGGTCCACCCGGGTTACGGGTTCCTGGCCGAGAACGCGGAGTTCGCCGCCGCGGTCACCGACGCGGGGCTGACCTGGGTCGGCCCGCGCGCCAAGGCGATCGCCGCGATGGGCGACAAGATGGCGGCCAAGGCGCTGCTCGCCGACGCGGGCGTGCCGATGCTGCCGACCTGGACCGACGCCGACCAGGTGACCGACTTCCCGGTGCTGGTCAAGGCCGCCGCGGGCGGCGGTGGCCGGGGCATGCGGGTGGTCCGCGAGGCCGCCGGGCTCGCCGAGGCCGTCGCGGGCGCGCGCCGCGAGGCGGCCGCCGCGTTCGGCGACGGCACGGTCTTCATCGAGCGGTACGTCGAGCGCGGCCGGCACGTCGAGGTGCAGATCTTCGGCGACAGCCACGGCACGGTGGTGGCCCTCGGGGCGCGCGACTGCTCGATCCAGCGCCGACACCAGAAGATCGTCGAGGAGGCGCCGGGCGTCCTGCCCCCGCAGGTGCGCGAGCGGCTGTACGAGGCGGCGGTGGCCGCGGGCCGGGCGGTCGACTACGTGGGCGCGGGCACCGTGGAGTTCCTGCTCGCCCCCGACGGGCAGGTCCACTTCCTGGAGATGAACACCCGCCTGCAGGTGGAGCATCCGGTCACCGAGCTGACCACCGGGCTGGATCTCGTCCGGCTGCAGCTCCTGGTCGCCGAGGGCGAGCCGCTGCCGCTGGACGCCACCCCGCCGGCCGACGGCCACGCCGTCGAGGTGCGGCTCTGCGCCGAGGACCCGGCCCAGGGCTACCGCCCGTCCACCGGCACGCTGCACCGGTTCGCGATTCCGGGGGTGGCCGCCGAGTTCGCACCGGCGAAGGGCCTGCGTCTCGACTCCGGCGTCGTCGACGGCTCGACGATCGGCGTCCACTACGACTCGATGCTCGCCAAGCTGATCGCCTGGGCGCCCACCCGGGCCGAGGCGGTCCGTGCCCTGGCCGGCGCGCTGGCCCGGGCCGAGCTGCACGGCGTCGCCACCAACCGGGACCTGCTGGTCCGGGTGCTGCGCAGCGCCGAGTTCGGCGCCGTCGACCTCGACACCGGCTTCCTGGAGCGGCACCCCGAGGTCTTCGCTCCGCTGCTCCCCGACGATCAGCTCCCCCTGGTCGCGCTGGCCGCCGCGCTCGCGTCGGCCGCGCGGCGGCGCGCCGAGGCCACCGTGCTGGCCGGGCTGCCGTCCGGGTGGCGCAACGTGCCGGCGTTCCCGCAGGTCGCCCGGTTCACGGGGGCGGACGGCGGCGAGATCGAGGTCCGGTACCGGCTGGACCGCGCGAGGGCGCTCGCCGACTGGTCGGTGTCGGCGGCGGGGGGCGGCAACGGGTCCGGCGGCGAGTCGGTGACCCTGGTCGAGGCCGCCCCGGACCGCGTCGTGCTCGACGTCGACGGGGTGCGGCGGGCCTACCGCGTACACCGGGCGGGGTCGGAGGTCTTCGTGGACGGCCCGGACGGGGCGGCGAGCCTCACCGAGCTGCCCCGCTTCCCCCTGCCCACCGCGGAGCTGGCGGCCGGGTCGCTGCTCGCGCCGCTGCCCGGCGCGGTGACCCGGGTGCACGTCGAGGTCGGCCAGCGGGTGACCGCCGGCGACCTGCTGCTGACCCTCGAAGCGATGAAGCTCGAACACCCCGTGCTCGCCCCGACCGACGGCGTGGTGGCGGAGCTGCCCGTGCCGGCCGGCGGCCAGGTCGACACCGGGGCCGTGCTGGCCGTTGTCGACAACTCCAGCTCGGCGCGCCGCGACCTGGAGCCGTCGAATCCAGAGGAGGACCCGCGATGAACTTCGACCTCACCCCCGAGCAGGACCAGCTCCGCGACGCCGTCCGCGCACTGGGCCGCAAGTACGGTCACTCCTACTTCGTGGCGAAGGCGAAGTCGGGGGGACACACCACCGAGCTGTGGCAGGAGGCCGGCCGGCTCGGCTACCTGGGCGTCAACATCCCCACCGAGTACGGCGGCGGGGGCGGCGGCATCACCGAGCTGGCCATCGTCTGCGAGGAGCTGGCCGCGGCCGGCTGCCCGCTGCTGCTGCTCGTGGTCTCGCCCGCCATCGCGGCCACCGTCATCAACAAGCACGGCACCGACGAGCAGCGCAAGCGCCACCTGCCCGGCCTCGCCGACGGCTCGCAGAAGATCGTCTTCGCGATCACCGAGCCGGAGGCCGGCTCGAACTTCCACCGGCTCGGCACGGTGGCCCGCCGCGACGGCGACGACTGGCTGCTCACCGGCCGCAAGTGCTACATCTCCGGCGTCGACGAGGCCGGGCACGTGCTGGTCGTGGCACGTACCGAAGACTCTTCCACCGGCAAGTTGAAGCCGGCCCTGTTCATCGTGCCGACCGACGCCGCCGGGCTGGAGCGGTCGAAGCTGGACATGGAGATCCTCTCCCCGGAGAACCAGTTCCTGCTCTACCTGGACGACGTCCGGCTGCCCGCCGACGCGCTGGTCGGCGAGTCCCTGGACGCCGGGCTGCCGGCGCTGTTCTCCGGTCTCAACCCCGAGCGGATCACGGTCGCCGCGATGGGCGCCGGCACCGGGCGGTACGCCATCGAGCGGGCCAGCGAGTACACCGCCAAGCGGACGGTGTGGGGCGGAAAGAGCATCGGGTCGCACCAGGGCGTCGCCCACCCGCTCGCGCACGCGGCGGTGCAGGTGGAACTGGCCCGCCTGATGATCCACAAGGCGGCCACCCTCTACGACGCCGGCCGCGACCTGGAGGCCGGCGTCGCCGGCAACATGGCCAAGTACGCGGCCGGCGAGGCCGCCGCGCTCGCCGTGGACACCGCCGTCCAGGCGCTCGGCGGCGCCGGCATGACCACGGAGTACGGCGTGGCGACCCTGCTCGGCGCGGTCCGGGCGGGCCGGATCGCCCCGGTCAGCCGCGAGATGATCCTCAACTTCGTCGCCCAGCACGTCCTCGGCCAGGACAAGTCCTACTGAAAACGCCGTTGCCCGGCACCCCTCGTCGGGGCGCCGGGCAACGGCGGCGGTTCAGGAGGTGGCGATCCGGTCGAACTTCTCCCACGGACCGACCGACGTGCGGTTGGCGATCAGCGGCAGGGTGCCCGCGCTCTCCGCCGTCACGTACCGGCCGTTGGCGTTGGCCCGGAGGCTGATGGTGCCGTCCGAGTTGTCGACCACCGTGAACTTCTCCCAGGCGCCGACCGACGTGCGGTTGGCGATCAGCGGCTGCGAGCCCGCGCTCTCCGCCGTCACGTACCGGCCGTTGGCGCGAGCCCGGATGGCCACGAAGCCGCCGCCCGCGTCGACCAGGTCGAACTGCTCCCACAGCCCGACCGAGGTCCGGTTGGCGATCAGCGGCTTGGCGCCGGCGTTCTCGGCCACCACGTAACGGTTGTTGGCACGGGCCCGGATCGCGATCGGGGCCGCGGCCGCCGGAGCGCCGGTGAGCCGGGTGAGGGCCGCGTAGTCGCCGTTGAACACGTTCTGGCTGTAGTTCCCCGGCTTGCTGGCGTCACCGGCGGCGTATTGCCAGATGGTCTCCGTCGTCCAGCCGGCCGGCAGGGGCGGGCGGGTCTCGGTGTAGCCGGCGATGTCCAGCGGGTTGGCGCCGAAGGACGCGTCGCTGCCGGTGCACGGGTTCCAGTAGTTGGTGTTCGTGTAGATCATCACCGGCCGGCCGATGCGCGCCTTGACCTGGTCGGTGAAGGACCGGATCCAGCTGGACATCTCCGTCGGGGTGAGCCCGTAGCAGGTCGGCGCGCCGGACCAGTACGGCCACTCGATGTCCACCATGGGCACGAGCGTCTGGCTGTCCTTGGCGAACTGGGCGTTGTCGACGAAGAAGTTCGCCTCGGTGACCGGGTCACCCCCGTCCGGGCGGGCGAAGTGGTAGGCGCCGACGAGCAGGCCGGCCGCCTTGGCCGCGGCGTAGTCCTCGGCGAAGTAGGGGTTGAGGTACGTGTGCCCCTCGGTGGCCTTGACGTACGCGAACTTGTAGCCACCGGCCGCCACCGCCGGCCAGTCGATCGGGCCGAGGTTGTGGTCGTGGCTGGAGACGTCGATGCCGCGGATCGTGTAGCCGGGCGGGGTCGCGGCGCTCGTGGACGCCGAGCTGGTGCGCGCGCCCGGCTTGATGCCGGCGTTCGCCCGGCCGTCACCGTCGGGTGCGGAGCCGGCCGCACTGACCGGCTGGGCCATGCCGAGCGCGCCGAGCGCGAGCCCCGCGGACATCAGGGCAGAGATCCATCTACGAGACATGGAAGTGGAGAGCTCCTTGGTCGGGAGGTCGAGGGCCACCGTTCGCCAGGGGGCGGATCACGGCGGCGCAGCGCCCCCGCATTCGGGCCGGGATCGGCGGGAGCGGGGTGCGGCCGTACTCTAACCCGCCGAACCGGCCGCACGCTGCCCCGATCGCTCCGTCCGCGGCCCGGGGTACGGCGGGCGCCCGATCGCCCGCCGTACCCCGGGGGTCCGTCAGCGGACGGTCAGCGTGCCGACCGCCGGCAGCGGCGCCACCACCGGCGGCAGCCGCTTCGGCTCGCCCCGGCCCGGCTCACCGGCCCGGGCCAGGTCGCTCTTCGAGGCCTTCGCCCGGGTGGCCGCCGGCTCGTCCTGGAACGGCTGCGCGTCACCGGTGCAGAGCGTGCCCCTGGCGGGCAGCGTCCCGCCGAGCAGGTACGCGTCGACCGCGCCGGTCACGCAGGCCGAGGTGCCGTAGGCGGTGTGCCCCCAGCTGTCGCTGCTCAGCAGCCGGCTGTTCGGCAGCAGCCGGGCCGAGCTGACCGCGCCCTGGTAGTTGGTCGCCGGGTCCCAGTAGTTGCCGACCACCAGCACCGGGGCGGCGGTGGTCCGGTCGAACGGGCCGGTGAAGGCGTCGGAGTCCCGCACGGTCCAGGTGTTGCGGGCGCAGGGCGCGGTGCCCCAGGCCCAGGCCCGGCCGAAGTACGGGGCCCGCTTGTCCTCCCTGGCCGACAGCGCCGGCCAGGCGTCCGCGCTCTTCGGGTGGTACGCGTCGGTGCAGTCCACCGTCAGGAACGTCTCCAGCCCGTTGTCGTACGGGAAGTCGTAGCCCCGCTGCCGGCGGGCCTGGGCGGCCCGCTGTGCCACGGCGGTGCGCGCCTCCGCCCGGTCGGGCGCGGCGGCGGCCGGGTCGGTCAGCACCAGCAGCTCGCCGGTCAGGTCCACGATGTACTGCCAGCCGCTCGGGTCGTAGAGGTAACTGAGGGTGGCGCCGACGAAGTCGGCGTAGGTGACGGTGAACCGCCCGGCGTCCGGGTCGTCCACCACCAGCGGCTTCTTGCGCAGCCGCTGCGCCACCGTCTCGTAGGCGACGACCGGGTCGCCGCCGGACGCCAGCGTGCACTTCTCCGCGCCGGCCTTCGCGCACCGGGCCAGGATCTCGTGCAGCGCGCGGTACGCGCCGTCGGCGCTGCGCAGCCGGGTCTCCTGGAGCTGGTTGCGGGCCTTGCCCTGCCCGATCCAGGCGTCGGGGTTGAGCACCCCGTCGACCACCAGGGCGCGGAACCGGTCCGGGAACATGTTGGCGTAGTACTGCCCCAGCGCGGTGCCGTAGCTGAAGCCCAGGTAGCTCAGCTTCCGGTCGCCGACCGCACGGCGCAGCACGTCCATGTCGCGGGCCACCTCGGCGGTGGACGCCGCGCCGGTCAGGGGCTTGCCGGTCGTCGAGCAGCCCTTGCCGACCGCCTTCGACGCCGCGACGTACGCCTTCTCCTCGGCCTTCGTGAACGGGAAGGCGAGGTTCAGCCCGGCGTACGCCCGGGTCTGCTCCTTCACCGACGGGAAGCACCTGACGTTGTCGCTGGCGGCGACCCCGCGCGGGTCGACGCCGACGATGTCGAAGCGGTCGAGCAGGTCGTCGCCGAGGAAGTACGGTGCGGCGAGCGCGATGCTGGTGCCGGAGCCGCCCGGGCCACCCGGGTTGAGGAACAGGCTGCCGATGCGGTGCTGCTGGTCGCGGGCCTTGACCCGGAGCAGCGCGACCTCGGTGGTGGCGCCCTTCGGGTTGTCGTAGTCCAGCGGGAGCCGGACCGTGGCGCACTCGGCGTAGTCGTAGCAGGCGTACCAGTCGAGCTTCGGCGTGGGCACGCGGTCGACCCGGCGCGCCTCGGCGGCGCTGGTCCGGTCGTACGCCGGCGGCTGCGGCGTCGCGGCCGCGGCCGCGGCGGGCGCGACCGCCGATCCGGCGAGGACGAGGCCGGCGATCCCTGTTGCGGTGAGGGACCGGATTGCACGTGGCATGTGGCTGCCTTCCGGTGGGGAACGGGGTCCGTCGAGGAGACCTCGACATCCGTCACTTTAGGGATCAAGGCCCACCGGAGTGGCCCGTCAAACGCGGACGGAAGCGACAGATTGCCGATTGATGTAACGAAAGTTTATTGATCGACGCTTTTAGCGGCTCTCCGGAGTGGAGGGTGACCGGCCTGGCGAACCTACTGACGGGAAGCCGTCCGGGTCCGGCGGTTGACAGTTCGACGCCCTGAGCCATGCTTGTCGGGTGAGTTCGTTCCCGAAGCCCGATGCGCGGGTCAAGGCCGTCGTCGCGTCGGTGGCGGCGGTGGCGGCGCTGGTGACGTTGGTGGTGTGGCGGCCGGCCGGCATCCTGTCGGTGGTGCTGGCCCTGGTCTGCGTGCTGCTCGGCATGATCGCCGGGGTGACGGTCACCGCCGCCCGGCAGGCTCCTCCCCGCGCCGACGCCCCGGCCGACGAGTGGCCGCTCCCCACCGCGTACGGGGTGGACGCCGACACGCTGGAGGCGATCGACCCCCGGGCGGTCCGGCAGCTCCGCACGCCGGTCGGCGGCTACGCGGGCGACGCCGACACGTTGGAGGCCCTCGACCCGCGGGCGGTCCGGGACCTGCGGGCGACCGCCGGCGGTTACCCGGGCGACGCCGACACCCTGGGCGCGCTCGACCCGCGGGCGGTGCGGCAGCAGCGGACGGCGAACGGCGTCAGCGACCGATGAGGGTCGGCACGGCCAGCGCGTCCACGCCCCGCCCCGCCAGGCACCGGTAGGTGCGGTCGGCGCCGGCCGGCGGCAGCACCTCCAGGTTCCAGCCGGCCATCTTCCGGACGCCGCTGGCCAGTTGGAACGTGCGCACGCTGCAGACCTGCTGGACGGCCGGGTCGGCGACCACCGCGTCGTGGCCCGCACCGACCAGCGCGGCCGGCAGGTCACCCTCGGCGTAGGTCTCCCAGGTGTGCCGGCCGTCGCAGGGCACCCGGGTGGCCTCGGCCCGGTCGCGGCGCAACCGCACCGGGCCGTAACACTCCAGTTCGGACGCGCAGTGGGCGCCCGCCGGCAGGCGGACGTCACCCGCCGCGCAGCCGGGCGCCACCCTCGCCCCGGAGGGCTCGACCGCCTCGCTGGCCACCGGCGTCGGCGACACCACGGCGGGCGCGCCGTCGGCCAGCCAGGCACCGGCCCCGGCCGAGGCGGCCAGCGCGAGCACCCCCGCCCCGCCGAGGAACCAGCGCCGCGGCCAGCGCCGGCCGCGGGTCGGCACGGTCGGGTGGGCGTCCTCGGCCGGCGGGCGCGGGCTCGGCTGGCCGGCGCGGGCCAGCGGATGGCCGCCGGTGGTCGGGCCGCCGCTGACCGGAGCCCCCGGATAGGGCGCGCCGCTCACCGGCACGGCGCCCGGGTCCAGCGGGATGGCGGCGAGCATGCCGCCCAGCTCGACGGCGGAGGGCCGCTCGCCCGGGTCGTTGGCCATGCCCAACCGCAGCACGTCGATCAGCTCGTCGGGCACGCCGGGCAGGCCGGGGATCGGCTGCTGGAACATCTCCAGCACGGTGACCAGGCTCGGGTTGCGCTCGGACTGCCAGCGCGGCGGGCGGCCGTGCATCACCGCGTAGAGGGTGGCGCAGAGCGCGTAGACGTCGACGGCCGGGCTGGGCGGGCTGTGACTGAACATCTCCGGCGGCGCGTAGGCCGGGGTGAGCACCTCCAGGGTGACCGAGGCGTCGCGCACCTCGGCCAGCACCGCGAGCCCGAAGTCGGCCAGCACCGCCGAGTTGAAGTGGGAGTAGAGGATGTTGGCCGGCTTGACGTCGCGGTGCAGCACCCCGGCCGCGTGCGAGTGGGCCAGCGCGTCGGCGATCTTCACGCCGAGGTCGCGGGCCTCCACCGCGCCCAACGGGCACCGGCGCATCCGCTCCGCGTACGAGCCGTCGCAGAGCTCCATGATCAGGTAGGGGTGCTGGTCGACGGTGACCCCGACGTCGAAGAGGTCCACCACGTGCGGGTGGGAGGACATCTTGCCGGCCGCCCGCGCCTCGCGCAGGAAGCGCGCCTGGTCCCGGTCGCTGTCCAGCGTGCGGTTCTCCACCTTGACCGCGACCTCGCGCCCCACCGAGATCTGGGTGGCCCGGTAGACGGTGGCGTAGCCGCCCCGGGCGAAGACCTCCAGGTCGGTCAGACCGGGCACGATGGGCAGCCGCAGGGCGCCGGGCGGGGTCTCGGTCACGACTCGAAAATACCCAACGGTCCCGGTCGCTCAGTGCACCGCGTCGGTCGCCGGAACCGGGCCCGAGCCCGGAGCGGTGTCGTCCGCCGCAGCCGGCCGGCCCGGCCCGGCGGCCGCCCGGCGGGCGTCCCACCACAGGCCGACGGCGGTCGCGACCGCGCCCAGGCCCTCCCAGGCGGCGACCCCGAAGAACCGGTCCGGGGCGACGTCGGAGAGCACCGCGATGCTGAAGACGGTGAACGTGACCAGCCGGAACCAGACGGTGAACCGGTAGAACGGCCGCCACTCGGTAGCCACCGCGAGCAGGTAGTAGACCCCCATGTTGAACGAGGCCATCGAGGACGCCGTGAGGAACGTGCCGGTGTAGTCACCCGGGGCGCGCTCGGCGGGCACCTCGAAGCCGAGCAGGCGGAGCTGGGTCTCCGGCCAGATCAGCCCCAGCGCGCCGAGCAGCAGCGCCAGGAGCCCGAAGACCGCGATCGTCCAGCCGGCGCCGGAGCGCGGCAGCCTCATCGTCCCTCCCCAACCGTGGCCGCCGGCGTGGACGGCCCTCACCCCCCACGCTAACCGCCCCCTCCGACGGGCACATCCCCGGAACCGGCAGAACCGGCCGGGGATCGATCAGCGCGCGGCGAGGCGGGCGCGGAGCGCGTCGGCGGCGGCCCGCTCACTACGCTGCTCGGTGGCGTACGCCAGGCGCACCGCCTCCTCGGCGCTGGCCAGCGCCTCGGCCGGGCGGCCGCAGGCGGCGAACGCCTCGGCCAGCACCATCCGCGCGATGACCTGGCTGCGTACGTCCTCGGCCGGGGCGGACACCGCCCGCTGCGCCCAGTCCAGCGCCTGCTCGCGCTGGCCGTGGGCGAGCAGCGCGGACGCGTACCGGGCCATGGTCTGGCGGCGGGAGAAGAGCAGCGACGGGGTGTTGGCGGCGGCGGTGGCGACCGGGGCGAGCAGCCCCACCGCGGTCGCGGAGTCGCCGGCGGCGAGCCGGGCCACGGCGAGCAGCACCCGCGGCGCCACCTGGGCGGGGGCCTGCGGGTTGTGGGGCTCCACGGTGGTCAGCACCGACCGGGCCTCCCGCTCTGCCGTCTCGGCGTCGCCCATGTCCATCGCCAGGAAGCCGCGCAGTGTCCCGGCCATCCCGGTGAGCAGCGGGTGCGCGGTGCGGTCGGCGTACGCCAGGGCGTCGGTGAGCAGGTCGGCGGCGTGCTCCGGCTCGCCCAGCCCGCGCGCCACCACGCCGCGCACCACCAGCGCGAAGCCCTGCCCCCAGTCGTCGCCGACCTCGGCGAACTCCCGGTACGCCCGGCGCGCCGCCCGGTCCGCCTCGGCCAGCTCGCCCAGCTCCGCGGTGGCGTACGCCTCGACGGCGCGCAACGTACCCACCGCCCACGCCTCGCCGACCCGCTCGCCGAACGGCAGGAACACCTGCGCCATCCGGCACGCCTCGCGGAGCCGGCCGGCGAGCAGCCGCGCGAACGCGGTGGTGCCGCGCAGCCAGGCCCGCCCGTACGGGTCCTTCAGCTCGGCGAAGAGCCGGGCCGCCCGGCCGAGCACCGCGTCGGTGCCGGCGAAGTCGCCCCGGGTGGTGGTCACCCAGGCCAGGTTCTGCAACGACCAGGCCTGCCCGCGCGGGTCCTTCGCCGCGAGGCTGACCTGGTAGGAGGCGGCCAGCCGGCTGCTCGCCTGGCCCAGCCGCCCGGCGATGAAGTCGGCCATCCCGAGCCGGCGCATCGCCGAGGCGCGCATGGTCGGCAGGTTGGCCGCCGTGGCCACCTGCAACGCCTCCTGCCAGCTCCGCTCGGCCCGGGCCGCGTCACCCAGCGTCTGGTGGGCCTGCCCGGCCAGCAGCAGCGCGCTGGTCCGGGTGGCCGCCGCGTCCCCGGCGTTCGCGGCGATCTTCTCGGCGAAGGCGAGCGCGTCGGCCGGGCGGCCGATCTGGAGCAGCGCCCGGGCATGCACCACCCGGTCGGCCAGCGGCACCCCGTCACGGGCCAGCTCGGCGGCGCGTTCGGCGTACTCGACGGCCATCGCCGGCTCCCCCGACCGCAGCGCGCGGCGGGCGGCCCGGCCCAGCGCGGCCACGCCCAGCGGAGCCACCGCCCGGGCCGGCGCGTCCGGGCGGAGCTTGACCGCGTCGGCGAGCGCGGCGGCCCGCTCGACGTGCTCGGCCACGAAGTCGTCCCGGGCGGACTCGGTGAACCCGCCGGCCGGCGTGCCGGCGCCGCCGGTGCTCTCCGGTGCGGCCCAGCGGGCCAGCGCGGCGTGCCGCTCGGCCAGCTCGGCCTTGCTCACCCCGGCGTACGCGGCCTCCCGCATGAGCGGGGTGGCGAACGCGAACCCGGTGCGGGTGCGGTGCAGCATGCGGCGTTGCAGCAGTTCTTCCACGGCCCGGTCCAGCTCGACCGCGGCCACCGCGGCCGGCCGGCCGTCCCGCCCGACGCGCTGCTCGCGCAGCGCCTCCAGCGCACCGTCGGGCACGATGTCGCCGACCACCGCGGCGTCCCGCAGGACCGAGCGGGCGTCCGGCGGCAGGGCGTCGATACGCGCGGCGAGCACGGCGGCCAGGTCGCGGGAGAGCAGCCGGCTGCCCAGCGAGCCGGGCGCGAGCCGCCAGCCGACGTTGGCGTCCCGCCCCGGGCCGGCCGTCAGCGCGCCGCGCTCCATCAGCAGGGTGACCAGCTCGGCCAGGTAGAACGGGTTGCCCTGGGCGGTGGCGAGCAGCCGGTCGGCGTCGGCCGTGGACAGCTTGCCGCCGCTCAGATAGCTGGTGAGCAGCCGGGAGGCGTCGGCGCCGCGCAGCGGGGGCAGCGCGTGCACCTCGGCGTCCGCGACGCGGGTCAGCGCGCCGGCGGTCCGCACCAGCTCGGGCCGGCCGAGCAGCAGCACCAGCACCGGGCCGCTGAGCCGGTTGAGGGTCAGCGCGAGCGCCTTGATCGTCTCGGCGGTGGCGTCGTGCAGGTCGTCCACCACGATCACCAGCGGCGCCTCCAGGGCGAGCGCGCTGAGCAGCTCGGCGACGGCGTTGGGCACCGCCTCGGCGTCCGGCGGCGGGGCGGCGGCGTTCCACTCGCCGTTCTCGGTGGCGGCGGGGAGTTCGGCGTACCCGAGCAGGGCCAGGAGCTGGTCCACGGCGAGCGGGGGCAGGTCGCCGGGGAGCCGGCCGAGGCGCTGCCCGAGCCGGCGCAGCCGCTCCTCGACCGCCGGCCGGGTGAGCGCCGTGGCGGCGTCGTTGGGCAGGCCGACCGCCGCCCGGACCAGGTCGGCGAGGGGTGCGAGCCGGCGCCGCTCGCCGAAGGCGGCGCAGCGCACGGAGAGCACCCGGGCGCCGGTGTGCGCGGCGTACCGGCCGGCGCCGACGTCGTAGCCGGCGGCGAGGCGTTCCACCTCGGCGGCGAACCGGGACTTGCCGATCCCCGCCTCGGCGGTCATCAGCAGCACCCGGGGCTCACCCCGGTCGATCACCTCGGCGAGCCGGCCGGCGACCCGGCCGATCTCGGTCTCCCGGCCCACGAAGGGCGCCTCGTCGCCGAGGCCCGACCGGGTGCCCGGCGCGTCCAGCAGGCCCAGCAGCTCGTACGCCTCGACCGGCTCGCGCTTGCCCTTGAGCCGCAGCGGGCGCAGCGCCCGCCAGGAGGCGACGTGCCGGGTGGCCGCGGAGGTGCGCCCGCCCGCGTAGACCGCGCCGACGGCGGCGGCGTCGGCGAGCCGGGCGGCGGTGTTCACCGTGTCGCCGATGACCGTGTATTCGATCGCCGCCTGGATGCCGGCGATCACGTCGCCGGTGTTCAGCCCGACCCGCAGGCCGAGCGGCGCGCCGCCGCCCCGCTCGTCGTCGAGCACCCGGCGGACCGCACGCTGCATGGAGAGCGCGGCCCGGACGGCGCGCTCGGCGTCGTCCTCGTGCGCCACCGGCGCGCCGAAGACCGCCATGATCCCGTCGCCGGTGAGCTTGTCGACGTGCCCGCCGAAGGTCTTGACCGCGCCGGCCAGGGCGGCCAGCACCCGGTCCGTGACGGCGCCGACCCGTTCCGGGTCGAGGTCCTCGGACCACGAGGTGAAGTCGGAGAGGTCACCGAAGAGCACGGTCACCACCCGCCGCTCGGCGGCGGGCAGCGTGGCGGCGGCCGGCAGGGCGGCTCCGCAGTTGTGGCAGAACCGCGCGCCGGGTACGGCGACGGTTCCACACACCGGGCAGGTCACGGCTGCTCCAACCCCGTACCCCCGGCGCCGGATTCCCGGGTGCTCACCCCGAGGTACTCCAACTGGGCCCGGACCGACCATTCGGCGGCCCACCACAGCGACCGGTCGACGTCCGCGTAGACCCGCTCGACGACCTCCGGCGCGGTGGTCGCGCCGGCGGCGACCGCCGCGCGGACCTGGTCGAGCCGCGCCCGCCGGTGGGCCAGGTAGAAGTCGGCCGCCACACCGCAGTCGGCCAGCGCCGGGCCGTGCCCCGGCAACGCCGGGATCCCCCGGTACGTGGCGAGCAGCTCCAGGCTCGACAGGTAGTCGCCGAGGTGCCCGTCGGGGTGGGCGACCACGGTGGTGCCCCGCCCGAGGATGGTGTCACCGGTGAGCACGACCCGCTCGTCGCCGTGCCCCACGAGGAAGCAGACCGAGTCGGCGGTGTGCCCGGGGGTGCTCAGCAGGCGGATGTCCAGGCCGGCGTCGAGCGCGGTGTTCGGGGTGAGCGGCGCGCCGCCCACGGTGTGGGCCGGGTCGACGGCCAGGACGGGCGCCCCGCCGAGCAGTTCACTGAGCCGGGGCGCGCCCTCGGTGTGGTCGGCGTGCCCGTGGGTGATCAGCACGAAGCCGACCGGGCCGTGCGCGGTGAGCGCGGCCAGGTGCTCCTCGTCGGCCGGGCCGGGATCGACCACCACGGCGTGCTCGGCGCCCGGGGCGCGCAGCACCCAGGTGTTCGTGCCGTCGAGCGTCATCGGCCCCGGGTTCGGGGCACGCACCAGCGTCACCCACCCCGGCAGCTCGTCCGCGAGCGCCCCTGCGGCTCCGGTCACAGGCCCCATGGCAGCGATCGTACGACCCCGCCCGCCACTCCCCGCGATCTTGCGGTGCCGCCAGGGGTTATGTCCCCTTGCGAGCCCTCTGCCCCACCGACACCGGCAAGATCACGGGTACGCAGCGTCAGGCAACCTCGACGATGACCTCGACCTCGACGGGGGCGTCGAGGGGAAGCTCGGCGACGCCCACCGCGCTGCGGGCGTGCCGGCCGGCCTCGCCGAAGACGGCGCCGAACAGCTCGGAGGCGCCGTTGACCACGCCGGGCTGGCCGGTGAAGCCCGGGGCGCTGGCCACGAAGCCGCTCAGCTTGACGATCTTGACCACGTTCTCCAGCCCGACCAGCGCGTCGACCGCGGCGAGCGCGTTCAGCGCACACCGCTGCGCCAGGTCCTTCGCCTGCTCGGCGGAGACGCCGTTGCCGACCTTGCCGGTGGCGAGCAGCTTGCCCTCGACGATCGGGAGCTGGCCCGAGACGTAGACGTGCTGCCCGGACTGGACGGCCGGCACGTAGCTGGCCAGCGGCGACGCCACCTCGGGCAGGGTCAGGCCGAGCTCCGCGAGCTTCGCGTGCGGTCCGTTGCTCATGCCGCCCCGCCCTTCGGGCGCTTCAGGTAGGCGACGAGCTGCTCCGGATTCGGGCCGGGAACCACGGAGACCAGCTCCCAGCCGTCCTCGCCCCAGTTGTCGAGGATCTGCTTGGTCGCGTGGACCAGCAGCGGGACCGTGGCGTATTCCCACTTCTGCATCGAGTCAAGGCTCCCTTGCCTGGCATGGACTTCGGTCAGGCACAGCCTACGGTCCGGCGCCGCTACGGGGACGCGGGACGCTGCTCGGGCGCAGCGGGCGGCTCGCCGCAGGGGCCCTCGTGCTCGTACCGCTGGGGGCACCGGGTGCGGTCGGGCAGCAGCAGGTCGCAGAAGACCCGGTGCCGGTTGTTCTGGTCGTCGGCGGTGGAGACCGTGGTCTCGCCCGCGTCCAGCTCGCCGAGGAAGCCCAGCGAGGTGGCCACGGTGCCGGCGAGCGCGGTGGCCGCCGCCAGGTCGGGGACCCGGACCGGCAGGTGGATGATGTAGCCGGGCTCCTCCTCGTCGCGGCCCCGCCCGGCCGGCCGGACCAGGGTGCGCACCACCTCGGTCGGCGGGCGGTAGGACCGCTCGTTGAACGGCACTCCCGCGCCGGACCCCTCGGCGTCGCCGGGCCGTCCGGCCCGCTCGCCGGGGAACTGGGCTCGGGGAGTGTTCTCCTCGTCGCGCATCCGCTGCCTCCGGGCCTCGTACCTGTTCACAGTCACCACCATTCGGCTCGGGACCGTCCCCGGTCCGGCCCCCGCGTCGCGACGAACGTAGGACCTGCGGGGAGTCCCGGCAACGGGACGCGCACAACCGGTCACCTGCAGTCACATATGCGACACATTCCCGATCCGGAAGGCGGCGGCGGGCTCACGTCCGGCCCGGCGCGGCGCGGCGTACGCGGGGCTGGCAAGCCGTCCGCCGACCGCTACCCTTCCGGTCTGGATGAGTGCCCGTGCTCGCCCGCCACGCTCGATCACGTGTCCGTCGCCTGGGGCGGCGTCGGCGCGCCGCACCCCGGGGGAACGACATGACCCAACCGCCCATCGGCGGCGCCGCCGGCTCGCCCGGAGGTCCCGCCCACCCGGAGCCGCCCGCCGGCGCCGCGCCGGCCCCCGGCGCCCTGCCCGCACCGGCGCCCGGCTACCCGCCGTACCCGCAGCCGGCCGCCCCGAAGAAGCGGCGCGGCCTGCTGATCGCCTCGATCGTGCTGGCCGCGGCGATCCTGCTCTGTGGCGGTGGCGGCACGGCCGCGTTCCTCGCCCTGCGCCAGGCCGAGGACGGCCAGGGCGCCAAGGAGCCGACGGTCGCGGTGGACGGGTTCCTCACCGCCGTCTACAAGGACCGGGACGCCCGCGCGGCGGCCACCTTCGTCTGCTCGGCGTCCCGCGACGACGAGAAGATCGCCGCCAAGGTCGCCGAGGTACGGAAGTACGCCGGGCAGTACCAGAACGCGCGGTTCCGCTGGACCACCCCGAAGGTGGACAACCAGACCGGGGACCGGGCCACGGTCAGCACCCGGGTCACCATGACCACCGCCGACGAGAAGATGGCCGACCAGGAACTGCGTTTCACCGTGGTGCGGAAGACGGGTTGGTGGGTCTGCGAGGTCGCCTGACCGCGGCGGCTGGATAGGCTCGACGGGTGGCAGCGACTGAGCAGCCGGCCGAGTCCGCCGGCAGATGGCCGGCCCGCCTGCACGTGGTGACCGGCAAGGGCGGCACGGGCAAGACCAGCGTGGCGGCGGCGCTGGCCCTCGGGCTGGCCGCCGGCGGCCGGCGCACCCTGCTCGTCGAGGTGGAGGGGCGGCAGGGCATCGCCCAGCTCTTCGGCACCGACCCGCTGCCCTACGAGGAGCGGCACCTGGCCGACGCACCGGGCGGCGGCGAGGTACGCGCCCTGGCGGTCGACGCCGAGGAGGCGCTCCTCGAGTACCTGGACATGTTCTACAAGCTCGGCGCGGCCGGCCGCGCGCTGCGCAAGCTGGGCGCCATCGACTTCGCCACCACCATCGCCCCGGGCCTGCGGGACGTGCTGCTCACCGGCAAGGTCAAGGAGGCGACCACCCGGACCAGCGGGCAACGCCGGGCGTACGACGCGGTGGTGCTGGACGCGCCGCCGACCGGGCGGATCGGCCGCTTCCTCAACGTGACCGCGGAGACCGCCCGGCTGGCCAAGGTCGGCCCGATCAAGACCCAGAGCGAGGGGGTCTCGGCGCTGCTCCGGTCGCCGATGACCGCGGTGCACGTGGTCACGCTGCTGGAGGAGATGCCGGTCCAGGAGACCGTCGACGCGATCGCCGAGCTGACCAACCTCGGCTTCCCGGTCGGCCGGGTGATCGTCAACGGGGCCCGGCCTCCGGTGCCCGCCGACCGTCCGGTGACCGCCGCCGAGCTGAAGCGCGGGCTGGCCGCCGCCGGCCTGCCGACCGACGCCCGGACCGTGGCCGGCCTCGCCTCCGAGGCCCGTGACCAGCAGGTACGCCGGGAGCTGGAGGACTCGCTCCGCGCCGACCTGGAGGAACTGGGCCGGCCCCTGACCGAGCTGCCGCTGCTGCCCGGCGGGGTCGACCGGGCGGGGCTGGAGACGCTTGCCGAGACGCTCGTCCGGGCGGATTGACTCACACCTGCGGCCGGCACGGAGCAGAGAGACCCTCTCGACCGATACGCTCGATTGGTGCCTTCCGAAGACGCGGCGCCACCGCTGGACGTCGACCAGATCCTCGCCGATCCGGGCGTACGGATCGTGGTCTGCTGCGGGGCGGGCGGAGTGGGCAAGACGACCACCGCGGCGGCGCTGGCGCTGCGGGCGGCCGAGCGGCACGGCCGGCGGACGGTGGTGCTCACCATCGACCCGGCCCGCCGGCTGGCCCAGTCGCTCGGCCTGACCGAGCTGGACAACACCCCACGCCAGGTCAAGGGCATCGACGTCGAGTCCAGCGGCGGTCAGTTGCACGCCATGATGCTCGACATGAAGCGCACCTTCGACGACGTGGTGCTCCAGCACACCGATCCGGCGAAGGCGGCGGAGATCTTCGCCAACCCCTTCTACCAGGCCATGAGCTCCACCTTCGCCGGCACGCAGGAATACATGGCGATGGAGAAGCTGGGCCAGCTGCACGCGCGGGGCGAGTGGGACCTCATCGTGGTGGACACCCCGCCGTCCCGCTCGGCGCTCGACTTCCTGGACGCGCCGGCCCGGCTCTCCCGCTTCCTCGACGGGCGCATGCTGCGGCTGCTGCTCGCCCCGGCCCGCAGCGGCGGGCGGAGCATGTTCAGCCTGGTGACGGCCAGCTTCGGGATGTTCTCGAAGGTGGTGCAGAAGGTGATCGGCGCCCAGTTGCTCACCGACCTGTCCGGCTTCGTCGCCGCGCTGGACTCGATGTTCGGCGGGTTCCGCCAGCGGGCCGAGCAGACGTACCGCATCCTCCAGGCGCGGGAGACGGCGTTCCTGCTGGTCGCGGCACCGGAGCCGGACGCGGTCCGGGAGGCCGCCTACTTCGCCGGCCGGCTGGGCGCCGAGCGGATGCCGCTCGCCGGTCTGGTGCTCAACCGGGTGCACCGGCCGGCGGTGCCGGACCTGTCCGCGGCGGACAGTCTGGCCGCCGCGGAGCGGCTGGCCGGTGCGGGCGGGCACGAGCGCACCGCCGAGGTGCTGCGGGCGCACGCCACGCTCGCCGAGCAGGCGGCACGTGAGGAGCGGGTGGCGGCCCGGTTCACCGAGGCGTTCCCGGCGGTGCCGGCGGTGTCGGTGACGGCGCAGCCCGCCGACGTGCACGACGTCGACGGGCTGCGGACGATCGGCGAGGCGATCAGCCGGCGCTGAGCGGCGCGGCCGACCGGCGCGTCGGTCAGTTGGCCGTGGTCACGAGGACCTTGTCCCGGCCGGCCTTCTCCTTGGCGTTCTTCTTCATGGCCGCCTCGAACATCTTGCGCCAGCTGGTGACCTGCGGGTGCCGCCGCAGCAACGCCCGGCGCTCGCGTTCGGTCATGCCACCCCACACACCGAACTCGATCCGGTTGTCGAGCGCGTCGGCCAGGCACTCGTACCGAACTGGGCAGCTCCGGCAGATCCTCTTCGCCACGTTCTGTTCGGCGCCCTGTACGAACAACGCGTCCGGGTCCCCGTTCTGACACGCCGCCAGTGACGGCCAGTCAGTGATCATGCCCATCTGTACACGTCCCCCCTTGCTGTGCCTACCGACTTCGCGCGACCAGCCGTCCGGTTCCCCCCGGTCGTCCGGGCCGGCCTCCCCAGGGCGGCGCGGACGACGTGTGGCTGCTGTCGCCGCCACCATCATGCTGTGTAGTCGCCTGATTACGCAACGTTGTCGGCGAAATCCATCATTCCGGACACTCCCGGCTTCCCGGGCTTTCGCCCGCCGTCTACCCCGGCGGAGTAGGTGAAAACGCTGCGCCACTCCCCCGTTCGGGGGAGACTTCTGCCAGGTTTCACGCAACCACGCACCGGGGTTCGTGCGTTTAGCACAACGAGGCCAGCGCGCGCAGGAAATGGGGAAACTTCCCCGCGCGCCCCTCGTTCCCTACTCGCGTACCCTGTCGAGGTGACCTGGATGCGGAAACGTGACCACAACGTGCTGACCAACGCCGCATCGCTACTCATCTGTGGCCTGTTGGCCGGCGTGGTGGTCGCCGCGGCGGCCTTCCCCGCGGTGGCGATGTCCGGACTTGCCGCCAAGGCGGGGGCCGAAACCTTCGGCGCGCTCCCCACCGAACTGACGGTGGCCCGGGCCCCGCAGATCACTTACCTGCTGGCCTCCGACGGCAAGACGCCGCTGGCCACGATGTACGACGAGAACCGGCGCGACGTGAAGCTCAAGGACATCGCGCCGATCATGCAGAAGGCCATCATCGCGGCCGAGGACCACGACTTCTACAAGCACAACGGCGTGGACCTCAACGGTGTGGCCCGGGCGTTCGTCAACAACCAGTCCGGGACGAACTCGCGGCAGGGCGCCTCGACGCTCACCATGCAGTACGTCCGGCTGGCCATCTCGTACTCGGCGACGCACCCGGCCGACGTGGTGGCCGCGACCGAGGACACCAGCGCCCGCAAGCTGCGCGAGATGCGCTACGCGCTGCAGATCGACAAGGAGCTCTCCAAGGACGAGATCCTGGAGCGCTACCTGAACATCGCCGCCTTCGGCAACGGCGCGTACGGCATCTACGCCGCCAGCCAGGTCTACTTCAACAAGCCGCCGAGCAAGCTCGACATCCAGGAGTCGGCGATGCTCGCCGGTCTGGTGAAGGCGCCGACCGCGTTCGACCCGACCACCACGGCCGGCTACGACGACGCGGTCGGCCGGCGTGACTACGTCATCGACAACATGGTGCAGATCGGCGCCATCACCAAGGAGCAGGCCGACCAGGCCAAGCAGATCAAGCTCAAGGTGGCGAAGAAGCGCACCCCGAACGGCTGCGTCGCCACCAACACCCGGTCCTGGGGCTTCTTCTGCGACTACTTCTACCGCTGGTGGCTCCAGCAGGAGACCTTCGGCTCCACCTCGTACGACCGGGAGCGGCGGCTGAAGAGCGGTGGCTACACCATCACCACCTCCCTCGACGTGCAGGCACAGAAGGGCGCCGACAAGGCGGTCCGCAACCAACTGAGCGAGTCGGCCACGGCCGCCCGGATGGTGGCCGTCGTCGAGCCGGGCAGCGGGCGGGTCCGCGCCGTCGCGGTCAACCGGAACTTCAAGCTCGACGACCCGGACCACCCGCAGAACAAGATCTCCAGCGACCCGAAGAAGGCCAAGAAGAACATCCGGGGCAACCGCCCGAACACGGTGAACCCCCTGGTCACCGGCGGCGGCGGCATCACCGGCTACCAGGCCGGCTCGACGTTCAAGATCTTCACGCTGGTGGCGGCCCTGGAGAAGGGCTACCCGCTCAGCTACACCATCAACGCGCAGCACCAGTTCAAGTCGGAATACATCATCGACTCCGGCAACCCGGCGGCCTGCAAGGGCACGCACTTCTACTGCCCGCAGAACGCCGGGAAGTCGATGGCGGGCGTGCACACCATGTGGAGCGGCTTCGGCGCCTCGGTCAACACCTTCTTCGTCGAACTGCAGCAGCGGGTCGGCGCGGAGAACGTGGTGAAGGCCGCCGAGAAGCTCGGCATCACCTTCCGGGCCTCCAACGACGCCAGCTTCGCCGCGAACAAGGACGCCGCGCACCAGTGGGGCGCGTTCACCCTGGGCGTCTCGCAGACCACTCCGCTGGAGCTGGCCAACGCGTACGCCACGCTGGCGGCCGACGGGAAATACTGCGAGCCGATCCCGGTGCAGGAGATCCGGGGCCCGGACGGCGAGAAGCTGGACATCGCCAACCCGCGCTGCGAGCAGCGGATCAGCACGCAGGTGGCCCGGGCCGCCGTGGACGCGGCGCGCTGCCCGCTGGGTGACCGCTCGTCGACGTCCAAGTGCAAGAACGGCACCGCGAGCAACGTCCGGGGCATCGTCAACGCCCCGGTGGCCGGCAAGTCCGGCACCACCGACGGGGACAAGACCTCCGCCCTGGTCGCCATGACCAAGCAGTACGCGGTGGCCGGCATCGAGGCCGACCCGGACTGGCCGCAGACCAACCAGCGGATGAGGCACAACGAGGTGCCCTGGGGCATCAACCCGGCGGTCTACCAGACGCTGCGCGACGCCATGAAGGGCAAGGAACGGATCAACTTCACCCCGCCCAGCGGGAAGATCATCGAGGGCGATCAGCGCTCCATCCCCGGCGTGAAGTGCGAGTCCGTCGACACCGCCAAGTCGCGGCTGCGCGGCGCCGGCTTCGAACCGGTGGTCTCCGACAGCAAGGTCCCGTCGGAGTGCCCGGTGGGCACCGCGGCCGGCACCAGCCCGGACGGGCGCACCATCAAGGGCGGCGTGGTGATGATCGAGGTGAGCGCCGGCGGCGGCCAGCCGAAGCCCGGCACCGGCACCGGCACCGGCCCCGGCGGGCCGGTGGTCCCACCGCCGGCCAACCAGGGCCGCCCGGGCCGACCGCGCGGCTGACCCGAGCAACGCCAGCGGGCGGGCACCCCACCGGGTGCCCGCCCGCTTCGTCGTCTGAGGGGTGCGGTCAGAGACCGAGCTGGCGGCGTACCTCCGCGGCGACCCGGCCGCCCTCGGCGCGGCCCGCCACCGCGGCCTGGGCCGCCTTCATGGCCGGGCCCATCTGCGCCTTGCCGGTGAAGCCGCCCGCGGCGAGCGCCCCCGAGACCAGCCCGGCCAACTCGTCGTCGGAGAGCTGCTTCGGCAGGTAGCGGTCCAGCACCTCACCCTCGGCGGTCTCCTTGCCGGCCTGCTCCGCGCGACCCGCGTCGGCGAAGGCGGTGGCCGCCTCGCGGCGCTTCTTCGCCTCCTTGGTCAGCACCGCGAGCACCTCGTCGTCGCTCAGCTCGCGCTTCTCCTTACCGGCGACCTCGGCGTTGCCGACGGCCGCGAGGGCCATCCGCAGCGTGGAGGTGGTCAGCTCGTCGCGGGCCTTGAGGGCGGCGCGCATGTCTGCGGTGAGGCGGTCCTTCAGCGTGCTCATGGACGGTCAAACTACCCTGAACGCCATGCGAAAGCGCACACTATTCCGGCTCGCGGCCGGCACCGTCGCCGCCGGGGCGGCCACCCTGGCGTACGCGTCGCTCATCGAGCGCAACATGTTCACCCTGCGCCGGTACGACGTACCGGTGCTCCCGACCGACGCCGAACCGCTGCGCGTACTGCACCTGTCGGACCTGCACATGATGCCCGACCAGCGGCGCAAGCAGGACTGGGTGGCCTCGCTGGCCGCCCTCGACCCCGATCTCGTGGTGGTCACCGGGGACAACATGGCCCACCCGGGCGCGGTGCCGGGTGTGCTGCGCGCCCTGCAACCGCTGCTCGACCTGCCCGGCGCCTTCGTCTTCGGCTCCAACGACTACACCGGGCCGGTCCTGAAGAACCCGTTCACCTACTTCCTGCCCGACCGGGAGTACACCGAGGGCGTGCCGCTGCCGTACGAGGAACTGCGCGACGTCTTCACCGGCGCCGGCTGGGTGGACCTCAACAACGCGCGGACCACCGTCAAGGCCGGGGGCCGGGAGATCGAGCTGGCCGGCGTGGACGACCCGCACATCGAGCGGGACGACTGGGCGGCCGTGGCCGGGCCGGTCAGCGCGGGCACCGCACTTTCCATCGCCCTGGCCCACTCCCCGGAGCCGGCCGTGCTGGACCGGATGGCCGCCGACGGCTTCGGGCTCCTGCTCGCCGGGCACACCCACGGTGGACAGGTCTGCGTGCCCGGCTACGGCGCGCTGGTCACCAACTGCGGGCTGCCCCGGTCGATGGCGCGCGGGCTGCACCGCTGGCCCGGCTCCGACTCGTGGCTGCACGTCTCGGCCGGCCTGGGCACCCATCCCACCGCGCCGGTGCGCTTCGCCTGCCCCCCGGAGGCGACCATCCTCACCCTGATCCCCCGCTGACCTCCACCGCGCAGATCTTGGTACGAAACGGCCCCTGGCGGGGCCCCTAGCTACCAAGATCTGCGGCCGGGTCAGCGCGGGGGGTACCGAGTTTGACCATCGGAGCGGGTGGGCTACTATTTGTCGGCACGCCTCGGGGTGTGGCGCAGCTTGGTAGCGCGCTTCGTTCGGGACGAAGAGGTCGTCGGTTCGAATCCGGCCACCCCGACCAGAGGCCAAAAGGCCAGGTGAGAAGTAGTCTCACCTGGCCTTTTGTCATGCCCTGGGCCCTCTCCTGCGCCGCGGGATGGCGGCCCGCCCTCCGCCGGTCAGGCCAGTCGCTGGGAGCGGGTCGCGGTCACCGTGGCGACGCCGCTGGTGGAGATACTGCGTGTGGCTGAGCGAACCGGTGCCGTCGCCGTTGTCGACCAGGCTGACCCCTTCTGAGCCCCGTAGCCGAACCGGTGACAGATCACAAGCGTCCCGCCACGGGCAGTTGATCGTTCTTCCTGGCAAGGTTGATGTCATGGCCGCCATGATCCGATCCCGCCTGACCGATTGGACCACCCTCCTACCCCTGATCGCGGTCCTGGTGCTCGCGGCCACCTGGGGCCGGGAGCTGCCCGGTCCGCTGATCGTGGTGGTGGCCGCGCTGCTCGCCGGGGCGGTGCTCGCCGCCGTGCACCACGCCGAGGTGGTGGCGCACAAGGTGGGCGAGCCGCTCGGCTCCCTGGTGCTCGCGGTGGCGGTCACCGTGATCGAGGTCGGTCTCATCGTCACTTTGATGATCAGCGGCGGCGACAAGACACAGGCGCTGGCCCGGGACACCGTCTTCGCCGCCGTGATGATCACCTGCAACGGGATACTCGGCCTGTCGCTGCTGCTCGGCGCGCTGCGCCGGCGGGTGGCGGTGTTCAACCCGGAGGGTACGGGTGGGGCGCTGGCCACCGTGGCCACGCTCGCCACCCTCAGCCTGGTGGTGCCGACCTTCACCAGCCGGCCCGGCCCGCAGTTCTCCCCCGCACAGCTCGCCTTCGCCGCGGTCGCTTCGCTCGCCCTGTACGGCCTGTTCGTGATGGTGCAGACCGGCCGGCACCGCGACTACTTCCTGCCGGTGACGCAGGAGGGCAGCATCATTCCCGAGGACGCCGACGGCGACGGGCACGCCGACCCGCCGTCGGGGCGTACCGCCCTGGCCAGCCTGGTGCTGCTGGTCGTGGCGCTGGTCGCGGTGGTCGGCGACGCGAAGACCATCTCCCCGGCGATCGAGGCGGGCGTCGAGGCGGCGAACCTGCCGCAGGCGTTCGTCGGCGTGGTCATCGCCCTGCTGGTGCTGCTGCCGGAGACCCTCGCCGCCGCTCGGGCGGCCCGCCGGGACCGGGTGCAGATCAGCCTCAACCTGGCGCTCGGTTCGGCCATGGCCAGCATCGGCCTGACCATCCCGGCCATAGCGCTGGCCTCGATCTGGCTGGAGGGCCCGTTGTTGCTGGGCCTCGGCGGCACCCAGATGACGCTGCTCGCGCTGACCGCGGTGACCGGCGTGCTCACCGTGGTGCCGGGTCGCGCGACCGTGCTCCAGGGCGGGGTCCACCTGGTGCTGCTCGCCGCGTTCGTCTTCCTCGCCGCCAGCCCGTGACCGCCGCCAGCCCGTGACCGTCGCCAGCGGCGGTCAGTCGTGCAGCTCGGTGCGGGCGACCTCGGCGAACGCGGCCGTCAGGTAGTCGGCCAGGGGCCGGCCGGTGGCCGCCAGCAGGTCGGCGACGAGCAGCGGGGCGTGCCGGGCGATCGCGGCCGGATCAGGCGGCGCGTCGTCGTCGCCCGGGTCGTAGACGCCGAGCGCGCTGGCCAGCAGCACCAGCAGCACGTGCGGGTCGACGTCGGGCCGCCAGGCCGCGGTGGACCGGACGCACCGCTCCAGCACCTGTCGGACGTCGTCGCCGTCCAGCCCGTCGGGGTGGCTCTCCTCCAGCAGCAGCCGGACCACCCCGCCGAGCACCAGCCCGGCCCGGTCGGCGGAGGTGAGCCGCTCCACCGCCGGCTCGTACGCCGCACCGTCGCGCTCGACGGCAGCGGTCACGGCCTCCGTGGCGGCCTCGGCGATCTCCCGGGCGGATGCGGGGAGGTGGCGCCAGGTCGTGGTCACCGGGCCAGCATGGCAGACCGCACCGACAGGTCGCCGGTGAGCCGCACCAGCGGCGCCCTGCCGGGCCGGCCGGGATGTTTCGACCCCGAATATCCGGGGCACCGAGATCCGCACTGTTGATCGAGCGGCACGCGGCGCCCGAGATGCCGGATGCGCTCGGTCGTACGTCATGACAGGACCGTGGCACGCGACGCGCGTACCGGAATTGGAGCTGACCGTGAGCACACCGGAACTCACACCGTTGTCCCTCGACGAGCTGGCCGCAGAGGCGGCGACCGCACTGCCCACGAAGGAGGTGATCTCCCTCCTCGACCTCAACGTGGACCTCGACCTCGGGCTGGATCTCGCGGCGCCGATCGACCTCGCGGTGGCCGCCAACGCCAACGTCGCCGCCCCGATCGACGCCGCCGTGGGTGCCAACATCCTCTCCACGGGCTCGACCGCGGCCGCCCTGTCCGACCAGGGCGTCCTCATCGACCAGACCATCTCCGGCCACGCGATCGCCACCGCTCCGCAGGACAGCGCGATCGACCAGTCCAACGACGTGATCGACGACGGCACGACCGACCCGGGCACCACGGACCCGGGCACCACCGACCCCGGCACCGGTGACACGACCGACGGGGACGTCACCGTCCCGACCGACCCGGCCTCGATCCTCGACGGCGACCTGCTGAACGTCGACGTCAACGTGGCCCTCGACGCCGACCTCGCCGCGCCGGTCGCCGGCGCGGTCGCCGCCAACGCCAACGTCGCGGCCCCGATCGACGCCGCCGTCTCCGCAAACGTCGCGTCGGTGGACTCCAGCGCCACCGCCATCTCCCAGCAGGACGCGATCATCACCCAGCACCTCGACGACGTGACGGCGCGGGCCACGGCCGACCAGCAGGCCGAGATCACCCAGTAGCGCGATGACTGTCATCTCGCCGTCCGGCCCGATCACCTCGCCGGGGCGGGGCACCGTCAGCACGGTGCTCCGCCCCGCGGGGGGTCCCCGACCGGACCCGGACACCGCCGAGGCCGCCGGATCCGGCGCGCGGGAGGTCGTGCCCGCCCATGCGCCCGGACTGGAACTGCTGGGCGAACTGCCGGGCTCCGGGTACCGCCAACCACCCGGGCTGGTACGGCGGGCCGACGGCCAGACCTGCCAGCTCACCCGGCTGCTGTACCTCGTTCTCGAGGCGATGGACGGCCGGCGCGGCTACCCGGAGGTCGCGGCGGTGGTCAGCCGGAGGATCGACCGTCTGGTCACCGCGGACAACGTCCGGATGCTGACCGAGCAGAAGCTGCGCCCGCTCGGGCTCATCCGGCGATCCGACGGCTCCGCGCCGACGGCACGTAAGGCCAATCCGCTGCTGGCGCTGCGGTTCCGGCTCGTGGTCTCCAACCCCCGGGTGACCCGACGGATCACCCGGCCGTTCGCGGTCCTGTTCCGCCCCCTGGTCGTCGCCCTCGTCCTGGTCGCCTTCCTGCTGTCCACCGGATGGGTGCTGTTCGAGAAGGGGCTCGCCTCCGCGACCCACCAGGTGTTCGACAGGCCGGGTCTGCTGCTGCTGGTTTTCGCGATCACCATCGTCTCGGCCGGCTTCCACGAGTTCGGGCACGCCGCGGCCTGCCGGTACGGGGGCGCCACCCCCGGCACCATGGGTGTCGGCCTGTACCTGGTCTGGCCCGCCTTCTACACCAACGTCGACGACAGCTACCGCCTGGGACGGGCGGGCCGGATCCGCGTCGACCTCGGCGGCCTGTACTTCAACGCGATCGTCGCGGTGGCGATCTTCGCCACCTGGGCGGTCACCCGGTGGGACGCGCTGCTGCTCGTCATCGTCGCCCAGGTCCTGCAGATGCTCCGGCAACTGGCACCGTTCGTCCGCTTCGACGGCTATCACATCCTGGCGGACCTGACCGGGGTGCCGGACCTCTACGCCCGCATCAAGCCGACGCTGCTCGGCCTGCTCCCGACCCGGTGGAACCGCCCGGAGTCCAAGGTGCTGAAGCCGTGGGCCCGGGTGGTGGTGACCCTGTGGGTGCTGATCGTGGTGCCCCTGCTCCTGATCACGCTGGTGCTGATGGTGACGGCCCTGCCCCGTGTCGTGGCGACCGCCTGGCAGGGCCTGCAGCGCCAGTCCGTGCTCCTGGTCGCGAACTGGGTGGACGGGGACGTCCCCAGCATCGGCGTCCGGCTGCTGTCCGTGCTCGCCATCTGCCTGCCCCTGCTCGGCACGGCGTACCTCCTGATCCGGCTGGTGCGGCGGACGGTCCGCTCGGTCTGGCGGGCCACGGCGGGCCGGCGGCTGCACCGCGTCGGCGCGGTGGTGGCCGGCGGCGCGCTGGTGGCGGCGCTGGTCTGGGCCTGGTGGCCGGACCCGGCGACGTACCGGCCGGTGCAGGAGCACGAGCGCGGCACCGTCGCCGACGCACTGCCCGCCGGGCAGCGGCATTCCGCCGTGCCGGCGGTCGAGCCGACGCTCCGGGTCGGGGAGCGGCGGACGGTGACCACCGTCTGGCCCGGCGCCACCACGCCACCCACCCCGGGCGAGCAGCGACTGGCGCTCGTCCTGGTGCCCCGGGAGCCCGCCTCGCCCGCCGCCGGCGGGCATCCGCGATCGACCTGGGTGTTTCCGTTCAACCCGCCCGAGGCGCCGGGCCCGGGAGACAACCAGGCCCTGGCGGTCAACACCCGGGACGGCTCCACCGTCTACGACGTGGCGTTCGCTCTCGTGTGGGCCGACGGGACCGAGGGCGACGTCGACAACCGCAACGAGGCGTACGCCCTGGCGAGCTGCCGGGACTGCCGCACGGTGGCGGTCTCGTTCCAGGTGGTGCTCGTCGTGGGGCCCGCCGACGTGATCGTGCCGGAGAACGTGTCGGCGGCCGTGAACTACTCCTGCCGGGACTGCCTGACGTACGCGGTGGCCTCGCAACTCGTGTTCACCGTGCCCGAGGGGCTGAGCGACGACACGAAGGACCGCATCACCGCGCTGTGGCGGGAGATCGAGCGGTTCGGCCAGCACGTCCGGGGGCTCGGTCCGCAGGAGATCCAGGCCCGCCTGGAGGGGTTCAAGGCGCAGATCGTGGCGATCATCGGGTCGGACCCGGCAGTCGCGGCGACGGCCGGCGGCACGCCCTCCCCGACCGCGGCGGTCCCGAGGCCCGCCACCGGCCTGACCCCCGATCCCACCGACACGCCGTCCGTCGCACCGTCGGCGCCCGCCGGCTCCACCACGCCGGCGGCCGAGACCCCGTCGCCCGCGGACTCCGCGTCCACCGTGCCGGGAGCCACTTCGTCGGGTACGGCCCCGGAGGCTGCGCCGTCGCCCACGCCGGTCGAGGGGTCACCGTCGACCGCCACGGCCGAGGAGTCGCCGTCGGCCGCCACGGTCGAGGGGTCGGAGATGCCGGCACCGACGCCGATCGGCTGAGACCCACCTCACCCCGTGAGCAACGGGGTGAGGTGGGCCACCCGAAAACCGTTCGCCGCCTGTCGTACCCCGGCAACAGAATCCAGGCATGCTGCGCCGCGCCCTGCCCGCCCGTCCCGAAGCCCGCCGGATCCTGATCGGCACGCTGCTGTCGGCCGTCGGGCGCGGCCTCACCCTGCCGTTCCTGTTCATCTACCTCACCGACGTACGCGGGCTGAGCGACGCCCGCGCCGGTCTGGTGATCGGCTGGTTCGGCGCGGTGACGCTGGCGCTGTCGCCGCTGGGCGGCACGCTGATCGACCGGTTCGGCGCGCGTCGGGTGGTGCTGCCCTGCCTGGCGATCGAGGCGGTCGGCACCGGCTCGCTGGCGCTTGTCGACTCGACGGCGTCGGCGTTCGGCGTGATGACGCTGATCGCCATCGGCAGCTCGGCGATCTGGTCCGGCCAGAACACGATTCTCGCCTCGCTCACCGGCGACGGTGAGCGGCAGCGGGTGTTCGGGTTGAACTTCGCGCTGCTCAACCTGGGCATCGGCGTGGGCGGCCTGATCTCCGGCGCGGTGATCGACGTGGCCCGGCCGGTCACCTTCCAGGCCATCTACCTGCTGGACGCGCTGAGCTACCTGATGCCGGGCCTGATCCTGCTGACCCTGCCGCATGTCGGCCACCGCCTGGTCGAGGACCGGTCGGCGGATGCCGCACCGGGGGCCGGGGGCTACCTCGCCGTGCTGCGGGACCGGCCGTTCCGCCGGCTGGTCATCTTCGGCCTGGTCCTCACCACCTGCGGCTACGCGCAGATCGAGGTGGGCTTCGCCGCGTACTCGGTGCGGGTGGTGGAGGTGTCACCTCGGGTGGTGGCGTGGGCGCTCGCCGGCAACACCGTGATGATCGTGCTCTCCCAGCTGCTGGTGATCCGCCGGATGGAGGGCCGGAGCCGGACCGGTGCCCTCGCGGCGGTGGGCGCGGTCTTCGCGACCGCCTGGCTGGTCCTCGGCGCGGCCGGCCTGGTGGGCACGGGCAACGCGCTGCTCGCGGCGCTCGGCGTGGTGGCCTGCTCGGCGATCTTCGGGTTCGGCGAGACGATGCTGTCGCCGGTGATGCCGGCGCTGACCAACGCGCTCGCCACCGACGAGCTGCGCGGCCGTTACAACGCCATGAGCTCGATGATCTTCGGGATCAGCGGCGTCATCGGCCCGGTCACCGCGGGGCCGCTGATCGGGGCGGCGCACGGCCGGCTCTGGGTGGCGGTCGTGGTGGGCGGGTGCCTGACCGCCTCGGTGCTGGCCCTGTCGCTGCGCCGGCTGCTCACCGGCGCCCAGGACGGCCGCGTCGCCGCCGTGGTCCCCGAGCCGGAGCCGGCGCACGCCTGAGCGCCTGTCGCGGCACACGAACGGGCCCCGGAGCATCCGCTCCGGGGCCCGTCGGTTGTGCGGGTCGGCCGTCAGGCGGCCGGGACCTCCGCGGTGGTCTGGATCCGGTCCAGCGCCGGCGCGGAGACCGGCGACTTCTCGGTCAGGTACGCGGTGAAGGCGTCCAGGTCGATCAGGCCGGTGACGGCGTTCGTGCCACCGGTGAGGACGCTGAAGCCGTCGCCACCGCCGGCGAGGAAGTTGTTCACCGTGACCCGGTAGGTCGCGGTGTCGGTGACCGGGGTGCCGTTGATGGTGAGGCTGCCCCGGACCACGCGGGTGCCGGTGCACGGCGACGCGGCCGGCGCGGTGGTGCCGTTGACGTCGACGACGTAGTGCACGGTGGAGGACGCGTACAGCACCTTGGCGGTGGTGAACTGCTGCTCCAGCATGCAGTAGAGCTGGGCGCCGGTCAGGTCCAGGGTCACCAGGTTGTTGGCGAACGGCTGGACGGTGAACGCCTCGGCGTAGGTGACGGGGCCGGCGTCGAGGTCGGCGCGGACACCACCGGGGTTCATGAACGCGGCGACCGCGTTCTGCTCGTTGTCGGTGGCGGCGAGCTGGGCGTCGGCGATCACGTTGCCGAGCGGCGACTCACCGGTCTGGTACGTCGGCTTGCCGTTGACGTCGACCCCGGTCTGGTACAGGTTCTCCTGGGTCTTGGTGAGCACGCCCGTGGTCTCGCCGACCACCTTGTCGGCCACCGGGCCGAGGGCGGTCTTGTAGCGGGTGATCAGGTCGTTCGTGGCCTCGTCCGGGTCGACGGTCCGGGTCACCACGACGTTGTTCGCCGAGGCGCTGACGATGTCCCTGCTCCGCCGGTCGATCTTCAGGTCGATGTCGGTGACCAGGCGGCCGAAGGAGCTGGCGCTCGTGACGAGCTTGCCGTTGATGTTGCAGTTGTAGGCGGCGTGGGTGTGCCCGCTGACGATCACGTCGATGGACGGGTCCATCCGGTTCGCGATGTCAACGATCGGGCCGCTGAACCCGGTGCAGTCGTTGATGCCGCCGCCGTTCTGCACGCCACCCTCGTGCAGCAGCACGACGATGGCCTCCACGCCCTGCTTGCGCAGGATGCGGGCGTACTTGTTGGCGGTGTCCGCCTCGTCGGCGAAGGACAGCCCGGCGACGCCCTGCTGGCTGACGATCTGCGGGGTGCCCTCCAGGGTCATCCCGATGAAGCCGATCTTTACGCCGTCGATCTTCTTGATGCCGTACGGCGGCAGCAGCGGCTTGCCGGTGGCGGTCTTGAAGGCGTTCGCCGAGAGGTACTGGAACTCGGCGCCCTTGAACGGGGTGCCGTCGGCGCAGCCGTCGACCGGGTGGCAGCCGCCGTTCTGCATCCGGAGCAGCTCGGTGGCGCCCTCGTCGAACTCGTGGTTGCCGACGCTGGTGAACTCGAGCCCGGCGAGGTTCATCTCCTCGATGGTGGGCTCGTCGTGGAACGCGGCGGAGAGCAGCGGGGAGGCGCCGATCAGGTCGCCCGCGGCGACCGTGACGGTGTGGTCCCGCTCCTTCTTCGTGGTGCCGCGCAGCGCGTCGAGGTGAGCGGCCAGGTATGCCGCGCCACCGGCGAGCTGCCCGTCGATGGTGCCGCTGGAACCGGTCGGCGGCTCCAGGTTGCCGTGGAAGTCGTTGATGGCGAGCAGCTTGACGTCGATCGGCTTCGGGCGGGCCTCGGCCTGGTCGGGGTGTACGGCGACCGCGGTGAACGCGGTGGCGGCGAGTGCGGCCAGGCCGACGGCGGCCCGGCGGCGCATCCCGGGGACGGACATGGAACTCCTCGTGAGATACCGGCGCGTGGTGTCCGGACGATGGTTCGCCCGGTGACCCTGATCCGTGCCGTGACAGGGGTCGATCGCGGAAGGCGGCAGTCGGGGGACACCGCCCCGCCGGGGGCAAGCTTCTCATCCGCGGGACGAGAGGTCGACCGGAGCGGCACAAGGAATGGTGAATATGGACGGCGACCTGTACCGGTCTGCCCGACGAGTCGGACATGACGGGCAGGTGAAATCCTTCACGGCTCTCCGCTGTCACCGGCGTGCAGTAGGAAAGGAGCCATGACGTCGAACGGCACCACCTGGACCGTGGACTCGGTGCGCTCCGCGGACGGCACCACGATCGCCTACGAGACGGCGGGCGACGGGCCGCCGATCATCCTGGTCGGCGGGGCCTTCAACGACCGGGGCACCACCCGCCCGCTGGCCGCCGCGCTCAGCGCCGACTTCACCGTGTACGGCTACGACCGCCGGGGTCGCGGCGACAGTGGTGACACCGGGCCCTACGCGGTGCAGCGCGAGATCGAGGACGTGGCGGCCCTGATCGACCGGGCGGGCGACGGGGCCCACCTCTACGGCCTCTCCTCCGGGGCGATCCTCGCCGCGTACGTGGCGGCGGAGGGGGTCCCGGTCGCCGGGCTGGCCCTCTTCGAGCCGCCGTTCCAGGCCGGTCCGCACGGCGGCCGGAAGGCGGGGCTGGCTGAGCGGCTGAGCGAGCTTGTGTCGGCCGGCCGGCGCGACGACGCGGTCGCCCTCTTCCTGACCGACGCGGTCGGCGTGCCCGCCGAGGCGGTCGGCGGGATGCGCGACGCCCCCGAGTGGGGCTGGATGGCAGGGCTGGCGCACACCCTGGCCTATGACACCACGGTCACCGGCTACGGGGGCCTGCCCGCCGACCGGCTCGCGGCGATCGCCGCCCCCACCGTGGTGGTGGACAGCACCGGCAGCCCGCCGTGGCTGCGGGACGCCGCCGTGGCGACCGCCGAGGCGATCCCCGGGGCCACCCACCTCAGCCTGGCGGGTGGCTTCCACGAGGTGCCGCCGGAGGTGCTGGCTCCCGCGCTGCGCGACGCTCTGCTCGGCTGAATCCGCTCGGGCTGACGGGACGGCGTCGAGGGACCCCCTTCACGCCCACGGCGCCGGCTCCCAGGGACCAGGGAGCCGGCGCCGTGCGCGGGGCGGACCAGCAGGAGGGTGCGGCACCTGCTGATCCACGATCAGGTGTCGGGCGGGCACGCCGTCGACGCTGCCAATGTCACCGAGAAACGCTTGCGTCGACAACCTCTGCGCAGGCAAATACAACCACCGGGTGGCTGATCCCGACCGAACGGTGACCGGTTCTGCCGGTCCGCCCGGTAGCGCTCCCGGCCGACGCTCCGGCGCCTCGACGTTCAGAACCAGCAGGTCCGCCCGGCGGCGTGGCTGACCTGGACGGTGTGCGTCACGCAACCGCCGTCGGCCACCCGGTGCAGCAGGAAGGCGGTCGGCTCGGCGACCCAACCGATCTCCTCCTCCTCCGTCATGGCCAGGCTGACCTGCATCCAGGTGCTCGGTGCGGTGGTCAGCACCGTCCCGGCGAACGCGCTGGTCACCGGCCGGTGCAGGTGCCCGGCGGCAACCCGGACCACATGGGGGTGGCGCCCGATCACCTCGGCGAGGGCGGCGGCGTCGGTGAGCCCCATGGCGTCCATGGCCGGGACGCCGACCGCGACCGGCGGATGGTGCAGGCAGACCACGGCGGGCACCTCGGCACGGCCGGCGAGCACGCCGTCGAGCCAGCCGAGCTGCTCGTCGCCCAGCCGCCCGGCATCGCTGCCGGGGGCGAGCGAGTCGAGCACCACGAGCGTGCCGTCCGGCTGGTCCACGTGGTAGTAGGCCGAGAATCCGCCACCCAGGTACGGGGTGCCGCCGAAGGTGTCGAGCAGCGACTCCCGGTCGTCGTGGTTGCCCGCGGCGAGATGGACGGGCAGCGGGAAGCGTCCGATGATCTCGCGCAGCGCGAGGTACTCGTCCGGCCGGCCGTTGTTCACCAGGTCGCCGGTGATGACCACACAGTCCGGCCGGGGGCGCAGGGCGAGCACCCGGCCGAGCGCCCGGTGCAGCCCCGACGCCGGCTCGGCCGCGAGCGGGCCGGTGGTCACGTGCGGGTCGCTGAGCTGGGCGATGAGCATCGGCGCCTCCTGACGAGCCCGGGACCCTCACGCTATCGCCGCCGCACCCCACCGCGGGGCCCCGTCACCCACAGGTCGCGTCCACAGCCTGTGGATAGCACATGTGTACGAAGGTCGCCGGCTGGCCCGCTGGGTACCCTTGATCGCGCCCCGCCCCCTCCGAGCAGGAACGACGTGGATCACGAGCGAGTCGTCCGGGACGTCACGGTCCGCCTTCCGATGGCGTCGACCGCGCTGGAGGCGTGCCAGTGGACCGTCGCGGCGCTGGCCCGGCACACCCCGGCGACGATCTCGATCCTGCTCCAGGTCCACGACCGGCTGCGCTGCGTCGCGGCCACCGGAGCGTGGCAGGTCTTCTCCACCGTGCCGCTGAGGAACCCGAGCGACAACTCCGGCCCGCCGCGCCGGGACCAGGAGCGGTCGATCGTGGCCCGGGTGTACGACTCCGGCGAGCCCGCCACCGTCCCCGACGTGACCGCCGACCCCGACTACCTCCCGGTGCGCCCCGACGTCACCGCCGAGATCTGCGTGCCGGTGCGGGACCGGGCCGGCCGGCCGCTCGGCGTGCTGGACCTCCAGTGGAGCGGCCCGGTCGAGATCGACCGGTGGCGGAAGACCGCGCAGCGGCTGGCCGACCGGCTCGGCGCCCGGATCGCCGCGCTCGACGGCCCGCCGGCCGAGAGCCGCAGCGAGAAGCTGCTCCGGCACGCCGCCGCGATGACCACCGCACCCACCGACTGGGACCTGATGACCGCCGCGATCGCCGCGGCCCGGGACGTCTCGGCGCTCTCCGCCGCCGTGCTGATCCTCCCCGGCCCGCGCGAACCCCGGCTGGGCACGCCGACGGGCACCCCCGGAGCGCTGGAGGCCCGGATCCGGGCCGAGCTGGCCGAGGCCGGGCCGGCGGCGCTCGCCCGGATGATCGCCCGCGCCCACCGGCACGGCTCGGCGTACACGCTGGGCGAGGAGGGGCATCCGCCGACCGAGGACTACCTGCCGCTGACCCGGGCCGGCGCGCGCACCCTCGTGGCGGTGCCGGTCGGCCCGGCGGAGGGCGGCGGCGTGCTGCTGGTCGCGGACGAGCGGCTGCTGCGCCCGGACCCGACCACGGTCAACCTCATCGAGCTGCTGGCCGGGCAGGCGTGGATCTGCCTCGACCGGCTGCGTACGCTCGCCCGGCTGCGCGAGCAGGCCAGCTCGGATCCGCTCACCGGGCTGCGCCACACCGGGCCGTTCGGGCAGCGGATCGCGAGCGCCACGCCGGGGCGTACCGCCCTGCTGGCCATCGACGTGGACGGCTTCAAGGACGTCAACGACACGTACGGCCACCAGGCCGGCGACCAGCTGCTGGTGGGGCTGGCCCGGGCGCTGGAGGGTGCGTTGCGCCAGGGCGACGAGCTGTACCGGACCGGCGGCGACGAGTTCGTCGCGGTGATCGAGGTGAGCCGTCCGGAGGAGGCCGTACGGATCGCCGAGCGGCTCACCGAGGCCGCCCGCCGTACCGGCCGGACGATCAGCGTCGGCGTCGCCCTGCCACGGCCGGGCGAGACCCCGGAGCGGACCCTGCGCCGCGCCGACCAGGCCCTCTACGCCGTCAAGCGGGACGGCCGCGACGGCGTGCACCTCTCCGCCGCCTGACCGGCGCGGCCACCCGCACCAGGTTGGCGGAGCGGACGCCGGCCGGCGATCAGCGGGTCAGCTCCCTGGCCAGCAGTTCGGCGATCTGGGCGGTGTTCAGGGCGGCGCCCTTGCGCAGGTTGTCGCCGGTGACGAAGAGGTCGAGGGCGCGCGGGTCGTCGACAGCGCGGCGGATCCGGCCGACCCAGGACGGGTCGGTGCCCACCGCGTCGATCGGCATGGGGAACTCGCCGGCGGCCGGGTCGTCGACAAGGATCACGCCGGGCGCGTTGCGCAGCACCTCACGGGCGCCCTCGGCGTCAACCTCGGTGGCGAAGACCGCGTGCACGGCGACCGAGTGACCGGTCACCACGGGCACCCGGACGCAGGTCGCGGAGACCTTGAGGTCGGGCAGCCCGAGGATCTTGCGCGACTCGTTGCGCATCTTCAGCTCCTCGGACGACCAGCCGCCGTCCGCGAGCGAGCCGGCCCAGGGCACCACGTTGAGCGCGAGCGGCGCCGGGAACGGGCCCAGCTCGTCGCCGACCGCCTGCCGGACGTCGCCCGGCCGGGAGCCGAGCGCCCGGTCCCCGGCGATCTTGCCGAGCTGGGCGTGCAGCGCGTCCACGCCGGCCTGCCCGGCCCCGGAGACCGCCTGGTACGAGGCGAGCACCAGCTCGCGCAGCCCGTACTCGCGGTGCAGCGGAGCGATCGCCACGATCATCGCCAGGGTGGTGCAGTTGGCGTTGGCGATGATCCCCTTCGGCCGGTTGCGCACCTGCTCGGGATTGATCTCGGGGACGACCAGCGGCACGTCGCGGTCCATGCGGAACGCGCCCGAGTTGTCCACGGCGACGGCGCCCCGGCCGACGGCGACCGGCGCCCACTCGGCCGAGACCTCGTCCGGGACGTCGAACATCGCCACGTCCACCCCGTCGAACGCCTCGGGGGTGAGCGCCTGGACGGTCAGCGACTCGCCCCGGCACTGGATCTGGCGGCCGACGGAGCGCTCGGAGGCGAGCAACCGGATCTCGCCCCACACGTTGCGCCGGGAGGAGAGGAGCTGGCACATCACCGTGCCGACGGCGCCGGTCGCCCCGACCACGGCGAGGGTGGGCAGCGACGACATCCGCGCTACCGCCCGGTGCCGGCGTAGACGACGGCTTCGGTGTCACCGCCCAGTTCGAAGGCGTCGTGGATGGCCCGGACCGCCTTGTCGAGGTCGGTGTCCCGGCAGACCACGGAGACCCGGATCTCCGAGGTGGAGATCATTTCGATGTTCACCCCGGCCGCGCCGAGGGCGGCGAAGAAGCCGGCCGCGACACCCGGGTGCGAGCGCATGCCGGCGCCGATCAGGGAGACCTTGCCGACGTGGTCGTCGTAGAGCAGGCCCTTGAACTTGACCTGCTCCTGGATCTTGCTGAGCGCGGCCATGGCCGTCGGGCCGTCGGTCTTGGGCAGCGTGAAGGAGATGTCCGTGCGGCCGGTGCCCTCGGTGGACACGTTCTGCACGATCATGTCGATGTTGATCTCGGCGCCGGCCACGGTGTCGAAGATCCGCGCGGCGGCGCCCGGCTCGTCGGGCACCCCGACGATCGTGATCTTCGCCTCGCTGCGGTCGTGGGCGACCCCGGTGATCAGTGCCTGTTCCACAGGAAGGTCCTCCATCGATCCGGTGACCATCGTGCCGGTGTTGGTCGAGTATGACGAACGGACGTGGATCGGCAACCCTGCGCGCCGGGCGTACTCGACGCTGCGCAGGTGCAGCACCTTGGCGCCGCAGGCGGCCAGTTCCAGCATCTCCTCGTAGGTGATGTGCTTGATGTGCCGGGCGTTCGGCACGATCCGCGGGTCGGCCGTGAAGACGCCGTCCACGTCGGTGTAGATCTCGCAGACGTCCGCGTCGAGCGCCGCGGCGAGGGCCACGGCGGTGGTGTCCGACCCGCCCCGGCCCAGCGTGGTGACGTCCTTGGTGTCCTGCGAGACGCCCTGGAAGCCGGCCACGATGACCACCGCGCCCTCGTCCAGCGCGCCCTTGAGGCGGCCCGGGGTGACGTCGATGATCCGCGCCCGGCCGTGCACCGAGGTGGTGAGCACGCCGGCCTGCGAGCCGGTGAACGAGCGCGCCTCGTACCCCAGGTTGTGGATGGCCATGGCGAGCAGCGCCATGGAGATCCGCTCGCCGGCGGTGAGCAGCATGTCCAGCTCGCGGCCGGGCGGCAGCGGGCTGACCTGGTTGGCCAGGTCGAGCAGCTCGTCGGTGGTGTCTCCCATGGCGGAGACCACCACGACCACGTCGTCGCCGGCCTTGCGGGCGGCCACGATGCGCTCGGCCACCCGCTTGATCCGCTCGGCGTTGGCGACGGAGGACCCGCCGTACTTCTGCACCACGAGTGCCACGACGGTGCACTCCCTCCCAGCGACGACCCTGAGCGTGCCGGCGCCGCCGGTTTCTTCGGTCCGGCGGCGCGTGTCAGACCTCCCCAGGGTATCGGGCGGCGGTTGGCGCCGGGTCGGGTGATCCCACCATCCGGCCCGGCGTGGGCCGGTCACCGGCACCGGCCCGGCCGCGCGACACGCCGGCCGGAACACCCGCCCGGAGGGCTCCCGGTAGCCCGGCCGGCACCGCAGAATGTCCCGGTGCACGCACACCGACGCGCGGCCCGGCGACTGACCGGCGCCCTGGCGCTCACCCTGCCCGCGCTCCTGGTCGCCTGCACCGCCGACCCGCCGAGCCCGGCCCCGACCAGCACCGCCGACCCGGTCCCGGTCGAGGCGGACGCGGCCCGGGACGAGCTCGCCGCGCTGGCCGCCGCCGCCCAGGACCGGCACCTCACCGCCACGTACGCCTTCGAAGCGGCCGACGGGGCGACCCGGACGGTCACGGTGACCAGCGCGAACGACGGCACCTGGCGGGTGGACGTGCCCGGTTGGGGGCAGGGCGGCACGGTCGACGTCTCGCTCGCCGCCACCGGCGACGGGCTCTTCCAGTGCGCCCTGCCCTCGGCCGGTTGGGCACAGCCGGCGGGCTGCGTACGCCTCGGCGACGCCGACGACGCCGTGCCCCGCAGGCTGGATCCTCGGGTGCAGCACCCGTTCACCGACTGGCTGGACGTGCTCACCGACCGGCGCGCCCCGCTCGCCGTCTCGCCGGCCGCCCCGCTGCCGGGGGTGAGCGGCGAGTGCTACTCGGTCGAGTCGACCTCGGCCTCGCTGAACGCCCCGCTGGACGTGGGGATCTACTGCTACCTGCCGGACGGCACCCCGGCCGCGGTCCGGGCCGCCTTCGGCACGCTGAAGCTGGCCGGCGAGCCGGGCGCGGCGCCGGCCACCGTGCCGCTGGCGGGGCCGGTCACCGAGGGCGAGCCGGTGAGCCGGGACGCGCCGTCGCCGACCGACAGCCCGGGCGCGGGAACGTCCTGACCCTCATGTCCGTTACGGGTGCTCTTGACCACATCTGCCGAGGCGGCTGGTGAGGGCAAAACGCCCATCTGGGATGCTTCCCCGCATGCCCGACCTCACCCCGCTGCTCGCCTTCCGCTGGAGCCCGCGCGCCTTCGACCCGGCCGCCGAGCTGACCGGCGACGAAGCCACCTCCCTGCTGGAGGCCGCCCGCTGGGCGCCGTCGGCCGGCAACGCCCAGCCGTGGCGCTTCGCGCTCGGCCACCGGCAGGACGAGACGTGGAAGCGGGTCCTGGTCAACCTGCCCGAGGGCGACCAGCGCTGGGTGCGGCACGCCGCCGCCCTGGTCGTCGGCGCGCACACCGGCGGCGACCCGGAACGGGCCGCGTACGACCTCGGCCAGGCCGTCGCCCACCTGACCGTGCAGGCCACCGCGCTCGGCCTGCACGTGCACCAGCTCACCCGCTTCGACCGCGCCGGCCTCGCCGCCGAGCTGGACCTGGCGGTCGAGATCCGGCCCCTGGTGGTGGCCGCGGTCGGCCGGCTCGGGGACCCGACCGCGCTCCCCGAGGACCTGCGGGACCGGGAGACCGCCCTGCGCCGCCGCCGGCCGCTCGCCGCCCTGCTGCTGCGCTGACTCCGTGCGGCGGGCGCGGCCGGGTCAGATGCCGCGCGCGGCGCGGAGCAGGGCGGCGCCCACCTCGGTGTTGCGGTAGAGCACGTGCCGCCCGGCCCGGGACCGGGCGATCAACCCGGCGGCGTGCAGCGCGGAGAGGTGCTGGGAGACGTTCCCGGCGGACATCCCGGTGAGCCGGGCCAGGTCGGTGGTGGTCACCGCCGAGTCGAGCAGGTGCAGCAGCGCGGCCCGGCCGGCGCCGACCACCCGGACCAGCGGATCCCCGGGCGGGGTCGGGGCCTGCTCCCAGAGCGTCCCGACGGCCCGGACCGGGTACGCCCCGGCCGGCAGCGAGTCCTCCAGCAGGTTCCACAGCACCCGCCGGTCGGTGAACACGCTCGGGTTCAGCGCCAGCCCGCGCCCACGGAGGTCGAAGTCCCGCTCGAACGGGTCGTCGCTGACCACCCGGTCGCCCAACCAGCGCAGGCTCGGGTGGAGCTGCGCGAACAGCCGGCCGGCGCCGCCCTCGGCGAGCTGGGTGGCGCGGTACGCGACGTCGGCGTCCAGCAACGCGCGCATCCGCGTCCAGTCCGGGGCGATCGCCTCGTCGTACCAGATCCGCATCGCGTCGACGACCTGCGGCAGCAGCCCGCGGGGATCGGCGAGCAGCGCCAGCCCGAACGGGCTCAGCGGCCCTCGCGGGGTGGTCGCCAGCAGGTCCTGGACCACCACGTCCGGCGGCGTCGACGCGATCTGGTCGAGCTGGTCGGTCATCTCCATGCCCGGCCGGGCCGCCGGCGTGAGGAAGTCGGGCAGCCAGCGGCGCGGCCGGGTCAGCTCCACCAGCGGGCGGACCCGTTCGGCGACGTCCGGACGGCGCAGCGTCAGCCGGGCCCGGTCGATCCAGGGCAGGTGCACGGCGTAGCGGACCGGATCGGCCAGCGCCCACATGCTCATGACCGTCTCGTTGGCCGGCGAGACGGCGAACCGCACTCCCGCGACGTCGGCCAGGCTGAACCGCAACTCGGACACGCGCACCCCCGGACGCAGGATTCGGCCCAGCCTAAAAGGCTCGACCGGAACGTGGGGGGCGCGGTTCACTCACCGGCCATGGGGGCCAGAGACACCATCCGCACCGCCGTCCGGCACGTCGTACCGCCGGCCGGTCTGACCCGCGCCCTGGCCGTGCAGGCCATGGTCTACGCCGTCGGCAACGGCCTGTTCCAGGCCGGCAGCGCGGTCTTCTTCACCCGGGCGCTCGGGCTCAGCGCCGCCCAGGTCGGGCTGGGCCTGTCCATCGCGGCCGGGGTGTCGCTGCTGGGCACGGTGCCGCTGGGCGGGCTCACCGACCGGTACGGGCCGCAGCGGGTCTGGGTGGTCGCGCTGGTGCTGGACGGGGCGCTCTTCGCGACGTACCCGTTCGTGGGCGGGTTCGCCGGGTTCCTCGCCGTGGTGGTGGCGCTGGCCGCCGTGGACGCCGCGGCCGGCGTGGCGCGGCAGGTCTACTCGATCAACGCGCTCCCCCCGGGTGAACGGGTCACCGCGATGGCCTACCAGCGCTCGTTGCTGAACGTCGGGTTCGGGCTCGGCGCCGCGATCAGCGGCCTGGTGCTGGCGGTGGACACGATCGCGGCGTACCGGGGGATGGTCTGGTTCATCGCGGCGGTGTTCCTGGTGACGTCGCTCTTCGTGCGGCGGCTGCCCCGGCTGCCCGAGGTGGCCCGGCCGGCCGAGCCGATGAGCCGGCTCGCCGTGCTTCGCGACCGCCCGTTCATGGCGGTGTCCCTGCTCTCGGGGCTGCTCACCGCGCACCAGACGCTCTACCTGACGGTGATGCCGCTCTGGATCCTCACCCACACCGATGCGCCGAAGACGGTGATCGCCGGGCTGGTGCTGCTCAACACGGTCCTCATCGTGCTGCTCCAGGTACGCGCCAGCCGGGGCGCCGACACCGCGCCGGGCGCCGCCCGGGCGTCCCGCCGGGGCGCCCTGCTGATCGCCCTGTTCTGCCTGGTCCTGCCGGTGTCCGGGGTGACCCGGGGCACGCTCACGCTGGTGGTGCTGGTGGCCGCCGCGATGCTGCTGATCGTGGCCGAGCTGGTCGAGTCGGCGGGCACCTGGGGGCTCACCGCCACCCTGCCGCCCGCCACCCAGCGCGGCGCGTACGTGGGGGCGTTCCGGCTCGGCACGCAGTTGCAGTACCTGATCGCCCCGGCGGGGCTCACCGCCCTGGGGGTGACCACCGGCGGCTGGGGGTGGTACCCGACTGCCGCGGTCTTCGCGCTGGTCGGGCTGGCGATCGTGCCCGTGGTGGCCTGGGCCGGCCGGACGCCGCGGCTGGGCGCCGTGGCGCCGGAAAAGACCGTGACACCGGTCCCATAGTCCGGACCTGCCTTCCCACCACCCGTCCCACCACGTAGGGTGACCCTGTCATGTGGCGCGCGTACCTTCTTCTTGGCTGCCGCGACGAGGCCTGACCGGCCGGCACCTCGTCGCGGAGTTGAACCGCGCCGTCCAGCACATCCGAACTTCTTCTCGGCACCGCCGCGCACCGTCGCCCGGCATCTCGCCGACACCTTCCGATCTGCTGACGCCACATGTTCCCAGGGAGCACTCCGAGATGGCTCAACCTGTCACCGACGCCGAGACCGATCCGATCGCCCGCCAGCGCCCCAGCCGGATGCCGTTCCAGCGTTACCTGCCTTATGACCAGCAGTTCCGCTTCGAGCTGCCCGACCGCGCCTGGCCCACCCGCCGCGTCGAGGCCGCGCCCCGCTGGTGCGCCGTCGACCTCCGCGACGGCAACCAGGCCCTGATCGACCCGATGTCGCCGGAGCGCAAGCGCCGGATGTTCCAGCTCCTGGTGCAGATGGGCTACAAGGAGATCGAGGTCGGCTTCCCCTCGGCGAGCCAGACCGACTACGACTTCGTCCGGCAGCTGATCGAGCAGAACCTCATCCCGGAGGACGTCACCATCCAGGTGCTGACCCAGTGCCGGGAGCACCTGATCGACCGGACCTTCGAGTCGCTGCGCGGCGCGCGCCGGGCCATCGTGCACTTCTACAACTCCACCTCGACGCTGCAGCGCCGGGTGGTCTTCGGCCTGGACCGGGACGGCATCACCGACATCGCCACGACCGGGGCCCGGCTCTGCCAGAAGTACGCGGAGATCCACACCCCGGACACCGACATCCACTACGAGTACTCGCCGGAGTCGTACACCGGCACCGAGCTGGAGTACGCGCTGGAGGTCTGCGCCAAGGTCATCGAGGTGGTCGACCCCACCCCGGACCGGAAGCTGATCGTCAACCTGCCGGCCACCGTCGAGATGGCCATGCCGAACGTCTACGCCGACTCGATCGAGTGGATGCACCGGCGCCTGCCCCGCCGGGACAGCCTGGTGCTGAGCCTGCACCCGCACAACGACCGGGGCACCGGGGTGGCCGCCGCCGAGCTGGGCCTGCTGGCCGGCGCCGACCGGATCGAGGGCTGCCTGTTCGGCAACGGCGAGCGCACCGGCAACGTCGACCTGGTCACCCTGGGGCTGAACCTGTTCTCGCAGGGCATCGACCCGATGATCGACTTCTCGAACATCGACGAGGTCAAGCGCGCCGTCGAATACTGCAACCAGCTGCCGGTGCACGAGCGCCACCCGTACGCGGGCGACCTGGTCTACACCGCCTTCTCCGGCTCGCACCAGGACGCGATCAAGAAGGGCTTCGACGCGCTGCACACCGACGCGGCGGCGGCCGGCGTGCCGGTCGACGAGTTCACCTGGGCCGTGCCCTACCTGCCGATCGACCCGAAGGACCTGGGCCGCACCTACGAGGCGGTCATCCGGGTCAACTCGCAGTCCGGCAAGGGCGGCGTCGCGTACATCATGAAGTCCGAGCACCAGCTCGACCTGCCGCGCCGCCTCCAGATCGAGTTCTCCGGCGTGGTCCAGCAGGTCACCGACCACGACGGCGGCGAGGTCGAGCCGGGCACCATGTGGGAGATCTTCGCCCGCAACTATCTGGTCGACCACCAGGTCGACCCGGCGGTCACCCTGGCCGGCTACGCCATCGGCACCGCCGAGGGCAAGGTCGAGATCGAGGCCCGGGTCGGCTACGACGGCGAGGTCCACCCGCTCACCGCGGTCGGCAACGGCCCCATCGACGCGTACGTCAACGCGCTCCAGTCGCTGGGCGTGGCGGTACGCGTGCTCGACTACCACGAGCACGCGCTCTCCTCCGGCGGGGACGCGCAGGCCGCCGCGTACGTGGAGTGCGAGGTGGACGGCCGGACCGTCTGGGGCGTCGGGATGGACGCCAACATCGTGACCGCCTCCATCAAGGCGGTCACCAGCGCGGTCAACCGCGCCCGCGCCTGAGTTCGTCGAGTGAGAGGCCCCCCGTCGACGGGGGGCCTCTCACTTGTCCGGCGGCGTCGAGGCGGGCAGCGACGGGCAGGGCTGGGCGCCGGGTGCGGTCCGCTCCGGCCGGTGGATCAGCAGCCCGGCCAGCACCGCCCCGGCCAGCAGCAGGCCGGCGCACCAGAGCATCGCCCCGCGGAACGCGCCGGCCAGCGCGGCCTTCTGCTCGTAGCCGCCGCCGGAGAGGCCGACCAGCAGCGGCAGCGCGGCCACCGCGAGCAGGCCGCCGGCCCGGGCGGCGGCGTTGTTGAAGCCGCTCGCCACCCCGGCGAACCGGTCCGCCACCGCGGCCAGCACGGACGCGGTCAGCGGGGCGACCACCAGGGTGAGCCCCGCGCCGAACAGGAGGACCCCGGGCAGCACGTCCACCCAGTACGACGCCCCGGGGCCGACCCGGCGCAGCAGCAGCAGGCCGGCCGCGGCCACCACCGGGCCGACGGTGAGCGGCAGCCGGGGGCCGATCCGCGCGGCGAGCGCACCGGCCCGGGCCGAGCCGACCAGCAGCAGCAGGGTCATCGGCACGGTGGCCAGGCCGGTGAGCAGCGCCGACCAGCCGACCACGTTCTGCAGGTAGACGGCGAGGAAGAAGGTGAAGCCGCCGAGGGCCGCGTAGACGACCACCGTGAAGATGTTCAACACCGAGAAGAGCCGGCTGCCGAACAGCCCGGTGGGCAGCATGGCGGTGTCGCCGCGGCGCCGCTCCACCAGCACGAAGACCACCGCGCCCAGCACCCCGACCACCGCCGCGGCCAGCACCGCCGGGGAGCCGGCGCCACGCGCCGGCGCGTCGATGAGGGCGTACGTGACGCCGCCGAGGGCCAGGGCGCCGAGCAGCGTGCCCGCCACGTCGAACGTCCGGCCGGCTCCGGTACGCGAGGCGGCCTCGTCCCGGCTCTCCGGCACCCAGTGCAGCGCGGCGAACACCACCCCGACGGCCAGCGGCAGGTTGACGAAGAAGATCCACCGCCAGGAGAGCGTGTCGATCAGCCAGCCGCCGAGGAGCGGGCCGAGCGCGGTGGACACCCCGGAGAGCCCGGACCAGGTGCCGATCGCCCGGGCCCGGTCGTCCGGGTGGAAGCTGGCCTGGAGCACGGCGAGCGAGCCGGGGGTGAGCAGCGCCCCGCCGGCGCCCTGGAGGAACCGGGCGGCGATCAGCCAGCCGGTGCCCTGGGCGAACCCGCAGAGCATCGACGCCACGGCGAACCACACCACCCCGAGCAGGAAGATCCGCCGCCGCCCGAACCGGTCACCGAGCGCGCCGCCCAGCAGCACGAAGGCGGCCAGCATGAGCAGGTACCCGTTGACCGTCCACTGAAGACCGGCCACGGTGGCGTCGAGTTCGGCGCCGAGCCGGGGCAGCGCCACGTTGACGACGGTGCTGTCCAGGAAGACCATGCCGGAGGCGAGGATCGCCGCGAGCAGGGTGCCGCGCCCGGCGGCGGTGCCGATACGCAGCGCGGGAGCGGGAGCGGTCATGGGTAACCACTCTGCCGGGCCCTCCACTTCCGACGCCACGAATCTGGGAAACCGTCGCCGGGTACTGTGCGGACTCGCCGGGAGCACGCAAGCTGGAGAGGTGTCGTCTGTGCGTACGAGATCAGGAGCCCGTGCCGGGATGGCCGCCGCGCTCACCGCGGTGCTCGCCCTCGGCGCCACCGGATGCGTGCCGGTCGACGAGCCGGACACGCCGCCCAGCAGCGCCGGCAACGTCGACCAGCAGCTCGGTGAGCTGACCGTCGCCGCCGCCGGTTCGATGAAGGGCTACAGCCGGACCCGCTTCCCGCACTGGCGGGACACCGGCAAGAACTGCGACGTGCGGGACAGCGTGCTGCAGCGCGACGGCGAGGGCATCAAGCTCTCCGGCTGCAACGTGGTGGGCGGCCGCTGGGAGAGCGCGTACGACGGGCTCACGCTGGCCGATCCGGCCGACGTGGACATCGACCACATGGTGCCGCTGGCCAACGCCTGGCGCTCCGGCGCCGACGAGTGGGACGACTCGAAGCGCGGCGACTTCGCCAACGACCTGACCCGGCCGCAGCTCATCGCGGTTTCCCTCCGTTCCAACCGGGCAAAGGGTGACCAGGACCCGTCCCAGTGGAAGCCGGCGAACCGGTCGTTCTGGTGCCAGTACGCCGCGGACTGGGTGACGGTCAAGCACTACTGGCGGCTGACGGTGACCACTGCCGAGAAGGCCGCCCTCACCGACATGTTGGAGGGCTGCACATGGGCGAACAAGCCGTGACCGGGGCCGGCGGCGCGCCGGCGCCGGAGGGAACGCCGGACACCACCGGCGGGGACGCCGCGGCGGCCGCCGGCGGCGCGACCGCGCCCGGCCCGACCTCGGCCGGCATGACGGCCGACGGCACGCCGGCCGCCCCCGCCGACGTCTCCGGGGCCGGGATGTCCGCCGACGCCACCCCGACGGCGCCCGCGGCGGCCCCGCCGGCGCCCGGCGCCCCGGAACGGACCAGCGACATCACCGCCGGCCCGGGCGGGGTGATGACCGACGAGGTCGGCGTGGTGACCGGCGACCTGACGCTGCGCACCGAGTACGCCGACGGGCACGTCACCCTGCGGGTGCAGTACAAGGACGCCGACGAGTGGTACGCGGTGACCGGTGGCCGGGTGCCGCTGGCCGACCCGGCCGCGCTGGACGCCGTGCACACCGTCGCGGTGGCCCTGCTCCACCGTCCCGAGGGCTGACCCGCTCCGAACGCGACGAGGCCCCTTCCCCGCCCGGGGAAGGGGCCTCGCGTCGTCACGTCACGGCGTCGGGATCAGCTGCCCGGCGCGGCACCACTCACGTCACGGCGTCGGGATCAGCTCCCCGGTGTCGCCCGGCGCGGCGCCGTCGTCGGGCCGGACCAGTTCCGGCTCCACCTCGTGCGGCCGGATCCGGCCGGCCGCGATGTCCTCCGCGTAGTGGCAGGCCACCTGGTGCCCGCCCAGCACCTCGCGCAGCGCCGGCCGTTCCTCGGCGCACCGGGTCGGCTGGGCCCACGGGCAGCGGGTGTGGAAGCGGCAGCCGGCCGGCGGGTTCGTCGGCGAGGGCAGGTCGCCGGCGAGCAGGATCCGCTCCCGCCGGTCCTCCACCTGCGGGTCCGGCACCGGCACCGCCGACATGAGCGCCTTGGTGTACGGGTGCATCGGCTCCCGGTAGAGGTCGTCGCTGGACGCCTCCTCCACCAGGCCGCCGAGGTACATCACCCCGACCGTGTCGGCGATGTGCCGGACCACCGCCAGGTCGTGGGCGATGATCAGGTACGTCAGGCCGTGCTCGTTCTGCAGTTCCTCCAGCAGGTTGATCACCTGCGCCTGGATCGACACGTCCAGCGCGGAGACCGGCTCGTCGGCGACGATCAGGTCGGGGTCGAGCACCAGCGCCCGGGCGATGCCGATCCGCTGCCGCTGACCGCCGGAGAACTCGTGCGGGTACTTGCTCAGCGCCGAGGCGGGCAGGCCGACCGCGGCGAGCGCCTCCCGGAGCCGCTTGGCGGTGGCCGCCTTGTCCTTGGCCAGGCCGTGCGCCTTGAGCCCCTCGACCAGCAGCGACTCCACCGACTGGCGGGGGTCGAGGCTGGACAGCGGGTCCTGGAAGATCATCTGGATCCGGCGGCGCATCCGGCGCATCGACTCGCCCTTGAGCGCGCGGATGTCGGTGCCGTCGAAGACGATCTCGCCGTCGGTCGGTTCGACCAGCCGCAGCAGGCCCCGGCCCAGGGTGGACTTGCCGCACCCCGATTCGCCCACCAGCCCGTACGTCTCGCCCTTGTTGATGGAGAGCGAGACGCCGTCGACGGCGTAGACGTGACCGACGGTGCGGTCGAAGAGCACACCGCTCTTGATCGGGAAGTGGACCTTGACGTCGCGCAGTTCGACAAGTGGTCCGGTCCGCTCGGTCGACTCGGTCACGGCACCGCCACCTCCTCGGAAACGGGGTTGTTGCAGCGCAGGTCGCCGCCGGTCGCGGTGGGTTCGAGCGGAGGGGTGCCCTCCAGGCAGGCGTCCACCACGTTGTCGCAGCGGGGGGCGAACGCGCAGCCCTCGACCCACGGGATGTTGTCGGCCACCGAGCCTCGGATGGCGTGCAGCCGCTCGCCCCGCGGCGAGTCCAGCCGTGGCACCGAGTTGAGCAGCCCGTGCGTGTACGGGTGCCGCGGCCGGGCGAACAGCTCGTGCCGCGCGGCCCGCTCGACCACCTTGCCGCCGTAGAGCACGTTGACGGTGTCGCAGAGGCCGGCCACCACGCCCAGGTCGTGCGTGATCATGATCAGGGCGGTGCCGGTCTCGTCGACGAGCTGCTTGAGCAGGGTGAGGATCTGCGCCTGGATGGTCACGTCCAGCGCGGTGGTCGGCTCGTCCGCGATCAGCAGCCGCGGCTTGCAGGCCAGCGCGATGGCGATCAGCGCGCGCTGCCGCATGCCGCCGGAGATCTGGTGCGGGTATTCCTTGAGCCGCCGCATCGGGTCCGGGATGCCGACCGCGTCGAGCAGCTCCCGGGCCTCCTTCATGGCCGCCTTGCGGTCCATCCCGCGGTGCCGCTCCAGCACCTCGGCCACCTGGATGCCGATCGGGATGACGGGGTTCAGCGAGGACAGCGGGTCCTGGAAGATCATGCCGATGTCCCGGCCGCGCCGGTCCCGCATGTCGTCCGGGCGCAGCTTCAGCAGGTCGGCGCCGTCGAAGTTGACCTCGCCGGTGACCTTGTTGCCCCGCCGGGGCAACAGGCCCATGATCGCCAGGCTGGTCACGCTCTTGCCGCAGCCGGACTCGCCGACCAGGCCCACGGTCTGCCCCGGCTCCACGCTGAAGCTGACCTTGTCGACCGCGGTGAACGGCCGCTCACCGCGACGCTGGAACACCACGCTCAGATCGCGTACGTCGAGCAGGCTCATCGGGTCACTTCCTCACGGTGCTGGTCCTTGGTCCGCATCGCCGTCACCGCCGGCTCTTCGGGTCGATCGCCTCGCGCATGCCCTCACCCAGCAGGGTGAAGCCCAGCGCGACCACGATGATCGCGACGGCCGGGAAGTAGGCCAGTTCCGGCCGGACCTCGAAGTAGCGCTGCCCGTCCACACCGAGCATCAGGCCCCACTCGGCGCGGTTGATGTCGGGGTCACCGAGACCGAGGAAGGAGAGCGACGCCGCCTCCAGGATCGCGGTGGAGAGGGTCAGCGTGGCCTGGACGATCACGGCGGTCATCGCGTTGGGCAGCATGTGCCGGAGCACGATCGACCCCTGCTTGACGCCGAGCGCCCGGGCGGCCAGCACGTGGTCGCTCTCCCGTTGGGCGAGCATCGAACCGCGTAGCAGCCGGGCGAAGATCGGCACGTTGACGATGGCCACCGCCAGGATCACCGTCCACTGGCTGGACCGGCTCGCCATGGCCACCAGGCTGATCGCCAGCAGCAGGGCCGGCAGCGCCAGCATCACGTCGGTGAAGCGCATCAGGATGTTGTCGACCCAGCCGCCGAAGGCGCCGGCGATCGCGCCGACCAGCACACCCAGGGCCAACCCGATGAGCGTGGCGAGCACGCCGACGAAGAGGGTCTGCCGGCTGCCGTGGATCATGCGGGACAGGAAGTCCCGGCCCAGCGGGTCGGAACCGAGGGGGAACTCGCTGCTGGCCCCGGGGATGTTGTCGACGGTGAGGTTCTTCGTCAGCTCGTCGAAGCGCTGCGCGGGGTCGTGCGGCGCGAGCAGCGGCGCGAAGATCGCGATCAGGATGAAGAGCGCCACGATGGACGCGCCGACGATCGCCGTCGGGTTGCGCCGCAGCCGGCGGAACGCGTCCCGGACCAGGCTCACGCCGCCCTTGTCGGCGGTGGCCTGGGCCAGTTGCTCCAGCCGGGCGCGCTTGCGCTCGCCGAGCCGGTCGATGCCGCGCGGCAGGGTCCCCTCGCGCTTCTCCTCGACGGCGGCGGGGTCCACGCTCTCGCGTGGGGTGCCCACCGTGGGCCGGGTGATCGGGTCACTCATCGCACACGCACCCTCGGGTCGATGAAGGCGTAGGAGAGGTCGACCAGGAGGTTGACCAGCACGAAGACCAGCGCGGCCAGCAGGATCAGCGCCTGGAGCACCGGGTAGTCGCGGCCGCCGCTGATCGAGTTGTAGATCAGCGTGCCGAGGCCGCCCCAGTTGTAGACCCGCTCGGTGAGCACCGCGCCGGAGAGCAGCGCGCCGGTTTGCAGGCCGATGGTGGTGACCACCGGCAGCAGGGCGTTCCGCAGGATGTGCCGGCCCCGGATGGTCTTGTGCCGCAGGCCCTTCGCCTCGGCGGTGCGGACGAAGTCCTCGTTGAGCACGTCGAGCACGCTGGCCCGGGTGATCCGGACGATCACCGCGAGCGGGATGGTGGCCAGGGTGAGCGCCGGCAGGATCAGGTGCCACAGCGCGTCGCCGACGGCGTCGAACTCCCGCGTGAGCAGCCCGTCGAGGATGAAGAAGCCGGTCACGTCGGTGTTGTCCACCCCGGTGCTGATCCGGCCCGAGGGCGGGAACCAGTGCATGTTCTGGGTGAAGACGTCCTTGAGCAGGTAGCCCAGGAAGAAGATCGGGATCGAGATGCCGAGCAGGGTGCCGGCGATGCTCATGTTGTCCAGCAGCCGGCCCCGGTGCCGGGCGGCGAGGTAGCCGAGCGGCACGCCGAGACCGATGGCGATGATCATGGCGGCCGCGGCCAGCTCGATGGTGGCCGGGAAGGCGCGGCCGATCACCTCGGTGACCGGGTCGCCGCTCCGGATCGAGTTGCCGAAGTCGCCGGTCAGCAGGCGCTGCATGAACTTGGCGTACTGCACCAGGATCGGCTGGTCGTAGCCGAGTGCCTTGATCAGCAGGGCGCGCCGCTCCGGCGTGGCCCGCTCACCGAGCAGCGCCTCGACCGGGCCGCCGGGGAGGTTCCGCAGCCAGATGAAGACCAGCGCGGACAGCCCTATCAGGGTCACCACCAGCTGCAGCAGGCGGCGGACTATGACTCGCAACATCTCTCACACACCAGATTCTCGGTAACAGCGGGTCGGCCCGGGCCGGGAGAGAGAGCCCGGCCCGGGCCGATTCCGCGTACGGCGTCAGCGGTCAGTAGCGCTTCAGCCGACGCTGACGGTGTTGAACCGCTCGTCGGTCAGGGGGCTGGCGACCAGACCCTTGACGTCCTTGGTGACCACGATGGCCGGCGGGGCGTGCCAGACCGGCACGGCCGGCAGCCACTTGGCGGCGATGTCGCGGTTGACCTGCTCCCACGCGGCCTTCTTGCCGGCCTCGTCGACCGTGCCGTCGGCCTTGGTGATGGCGTCGAACATCTCGGTCATCGCCTGGTCGCCGAACTCGACCTTGGCGCGGCCGAAGAAGGTGCCGACGAAGTTGCCCGGGTCGTTGTAGTCACCGGTCCAGCCGAGGATGTGCAGGTCGTGCTTGCCGAACTGCTGCACGTCGTCCTTGTAACCACCGTTCCACGGGCGGGCCACACCGTTGACCTTGATGCCGACGGCCTGCAGGTCGTTGGCGAGGACGGTGAAGATCTCCTGCGGGTTCGGCATGTACGGCCGGGAGACGTCGGTCGGGTAGTAGAAGTTGAGCGTCAGGTTCTCGGCGCCCGCTTCCTTGAGCAGCTGCTTGGCCTTGTCGACGTTGTAGTCGTACTTCTGCACGTCCTGGGCGTAGCCGAGCACGGTGTCCGGCATGAACTCGTCGGCGACCTTGGTGCCACCCGGGCCCTTGGTCTGGACGAGCTGCTGGCGGTTGAGGGCGTAGGCGATCGCCTGGCGCACCCGCAGGTCCTTCAGCTTCGGGTTCTTCTGGTTGAAGCCGAGGTAGAGGATGTTGAACGCCGGGCGGTCGAGGACCTGGAAGCCCTCGCCGGAGAGCGCCTTCCGGTCGGCCGGGGCCGGGAAGTCGATGCCCTGGACGGTGCCCGCCCGCAGCTCCTGCTTGCGGGTGTTCTCGTCCTCGATGATCTTGATGACGAGCTTGTCGACCTTGGCCTTCTCACCCCAGTAGTCGGGGTTCCGGTTCAGGGTGATCTCACCCTTGGCCTTGTCCCAGCCACCGAAGGTGAACGGGCCGGTGCCCACCGGGTGCTCGTTGGCGAACGCGCTGTACTCGAACGAGTCGCCGTTCTGCTTCACCGTGTCGGCGTCGTACTTCTTGAGCGCCTCGGGGCTGGCGATCGAGAGCGCGGTCAGCGCGAAGGCGCCGGGGAAGGCACCCTTGTACCGGTTCATCGTGACGACGGCGGTGCCGTCGTCCTTGGCCTCGCACTTGTTGTAGACCGGCTCGCCGACACCCTCGGCCTCGTTCTTGGCGAAGCCGCCGAAGACGTCCGAGTAGTAGATCATCTGGGACTGCGCGGCGGCGCCCTTCATGTTGAACCAGCGGTCGAAGTTGAAGCAGACCGCGGCGGCGTTGAACGGGGTGCCGTCGTGGAACTTCACGTTCTTGCGCAGGTGGAAGGTCCAGACCTTGCCGTCGGGGTCGTGCTCCCAGCTCTCCGCCAGGGCGCCCTGCAGATCGGCCGTACCCGGCTTGTTCTGCACGAGGGTGTCGTACATCTGGCGGATCGGCCGGAAGGACTCACCGTCGTCGTTGAAGATCGGGTCGAAGTTCTTGGGGTTACCGGCGCCCGCGAAGACGAACGTGCCGCCGGTCTTGGCCCCACTGCTGTCGTCGTCGCGCTCGCTCTTCGCGCAGCCGGACGCCCCGACCGCCAGAGCGGCGGCGGCCGCGAGGGCCACGGCCGCTTTAAGCCTGCTCGCCTGCATCTCTCACCTCTGTCATGCGCATGTGTCCACGCCGAGCTGTGACTCAGTCCGTGTGCGGGAGGCTATGACACGACACACAGAATGCGGAACGCCCGCGAGGCAATCGCTATCAAGCCGACACCAAGTGGCCGGGTCTGACAGCTTCCGATCTCCCGACAAACAGGACTGTCACAGCCGAGAGCAGATAGTGGGATCGGACGGACCACCGCAAAACCGGCCAGTCGCCGGCCGGGTGGCGTGCACGTGGCGAATCGCACGCATCCCACATTCCGGATACGCGAACAAGGCCGGCCGGCCCCTCCACGGGACCGGCCGGCCTTGTTCGTTCGCTCCGGTCAGATCGCCCGGCGGCCCTCGAACGCGCGGCCCAGGGTGATCTCGTCGGCGTACTCCAGGTCGCCGCCGACCGGCAGGCCGCTGGCGAGCCGGGTCACCGCGATGCCCATCGGCTTCACCATCAGCGCCAGGTAGGTCGCGGTCGCCTCGCCCTCGGTGTTCGGGTCGGTGGCGAGGATCAGCTCGCGGACCGCGCCCCCGCTCAGCCGGGTCATCAGTTCCCGGATCCGCAGGTTGTCCGGGCCGATGCCCTCCAGCGGATTGATGGCGCCGCCGAGCACGTGGTAGCGGCCGCGGAACTCTCCGGTCCGCTCGATCGCCACGACGTCCTTCGGCTCCTCGACCACGCAGAGCACCTCGTCGGTGCGCCGCGGGTCACGGCAGATCCGGCACTGCTCCGACTCGGCCACGTTGTAGCAGGTCGTGCAGAACCGCACGAGCTCCTTGACCTTGCGCAGCGCGCCGGCCAGCCGGTTCACGTCGGCGGGATCCGCCGACAGGACGTGGAAGGCGATCCGCTGGGCACTCTTCGGGCCGACGCCCGGCAGCCGGCCCAGCTCGTCGATCAGGTCCTGGATGGCACCCTCGTACATCTGCCGGCTCAGAAACCGGGCAGGCCGAGGCCGCCCATCCCGCCCGCGACCGGGCCCATCTTCTTCTCGGTCAGCTCCTTCGCCGCCTCGGCGGCGTTGTGCACGGCGGCGACGACCAGGTCCTCCAGCGTCTCCACGTCCTCCGGGTCGACCGCCTTCGGGTCGATCTTGATCGCCTTCAGCTCACCGGTGCCGGCGACGGTGGCGGTGACCAGGCCCCCACCGGCGGTGCCGGTCAGCTCGGTCTCGGCCAGCTCGGCCTGCGCCTTGGCGATCTGCTGCTGCATCTTCTGCGCCTGCTTCAGCATCTGCTGCATGTTCGGCTGTCCACCTGGGCGCACGGATGGCTCCTTCTCGCACTCGTCTGATCGGCCGCGCCCAGCCTAGTCGGGCGGCGGCACTGCTCCTTCGCGGTCGGCGCGCGCTCAGCGCGCGTCGACCTCGTCGATCTTCTCGGCCCCGAACGCCTCGCGGAGCAACTGCACCGCCTGCTCCTCGCTGGACTGCCGGGCGGTCCGCTCGTCGATCACGTCGTCCAGCGGTTCGTCGCCCGGGTCGAAGCCCTCGTAGGCGGGCACCGCCGGGGCGGGGGCCGCCGGCCGGCCGCCGACCGGACCGTCGTAGTCGGGGTCGTAGGGCGGCTCCCCGGCCCAGTCGGCGTCCGCGGTCTTCCGGGTCGCCTGGGCCGCGCGCGGACCCTTGCCCGGCCCGCCACCGGCGGCGGCCGCCGCGGCGGCCGCCCGGGCGGCCGCGATCGCGCTGTTCTTCGGCGTGCCACCGCCCGCCGGCGACGGCGCCGTGCCCGGCGGGCGGGCCGGCTTCGGTACGGCCGGCGTCGCGACGCCCGGCGCCGTGGCGGCCGTCGAGCCGGCGGCCGGCGCGGTGGCCGTGGCCACGGCTGCCGCCCCGCCCGGACGGGCGGGCTCGGGCCAGTCGTCGCCCGTGCCGGCCGGCGAGGCCGCGTCGTTCCCCGCCGGCTGTCCGACGCCACCGGGTCGGGCCGGCTCCGGCCAGTCCTCCTCGTCGTCGTCCCCGCCGGCGCCCGTCCCGGGCGTAGCCGGGCCGGCCGGCCGGCGGGCCGGACCACCGGACGGCTCCGACCCGCGGGCGGCCCCACCGGACGGGCCGGCGGCCCCGCGCCGGCCCTGCTCCGACCGCTGGGCGGCTCCGCCGGACGGGCCGGCGGCGTTCCCGGCCGAGCCACCGGCAAGGCTCGCCGCGGAGCCGGACGGGCCCGCGGTGTCCCCGGACCGATCCCCGGCGTGGTTCCCAGGTGCGTCGGCCGGGTCGGCCGAGCGGGCCGGGCCAGCGGCGGAACGGGCGGGTGCGGCATCCACCCCGGCCGCCGGAGCCGGGTCGGAGGACGCCGCGCGGGACGAGCCCGAGGGCCGGGCCGGGCCGCCGAGCGAGGCCGCGCCCCGCTCGCCGGCCACCTCGCACCGGATCTGCCAGCGGCCGCCCAGCTCCTCGTAGAGCGCGTCGGTGAGCACGGCGGCGTGGTCGGCCATCATCTTCGCCAGCACCGTCGACTTCACGGTCAGCACCAGCGTGTCGCCGTCCAGGTCGCGGACCACCGCGTCGCGCATCAGCGCCGCGATCCGCTTGTTGCTCCGGTTGACCTTGCCGACCACCTCGGGCCAGACCCGGCGCACCGCAACGGCGTCCAGCGCGCCGGCCGGGGCCGCGCCGGGGCGCGGCGGCTCCGGGGTGGCCGGATCGGGCAGCACCGCCGAGGCGGGGACTGGACGCCGGGCGGGAGCACCGGACGCCGGGCCGCCGGCCGTCGGGCCACCGGGCACCCGGTCGGTCGGGCCCGGGGCCGGCTGGGCCGGGCCGGGCCGGGCCGCGGGGCGGGCCTCCGGACCGGGCTGGGCGGGACCGCTCTCGGCCGGGTCGGCGGGGCGGGCCGCCGGGGTCGAGCGGGCACCGGCCGCCGCGGCGGCCGCGCGGGCGGCGGCCGCCCCGCCGGGAGCGCCGGCAGCCGCCGGCGTGCCGGCGGACTCCGGGTCGGGCGTGGCGGCAGCCGCGGTCGGGGCGGGAGGCGCCGGGCGTACCTCCGGGGCGACAGCGGCCGGCGCGGAGCCGGCGGCGGCCGGCGGCGGCTCGGCGCCACCCAGGGTGAGCCGGCGCTCCATGCGCTCCAGACGCTGGAGCAGGCCACCGGACGAGTCGTCGACGCCGGGCAGCAGCATCCGGGCGCAGATCAGCTCCAGCAGCAGCCGGGGCGCGGTGGTGCCGCGCATCTCGACCAGACCGTTGTGCACGATGTCGGCGCAGCGGGACAGGGTCGCCGGGCCGAGCCGCTGGGCCTGGGCGGCCATTCGCTCGATCTGGTCGTCGGGGCCGTCGATCAGGCCCTTGGCGGCGGCGTCCGGCACCTGCTGCATGACCATCAGGTCGCGCAGCCGTTCCAGCAGGTCGGAGGCGAACCGGCGCAGGTCGTGCCCGGCCTCGGCGACCCGGTCGACGGTGGCGTACGCGGCGGCGCCGTCCCCGGCGGCGAGCGCGTCACACATCTCGTCGATAAGCGCGGCGTCGGTGACCCCGAGCAGCGCGGCGGCCCGTGCGTAGCCGACGCCCTCGGGGCCGGCACCCGCGATGAGCTGATCGAGCACGGAGAGGCTGTCCCGCATGCTGCCGCCGCCGGCACGCACCACCAGCGGGAAGACCGCCGGCTCGACCTTGACCCCCTCCGCCTCGCAGAGCTGCTCCAGGTAGGGCCGGACCACCTTCGGCGGGAACAGCCGGAACGGGTAGTGGTGGGTCCGCGACTTGATCGTGCCGAGGACCTTCTCCGGCTCGGTCGTGGCGAAGATGAACTTGACGTACTCCGGAGGCTCCTCGACCAGCTTGAGCAGGGCGTTGAAGCCGGCCGACGAGACCATGTGCGCCTCGTCGATGATATAGATCTTGAAGCGGCTGCGGGCCGGCGCGAAGAACGCCTTCTCGCGCAACTCCCGGGCGTCGTCGACGCCGCCGTGGCTGGCCGCGTCGATCTCGATGACGTCGATCGACCCGCCGCCGTCGGGGGCCAGCGAGCGGCACGAGTAGCACTGCCCGCACGGCTCGGGGGTGGGGCCCTGATCGCAGTTGAGCGAGCGGGCCAGGATCCGGGCGCTGGAGGTCTTGCCGCAGCCTCTCGGACCGGAGAAGAGGTAGGCGTGGTTGAGCCGGCCGCTGCGCAGCGCCTGTGACAGCGGCTCGGTGACCTGCTCCTGGCCGATCATCTCGGCGAACGTACGCGGCCGGTACTTGCGGTAAAGGGCCAGTGCCACCCGTCCCGCCTCCTCTCGACCGAGCCATTCTGCGCCGGTCGGCCCCGGGTGACCACCCACCACCCCGTGACCCGACCTGCAGCGACGTTACCGGGACCCGGAGACAGAAAGGCCCCCCGTGCACCCGTCAGAGCCCGCTTATCCTTGCTGCCTTCCGGCCCTGGGGAGGTTCACGAGATGCACGCCGCACGGGGGGTGCCGCCAAGCCTACCCGACGCGGGGTGGATCTTCAGGGGGTGGTGGGGTGGCTCGCCGGTCGGAGACCTGTATCCTGGCTCGCGGAGGATTCGCCTAGAGGCCTAGGGCGCACGCTTGGAAAGCGTGTTGGGTTAACACCCTCACGAGTTCGAATCTCGTATCCTCCGCCGTCGACGAAGGGCCGGCCCCGCTCAGGGCTGGCCCTTCGTCGTTCTCCCGGTCGCTCAACGCGGCGTCTGATCGCCGCCAGACTCTCCGTCCGCCGCCGACCAGGCTTGTGGCATGAACGGAGTTCTGGACGGAAAAGTGGCATTGGTGACCGGCGGCAGCCGGGGTATCGGGGCGGCGGTGGCGCTGCGGCTCGCCCGGGAGGGCGCCGACGTGGCGCTGACCTACGAGCGGCGCGCCGACCGGGCGGCCGAGCTGGTGGAGCAGATCAAGGCGGTGGGCGGGCGTGCCCTGGCGGTGCCGGCCGACAGCGCCGACCCGGCGGCGGTGCGGGCGGCGGTCGACCGCGTGGCCGGGGAGTTCGGCCGGCTGGACGTGCTGGTCAACAACGCCGGGGTGTTCCTGACCGGCCCGCTGGGCGAGCTGGGCACGGACGAGGTCGAGCGGACGATCGCGGTCAACGTGCGGGCGCCGTTCGTGTTCGCCCAGGCGGCGGTCCCACACCTGACCGACGGCGGGCGGATCGTGAACATCGGCAGCAACGTGGCCGAGCGGGCGGTCTTCCCCGGTCTCGCGCTCTACTCGATGAGCAAGACCGCCCTGCTCGGCCTGACCCGGGGCCTCGCCCGGGAGCTGGGCGGCCGGGGGATCACCGCGAACCTGGTCAACCCCGGGCCGACCGACACCGACGCGAACCCGGCGGACGGGCCGAACGCGGAGACGATCCGGGGCTTCACGGCCCTGGGCCGCTACGCTGCCCCGGCCGAGATCGCCGCCGTCGTGGCCTTCCTGGCCGGGCCGGACGGCGGGTACGTGACCGGCGCGACGATCAACGCGGACGGCGGCTTCACGAGCTGACCGGCGTCGCGGCAGGGGCCGGCTCCACCTCGGCCGGCCCCTGCCGGGGTACGCGCAGCGCCCAGCCGGCGACCAGCACCGCGCCGGCCGCCGCGGCCGACAGGACCACCCGGTGGTCGACCAGTTCCAGCAGGCCGGCGCCGGCCAGGACGGCGAGCGTGCCGGGGCCGAAGGTCAGCGTGTTCACCGTCGCGGAGACCCGCCCGACCAGCACGTTCGGCGTCTCCCGCTGCACGGCGGTCCAGACGGTGATCAGCACGAGCGGCACGCCGAACCCGACCGCCAGGGTGCCGGCGGCCACCGGGACGAGGGCGGGCACCGCGCGCAGCGCCAGCCCGGCGGCGAGGGCCGCGACCGCCACCGCGGTCAGGCGCCGGTCGCCGAGCCGGCGCAGCAGCGTCCCGGCGGACAGGCCACCGGCCAGGGCCCCGACGCCCTGCACGGTGGCGAGCACCCCGTTGAACTCCGGCGGCCGGTGCAGGCCGGCGTCCACGACGGCGTACGCGACGGCGCCGTTGATCCCGGTCAGCAGCAGCGTCGCGCCGGCGCAGGCGACGAGGTGGCGCAGGGCCGCGTGCCGGCGCAGGTGCCCGAGTCCTTCGGCGAGCTGGCGGGTCCAGGGTTCGGGCGGCGGTGGGGGCGCCTCGCGTACCCGGAGGAGGGCGAGCAGCAGCGCGGCGAGGGCGAAGGTGGCGGCGTCGAGCAGCACCACGGGCGGCCCGCCGTACGCGGCGAAGAGGCCGGCGCCGGCCAGCGGAGCGACCAGCTTCATGCCCTCGTTGACCGTCGTCCGGAGCCCGTTGAAGTCGCCGAGCAGCTCGCCGGGGACCACGGCCGGCACGAGCGCCGCCTCGGCCGAGTCGATCAGCACGAAGCTCACCCCGTACGCGACCATCACCGCGAAGATCAGCCAGACCCGGGCGGCGGAGTCGACGAGCAGCAGCACCGGCAGCAGGGCGGCCATGGCCAGGTGCAGGGCGATCAGCAGCGGCCGGCGGCGGAACCGGTCGGCGAGCATGCCGATGAGCGGGGCGACCAGGGTGGGCCCCCAGGTGCCGAGGGTGACCAGCCCAGCGAGGCTGCTCGACCCGGTCAGGTCCTTCACCCAGATCCCGGCCACCAGGAGCATGGCGGCCGTGCCGAAGCCGGACACCAGCACGCCGGCCAGGTAGCGGCCGGCGTCGCGGTTGCCCAGCACCCTGGTCGTACCCCAGCTCATGGCACCTCCCCCGTGCGGTGCGATTCTGTCCACACCCGACCCCCAAGTCAATGCTTGGGGGTGGGCGCGGTGGGTGGGTGCGGTTCAATGGCGGCCGTGAGCACCACCGATCCGCGCCTGCGCGCGCTGGCCCACCCGGTACGACTGCGCATGCTCTCGCTGCTGTGGAGCGCGCCGCTCTCCGCCGCCGCGCTGGCCCGGGAGCTGGCCATCTCGCACGCCCTGGCCAGCCAGCACCTGCGCCGGCTGGACGCGGCCGGCCTGGTCGAGCTGGCCGACGTGCGCGCCCGGCGCGGCGGCCGGGAACGCCGCTACCGCGCGGTGCGCGGCCCGTGGCTCACCGAGCAGCAGGAGGGGCAGCCGCTGCTCGCCGAGTCGCTGGCCCGCAACCTGCTCGACCGGGTGGCCGGTCGCGCCCCCGGGACCTCCGGCGTCACCACCGACGCCGAGCTGTGGGTGTCCCCCGACGCGTGGGCGGCGGCGCGCCGGCGGCTGCACGCGATCATGACCGAGCTGCACGACGCCGCCCAGCCGCCGCACGCTCCCGGTACGGTCCGGGTGGGCGCCACCCTCATGGCCTTCGAGATGACCGACCCGACGCCGGCCACCGAGGACTGACCGACCGTCGTACACATGTTCCATCCACAGCCTGTGGACGCCGAGGGGATCGGATGAGTTACCAGCTCAGCGCGGTGGTCGCCGACGTCGAGCTGCTGCGCGAGCAGACCGCCGGGCTGGACCACGCGGTGCTCGCGGCGCTCCGCCAGGACTTCGCGCTGCTGCCGGTCACCCCGCAACTGGTCGAGGAGCTGACCGGCCGGCTGCCCGACTTCGCCACCGGGGAGCCGTCGGCGGAGCACCCGTTCCAGCTCGTCCTGGCACCGGCTCTGGACGAGCTGCTGGCCCGCTGGTCCCGGCGGGGGCCGGTGGCCTACCTGGAGGCGGAGTTCGCCGGCGGGCTGGGCCACCAGGCCGCGGCGGTCTGGCTGGGCGGCGGGCCGAGCTGGGGGCCCTGCTTCGACGACCGGCTGGACCGGCCGCGCGCCGAGTGGCCGATCAACGCGGCGCTCGCCCGGCTGGGCGCCGAGCCGGGGCCGTGGATCGACCCGTTCGCCGAACTGGGCCTGCACCTGGAGCGCGACACGGCCGGCTGGCTGGCGCACGGGCGGCGCGGGCTGTCCGCCGACTACTGGGACGAGCTGGCGGAGGAATGGGAACTGCGCCAATCCGACCAGCACCAGCAACCCAATCGCCCCGGTCCCGTTGGGGACTGGGGGATTGCATGAAACTGCGACAATTCGGATTCATCGCCGCGCTGATGACGGCCGCCTCGATCGCCGGCAGCGGCGTCCGTCCACAGGGGCCGGACGTGCCGGCCCGGCCGGTCGGAGCCGCCGAGGTGGTCAGCCTCCACGGGCTGGGCAACGCCGAGTTCGGCGCCACCGAGGAGGACCTGACCCGGCGCGGCGTGCTGCGCACCGACGAGGACGCGTGCGGGCCGACACTGGCCGGGCACGGCGCCGTCAGCCCGATCTTCGTCGACGACCGGCTCGTCCTGCTCTGGCTCGACGACCCGATGAGCACCCCGGAGGGGATCACTGTCGGCACCCCCGTCGACGCCGTGCACGCGGCGTATCCGGAGGTGGTCCCGCTCGACGCTCCACAGGAGATGCACCGGTTCGACGGGCTGCTCGCCCGCAGCGGCGACCGGGCGTACCTCTTCCTGCACGACGGCGCCACGGTCCGGAAGATCATCGCCGGGTACGCGGACTGGGCCCGCCGCCTCTTCGACGAGGGCTACGGCCCCTGCTGACCGGACACTGGCGCGCCGACGTCGCACCTGCGCCCGAGACGCTTCGGCGTGAGCCGAAGGATCTCCGACCTACGGTCGGGCCCCATGAACACCGCAACGCCCACCAGCGCGCTCGATCATCCGCCGGCCGGTCATGTCGCCATCACGCCGAGCATCCTGTACTTCGGCACACCGGTCGTGCTGCTCTCGACCGAGAACGAGGACGGTTCGGTGAATCTGGCGCCGATCTCCTCCGCCTGGGCACTCGGCCAGGTGGTCGTCCTGGGCCTGGGCCCGGACGGGCAGAGCGCACAGAACCTCCTCAGCCGGCCCGACCTGGTGATGAACCTCCCCGCACCCGCCCAGTGGCCGGCGGTGGAGCGGCTGGCCCCGTTGACCGGCCGCGACCCGGTACCCGCCCACAAGCGCGGCGCCTTCCGCTTCGAGCCGGACAAGTTCGCCGCCGCTGGCCTGCGACCCGAGCCCGCCGAACTGGTCCGGCCACCCCGGGTCGCCGAATGCCCGCTTCAGTTGGAGGCACGCGCCGCCCGCGTCCAACCCGACGCCTCCGGAACGTTCCTGATGGTCGAGGCCCACGTGCTGAGGGTCCATGCCGATCCGCGGATAGTCATTCCCGGCTCCCAGCACATCGACCCGGTCGCGTGGAGCCCGTTGATCTACAACTTCCGCCACTACCACGGGCTCGGCCCCGAGCTTGGGCGTAGCTTCCGCGCCGAGACGCCCCGGCGGAGCCGCTGACCACGAGGCCGTACGCGGAACGCCCGGCCCGAGGTGACGGCCGAGCCGAACCCCGCGCTGCCTTGTCGGCCCTCTTCCTGACCTGGTGCGCCAGGATCGGTCGCTCCCGTCAGGGATGGCCGCGCGGATGCTCCGGGGGCGTTGGCTCGTCCGGTGGTGGCGATGGTGGTTGCTTCCAGCCGGACCCGTAAACCACAACCCAGTACACGATGAACGCCCCGAGGATGACGGCCAGAAAGACGCATGCAATTCCCCCGGTGATGCCCATATCGTCAAATTATCGTGTTGGCCCAGCGGGCGACTCGGTTTCGAGACCTGCTCGATCAGGCGCGCGACCACCCGGGCCGGTCGTACGTTTGGTCGACCAGATTGTTGCCGGTGGAGGTACGCCCTTGAACCCAACTGAGACCGGAACCGAGACCAGAAGCGGAACGCCCGACCGATCCTCACGGATCGACCGGGCGTTCTCGCGTCTCACGAGCGGTGGCGGCGGGATTTGAACCCGCGGAGGGCGTAAACCCTCACACGCTTTCGAGGCGTGCTCCTTAGGCCACTCGGACACGCCACCGCCGAGTAGGGTACAGGACCCCGGGTCTGGACGCCGAACCGGTATCCCCGTGCCCGGCCTGGCAGGATCCTTGCCATGAGTACGCACATCGGCGCTGAGCCGGGAGAGATCGCCGAGCGGGTCCTGATGCCGGGTGACCCGCTGCGGGCCAAGTGGATCGCGGAGACCTACCTCGAGGACGCCCGCTGCTACACGACGGTTCGCGGCATGCTGGGCTTCACCGGCCGCTGGAACGGCGTCGAGGTCTCCGTCCAGGGCTCCGGCATGGGCATGCCGTCCGCCTCCATCTACGCCCACGAGCTGATCAACGAGTACGGCGTGAAGACGCTGATCCGGGTCGGTTCCTGCGGCGCCCTGACCGAGGACCTCCAGCTGCGCGACGTGGTGGCGGCAATCGGCTCGTCCACCGACTCGAACATGAACCGGATGCGGTTCGACGGGTTGATCGACTATGCCCCGGTGGCCGACTTCGGGCTGCTGCGCACCGCGGTCGAGGTGGCCGAGCGGCGGGGCATCACCATGCGGGTCGGCCCGATCCTGGCCGCGGACGCCTTCTACACCGACCGGCCGGATCTCTACGACGCCCTCGCCGACTACGGGGTGCTCGCGGTGGAGATGGAGTCGGCGGCGCTCTACACCATCGCGGCCCGGTTCAAGGCTCGCGCGCTGACCGTCCTGACCGTCAGCGACCACATCAAGACCGGCGAGAAGACCACGTCGCAGGAGCGCGAGCAGACGTTCGGCCAGATGGTCGAGATCGCCCTCGACACCGCCGTCGCCTGACCCGACCCGATCCACGACCGCCCCGCCACCGCTCGGTGGCGGGGCGGTCGGCGTTACCGGGGTCACATCAATAAATACGACCGGTCGTTCTTATTTCCGTTACGCTGCCCGCATGACCTCCGACGGCCGCGTCGCCCGCGGCGACCGCACCCGCACCGCGGTGCTGGACACCGCCGTGTCGCTGGCCACCGAGGTCGGCCTGGACGGGCTCTCCCTCGCCCAGCTCGCCGAGCGGCTCGGGGTCAGCAAGTCCGGCCTCTTCGCGCACTGGCGCTCGAAGGAGTCGCTGCAACTCGCCACCGTCGACCGCGCCGTCACGCAGTGGGAGGAGCTGATCGTCGCCCCCGCCCTGCGCGCTCCCCGGGGCGTCCGCCGGCTGCGCGCGCTGCACGAGGCACGCATCGGGTTCTACGCCGCCCGGGTCCTCCCCGGCGGCTGCTTCTTCGCCAACACCGAGTTCGAGTACAACGCCCGCCCCGGCCCGGTCCGGGACCGGCTCGCCGAGGCGTTCAGCCGGTGGAGCACGTTCCTCGAACGCCTCGTCCGGGAGGCCGTCGAGCTCGGCGAACTCCCCGCCGACCTGGACGTGCCGCTGCTGGCGTACGAGATCGACGCGCTGGGGATCAGCGCTGCCATGCGGTCCCGGCTGCTCGACCCGGACATCACCTACCGGCACGCCCGCCAGGGCCTGCTGAACCGGCTGCGGGCACTCTGCCCCGACCCGACCCTGCTAGCGGAAGGCCCGTCATGAGCCAGACCACCGTCGAGTTCGGGCACGTCGAGCACGTCCCGGTGCACTTCGACGACCTCGACGCCATGGGCATCCTGCACAACGCCCGCTACGCGGTGCTGCTTGAGCGCGCCCTGACGCCGTACTGGGCCGACCGCGGCGTCGCCTTCCGCGGCGACGTGCACGCCGCCCCCGACGTGTTCCACGCCGTCCGGGAGTTCACCATCACCTACCGCGCCCCGGTCACCGGGGTCGGCCCGGTGGCGGTGCACTTCTGGCTGGACCACTTCGGCACCAGCAGCGCCCGCTACGCCTTCGAGTTCCGCTCGATCGACGGCACGGTCCTGCACGCCGACGGCACCCGGTCGATCGTCCGGCTGGACCCCGCCACCCTGCGCCCGACCGCGTGGACCGGGGCGGCCCGGGCGGTGGCCGCGACGCTGCTGCGTCCCGCCCCCCTGCCAGCCTGAGCCGGCGCGGGCGTGTCAACAGGGGGCCCGTGCCCTACCTGAGGCGTCCGGAAGGGGCCTCTCCCTACCGGAAGAAGGCCCGCAGCAGGGCGGCGCTCTCCGCCTCCCGCACCCCGCCGTACACCTCGGGGCGGTGGGTGAGGCGGCGGTCGCGCAGCACGTCCCAGAGCGAGCCGACGGCACCCGTCTTCGGCTCCCACGCGCCGAAGACCACCGTCGAGATCCGGGCCAGCGCGATCGCGCCCGCGCACATGGTGCACGGCTCCAGGGACACCACCAGGGTGCAGCCCTCCAGCCGCCAGCGGCCCAGCCGTTCGGCGGCCCGGCGCAGCGCCAGCACCTCGGCGTGCGCCGTGGGGTCGCCGGTCAGCTCCCGCTCGTTGCGGCCGATCGCCAGCTCGGCGCCGTCCGGGCCGTAGACCACGGCGCCGACCGGGACGTCCTCGACCGCGTCCTCGCCGTCGCCGGGGACCCCGTCCGGACCGGTCACCGCGACCTCCAGGGCCCGGCGCATCCACAGCTCGTGCCGCTGCCGGCGGCCCACGCCGCCCGGGTCGGCCAGGCCCTCGTCCGCGCCCGGTCCGACCCGTGCCGGGCGGCCGGGGGTGGGCTGCCCCGGGCGTACGGTCTCCAGGGCCGGGTCGGTGGCGTCGGCCGGCTCCGCCCCGCCGGTCCACTGCGGGCCGGGCGGCTCAGACCTCACGCAGCTCCTCGACCTCGTCGGCGCAACCGAGCACCTGGCAGACCTCGGCGGTGACGTCGGCCGGCATCATCCCCTCGTGCCCGCACAGCGCGAGCAGCTTCGGTGCGGGGATGCCCAGGTCGGCGAGGAGGTCCGCGTCGCCCACCGGGTCGGCCTCCGGGTCCACGGCGGGCTGCTCGCTCTCCTCGTCGCCACCGGTGGCCGGCCGCGGCTCGTCGGCGTCCTCCAACCCGGTGACCGAGGTCTTCAGGTCCCCGACCAGCAGCGCGCCCAGCCGGGACTCCTCCGCGTACGCCGAGTCGGAGCCGAAGACCCGCAGGTCCTCCCCCTCGTCCAGGCGCAGGATCACCAGGTACGTGTCGTCGGCCTCGACGAACAGCAGGGAGAGGTCGGCGTCCGGCTCGACGTCGCGCAGCCGGTCGGCCACCTCCTCGATGTCGGTGACCCCCCGCAGGTTCACCTCGTCGGCGGTCCAGGCGCCCTCGACGCGCGCCACGGCAGCAGCGAAGTACGACACGGTCCCCCCAAATTGGCCTCGGCAGCACGCCGACTCGTCACGCGATGCACGTTAACCGGTCGGGTCGGCAGGCGACCGGTCAACGCCCCGAAGGGCCGGTCGAACCTGGAGAAAGTCGGTCAGCCGGCGATGCGCCGGCGGGTCGCGATGAGTTCGCGCAGGCGCTCGGAGCGGGCCCGCTGCTGCGGCCGTTCCCGCTGCCGGACCGTGCGGGCACCGGCCAACTCGGCGAGGAGTTGCAGGCGGCGGCGGCTCCGTTCCGGGTCGAGCCGCGGCGGGGTGATCCAGGCCATACCGCGAGCGTGGACCGTCACCGCGCGTACGTCAAGACGGTCTTCGCTACGCAGCGAAACCGGCACTCACCGTCACCAGAGCGGCCAGTCGCCACTCTGCGCCCAGCGCACCGCGACGATCGCGGCGGCGATGCTCCAGCCACCCGCCGTGACGATCGCGACCCCCGTGGCCACCCCCCGATCGCCGTGGCGGACCAGCACCGCGGCGGACAGCCAGGCCAGCCCGCCGGCGAGCAGCGTCCACCAGGCGTAGCCGGGCACGTCCCGCCCGAGCAGGCCGAACAGCAGCAACCAGACGAACGCGGTCGCCGCGCCGGTCGCGACACCGGCACCGGTCACCGGGTGCGGCTCGCGGTAACTCGGCCGCATCGGCGCACCGGACGGGAAGAGCCCCGACGGCGTCCGCGGCAGCGGGCGCACCGGACCCGCGCCGGGCTCACCGGCCACGTCGTGCCACCCGTTCGTCACCGCTGCCCCCTTCACGGACCGTAGACGTACCGAGGTCACGCAGAGCGACGGACCCGGACCGAGCCGTCGCAGCGTTCGTCCCTACGGTAGTGGTCTGCCAGGATGACCGGATGCGCTCGTCATCGATCGGACGCCGCGCGCGCCCGGCGTACCCGGTCCTGCTGCTCGTGGCGGCGCTGGCCGCCGGCTGCGCCACGGACGCCGGCCCCACCGCGGCGCCGGGCAACTCGTGGCAGAGCCCGAGCGCGCCGGCCACGGGGGCCCAGCCGACCGGTCCCGCCACGTCGGCCGCCCCGCCCACGCCGTCCCCGTCACCGAGCCGCACCGCGTCACGGCACGTCTTCCCGGTCCGCGCCGGCAACGTCGACTACCACCCCACCCACTCCGCGTACCCGGGGACGGACATCTTCGCCGACTGCGGCGAGCCGGTGGTGGCGGTCACCGACGGCGTGATCCTGGAGGTGAGCCGGGTGGACCGGTTCAGCAAGCGGGGGCCGCTCGGGCCGAACAACGGCGGGCTGTCGGTGTCGCTGCTCGGCGACGACGGGGTCCGCTACTACGGCTCGCACCTGAGCGCGATCGCCACCGGCGTCGACGCCGGCGTCCGCGTCCGGGCCGGCCAGCAACTCGGGAAGGTGGGCCACACCGGCAACGCCAACAACGTCTGCCACCTGCACTTCGGGCTGTCCCCGAAGTGCACGGGCCACGACGACTGGTGGATCCGGCGGGGCGTCGTCTGGCCGGCGAAGTACCTCGACTCGTGGCGCAAGCGGGGCAACCGGGCGCCGGCCGCCGAGGTGACCGCCTGGCAGCGCCGGCACGGCTGCCCGAAGGCGCCGAGCGGCTCCGCGGCCGCCGGCTGACCGGCGTCCACTCCCGACACCCCCGGGCGACACCGCGCGGCGGACGACGCGGGCGCGTAGGTTGCAGGGCATGACTGCCCGGGACCCCATCGCCGACCTGCGGCGGATCGCGTTCCTGCTGGAACGGGCGAACGAGGCCACCTACCGGGTCCGGGCGTTCCGGTCGGCGGCCAACGCGCTCGGCGCCCTGCCGGCCGGCGAGGTGGCCGAGCGGGCGCGCACCGGCAAGCTCACCGAGCTGTCCGGGGTCGGCGACGTCACCGCCCGCTGCGTGGCCGAGTCGCTGGCCGGCGAGGAGCCGGTCTACCTGCGTCGGCTGGTCGCCACCGAGGGCACCGACCTGGACGAGGCCGCCGCGAAGCTGCGGGACGCGCTGCGCGGCGACTGCCACACCCACTCGGACTGGTCCGACGGCGGCTCACCGATCGAGGAGATGGCCCTGGCGGCCGTCGAGCTGGGGCACGAGTACGTGGTGCTCACCGACCACTCGCCCCGGCTGAAGGTGGCCCGGGGGCTCACGGCGGACCGGCTGCGCAAGCAGCTCGACCACGTGGCCGCGGTGAACGAGGCGCTGCCGAAGGGCTTCCGCATCCTCACCGGCATCGAGGTGGACATCCTGGCCGACGGCTCGCTGGACCAGGACGAGGAGCTGCTGGCCCGGCTCGACGTGGTGGTCGGCTCGGTGCACAGCGGCCTCAGCGACGACCGGGCGAAGATGACCCGCCGGATGCTGGCCGCGATCGCCAACCCGCACCTGGACATCCTCGGGCACTGCACCGGGCGGATGGTCTCCTCCCGGCCGGCCGGGGTGACCGGCCCGGGCGACCGGGGGCACCGGGCGCGTACCCGCAAGGAGAGCGACTTCGACGCGGAGGCGGTCTTCGCGGCCTGCGCGGAGCACGACGTGGCCGTCGAGATCAACTCCCGGCCGGAGCGGCAGGACCCGCCGAAGCGGCTGATCCGCCGCGCCCTGGAGGCGGGCTGCCGGTTCGCCGTCAACACCGACGCGCACGCCCCCGGCCAGCTGGACTGGCAGCGCTTCGGCTGCGAACGGGCCGCGCTCTGCGGCGTGCCGGCGGAGCGGGTGGTCAACACCTGGAAGGCCGACCGCCTGGTGAAGTGGACGGCCGGCCGCGGCTGAGCCGCCGTGGTGGCGGCATCCGGGAGCTCCGGACCCCGCCAGCTCGCCGATGCGGCGCTCAGCGGCCCGCCGGCACCGCCGGACGGGTGGCCGCGGCGGGGGTCCGGGCGGGCCGGCGCCGGCCCAGCATGCCCTGCGCGACGGCCACGCCGAGCAGCACGACCAGGGCGCCCGCCGGCTGGTGCCAGTTCATCCGCTCACCGAGCACCACCGCACCGACCAGCACCGCGAACACCGGGATCAGGTACGTGACGGTGGACGCCGTGCTCGCTCCCGCGACGCGGATGTTGCGCAGGTTGATCACGAAGGCCAGCCCGGTGCCGAGCGCGCCGAGCGCCAGCACGGAGCCCACGACCTTCGCGGAGAGCCCGGTGGGCGCCGGCGGCGCGCCCGCCACCAGCGGCGCGACCACCGCGAGCTGCGCCGTCGCCACCAGCAGCTGCGCCGCCGACAGCGACAGCCCGGAGTACGAACTGCCCGCGATGAACTTCTTCTGGTACGGGATCGCCACCCCGTAGCAGGCCGCCGCACCGAGGCACATGAGCTGGCCGGTGAAGTGCGAGCCGCCCACGCCCTCCCAGACGCCGAGCACCACGAGCACACCGGCGAAGCCCAGCCCCAGCCCGACCGCTCGCCGCACGGTCAGCCGCTCGGTGCGGAACACCAGCACCGCCAGCGGCAGCACGATCAGCGGCGTGGTGGCGTTCCAGATGCCGGCGAGCATCGACTCGACCCGCTGCTCACCGAAGCCGAACAGGGTGAACGGCAGCGCGACGCCGAAGGCGGCCACCACCAGCAGGTGCGCCCAGACCCGGGGCTCGCGGGGCAGCCGGTCGCGCAGCACGGCCAGCACCACCAGCAGCGTCGCCGCACCGGTTGCCACCCGGTAGAGGGTGAGGTGCAGCGGGTGCAGCTCGGCCACTCCCACCTTGATGAAGAGGAAGCTGGAACCCCAGATCACGCCGAGTGCGACGAATCCGGGCAGCCAGCTCCGCAGAGGTGCCCGGTCAGGAGTGATATCCGCTGTCACCCCTGACACTCTGCCGCAGGGGTACGACGAAGTCCCGCGAAATTCGGACGCCGTGTCGACCGCCACAGCCGCCCGACCACACCGGACCTGCTCCCTCGAACTCGGCGAACAGCGTCGACAACGGGGTGGTGCGGTCACGTAGGGTCGCCTGGTGGGACGAATCGATGACCTCGCCAACCGATATGTGGCCGACTGGGCTCCGCTGAGCCCGACCGGGGCCACCTACGTCGGCATCGCCGGCTACGACGACCAGCTCGACGACCTCTCCCCGGAGGGCTACACGGCCCGCGCCGACCTGACTCGGCGCACCCTGGCCGACCTCGACGTGACCGAGCCGGACACGGAGGCGGAGCGGACCGCCAAGGAGGCGATGCAGGAGCGCCTCGGCCTGGAGCTCGCGCGCTACGAGGCCGGCGAGACCGGCAGCGAGGTCAACGTGATCGCCAGCGGGCTGCACGACCTGCGGATGGTCTTCGACCTCATGCCGACGGAGGGCGACGACGCCAAGGCGAACGTGGCCGCCCGGCTCAACCGCTTCGCCGGCGCGCTGGAGGGCTACAAGCGCACGCTGCGCGAGGCCGCGGCGGCCGGCCAGGTCAGCTCGCAGGTGCAGCTGGTCGAGGTCGCCAAGCAGTGCGACATCTGGGTCGACCCGAACGGCGACAACTTCTTCCACGGCCTGGCCGAGCGGCTCGGCGCCGAGGGCTCGCTCGGTGCGGAGCTGCGCAAGGGCGCGGCCGCCGCGACGGCCGCCACCGCCGAGTTCGGGCAGTTCCTCCGCACCGAGTTGGCCCCGCGGGGCCGGCAGAAGCAGGCCGCCGGCCGCGAGCGCTACGAGCTGGCCTCGCAGTACTTCCTCGGCGCCCGGGTCGACCTCGACGAGACGTACGCCTGGGGTTTTGCCGAGCTGGCCCGCCTGGAGAGTGAGATGCGCACGGTCGCCGGGCGCATCGTGGGTCCGGGCGCCACGGTCGATGAGGCCGTGCGCGCGCTGGACGCGGACCCGGCCCGGACCATCCAGGGCAAGGAGGCGTTCCGGGACTGGATGCAGGCGCTCGCCGAGAAGGCGATGAGCGAGCTGCACGGCACCCACTTCGACATCCCGGAACAGGTCCGCCGGATCGAGTGCTGCCTCGCCCCCACCAGCGACGGCGCCATCTACTACACCGGCCCGAGCGAGGACTTCTCCCGGCCCGGGCGGATGTGGTGGGCGGTGCCGCAGGGCATCATCGACTTCTCCACCTGGCGCGAGGTGACCACGGTCTACCACGAGGGCGTGCCGGGCCATCACCTCCAGGTCGCCCAGACCGCCGTCCGGGCCGACCTGCTCAACCGGTGGCAGCGGCTGCTCTGCTGGGTCTCCGGGCACGGTGAGGGCTGGGCGCTCTACTCCGAGCGGCTCATGGACGAGCTGGGCTACCTGGAGGACCCGGGCGACAAGCTCGGCATGCTCGACGGGCAGGCGTTCCGGGCCGCCCGGGTGATCGTCGACATCGGCATGCACCTGGAGCTGGAGATCCCCGCCGACAACCCGTTCGGCTTCCACCCGGGCGAGCGCTGGACGCCGGAGCTGGGCTGGGAGTTCATGCGCGCGCACTGCCGGGTGCCGGACGAGAACCTGCGCTTCGAGCTGAACCGCTACCTGGGCTGGCCGGGGCAGGCGCCCTCGTACAAGGTGGGCGAGCGGATCTGGCTCCAGGCCCGGGAGGAGGCGAAGGCCCGTAAGGGCGCCGACTTCGACCTCAAGGAGTTCCACCGCCAGGCGCTCGACCTGGGCTCGCTGGGGCTCGACCCGCTGCGTCGCGCGCTGGCCCGGCTCTGAACGACGACGACGGCCGGGAGTCGGAGGGGATCCTCCGGCTCCCGGCCGTTTCGCTTGGCTGTCCGGGTCAGGTCAGGTCGAGCTTGAGCACCGGCCGGGCGGTGAGCGACTTGGAGTTCTCGTAGGCCAGGTCGATCACCGGGTCGGTGAAGTCGAGCGGGATCGGCGAGGTGATCGGAAGGCCGTCGGGGAACGGGAGGTCCGGGGTGAGCGTGATCTTGATGCCGAGGAAGCGCCCGACGAACCGGGTCGCGTAGAAGGCGACGTCGCCCTCGACGGTGAGCCGGTCGGTGACGTACCGCTGGTGCTTGCCCGCCGGACCGCTGGCCAGGAGGGTGAAGTCCTCCGTCACGGCCTTGTCCATGGTGAACTTCAGGCACTTGAGCGTGCCGTCCCGGGTGGGCAGCTCGACGATCCCCTCGAACCGCAGCCCGGTCATGGTCACCTTGGAGCCGGTGAGCTTGGAGGGCGGGTCCGCGACGATCGGCTGGTCCGGGTCGGCGGCCAGCTTCGGCAGCGGCTTGCCCTCCTCGACCGGCTTCGGCTTGGTCGGCGCCGGCTTGTCGCAGTCGGCGTCCGGCTTCGCCGGGGCGGACGGCTTCGTCGTTGCGCTGCCGCTCGGCTTCGGCGTGGCGGTGGCGCTCCCGGTCGGGGCAGCCGCCGGCGCCTCGGCCGCGGCCGGGGCGGACGAGGTGCTCGGGCTGGGCGACGGCTCGGGGTCGTCGCCCCCGGTGAACAGATTGGTGATGCCGTCGACGATGTCGGTCAGCAGGTTGCCGTCCGAGTCCTTCTTCTCCTCGGCCGGCGGGGTGCTCGGGGTGGCCGACGGCGACGCCGAGGCGGAGGCGGAGGCCGACGCGCTCGGGGCCGGGGCCGTTGCGGTCGGGCAGGCGGACGGCGCGGCGACCGCCGGCTCCTGACCGCGGAGCGCGAACAGGCCGGCCGCGGAGACGGTGGCGACCACGAACAGGATCGCGTACGCCCTGGGGTCCCGGTGGCTGCCGCCCTGCGGCGTGTCCGGTCCGACGGCCGGCAGCACCTGGGTGCTGTCGGTGGCGCCGGGCGGGTCCGCCGGGGCGGCCTCGCGCAGCGGGTTACGCGGCTCGGGCAGGGTGTCGGTCAGGACGCCCGTCGTCTCGTCCTCGCGCTGCCGGGGCAGCAGCTCGTCGACGAGGGCCGGCTCCGGCTCCCCGGTCGCGTCGTCCTCCTCCGCCGGCTCCACCGGCGCGACGGGCTCGGCGGCCGGCTGCTTCTGCGGCACCCAGGCGAAGCCGAGGGCGCTGCCGACCATGCCGAGCAGCAGGCCGATGAAGAAGCCGCCGAGGTTCACCCCGATCATCGAGTAGAGCGCGGTGACCGCGGCGACCACCGCGTAGAACATGCGCTGCGGCGGGCTGAACCAGAGCAGCATGCCGCAGGTGAAGAGGATGACCGGGATCAGCCAGGACAGGAAGCCGGTGGGCCCCATCTGGAAGGTGAGGCCGTGGAGGCTCATCTGGGTGGTGCCGAAGATCTCGAGACCGGCCAGCGCGGTGAAGAGCCCGCCCCAGAACGGCCGCGTCCGCCGCCACCGGCGGAAGTTACGCCACGCCTGGCCGGCCCGACCGGGCTCGGCCTGCTGCGTCTCGGCGGTTGTCACGTACTCCTCCTGGCGGTGCTGACGGCGTGAGACAAGGACGAGGCCCGCGGAGGGCGCCCTCCGCGGGCCTCGACATCAGATCAGAAGCATTCCTTGGCGTCCTTGCCCACGTTGACCTTCAGCTTCAGGCCGTTGAGGGTGAAGACGCCGGCGCTGGTGGACCGCGCCACCTGCTCCAGGTCGGTGATGGTCACCTTGTCCGCGCTCTGCCCGAAGGACTTGGGCAGGACGGGCTGCGCCGGGTTCATGTCGCCCGCGTCGCGGCCGATCTTGATCTTCTCGAACGTGGCGTCACCCTCGAGCGAGTCCATGTCGATCAGCAGGTCCGTGGCGGTCGCCGGCTTGCCGTTGCCACCGGCGTTGATGGTCAGCACGATCGGGATGCCCGGAAGGCTGGCGTTGACCGACTGGCAGAGGTCGTAGAGCTTGGCGTCGGCGATCTCGGAGACGGCCACCGGGTGCTGGGTGCCGTCGCTCTCCTTGACCAGGCCGCCGTACTGCTTGAAGCCGTTGCCCTCCAGCTTCGAGGCGCCGACCTTGAAGGTCGAGCCCGAGACGGCGAACGAGGCCGCGATGGCGCCGTTGGCCATGCCCAGCACGATGCCGCCGGCCACGACGGTGGCGGGCACCATCACGGCGGCGAAACGACGCCAGCGGGTGCCGCCACTCAGCTGGCGGTTCTCCGATTCACTCACAAGGTCCTCCTCGACGGGGGGTGCGTCACCGGCGCGGGACGCGACGCGGGACGGGGGAAAGCTGCGGGGCGGCGCGGGCCCGTTGTGCCGACGGACTGCGCGGTACGCGGATTGGATGCTCTCGCGAAGCGACAGACCTCACAAGCCCCTTGCTACTGACGGGTAACACAGTCGTGGTATCAAGATCGCCCACGGTTACCATCGGTTAACATCCCGACAGCAAGGGGCTCAGGGCAAAACGGCCCTATTACGACAGGAAGACAGAGACGTTTCACCTGTGGTAGCCGTCACGGGCCTAAGTCACAGTTCAGTAACGGACAGCTGACAAGCCGCTGAGGGTGATGCCCCGCTCACCCGTCCGGCCGGCCCGGCTGACCGTCCGGCGGCCAGTCAGCTCCGGCCGTCCAACCAGGACCGCAGCAGATGGTGGTCGATCGAGTCGATCCGGCCCAGCGGGCGCCCCGCCGCCACCCGCTCCCGCAGCTCCGCCCGGGTGAACCAGCGCGCGTCCACCAGCTCCTCGCCGTCGACCCGCACCTCCGTCGAGGCCGCCGTCGCGCGGAAGCCCACCATGAGCCCGGCCGGGAACGGCCAGGCCTGCGAGCCCTGGTACGCCACGTCGACCACCGCCACCCCGGCCTCCTCGGCCAGCTCCCGGCGGACCGCGTCCTCCAGGCTCTCGCCGACCTCCACGAAGCCCGCCAGGGTCGACCAGGAGTCCTCCGCCGCGCCCCGGTGCCGGGCCAGCAGGCAGCGCTCCGGCTCACCGGGCGCCTCGACCAGCACGATGACCGCCGGCTCGATCCGGGGGAAGAGCAGCCGGCCGCAACCGGGGCCGGTGCAGGACCGGGTGTGCCCGCCGTCGCCCGCCACCGTGGCCGCCCCGCAGCCGCCGCAGAACCGCTGATCCCGGTGCCAGTGCAGCAACCCCTTCGCGTACGCCTGGACGGCCGCCTCGGCCGGCGCCAGGCCGCCCACCAGCGCCCGGACGTCCACCGCCCCGGCCGCGCCGGCGAGCTCGCACGCCTCGGCCTCGCCCCAGCCGGAAACGTCCACGGCGAACACCGCCCGGCCGGCGTCCAGCCCGAGGAACACCGTCTCGTCGGCCGCGGCGACCAGCCCGGCCGCCTCGGCCACGGAGCGGCGCACCGGCACCCGGTCGGCCGAGACCAGGCAGCGGTCCCGCCACAGCGGCAGCAGCGCGCTCTCCGGGTCGGTCAGCCGTGCGGCGACCCACCCCGGGTCGGCGCGCAGCGCGCTCGCCCGGTCCAGCCAGCCACCGCCGTACGCCAGGGTCCGCTCATCCGTCCGCACCCGGCCACCGTCCCACGATCCGGACCGGAGCGGGGGCCCGGCCAGGGGTGATGACCGCGACACCCGGGAACGGCGGACGGCACGGTCCCGACGACCCCCGGGGCGGAGACTCCCGGCCGGCTCGGGCGTTGGTTACCGTAGGTGTCTCCCGTGGGGGAAGCGGTCCCCACGTGGTACTTCCGATCGAGGTTGCTGTGACGCTGTACGGCGAAAAAGTGCCTTCCGCCGACGACCGGCCCACCGTGAAGGTGGCCGCGGTGAGCTGGCCGGACGTCGAGCCGGAACCGGCCGCCGCACCCGCCGCGGGCGGGCCCGGGAAGTCGGGGCGGTCCCGGGGGCGGATGCTGCTCGCCGGCGGGATCGTCGCCGCCGTGCTGGCCGCCGGCACCGGTCTGGGCGCCTACGCGTACGCCGGCGACGTGCCCCGGGGCACCACGGTCCTCGGCGCCGAGCTGGGCGGTCGGAGTCGGGCCGAGGCGGCCCGGGCGCTCCACGCCGAGCTGGCGCGCCGCGCCGCGACGCTGAACGCACCGGTCACCGTCACCGTGGGGGAGAAGAAGGCCGAGCTGAAGCCGGCCGACGTCGGGCTCGCCATCGACGTGGACGCCACCGTGGCGGCCGCGGCCGCCGCCGAGGCGCACCCGGTGAGCCGCCTCGTCGGCTCCCGCACGGTCGAGCCGGTGGTGACCGTCGACACCGCCCGCCTGGAGACCGCGCTGCGCACGGCGATGGGCGACCAGGGCCGCGAGATGACCATGCCGGCCATCATCTTCACCGGCACCACCCCCAAGCCGGTCTACCCGAAGCCGGCGCTGACCGTCGACGCGGCCGGCGCGGCCCACGTCGTGAAGGCCGGCTGGCTGGCCGGCGAGCCGGTGACCGTGCCGCTGGTCGAGAAGTGGCCGGCGACCAGCCGGGAGGAGGTCGACGGGCTCGTCGCCGAGCTGGCCCGGCCGGCGGTCGCGGCGCCCGTCACGCTCACCACCGATGGCGGCAAGGTCACCATCCCGCCCACCGCCATCGCCCGGGGCCTGCGCTTCGCCGCCGACGACACCGGCAAGCTGACCCCCCGCGTCGACGTCAAGCGGCTGCGGACCGCGCTCGGCGACGGGCTGGCGAAGCTGGAGGTCGCGCCGAAGGACGCTGGGCTGACCATCAGCGGCGGCAAGCCGAAGGTGGTGCCCGGCCGGGCCGGCCGGCAGGTCGACGCCGCGGCGCTCGGCCGGGACCTGCTCGCCGTGCTGCCCAGGGCGGACGGTCGCACGGTGACCGCCGCGCTGAAGCCGGCCGAGCCCGAGCTGACCGAGGCCAAGCTCGCCGAGCTGGGCATCAAGGAGCGGGTCTCCACCTTCACCACCCGGTTCCCCGGCGGTCTCTCCTCGCCGCGCAGCCAGAACATCGTCCAGGCCGCCAAGGACGTGGACGGCACCATCGTGCGGCCGGGGGAGACCTTCTCGCTCAACGCCCACACCGGCGAACGCGGCTACGACCAGGGCTACAAGGACGCGCCGACCATCGTCGGCGGCAAGCTGGTGCCCGGCGTGGGCGGCGGGGTCTCGCAGTTCACCACGACGCTCTTCAACGCCAGCTACTACGCCGGGCTGCAGGACGTCGAGCACAAGCCGCACTCGTTCTACTTCAGCCGCTACCCCGCGGTCATCGAGTCGACCATCTTCTGGCCGCAGCTGGACTTCAAGTTCCGCAACAACACTCCGCACGGCGTCCTGATCGACACGTCCTACACCTCCAGCACAATCACCGTGTCGATGTGGAGCACCAAGATCTACGACAGCGTCAAGACGGAGTACGGGCCGCGCCGGAACATCACCCAGCCGAAGACCGTCTACCTCGATCCCGGCCCGAGCTGCATCTCCGCTGCGGGAAGCGTCGGCTTCGCCCAGGACGCCTACCGGGTCATCAAGAAGGACGGCAAGGTGGTGAAGCGGGAGAAGTTCAGCTGGCGCTACGACCCCGAGCCGCGCTTCATCTGCGCCAAGCCGCCCGCCTGACGCCCGTCGAGCGCACGCACGGGAAAGCCCCGCCGGGCCACCTGGCCGGCGGGGCTTTTTCCTGTCGTACGCCCGCTCAGGGCCGCGCCGCGGCCAATCCCTGCCGTACGCCGTCCGCGTCGCGGTCGGTGCCGTAGACCGGGGTGCCCGGCTGCTGCCGCCAGCTCTCGTCGAGCGTGCCGGCGTCGACCGGGTCGAACCCCAGCTCGTCCACGAGTTCCATGACCACCCGCTTGGCCTCGGCGTCGTCCCCGGCCACCGGCAACGCGATGCGGTCCGGCATGCCCGCCGGCTTGCCGCTGTCCATCAGGTACGCGGCCTGGATGTTGTTGAAGACCTTCACGACGCGGGCGCCCTTGAGGTGGTCCGCGGTCCAGCGGCTGGAGCTGAGGCTGCGATCGAGCAGCTCGGGGATGTCGCCGTCCCGCTCGGGGTAGTAGTTGTCCGCGTCGACGACCAGCTTGCCGTCGAAGAGCGCCGCCGGCAGCTCCGGCACGGCCTTGAGCGGGATGGCGATGACGACCAGCTCCGCGCCCTGGACGGCCTCCTCCAGGGTGCCGGCCGTGGCACCGGACTCCGCGGCGAGGTCGGTCAGGCTCTGCGGTCCGCGCGAGTTCGCCACCGTGACGTCGTGGCCCAGGGTGCGCAGCCGCCGGGTGAGGGTGCCTCCGATGTGCCCCGACCCGATGATTCCGATCTTCATGACCACTCCTGCCTCCGCCAGCGCCTGGCGGTCAGTTCCGGCCGAACCATCAGCAGGTACCCCCAGCGGTCCGTCCCGATCATGGACGGCGGGTACACCACGTCACGTTTTCCGCCCGCCTGACGGGGCAGGCGCGGGCGGTTCCCGCACCGACGGTACGAGACGCGGCGGCGTGCCCGGGGCGATTCACCGAAGCGGGCCACAAACGCAGTCAGGGCCACCCCGAAGGGTGGCCCTGGCTGGAAGATTGTCCGGCGGTGTCCTACTCTCCCACACCCTCCCGAGTGCAGTACCATCGGCGCTGGAGGGCTTAGCTTCCGGGTTCGGAATGTGACCGGGCGTTTCCCCTCCGCCATGACCGCCGTAACTCTATGAACATGTCAAAACAACCAACAGGTTGTTCGCTCGTTCAGAGTTGCACAGTGGACGCGTAGCAGCTTAGTAGTCAAGTCCTCGGCCTATTAGTACCGGTCAACTGAACCCGTTACCGGGCTTACATTTCCGGCCTATCAACCCAGTCGTCTAGCTGGGGGCCT
>NZ_JBEXYR010000006.1:0-32250 GCF_040631005.1 Micromonospora sp. NPDC005707
GGGGGCGGCCCCGGGGTCCCCCTACCCCCCCTCTGCAAAACTCCCACCCCCCCCCCCGGGGGGGGGGGGGGGGCGGGGGGGGGGGGGGGGCCCCCCCCGGGCCCCCTCCGCGCCGGCTCCCACGGACAAGGAGGGAGGGACGGGATGGCAACCGAAGCGCTCCGCGCCCCGGCGACCACGCCGGTGAAACCGCCACGCCGTCGCGGCGGCGGTATCCGCGGCAACGAGAACGTCGCCGGCTGGCTCTTCGTCGCGCCGGTGATCGTGATCCTCGGGCTCTTCCTGCTGCTGCCGATCCTCATGGCGCTGTGGGTGAGCCTCACCGACTGGAACGGCCAGGGCAGCCCGTTCACCGCCGATGTGCCGTTCGTGGGCGGGAAGAACTACACCCGGCTGTTCGCCGAGGACGGGCTCGACCGCCGGGACTTCATGACCAGCATCCGCAACAACATGTACTACGTGGGCATCGTCGTGCCGGTGCAGACCGCGCTCGCCCTCGGCCTCGCCCTCGTGGTCAACAACCGGATGCTCAAGGGGAAGGGCTTCTTCCGCAGCGCCTTCTACTTCCCCTCGGTCACCAGCTCCGTGGCGATCAGCGTGGTGTTCCTGTTCCTGTTCGCCAACTCCGGTGCGGTCAACAAGCTGCTCGGCCTCCTCGGCGTCAACGGGCCGGAGTGGTTCGCCGACTCCCGGGGCGTGCTGCACCTGCTGTTCGGCGCGGTCGGGATGGACACCCCGCCCGGCGCGCTCACCTCCGGCGGCCCGTTCGGGCTGACCTGGTGGGACTGGCTCTCCGGGCCGAGCGTGGCCATGGTGTCGATCATCTGCCTGGTCATCTGGACCACCTCGGGCACCTTCATGCTGATGTTCCTGGCCGCGTTGCAGAACGTCCCGGTGGCCCTCGACGAGGCGAGCACCCTCGACGGGGCGACCCGCTGGCAGCGCTTCCGCCACGTCACCCTGCCGCTGATCAAGCCCACCATGTTCCTGGTGCTCACCCTCGGCCTGATCGGCTCCTGGCAGGTCTTCGACCAGGTGTACGTGATGAGCCAGGGCGACCCGGCCAAGACCACGCTCACCCCGGCATACCTGTCGTACCGGACCGCCTTCCGGGACTTCGACTACGGCTCGGGGGCGGCCATCTCGTTCGTGCTGTTCCTGATCATCATCCTGTTGACCCTGCTCCAGCGCCGGGTGATGGCCGACCGGGACGAGCCCCGGCGCGCCCGGTGGTGGCGGCGACGCGTACCGGAGGGGTCCTGACATGGCCGTGCTCACCGACCGGCCGGCGGCGCCCGTCGCGCGCCGCACCGACCGCGGGCCGCGCGCCCGGGTCAACCGCATCCTCGGGTACGCGGTCCTGATCGCCTTCGGGCTCGTCTTCCTCTACCCGTTCGTCATTCAGCTCGGCAACTCGCTCAAGACCGAGCCCGACGCGGCGGCGAACCCGCTCTCACCCTTCCCCGACGCGCTCACCCTGGCCGGCTTCGAGCGGATCTTCGCGGGCACCAACTTCCCGCTCTGGCTCGGCAACTCGCTGCTGGTCACCGTGCTGGTCACCCTCGGCCGGGTCTTCTTCGACTCGCTCGCCGGCTACGCGCTGGCGCGGCTGCGCTTCCGGGGCCGGGCCGGGCTGTTCGCCGCGATCATCGCGGTGATGGCGGTGCCCGGCGTGGTGCTGCTCATCCCCAAGTTCCTGGTGCTCAAGCAGCTCGGCCTCTACGACAGCTACGCGGGCCTGGTGGTGCCCCTGCTCGCCGACGCGGCCGGGGTCTTCATCATGAAGCAGTTCTTCGAGTCGGTGCCGGTCAGCGTCGAGGAGGCCGCCCGGATCGACGGCGCGGGCGTGTTCCGCACCTTCTGGTCCGTGGTGCTGCCGATGGCCCGGCCGGCGCTGATCACGCTGACCATCCTGTCGTTCCAGGGCTCCTGGAACGAGTTCCCGCACAGCCTGGTCTCGGTGCAGGACCCGCACCTGTTCACCCTGCCCCGGGGGCTGGCCGACCTGGTCAGCGGGTCGCTCGGCAAGGGCACCCAGTATCCGCTCAAGCTGGGCGCCGCGCTGCTCGCCACCATCCCGGTGGCGGTGCTCTTCGTGGTCTTCCAGCGCTACTTCGTGCGCGGCGCGAACGAGGGCGCCGACAAGGGCTGACCGGCGGCCGGCGGTCCCGCCCCGTGCCGGGACCGCCGCCCCCGGCTCAGCCCTCCTGGAGCACCGAGAACACGTTGCCGGCCGGGTCGGTGAACCAGGCGATCGACGGGCCGTTGCCCCGCATGACCCCCTTGTCGTCCTGCGGCATGCCCTCGTAGCGCTCGAACCGCACCCCGCGCGAGGCCAGCCCGTCCACCGCCCGGTCGATGTCCGGGACCGGGAAATTGAGCACCGTGTAGGTCGCCGGCCGGTGGTCGGGCTTCGGGTAGACCAGCACCGGCCGGTCCCCGGCCAGGTGCAGGGTCAGCAGGCCGCCCATCGCGTCGTCGCGGGACACGCGCAGCCCCAGGACGTCGGTGTAGAACCGCTCCGCGCGGTCCGGGTCGTCCACCGAGAATCCGCTGAACGCCTTCGTGTCCCTGAACATGACCCGCTCCTCACTCCGCCGGTGCGCCGCCTCCGTCGTGCCTACCAGGGGTGGACGGCGCGCGGGACGGAAACTCATCGGCCGGTCAGGGATCGAGCCGGGTCGGCAGACCGAAACGCGGGAACAGCCGGGGGTCCAGGAAGTGGCTGAGCCGGGCGATCCGCCCCCCGGCGCACTCCAGCAGGGTGATCGAGAAGGCCCGGTGACCGCCGGCGGGGTCGACCCGGTACTGGGCGACGGCCGGGCCGCCGTTCGCGGCCACCCGGACCAGCCGGGAGCCCCGGCAGCCGGCCCCCGGGCCGCTCAGCCAGCGGCCGATGTCCGCCGGGCCGCGCAGCCACATGCGGTAGGGCGGCATGCACTGCACGGCGTCGGCCCGCAGCAGCGCCACCAGGGCGTCGACGTCGTAGCGGGCGAAGGCGTCCACGTAGCGGTCGAGCAGGTCGCGGTCGACCGGGTCGAGATCAGGACCGACACGCCCCTCGGCGCGCACCCCGGCCAGGGTCGCCCGGGCCCGCTGGAGCGCGCTGTTGACCGCCGGCACGGTGGCGTCGAGCAGGTCGGCCACCTCGTCGGCGCGCCAGCGCAGCACGTCCCGCAGGATCAGCACGGCGCGCTGCCGGGCCGGCAGGTGCTGGAGCGCGGCCACGAACGCCAGCCGCACCGACTCCCGGGCCACCGCCAGCTCCGCCGGGTCGGCCGGGAGCACCGCCGCGTCCGGCACCGGCTCGACCCAGTCGCCGGCCGGCGTGCCGAGCGACCCGGCCACCGGCGCGGCCGGGCCCTCCAGGTCGACCGGCAGGGCCCGCCGGCCGCGCCCGCGCAGCAGGTCCAGGCAGACGTTGGTGGCGATCCGGTAGAGCCAGGTGCGCAGGCTGGACCGGCCGTCGAAGCCGTCCCGGCCGCGCCAGGCCCGCAGCAGGGTCTCCTGCACCGCGTCCTCGGCGTCGAACACCGAGCCGAGCATCCGGTACGCGTAGCCGGTCAGCTCGACCCGGAACGGCTCGAGGTCGCTCGTCGCGGGCGCCGCTGCGGTCGTCATGCCGCCAACGGTAGGCGGTGCCCCCGACAGCGCGTACTCAGGAAGCGGCCGGCTCGGTGGGGACGCCGACGTGCAGGCGCACCTGGGGGACCAGCATGTCGTCCACGTCCAGCGCGCGGGCCGCGCCGTCCGGCTCCCAGCCGGTCGAGGTGAGGAACGCACGGGTCGCCGCGTCGGCGTCGAACGCCCAGGCCACCGCGCGGGTGAAGCCGTCCTCCCGCCAGTGGTCCACCATGGCGGCGAGCAGCCGGCTGCCGTGCCCGCGCCGGCCCCAGCGCGGCTCGACCAGCAGGTCGGTCACCGCCGCCACGCCGTCGGCGAGGGCCTCGGCCGGCTCGCCCGGCGCGAGCGCCTCGGCGTCGGCCGGACCGGAGGCGGCGAACCCCACCAGATACGATTGCTCGGCCTGTTCGACGGCGACCAGCACGCGGTGCGCGCCCGAGGGCGGCTCCTGCACCGCGGCGCTCCACCGCCGGGCGAGGTACGCCTCGTCCAGGTTGTCGAGCACGTGCCGGGGCAGGATCCGGCGGTACGCGGCCCGCCAGGTGGCGAGCTGGAGGCGTGCGATCTCGCCGGCGTCGGACGGACGCGCGGGGCGGACGTACCCGAGAGCCATGGCACGTGAGCCTACGCAGGGCGAGGAGGGCGACGGTGGCGCAGGGTGCCAGGCGGACGATCGCGCAGGTCGTCGCCGTGGTGGCGCTCGCCGTCGCGGTGACCGCGTTCCTGTCGGTGGCGGCCGTGCGGCACGGCTTTTTCGACCTCAAGGTCTACTACGGCGCGCTGACCTTCTGGGTGCACGACGGCGGGGAGATCTACGACTTCCTCAAGGGCGGCACCCAGTACGGCTTCACCTACCCGCCCTTCGCGGCGCTGGTCATGCTGCCGATGGCCTACCTGCCGTGGGCGGCGGCCATCACGGTGAGCGTGGCCGCCACGGTGGTGGTCAGCGCCGTGGTGATCTGGTGGCTGCTCGACCCGGTCGCCCGCCGCGCCGGCTGGACCCGCTGGTTCGTCCTGGCGGTGGCGCTCTGCCTGGCCGCCGCGTACGAGCCGATGCGCGAGACGGTCAACTTCGGCCAGGTCAACATGCTGCTGCTGTTCCTCGTCGCGGTGGACCTGCTCCGGCTGCTGCCGGCGCGCAGCCGGTGGGCCGGGGTGGGGATCGGACTGGCCACCGCGATCAAGCTGACCCCCGGCATCTTCATCATCTACCTGCTGGTCACCGGCCGCTGGCGGGCCGCGTTCACCGCCATCGGCGCGGCGGCCGCGGCGACCCTGGTGGCCGCCGCGCTCTTCCCGGACGCCTCCCGGGAGTTCTGGACCGAGGCGCTGTGGAACACCGACCGGGTGGGCGAGCTGGCCTTCGTCTCCAACCAGTCGCTGCGCGGCGTGGTGGCCCGGCTCCACCCGGAACACCCGAGCACCGTCGCCTGGCTCGCGCTGGTCCTCGCCACCCTGATCGTCTGGTGCTGGCGCTCCCGGGCCGCGGTGGCCGCCGGCGACGAGGCCACCGGCCTGGCGCTGACCGGCGCCACCATGTGCCTGGTCAGTCCGGTGACCTGGGTGCACCACCTGGTCTGGCTGCTGCCGGGGCTGATCCTGCTGGTCGACAACGGCATGGCGGCCCCCGCCCGCAGCCTCCGGCGCCGCCTGCTGCTGGCCGGCGCCCTCGTCGGGTACGCCCTCCTCATCAGCCGGATCGTCTGGGCGTGGGAGAAGGACTTCACCGGCGTGGACGGGTTCCTGGGCAGCAACACCTACGTGTGGATCAGCCTCGCGCTGCTGCTCGCCCTGCCGATCCGCCGCTGGGCCACGCCGACCGGCGGCGGTCCCGCCGAGCCGGGCGGGCCGGCCGGGTCAGCCGTCGAGCCGGGCGGTGTAGCGCAGCTCCCGGAGCCGGACCGGGTCCCGCCCGCCGTGCAGCGGCACCGCGTAGGTGGACTCCTCCCCGTCCGGTGACAGCCCGGCCCGCTCGTAGAAGCGGCGGGCCCGGGCGTTCTCGGCGAGCACCCAGAGCCGGTATTCCGCCAGGCCCCGCTCCGCGAGGCCGGCCCGGGCCGCCGCGAGCAGCGCCTGAGCCGCCCCGCTGCCCCACCGGGCCGGGTCCAGGTAGACCGCCAGGATCTCCCCGTACGCCGGGTCGAGGTCGCCGCGGTCCTGGTTGTTCCGGTACGGCCCGAAGGTGGTGAACCCCTCGATCGTGCCGCCCGCCTCGGCGACCAGCGTGGTGAACGGGTGCTCCGGGTCGGCCGTGCCGAGGTCCCGGCGGCGCTGGGCCCAGGCGGCCGGGTTCAGCCGGTCGAGCACCTCGGTCGGCATGATCCCGGCGTACCCGGCCTGCCAGCCGCGGATGTGCACCCGCGCTATCGCCTCGGCGTCGTCCGGTTCCTCCCGGCGGATGGTGCGCACCCGTCCGTTCTATGCCGCGCGGGGCGGTCGGTCCAGCCACCGCGCGGCGACAACTCCCGCTCGGCGCGTCTGGCGGCGCGCCGCCACCCGGAGTCGTGGTGTCGTACCGGTGGAATAAGGTCCCCGACGATGGCCGTACCGGAATCGCTCTCCCTCGCCCAGGCCCGCCGGATCGCCCTGGCCGCCCAGGGCTTCGCCGACCCGGCGCCCACCGGTGTGCCCACCCGCCGGCACCTGCGCCGGGTGCTCGACCGGGTCGGGCTCATCCAGATGGACTCGGTCAACGTGCTGCAACGCGCGCACTACCTGCCGCTCTACAGCCGGCTCGGTCCCTACCCGACCACCCTGCTCGACTCGGCCGCCTACCGGCGCCCCCGCGAGCTGTTCGAATACTGGGCGCACGAGGCGTCGCTGGTCCCCGTGGGGCTGCACGCGGCGCTGCGCTGGCGGATGGCCAAGGCCCACGACGAGGCGTGGGGCGGGATGCGCCGGATCGCCCAGGAGCAGCCCGAGCTGGTCGCCTGGGTGCGCGACGAGGTGGCCGCCCGGGGTCCGCTGACCGCCGCGGAGATCGAGCACGACGCACCCCGGGAGACCGGCAACTGGGGCTGGAACTGGTCCACGGTCAAGCGGGCGCTGGAGTTCCTGTTCTGGGCCGGCGAGGTCACCGCCGCCGACCGCACCACCTCGTTCGCCCGCCGCTACGACCTGCCCGAGCGGGTGCTGCCGGCCGCCGTGCTGGACGCGCCCACCCCGAGCGCCGCCGACGCCCACCGCGCGCTGGTGGCGATCGCCGCCCGGTCGCTGGGCGTGGCCGCCGAGCCGGAGCTGCGCGACTACTTCCGGCTGCCGGTGGCCGGCGCCCGGCAGGCGATCGCCGAGCTGGTCGAGGCCGGCGAACTGACCCCGGTCACCGTCGCCGGCTGGCGGCAGCCGGCCTACCTGCACGCCCAGGCGCGGCTGCCCCGCTGGGTGCGCGGCAACACGCTGGTCAGCCCGTTCGACCCGCTGGTGTGGGAACGGGCGCGCGCCGAGCGGCTGTTCGACTTCACCTACCGGATCGAGATCTACGTGCCCGCGCCGCAGCGGGTCTACGGCTACTACGTGCTCCCCTTCCTCCAGGGCGAGCGGTTCACCGCCCGGGTCGACCTCAAGGCCGACCGGAAGGCCGGGGTCCTGCTCGTGCCGGCCGCCTGGGTCGAGCCGGGCGCCGACCCGGGGGAGACCGCGGTGGCGCTCGCCGCCGAGCTCTACCGGCTCGCCGGCTGGCTCGGCCTCGACGCGGTCGCGCCGCCCGCCGCGGGCGACCTGGCCGCCCCGCTGGCCGCCGCCCTGGTGGGTGTGGCCGGTGTACGGTGAGCGCGTGACGAGCGTTGACCGGCCGGCCGCCGCGCCCGACCCGCATCCGGTCCCGCCCGCCGGGGCGGAGGCCTGGCCCGCCGGGGTGGCCTACCCGGCGGTCGAGCCGGACCGGTTCACCCGCATGGTGCTGCGGCTGCACGCCCGCGCCCCGCGCTGGGCGGTGCCCCTCGCGGCGCTCGGCTGCGTCGGCCTGGGCATGGCCTACGCCCTGCTGAGCGACCCCACGCACAGCGACCCGGACGCCCGGCCGACCTGCCTGCTCAAGCTGACCACCGGGCTGGACTGCCCGGGCTGCGGCGGCACCCGCGCCCTCTGGTACGTGCTGCACGCCGACCTGCCCGCCGCCGCCCGGCACCACTTCCTGTTCGTCTTCTCGCTGCCCTTCCTGGCCTGGCTCTTCGTGAGCTGGGCGGGAAACCGGGCGTTCGGCTGGCGGCTGCCGGAGCTGCGGATCAGCCCCAAGGTGATCGGCGGCTTCCTGGCCCTCTGGTTCGCCTTCTCGGTGGCCCGCAACCTGCCCTGGGCCCCGTTCACCTCGCTCTACGTCTGACCGGCGGGAAGCCTCCGCCGCCGGGTTCTGCCGAGATCTTGGACACTTGGCGTTCGGGGCGAACGGGACGTGTCCAAGATTCGCGGCCGGTGCCGCGTTTCACGTCCGCGCGCCCAAGTTTCGCCCGAGGCCCGGGGGCCACTACAGTCGCAGGAATGCCGGAGATGGTGCAGCCCCAGGTCAAGCTGATCGCGTGGACCCAGTTCCAGGCCCCGGACGACGTGCCGTGGTCGACCGATGCGGAGGGCGGTCAGGCGCTCGCCGAGTTCGCCGGCCGGGCCTGCTACCAGAGCTGGAAGAAGCCCAACCCGGCCACCGCGACCAACGCCGGCTACCTGGCGCACATCCTGGACGTGGGGCACCTGTCCGTGCTGGAGCACGGCTCGGTGAGCTTCTACTTCAGCGGGGTGTCCCGGTCCTTCACCCACGAGCTGATCCGGCACCGGCACTTCTCCTACTCGCAGCTCTCCCAGCGCTACGTCCCGGAGCGGGACGCGGCCATGGTCGAGCCGGCGGTGATCGCCGAGGACCCGGAGCTGCACAAGAAGTTCGTCGAGGCGGGCGAGGCGGCCGTCCGGGCGTACAACGAGCTGTTGGAGGGCCTGGAGGCCCGCTTCACCGACGAGCCCAACCCGACGCTGCGCCGCAAGCAGGCCCGGCAGGCGGCCCGGGCGGTGCTGCCCAACGCCACCGAGACCCGGATCGTGGTCACCGGCAACTACCGGGCCTGGCGGCACTTCGTCAAGATGCGCGCCACCGAGCACGCCGACGTGGAGATCCGCGAGCTGGCCGTCGAGTGCCTGCGGCAGCTCCAGGGGGTCGCGCCGAACGTCTTCGCCGACTTCGTGATCTCCACGCTGCCCGACGGCACCGAGGTGGCAGCCTCTCCGCACGCCGAGTGAGTCGTCGCCCTTCGCCGCCGGAGCCCCGGTGGTCGTCCGCTAGGTTGTGAACATGACGCACGACCTCCCTGCCGCCGCGAACCGGGGCGCCTCGCGCCCGTTCGGACGACTGATCACGGCCATGGTGACCCCGTTCACCGCCGACGGGTCGCTCGACCTCGACGGGGCCGTCCGGCTGGCCAGCCACCTCGTCGACGAGCAGGGCAACGACGCGCTGGTGCTCAACGGCACCACCGGCGAGTCGCCGACCACCACCGACGCGGAGCAAGAGGCCCTGATCCGCGCCGTCGCGGAGGCGGTGGGCGACCGGGCCCGGATCGTCGCCGGGGTGGGCACCAACGACACCCGGCACACCATCGAGCTGGCCGCGCAGGCGGAGAAGGCCGGCGCGCACGGCCTGCTGGTGGTCACGCCGTACTACAACAAGCCGCCGCAGAGCGGGCTGCTGCGCCACTTCACGGCGGTCGCCGACGCCACCGGGCTGCCGATCATGCTGTACGACATCCCGCACCGGGCCGGCACCGAGATCGCCACCGAGACCCTGGTCAAGCTGGCCGAGCACGGCCGGATCGTCGCGGTCAAGGACGCCAAGGGCGATCTCACCGCCACCTCCTGGGTGCTGGCCCGCAGCGACCTGGCGTTCTACAGCGGCGAGGACGCGTTGACCCTGCCCGCCCTCGCGGTCGGCGCGGTCGGCGTGGTCGGCACCTCCACGCACTTCACCGGCGTGCCGACCAAGCAGATGATCGAGGCGTACGAGGCGGGCGACACCGCCACGGCGCTCGCCCTGCACCGGCGGCTGCTGCCGCTGTTCACCGGCATCTTCCGGACCCAGGGCGTGATCCTGGTGAAGGCGGGCCTGGCGGCCAAGGGCCTGCCGGCCGGCCCGGTGCGACCCCCGCTGGTGGACGCCACCGGCGACGAACTGGCCCAGCTGCGCGCCGACTGCGCCGCGGCGGGCCTGCCCCTTCCCGAATGACCGAACGACACGACGGACGCCGCGCGACGGCGTCGCAGAATGAGGTGACGCGTGACCGAGGCGCACATCGAGGGTGAGCTGCCCCCGCCGCTGCCGGAGGGCGGCCTGCGGATCATCCCGCTCGGCGGACTCGGCGCCATCGGCCGGAACATGACGGTCTTCGAGTACGACGGCAAGCTGCTGATCGTCGACTGCGGGGTGCTCTTCCCCGACGTCGAGCAGCCGGGCGTGGACCTGATCCTGCCCGACTTCGGCCCGATCCTGGACCGGCTCGGCGACGTGCAGGCGATCGTGCTCACCCACGGCCACGAGGACCACATCGGCGCGGTGCCGTACCTGCTCGCCCACAAGCCGGACATCCCGCTGGTCGGTTCGCAGTTCACCCTGGCGCTGGTCGAGGCGAAGCTGGCCGAGCGGCGGATCCAGCCGTACACGCTGACCGTCGCGGAGGGGCGGCGCGAGCGGCTCGGCCCGTTCGAGTGCGAGTTCTTCGCGGTGAACCACTCGATCCCCGACGCGCTCGCGGTGGCCATCCGCACTCCCGCCGGCCTGGTGCTGCACACCGGCGACTTCAAGATGGACCAGCTCCCGCTGGACGGCCGGATCACCGACCTGGCCGGTTTCGCCCGGCTCGGCGCCGAGGGCGTGGACCTGCTGCTCTCCGACTCCACCAACGCGGAGATCCCCGGCTTCGTCACCCCGGAGCGGGAGATCGGGCCGGTGCTCGACTCGATCTTCGCCAAGGCGCGCGGCCGGATCATCGTCGCCTCGTTCGCCTCCCACGTGCACCGGGTGCAGCAGGTCTTCGACTCCGCCGTCGAGCACGGCCGCAAGGTGGCCCTGATCGGGCGGTCGATGGTGCGCAACATGGGCATCGCCCGCGACCTGGGCCTGCTCAACATCCCGGCGGGCCTGGTGGTCGGGCTGGAGGAGGCCACCACGCTGCCGCCCGAGCAGATCGTGCTGATGTCCACCGGCTCGCAGGGTGAGCCGATGAGCGCGCTGGGCCGGATGGCCAGCGGCGACCACCGGCACATCACCATCGCCCCCGGCGACACGGTGGTGCTCGCCTCCTCGCTGGTGCCGGGCAACGAGACCTCGGTCTACCGGGTGATCAACCGGTTGGCCCGGGCCGGCGCCACCGTGATCCACAAGGACGTGGCCAAGGTGCACGTCTCCGGTCACGCCCCCGCCGGCGAGCTGCTCTACCTGCTCAACGTCACCCGCCCGAGCAACCTCATGCCGGTGCACGGCGAGTGGCGGCACCTGCGGGCGCACGCCCGCCTCGGCATCGAGTCCGGCGTCGAGGCGGACCGGGTGGTGCTCTGCGAGGACGGCGACGTGGTCGACCTGGTCGACGGGCGGGCCAGCCTGGTCGGCCACGTGAAGAGCCGGTACGTCTACGTCGACGGTCTCGCCGTCGGCGACGTCAGCGAGTCGCTGCTCACCGAGCGGCGGATCCTCGGCGACGGCGGCTTCATCGCCACCACCGTGGTGGTCGACTCGGTCACCGGCAAGGTGGTCGGCGGGCCGACCCTGTCGGCGAAGGGCTTCTCCGAGGACCCGGGGGCGTTCAACCCCGTCATCCCGCTGGTCACCGAGGCGCTGAACCGGGCCGCCGCGGACGGCATCACCGACCCGCACCAGCTCCAGCAGATCGTCCGGCGCACCGTCGGCCGCTGGGTCAACGACGCGTACCGCCGCCGGCCGATGATCGTGCCGACGGTCGTCGAGGTCTGACCGCCGCGAGCGCCGCACGCCGGTCCACCGTCCGCGGTGGGCCGGCGTCGCCGTTTCCGGGTACGCCCCGGAGCCGTCCCGCCACGCTCCGCCGATCCTGACCCGTCGCGTTCAACCGATCGGCGCCCGTCTCCGTACTCCGTGCCGGCAGGCGTACCCGCGCCGGCCGGGAGGAGCGTGGCGGATGGACCGCAGACGGATGACAGCCATCGGCGTACTGGTGGCGGCGGCGGGCACGGCGGCGGCGGTGACCCTGCCGTCGTTCGCCGGCGAGAACCCGACCCGGCGGACCGGCCCGGTGGCGTCCGACGGCGTCGCGCCCGAGGTGCTGGACGCGCTGAGCCGCGACCTGTCGCTCACCCGGGACCAGGCGGCCCGGCGGCTGAAGACCGAGCGGTGGGCGTCCGGCACGGTCACGAAACTCCGCGGTGAGCTGGGCGCCGACTACGGCGGCAGCTGGCTCGGCGCCGACGGGACGACGTTGAACGTGGCGGTGGCCGATCCCGCGCAGGCGGCCCGGGTGACCGCCGCGGGCGCGGTGCCGAAGCGGGTCGAGCGCGGGGTCGCCGAGCTGGACAGGGTGAAGACTCGTCTCGACGCGGCCGGCGGCGCGGCCACCCCGGACGTCGCCGGCTGGTACGTCGACGTGGCCACCAACTCGGTCGTGGTGGTCGCCCAGCCCGGCGCGGAGGCGGCCGGCCGCCGGTTCGCCGAGGCAAGCGGGCTGCCCGCCGGCGCCGTGCGGGTGAAGACCGCCGACGAGGCGCCCCGCCCGCTGTTCGACGTGCGGGGCGGCGACGCGTACTTCATCAACAACGCCGGCCGCTGCTCGGTCGGCTTCTCGGTGGTCGGCGGCTTCGTCACGGCCGGGCACTGCGGCCGCCCGGGGGACCGGACCGCGGGCGCGAACCGGGTCGCCCAGGGCACGTTCGCGGCCTCCTCGTTCCCCGGCGACGACTGGGGCGTCGTCGAGGTCAACGGCCAGTGGACGCCGCAGGGCGTGGTCAACGACTTCAACGGCGGCACGGTGCCGGTGAACGGCTCCACCGAGGCCCCGGTCGGCGCCTCGGTGTGCCGCTCCGGCTCGACCACCGGCACCCGCTGCGGGGTCATCCAGGCCAAGAACGCCACGGTGAACTATCCGGAGGGGACGGTCACGGGGCTGACCCGGACCGACGTCTGCGCCGAGCCGGGCGACTCGGGCGGCGCCTGGCTCTCCGGTGACCAGGCGCAGGGCGTCACCTCCGGCGGTTCCGGCGACTGCACGCGGGGCGGCGTGACCTTCTTCCAGCCGGTCAACGAGATCCTCCAGCGCAACAACCTGACCCTGGTCACCGCGGGCGCCCAGCCCTCCGCGCCGCCGGCCGGGGGCGGGGCCACGGCGCCGCCCGCGAGCACCGCACCGGCCACCCCGCCGGTCGGCGACGCGACGGACTGCACCGGGCAGGTGAGCCGGACCGGCCGGATCGCCGCCGGCCGGGCGCAGGTCCAGCCGGACGGCCGCTTCTTCCGGGTGTCCGGCGGCGCCCAGGAGGCGTGCGTGTCCGCACCGGCGGGCGCCCGCGTGGTGCTGGAGCTGCAACGCTTCACCGGCACCACGTTCCGCACCGTGGCCCGCGCCGGCAGCGCCGACGGGCTCGCCCGGCTGACCGCGGACACCCCGGCCGGCGCCTACCGGTACCGGGTCGTCGGGCTGGCCGGCGCCGGCGAGTACACCCTGGCGTTCTCCGCCCGCTGAGCCGCCGCCGGGTCGACCCCGGCGGCACCGGACCGCGGCCCCCGTCCACCACCGCCCGGTGGCCGGGGGCCGCGCCGCGTCCGGCCTCCGGGGTCCGGCTCAGGGCAGCGCGGCGACCGCCTCGGCGAACGCGGCCCCGGTGCTGACCGCCGCCGTGACCAGCACGACGAGCTGCGCGCGGGCCACCCCGTACGCCAGGTCGGTGGTGACGTCGGCGGCCAGCTGCAGCGTCCCGTCGCCCGGGTCGTGCACGTACGCCGCCGGCAGCAGCCGGTCGTGGTTCCAGGCGTTGCAGAACGCGTACGCCTCGGCGCGGCGGGCGGCCGGCAGCCGGCGCAGCGCCACGGCACGGGCGTGCAGCACCTCGCCCTGCGGCCCGAGCCGGCGGAACTGCACCACCGCCTCGCCCCAGCGCCCCACCACGGTGCCGTCGGGCTCCACCAGGTACGCGTCGCCGCGGGCGTCGAGGGCGGCGGTGAGCATCCGCAGGCTCAGCGGGGCCGGCTCCTCCTCGCCGGGCGGCCCGGGCTCGGCCGCGTAATCGCCGGGGATGTCGTCCTCGGCGGGCAGCGGCACCGGCTCGGCGAGCGGCCGTTCGGCCAGCCAGGAGGCGATCCGGCCGGACTGGTGGCCGGTGCCGTTGCGGGCGTCGAAGCTGCCGGCCAGCGTGGTGGCGACGGCCTGGAGCTGGCCGGCGAGCGTTGCCACGTCCACGTCGGCGGCGGGCCGGGGCCCGTGCCCGGGGCGGTGGATGCGCCGCCCGCCGAGACCGGCCTCGGCGGCCAGCCCGCAGAGCAGCGCGCCGGCCGCGGCGAACTCCATGGCGGACAGGTCGTCGGCCGGGTGGTCCAGCCGGGGCAGCTGCTCGGCGAGTACGTCCAGCCCGTGGGCCAGGTGCCCGCCCAGCGCGCAGAACCGCAGGTGCGCGGCGAGCTGCGGGAAGGCCGCCCGCTCCGCACGGTGCCGCCGGTACGCCCGCACGTGCGCGCGGGCGGCGCGCGCCGCGTCACCGGTGCGCAGCCAGGGCAGCAGCCCCGCGGCGAGGGCCCGCTCCGGCTGGTCAGTGCAGGCCGGCTCGCCGTCGAGCGCCGGCTCCAGCACGGCCAGCGCGGCCACCGGCTCGCCCCAGCCGGCCAGCAGCTCGGCCCGGCGGGCCGGGGCGCAGCCGGCGCAGCCCGCCACCGGGTCGGCGGCGTCGCCGGCGGACCAGCGGTCGTACTCGCGGCGGGCGGTGGGCTCGTCGCCGAGGTGGTCGGCGAGCCAGCAGCGCAGCTCGGCCACCGGCCCGGCGTGCGGGCCCAGCCGGTCGGCGAGATCGTCCAACAGGGAGCGGGCCTGGTCCAGGGCCACCCGAGGGGTGCCGAAGAGCGCCTCCACGGCCTGCCGCTGGTGCCGGCGCAGCCGCTCGGCCGCGCCGGGGGCGTCGAGCAGCCCCGGCTCCCGGTCCACCGTGGCCAGACAGCGGCGCACCGGCTCGACCGTCCGCCACCGCTCACCCAGGTGCAGGTACGCCTCGACCAGCGCGAACCGCGCCGCCAGCCCGGTGTGCGGGTCGCCGGTGGCGTCCGCCCGCGCGGCGATCCGTTCCAGCTCGGCGCAGCGGGCCTCGCCGTCGGGCAGGTCCCGGGCGTCGGCGAGCGCGTCGGCCAGCCCCCGGTCCCGGGAGGTGGTCATCGCAGCGTCCCGCCGGGCAGGTCCGCCACGGCGGCGGCGAGCTGGCAGCCGGTGGTGACGCCGCAGTCGACGAGCTGGTCGAGCTGGTGCGGGGTCACCCCGCGTTCCAGGTCGGTGGTCACCTCGCCGCAGATCTGGGCCAGCCCGTCGTCGGCGACGTGCACGAACGCCTTGGGCCAGAGCCGGTCGTGGTTCCAGGCGTTGCAGAAGGCGTGCAGGTCGGGGACCTGCTCGATGCCGAACCGGTGCGCCGCGACGGTGCGCACCTGGAGCAGCTCACCGGCCGTGCCGCGCCGGAAGAACCAGATGAGACTGTCGCCCCAGCGGCCCACCAGGTCGCCGTCGGCGTCTTCGGCCACCGCGTAGCCCCGGTCGGCCAGCACGGCGGCGATCAGCTCGCGGGTCAGCGGTCGCAGCGTCTGCGGGTGTCCGGCCAGGGGGCCGTCCGGACCGTCCTCGATCTCCGGCGACGCCATGAGGGGCATCCCTTCTGAGGCGAATAACACAAACGGCGGCGGATCCGTGCGGCGACGCGCGGACACGACCCGGAAAAGCGGCGATCTGCCGGGTCCCGCCGTTACGGTGACTCTATGGCGGGCCGTACCTCTCAGGCGAGCCGGCGGCGCGGCGCGTCGCCGCGCAAGACCACGAACAGCCGTGCCCGCCAGCCGGCCAAGAAGGCCACCAGGGCGACCGCCCGGCGGCGTCCGGCGCGCGGGCCGAGCCCGGCGGCGTTCGCCGGCCGCGCGCTGGGTGCGCTGTGGATGGGGCTGGCGCACAGCGTGGGCTGGGCGTTCCGGGCCGCCGGCCGGCAGGCCGCCACCACCCGCGAGCTGGATCCGGAGCACCGCCGCGACGGCGCCGGGCTGCTCCTGTTCGGCCTGGCCATCCTCAGCGCCGTGGGCATCTGGTCCGGCGGCGCGGGGCCGGTGGGCCGGCACGTGGCGGACACCGCCCGCCTCTTCGTCGGTGCGATCGCCATCGTGCTGCCGGTGCTGCTCATGGTGGGCGCCTGGCGGCTCATGCGCACCCCGGCCGATCCCGAGCACCGGGGGCGCGGCCTGGTCGGCTGGGGCTCGATGCTGCTCGCCACGGCGGCCATGCTGCACATCGGGCAGGACCCGGTCGACGAGGTCCAGCGTGACTACGCGGGCGGCCTGCTGGGCGCCGGCGTGGGCGATCTGCTCAAGTCCGCGGTCACCGCCTGGGTGGCCATGCCGCTGCTGCTCCTGCTGCTGGTCTTCGGGCTGCTGGTCATCACCGCGACCCCGATCAACAAGATCCCGGAGCGGCTCGGGCTGCGCGGCGGCGCCGTCCCGCCGCCGGAGGCCGAGGAGGCCGAGCCCGAGGCGGCGGCCAAGCCGGCCCGCAAGCGGGCGGCCAAGCGCCTCCCGCCGCCGCTGGACCCGCTCGACCCGGACGACGACCTCGACGGTGTCGACCTGCAGGACACCCTGGTGCTGCCGCGCAAGAAGGTGCCGGCCAGCCGCAAGCCGGTCGAGCCGCCGGAGCACTCCCCGCTGCCCACCCGCGCCGAGCAGCTCGCGCTCACCGGGCTGGCCGGCGACTACACCCTGCCGCCGGCCAACATGCTGGGCAGCGGGGCCGCGCCGAAGACCCGGAGCAAGGCCAACGACGAGGTGATCGCCGCGCTGACCGGCGTCTTCGAGCAGTTCGACGTGGACGCCGCGGTCACCGGCTTCACCCGCGGGCCGACGGTCACCCGCTACGAGGTCGAGCTGGGGCCGGGCGTCAAGGTCGAGCGGATCACCCAGCTCTCCCGCAACATCGCCTACGCCGTGAAGTCCCCGGACGTGCGGATCCTCAGCCCCATCCCGGGCAAGAGCGCGGTCGGCGTGGAGATCCCGAACACCGACCCGGAGAACGTGGCGCTCGGCGACGTGCTGCGCTCGCGGGCCGCGAAGAGCGACCACCACCCGATGGTGGTCGCGCTCGGCAAGGACATCGAGGGCGGCTACGTGGTGGCCAACCTCGCGAAGATGCCGCACATCCTCATCGCCGGCGCCACCGGCGCCGGCAAGTCGTCCTGCCTGAACTCGCTGCTGGTCTCGATCCTCACCCGGGCCACCCCGGACGAGGTGCGGTTGCTGCTGATCGACCCGAAGCGGGTCGAGATGACCGGCTACGAGGGCATCCCGCACCTGGTCACCCCGATCGTGACCAACCCGAAGAAGGCGGCCGACTCGCTGGAGTGGGTCGTCCGCGAGATGGACATGCGCTACGACGACCTCGCCGCCAACGGGGTCCGGCACATTGACGACTTCAACCGCAAGGTGCGCAACGGCGAGATTAAGGCGCCGCCGGGCAGCGAGCGGGAGATGCGGCCCTACCCGTACCTGCTGGTGATCGTGGACGAGCTGGCCGACCTCATGATGGTCGCGCCGCGCGACGTGGAGGACTCGGTCGTCCGGATCACCCAGCTGGCCCGGGCCGCCGGCATCCACCTGGTGCTGGCCACCCAGCGCCCCTCGGTCGACGTGGTCACCGGCCTGATCAAGGCGAACGTGCCGTCCCGGCTCGCCTTCGCCACCTCCTCGCTGGCCGACTCCCGGGTCATCCTCGACCAGCCCGGCGCCGAGAAGCTGCTCGGCCGCGGCGACGGGCTGTTCCTGCCGATGGGTGCGTCGAAGCCGGTCCGCATCCAGGGCGCCTGGGTGACCGAGCGCGAGATCCACGACGTGGTGAAGTTCTGCAAGGACCAGCGCGAGCCGGACTTCCGTCCGGACGTGCTCGCCCCGGCGCAGGACAGCAAGAAGAAGATCGACGAGGACATCGGCGACGACCTGGACCTGCTCGTGCAGGCGGTGGAGCTGGTGGTCACCTCGCAGTTCGGCTCGACCTCGATGCTGCAGCGCAAGCTGCGGGTCGGTTTCGCCAAGGCGGGCCGGCTCATGGATCTCATGGAGACCCGGGGCGTGGTCGGCCCGTCCGAGGGGTCCAAGGCCCGCGACGTGCTGGTCAAGCCGGACGAGCTGGAGGAGGTCCTGGTCGGCCTGCGCGGCGGCGAGGAGTAGCTCGACGTTCACGCGACGAGGGCCCCGCCGGGATCCGGCGGGGCCCTCGTCGTGCTGGCGGTTCGGTCAGGAGTTCAGGATCACGGCGGCGAGCACCATGCCGAGGACGGCGCCGGCGACGCTCGCGACGGCGGCGTACCAGCCGAGCGGCTTGTCGCCGAGCACCGCGCCGACGATGCCGAGGATCAGCCCGACCAGGCCGAGGAACGGCACGAAGATGGCGATCACGGCGAAGACGAAACCGAGGATCGTGCAGATCCGGGCGGCGTTGCTGCGGGGGCGGGTGCTGGCGGGCATGTCGGCCATGATGTCCTCCGTCGTTGGGTTCCCTTGGGTGGGGCGAGGAGGGGATACCCCGGCCGGCAGCACGTCCAAACGGGACGCCGGCGCGCCGGTCAGTGGAAGAGCTTGAGGCCGACCACGCCGGCCACCACGAGCAGCAGGCAGCCGATCCGCGGCAGGCTGGCCGACTCGCCCAGCGCCAGCATGCCGACCAGCGCGGTGCCGACCGCCCCGATGCCGACCCACACCGCGTAGCCGGTGCCCACCGGGATGTCGCGCAGCGCGTACGCCAGGCCGGCCATGCTCGCCACCAGCGAGACGGCGAAGACCAGGGAGGGGACCGGGCGGGTGAAGCCGGCGCTGCGGTCGAGGGCGATCGCCCAGGCGGTCTCCAGCAGTCCGGAGAGCACCAGCACGAGCCAGGCCATGGGTCACCTCTGACGGGACGGGCCCGGCCACCGGGGCCGGGACGGGCGGTCACACGGGGCGTCTTGGCCTGACCGGGTACGCCCACCACTCGTCCGGGGCGGCACGGGGCCGCCGGATCCGACGCTAGCACCGCCGGGGCCGGCGGTCCGGCACGGTGACAAACCCCACCATGGCTGGAGTTCACGCGAACTTCAGGTTGCAGGATGGTCGGCATGACCGTGCTCTTCTCCGACGAGGACGTCGCCGCCGCCGTGGACGCCCCGCTCACCGTCGCCGCCATGCGGGACGCGCTGCTGGCCGCGTACGAGGGACGGCTGATCGCCCCGCCCCGGGCGTCCGCCCCGCTCGGCGGCGGCCGGATGGTGCTCACGGCCGGGCACCTCACCGGCGAGTGGTACGGCTTCCGCTCGTACGACACGTTCGGGCACCCGGAGAGCGGGCAGCTCGTGGTCCTCCACGACGCCACCACCGGGGCGGTACGCGCCATCGCGGTCGGCGAGGAGCTGGGCTCGCGGCGCACCGGGGGACTGGGCGGGGTGGCCGTGGACGCGCTGGCCCGCCCCGACGCGGCCACCCTCGGTGTGGTCGGCTCCGGCCGCCAGGCGTGGACCCAGGTCTGGGCCGCCGCCGCGGTCCGCCCGCTGCGCGAGGTGACCGTGCACAGCCGCTCGGCGGCCCGCCGGGACGCGTTCGCCGCCCGGGTCCGGGCCGAGCTGGGCGTGCCGGCCCGCGCCGTCGACTCGGCCGCCGCGGCGGTGCGCGACCGGGACCTCGTGGTGCTCGCCACCACCAGCACCTGTCCCGTGCTGGCCGCCGCCGACCTCGCCCCGGGCACCCACGTCAACACGGTCGGCTTCAAGCAGGTCGACCGGCACGAGTTCGGGCCGGACCTGCTGGACGCCGCCGACCTGCTGGTCACCGACTCGCCCGCGCAGGCGGCCGCGTACGCCCCGCCGATGCTGGCCGCCGTCGACCCGTACGCGGACCGGTTGCGCGACCTGGGCGCGGTGCTGGCCGGTGCGGTCCCGGGCCGGACCGGCGCGGACCAGATCTCGGTCTTCTGCTCCACCGGCCTGGCGGGCACGGAGGTCTTCCTGCTCGACCGGCTGGCCCGGGTCGGCGCGGCGGCCCGCTGACCCGCGGCTGGAGTGTGAGCAGGCCGATGCCCCCGGCCGGCCGTGGTGGGGTTCCCGGCGCGGCCCGGTACCCTCGGATGGTGTCTGCCACCTCCCCCTCCTCCGACGACTCCAGCTCGGCGCGTCTGGCGCCGCGCCGCGACCTGGAGCCGTCGGCTGACGGCCGTCGCGTCGCCCTGCTGACGCTGGGTTGTGCCCGTAACGAGGTCGACTCGGAGGAGTTGGCCGCCCGGCTGCACGCCGACGGCTGGCAGGTGACCACCGACGGCGAGGGCGCCGACGTGGTGGTGGTGAACACCTGCGGTTTCGTGGAGAAGGCCAAGCAGGACTCGATCCAGACACTGCTGGCCGCCGCCGACACCGGCGCCAAGGTCGTCGCCGCCGGCTGCATGGCCGAGCGCTACGGCCGCGAGCTGGCCGACAGCCTCCCCGAGGCGCAGGCGGTGCTCAGCTTCGACGACTACCCGGACATCGCCGCCCGGCTGGACGCCGTGGTGGCCGGCGAGGCGCTCGGCGCGCACACCCCGCGTGACCGGCGGGAACTGCTGCCCCTCACCCCGGTGAAGCGCCGCGAGGCGGCCGTGTCGCTGCCCGGCCACGGCACACCGACCCGGGTCGCCGCCGAGACCGACGAGCACACCCCGGCGCACCTGCGGCAGGTGCTGCGGCACCGGCTCGACACCGGGCCGGTGGCCTCGCTCAAGCTGGCCAGCGGCTGCGACCGGCGTTGCGCGTTCTGCGCCATCCCGGCGTTCCGCGGGGCGTTCGTCTCGCGCACCCCGGACGAGCTGCTCGCCGAGGCGGAGTGGCTGGCCAAGACCGGCGTCCGCGAGCTGGTGCTGGTCAGCGAGAACTCCACCTCGTACGGCAAGGACCTGGGCGACCCCCGGGCGCTGGAGAAGCTGCTGCCGCAGCTCGCCGCCATCGACGGCATCGTGCGGGTGCGGGCCAGCTACCTCCAGCCCGCCGAGACCCGGCCCGGCCTGGTCGAGGTGATCGCCACCACGCCGGGCGTGGCCGCGTACTTCGACCTGTCGTTCCAGCACTCCAGCGAGCCGGTGCTGCGCCGGATGCGCCGGTTCGGCTCCACCGACCGGTTCCTGGAGCTGCTCGCCTCCGCCCGGGCGCTGGCCCCGGCGGCCGGCGCGCGGAGCAACTTCATCGTCGGCTTCCCCGGCGAGACCCGGCAGGACGTGGCCGAGCTGGTCCGGTTCCTGACCGAGGCGCGGCTCGACGCCATCGGCGTGTTCGACTACAGCGACGAGGACGGCACCGAGGCCGCCGGCCTGCCCGGCAAGGTCTCCGCCGCGACGATCAAGCGCCGCTACGACAAGCTGGCCGCGCTCGCCGACGAGCTCTGCTCGCAGCGGGCCGAAGAGCGGCTCGGCTCGACGGTGGAGGTGCTGGTCGACTCGGTCGCCGACGGCGTGGTCGAGGGGCGGGCCGCCCACCAGGCGCCCGAGGTCGACGGCTCGACCACCCTGGTCGCCCCGGACGGCGGCGGGGTGGACCTGGCCGCGCTGCGCCCCGGTGACCTGGTCCGGGCCACGGTCACCGCGACCGAGGGAGTCGACCTGATCGCCGTACCGGATGAGATGATCTCGGCGGCGCCCGGCGCGGCACGGTGACGGCGGGTCCGGACAGAACGGGGAAGCCACGTGGGGCGGTGCCGGACATGACCGGAGCGGAGTCGACGGTGGCGGCCCCGGTGCCCCTGCTCAACGCGGCGAACGTGCTGACCGCGGTGCGGCTGGTGCTGGTACCGGTCTTCGCGGTCACCGTGGTCGCCTCCGCCATGAGCCACACCGGCTGGCGGATGGCCGCCTGCGTGATCTTCGTGGTCGCCTCGGCGACCGACCTGGTGGACGGCTGGATCGCCCGCCGGTTCGGGCTGGTCACCTCGCTGGGCAAGGTGGCCGACCCGATCGCCGACAAGGCGCTCACCGGCGCCGCCCTCGTGCTGCTCTCCTGGTACGACCGGCTGCCCTGGTGGGTGACCGCGGTGATCCTCGCCCGCGAGCTGGGCATCACCGCGCTGCGGTTCTGGGTGATCCGGCGCGGGGTCATCGCGGCCAGCCGGGGCGGCAAGATCAAGACGGCGCTGCAGATCCTGGCGATCACCTGGTACCTCTGGCCGATGCCCGACGCGCTGGCCCCGGTCGGGCCGTGGATCATGGGCGCCGCCGTGGTGGTCACCGTGGTGACCGGCTTCGACTACGTCGCCCAGGCGCTGCGCCTGCGCCGTCCCACCGGCTGACCCCGCGCGGCACGTCGCCGCCGACAACCACATGATCGGCGAATCCGTGCGCAGGATGAGTAGGTCGCCGCGGGGCGGGAAGAGAGGGCCGGCATGGGGACGGATGCGAACTACGAGCGGCCCGCCGGCAGTCCGGCGGCCTCGGTGGTGCACAGCCTGCACGAGCGCAAGGAGACCCTGGCCACCGTCGAGTCGCTGACCGGCGGGCTGCTCTCCGCCGCGATCGTGGAGATCGCCGGGGTCAGCGGGGTCTTCCGCGGCGGCCTGGTGGTCTACGCCACCGAGTTGAAGTCGGAGCTGGCCGGCGTACCGGAGGGCCTGCTCGCCGAGCGCGGGCCGGTCGATCCCGACGTGGCCGCCGCCCTCGCCGAGGGCGGGCGGCGGCGCTGCGGCGCCGACTGGGGGCTGGCCACCACCGGCGTGGCCGGGCCGGAGCCGCAGGACGGCAAGCCGGTCGGCCTGGTCTACGTCGCCGCGGCCGGGTCCGGCGGCACCGAGGTCCGCGAGCTGCGCCTCGACGGTGGCCGGGAGCACGTCCGCTCGGCCGCGGTGATCGAGGCGCTGCGCCTGCTCGCCGAGCAGATCCACGCCGCCTCCCAGGCCGACGAGGCGCGGTCCGCCGACGAGGCGGACGGCGCCGACCGGACCGGCGCCGACCGGCCGTGACCCGGTTCGCGACACGCCCGACCGCGGGCGATCCGGCCCGGGGACCCCGACCGGCCCGCGAGGGCGGTTCGCAGGATTGGAGAGGCGGGGTGGGATGTCGTCGTGGCGACCAACGGGTACGGTTGCGGGAAGGCTCCGGCGGACGACGCCGGCGCCGGGGCGGTCCGCCGCGCCCGGCGCGGCACGCCCGGCCGGAGATGGTGGTTCCCGTTCAGGGGGAGGTGCGATGGTTCTGCTACGCCGGGTGATCGGTGACGCACTGCGGGCGCGCCGGCAGGGGCAGCACCGCACCCTCCGCGAGGTCTCCTCCGCCGCCAACGTGAGCCTCGGTTACCTCTCCGAGATCGAGCGCGGCCACAAGGAGCCGTCCAGCGAGCTGCTGGCCGCGATCTGCGACGCGCTCGGCGCCCGCCTCTCCGAGCTGCTCCGCGAGGTCAGCGACACGGTCGCGCTGGCCGAGCAGATGCCCGGGGTGCTGGTCCCGGTGGCCGACGAGACGATCGAGGCGACGCCGGCCGTGCGCAAGGCCACCAACCGGGGGGTCCGCCAGGTCACCTCCGACGGCTCGGTGGCCGTCCAGGTCCGCCAGGACTCGCCGCTCAAGGCGACGCTCCGCACCACCCGGGTCCGCCCCGCGGACCGGGACGTGGTCTGCGCCGCCTGATCCCGCCCGCCGCGCCGTGGCCACCGGTGGCGACCGCGTCGTAGTGTTGATCAGGGTCGTACGGGTGCCGGGTTGGCGTCCGACTGGGACCATGGAGGCACACCGCGCGGCCCGCCGGTCGACCCCGGTCGGGCGACGCGACGCTACTGAGGGGACAAGGCGGAGATGGCGAACCCGTTCGTCAAGGGTTGGAAATACCTGATGGCGCTCTTCGGCGCGAAGATCGACGAGCACGCCGATCCGAAGGTGCAGATCCAGCAGGCCATCGAGGAGGCCCAGCGGCAGCACCAGGCGCTGGTCCAGCAGGCGGCCGCCGTGATCGGCAACCAGCGCCAGCTGGAGATGAAGCTGTCCCGGCAGATGACCGAGGTCGAGCAGCTCCAGGGCAACGCCCGGCAGGCCCTGGTCCTGGCCGACCAGGCCCGGGGCCGCGGCGACGAGACCGAGGCCGGGCGCTACGAGCAGTCCGCGCAGCTGCTCGCCAGCCAACTGGTCTCCGCCGAGCAGGCGATGGAGGACCTCAAGACCCTGCACGACCAGGCGCTCGGCGCGGCCGCGCAGGCCCGCAAGGCGGTCGAGAACAACTCGATGATCCTCCAGCAGAAGCTGGCCGAGCGCACCAAGCTGCTGAGCCAGCTCGAGCAGGCCAAGATGCAGGAGACCGTGGCCCGCTCGCTGGAGTCGATGTCGGCGCTCACCGCCCCCGCCACCACCCCGTCGCTCAACGAGGTCCGCGACCGGATCGAGCGCCGCTATGCCGACGCCATGGGCCGGGCCGAACTGGCCGGCAACTCCGTCGAGGGCCGGATGCTGGAGATCCAGAAGGCGACCCTCGACTCGGCCGGGTCGGCGAGACTGGAGCAGATCCGGTCGAGCATGGCCGGCGAGCAGCTCGGCGGCCGGCAGGAACGCGCCGGGGTGGCGCAGCCCGCCGACCCGGCGGCCGCCGCCCGGCTCGACGAGATCCGCGCCAACATGAGCCGGGAGCGCGGCACCGGGGAGAGCACCACGAGCTAGGGGACGGGGGAGACCGATGGTCGACGAGCGGGCACGGCACTTCCGCCGGCTGCGCAGGTTGCGCCGGTCCGCGCGGCGCTGGAGCGTCCTGGCCGGTGGGCTGGGCGGCGCCGCCGCCGTGCTGACCCCGTACGCCGGGCTGGGCCTGCCCGACGCGGCCTGGGCCGGCGCCGCCGGCAGCGCGATCGCTCTCGCGGCCTGGCGCTGGGTCGACCTCAGGGTCCTCGCCGCCGTGCCGGCCCCGCCGGCCCTCGACCCGGCCGACGCCGCCGCCCGCTCCCGCGCCCGGCTGGTCGCCGCCGTCGAGCGGCTGCCCGTGGGCCCCGGCGTCCTGGCCGAGGTACGCCGCGTCCGCTCCCGCCTCGCGCTGCGCGGCACCACCGCCGCCGAGGCGTGGGCCCGACTGGACCGGGCCGCGCTGACGCTGGCCGGGCTGGCCGGCCGGCTCACCGGGCTGGCCGAGCCGGCCGTCCGCGAGGCGGCCGAGGCCGACCGCTCCCTGCGCGACCTGGCCAACCGGGTGGCCGGCGTGGAACGCGCCCTGAAGCTCGCCCCCGCCGAGGCGCGCGGGTCGCTCGCCGAGGCGCACGCCACCCTGGTCGGCCAGCTGGAGAGCGGGGTTGCGGCGTACGAGCGGCTGGTGGTGGCCGCCGCCGGCTACGTGGCCGAGGACGCCCACCCGAGCACCGAGGACCCCTCGGCCACCCGTCTCACCGAGGCCACCGACCTGCTGCACGGCGTCGCGTCCGCCCTGGCCGAACTCCGCACCGCACACACCCCCCTCCGCACCCCCTGACCAACCCCGCGTCCCTCCTCCGCGTCAGTCGGGGGTGGTGACCTGGGTGGGGGTGGTCCAGGGGCTGGTGCCGACGACGTTCGTCGAACGGATCCGGTAGTGGTACGTCGCGCCGCGGGCCAGGCCCGTGTTGGTGAAGCCGCGGCCGGTCACGCTGAACGTGGCCAGGTCGTGTGCGAAGGCGGCGTCGGTGGCGCGCTGCACCACGAAGCCGGCGCCCGCCCCGGTGGGTGTGCTGGCCGACCAGCTCAGGATCACCGTGGCCGTGTCGGGGGCGGGCGCGGTGGCGGTGACGAGCACCCCGGTCGGCACCCCGGGCCGGGGCGGCGTGGTCACCGTGGCGACCGTCGACCAGGCTGACGCCGCCCCCAGATACGTGGTGCGTACCCGGTAGTAGTAGGTGGTGTCCGGGGCGACCGCCGGGTCCAGGTGGGCCTCGCCCACGGCGATGGCGGTGGTCCCCGGCCCGCTCGTGAACGTCGGGTTGGTGGCCCGCTGCACGTCCACCCCGGTCGCGAAGGAGCGGTTCGCCCAGCGCAGCGCGATCCGCAGCGGCGCGGCCGGCGGCACCACGGCGGCCAGCCGGGCCGGCGCGGTGAGCTGCACCGAGGCGGGGACGCTGTTCGACCAGGCCGAGCAGCTCACCGCGTTCTCGGCCCGGATCCGGTAGTGGTAGGTGACGCCGGGCGTGACGGTCGCGTCGGTGTACCGGGTGGCGGTCGCGGCCACCGTGATCTCGGTGAGCCCCGCCGTGAAGGCCGCGTCGGTGGCGCGTTGCAGCCGGTGGCTCGTGGCCGGCGGGCGGCTGCCGTTGCCGGTCCAGGTCAGCGCGATGGCGGGCAGCGCGGTGGCCGAACCGGGCGCCGGAGTCGTCGTCAGCCCGGTCGGCGCCTTGGGCGCCACCCGCACCACCAGCGGCCGGCTCATGCCCTGGTCGCGCAGCCCCGCCGAGCGGGTCTGCCAGCGGTACTCCCACCCCAGGTTGACCAGTTGGTTGACCACCGCGGCGGGCCGCCCGTCGACCGGGCTGACCGGGCTGGCGTCCAGCCGGGCGCCGGCCGGCCGGGTCGGGTCGAGCAGCCGTACGCTGTCGCCGATCTTGAAGGGGAGGCTGGGCGGGACCGGGCGCAGGGCCACGATCACGTCCTCCCGCGGGTTCACCCGGACGGTGTCCTTCCAGCCCAGCTCGTTGGCGTCCGGCGGGCGGACCGTGCCGTCCCAGCCGACCCGGTTGACCAGTTGCACGTCGCAGCCCTCGACGTGCACCGGATGGGTGCGGGGCGCGTCGCCGACGATCCGCCACAGCTGGGTGCCGTCGGCCGGCCCGCCCACCGGCACCGTCGGGTCGGTCGCGTACAGCACCTCGGTGGCCGGGTCGACCGGGCCGAGCGGCAGGGTGGCCGGGGTCCGCTGCCCGGCGTTCGGGTGGGCGACCCCGAGCCGCCCCACCGCCCGGCCGTGCCGGGGCTCGAAGACCTGCCCGACCGACTTCACGGCCAGTGGCAGCGTGACCGGGGCGGCCGCGCCGGCCGGGGTGAAGGTCACCGAGGTGGCACGCGCCGGCACCAGCGTCACGCCGGGAGTGCGGGTGCCGAACGCCGCGTCGTAGGCCGGCTGCGGAACGATCGGCGGTCGCTGGCTCTCCGCGTACGCGCCGGGCAGCCGGGCGGCGAGCCGGTCCCGGTCGTACGGCGCGGCCGGGGTGCCGGTAACCCGGATCTGGAGCAGCGTGCGGGTGTTCGGGCCGTAGCCGGGGTGGGCGCCGGGTAGGCCGCCCGTGGCGGTGCGGTCGGGTGCGCCGGTGTGGTGGTCGTAGCGCGGGTCGAACCGGGGCAGCGGGGCCGGGCAGTCGTTGTAGAGGATCAGGGTGCTGCCCGGCGGGACCGTCGCGAAGTCGACCACCACGTCGGCCCGCTCGCCGGGGGCGAGCAGCAGGGTGTGCCCGTCGACGTTGAGCGCCGTGGGGTCCTGGCGGTCGTACCGGTAGCCGATCGGGCGCTGGGGCAGCACCGCGGGAGCCGGCAGCAGGCCGCCCTCGTTGCCGATCTGGATCAGCTCCGGACCGGCCGCGGCCGGATCGGGCACCCCGCCCTCGCGCCCGTCGACGGGCCAGTGCGCCGGCCGCCCGGCCACTCGGACCGCGTCGACCATCGGCACCTCCCCGGCGCGCGGGTCGCCCGGCGCGCCGCTCTCGGTCCACATCGGCTGGTCCGAGCCGGCCCGGTAGAGCTGGAGGTTGAGCGTCCGGTCGGGGCAGGCGTTGAGGATCCGGAACCGGTACGCCCGCGGCGCCACCTCCAGGTACGGGTAGGCCACCCCGTTGACCAGCGGGGTGTCCCCGTACGCCTCGGGCACGGCCGACGGGTGCGGCACGCCCGGCGCGAGGGGCGGCTCGTCCGGCTCGGCGACGGGGTCGTGGTGCGGGTTCGGCACCGGGGCGACCCAGGGGCTGGCCCCGCCGTCCGGGTCGTGCGTCCACGGGCCGTAGTCCCAGCGGCCGGTCGGGTTCCCGCCGGTGCTCCGGTAGGGGTTCTGCCGGGGCTGGTAGACGTGCGGGTGCCAGAGGCTGCCCTTCGCGCCCCAGCGGTCCCGGTCCCAGGTGGGATCCTGGGCGGCGAGCTGGGCGTCGTCCGGCACGAACGTCTTGTCCTCGATCACCAGGGGGAGCTGGTCGGCGGGAAGCACCCCGTCGTCGACCAGCCGCTCCTCGGCCGGGTCGGTGAGCAGGTACAGCGCGAGCTGCCCGGAATAGACGGTGAGCCGCGACAGGCCGAGGGTGTTGTCGTGCAGCCACATGAGGCGGCCGCTCTGCTCGTTGGGGAAGTAGAGCGTGGTGGCGCCGGCGCCGGGCGCCGGCATGTCCGGCACCGCGGTCACCCCCACCCCCGTCGGGTACGGGGTGATCTCGCCCGCCGGGGTGATCCACTGCCACGGGTTGCCGGCGCTGATCCACGCCGTCTGCGCCCCGGCCAGATGCGGCACGGCCCGGTTCTGCGGGTACGGCGCGGGCCCGTCCAGCGGGCCGCTCCCGGCCCCGTCGACCGTCTCGTCGACCGGCAGGAACAGCTCGCCGGCCCGGCCGGTGGGCAGCTGGTTGATGAACTTGATCCGCACCGGCCGGCCGCGCCGGGCGACGATCATCGGCCCGAGGTGCCACGGCCGGTCGGGCGGTGCGACCGTGTTGTGGCCGGCCGCGTCGGTGCCGAGGTTGAGCTGGCGGTAGCCGCGCAGCCGGGTGGCCGGCAGGTCGCGGTGCAGGCGCTGCGCGTACTCCTGCAGGCCGATCTCGTAGTAGTCGCAGCCCGGCCAGGTGATCGTGTCGGGGACCGCCACGGGCAGGCGGGCTCCGAGCCCGGCGGAGGCCAGCGGGCCGGGCACCGGCAGCGGGTCGACGAACTTGCGGATGCCGGTGCCGGGCGCCGGCCGCCCGTCGACGTCGAGCGAGGGCAGCGGGCTGCCGGCGAAGTTCGGCACCGGGCCGAAGCAGCGCGGCACGGCGGCCGGGTCGAGGCTGGCCGGGGCGGGGCCGGTCTCCTCCTCGGCGGCGCGGGCGGCGGGCACCGTCGGCGCGTGGTCCTCGGCGGTCCGGGCGAACCGGTCCGTCCATCCCGGCCGGAGTCTGCGGAACAGCACCATGGCTCTCCCCGGGGTCGGGGCGCGCCTGCCGTCACCCCGACGTGGCGGGCGTACGCGCTGCTGACGATCGGTGAGCACTCCACCGCAGCATGCGACGCCGAAGGTGCGGGAGGGAACTACCCAATCGTCCCTATCTCGGGCGATCTTGGGTGGTTCGTGGAAGTTCCACGCGCCGTCCCGCTCAGCGGTCCGGTTGGCAGGCCGGGCACCAGTACGTGACCCGCTCGCCCAGCTCCTCCTTGCGGATGGCCGTCCCACAGCGCCGGCACGGCTGGGCCCGGCGCCCGTAGACGTAGCTGGTCTGGCCGCGGTGCAGCGACCCCGTGGTGCTCTGCGCCCAGCGGCCCCGGTTGGCGGCCAGCAGCCGCTGCGCGAGGGCGACCGTGCCCGGCAGGTCCGGCACCGCCCCGACCGGCGTCCACGGGTTGACCCCGCGCAGGAACAGCACCTCACACTTGTAGAGGTTGCCCACCCCGGCCAGGTTGCGCTGGTCCAGCAGCGCCTCGCCGATCGTCTCGTCCGGATGGGCGGACAGCCGGCGCACCGCCTCGTCCGGATCCCAGTCGGTGCCGAGCAGGTCCGGGCCGAGATGGCCGACCAGCGACTCCTCCTCGGCGGTCGGGATCAGGGCCAGCTCGTGCAGGTGGTAGCCGACCGCGACCGCGCCGGGGGAGCGGAGCACCACCCGGATGAGGTGCGCCGGCCGGGCCGCCCACCGCTCACCCGGCGCGTACGCCCGCCAGGCGCCGTCCATCCGCAGGTGCGAGTGCAGGGTCCAGTCCCGCCCGCCCTGGTACGAAACGGCCGCCGACGCGGCGTCACCTTGTGCGGCGCCGGTCCGTCCGGCGGCGTCCGCCGGTGTGGCCGTGGCACCGCTCGGTGCGACCATGGATCGCGGGTCGGCGCCGGTCGGCGCGGTCGTGCCCCGCGGTGCTGTGGCGGGCGGGGCGGCTTCTGTTGGTGTGGTCGTGCCTCGCGGCGCGGCGCCGGGCGGTGTGGCCCTGGCGGGCGGGGCGGCGTCGATCGGGGCGGTGAGCCGGAGCAGCAGGTGCTTGCCCCGGCTGGCCGATTCGCGCACGGTCCAGCCGGTCAGGTCGGTCGCGGCGAGCTGCGGCACGCGGAAGTCGGAGCCGGTGAGCCGGGCGCCGGCCAGGGCGCGCTGGAGGACGCGGGCGGTGTTCCAGACGGTGTCGCCTTCGGGCACCCCTCCATCCTCCCTCGGCGCGGCGGATTCGCACGGCTCAGTCGCGCGTCACCGTCACCACGTCGCCCGGGCGCACGCCGAGCAGGTCGACCGCGCGGCCGGTGTTGACCGCCAGCGCCACCAGGCCGGCCGAGTCCACGTACACGACCAGCCCACCGGCCGGGGCGTCGCCGAAGGTGCGCCCGCGCACCGCCGCCCGGCCGGCCACCCGTACCCGCTCCGGCAGCCCGGCCAGCAGCGCGCCCGGGGCGGCGAGCTGGACGTTCCCGAAATGGTCGACGGTCAGCACCTCGGCCGTGAAGCCCGCGTCGTCGGCGCGGACCACCGGCGCCGGCAGCCGGACCAGCGTCGCCGGATCCACGGCCGGGCCCGCCTGGCCCAACGGCGCGCCGAGCGCCAGTCGCGCGGCGACCGGCGCGAACACGTCTCGCCCGTGGAAGGTGCGGGAGACCGTCGGGGCCAGCCAGGCCGGATTGGTCAACTCAACCGCCCCGGTGACCCCGCCGAGGGCCTCGGCGGCGTCCAGCAGCAGCCCGTTGTCCGGGCCCACCAGCAGCCCGCCCGGGGCCGCCAGGGCGATGCCGCGCCGTGCCGTGCCGACACCCGGGTCGACCACGGCCACGTGCACCCCCACCGGCAGGTACGGCACGGTCTGCGCGAGCACCGCCGCACCCCGGCGTACGTCGGCCGGCGGCACCAGGTGGGTCACGTCGATCACCCGGGCGGCCGGGGCGAGCCGGGCGAGCACGCCGTGGCAGGCGGCCACGAACCCGTCGGTCAGGCCGTAGTCCGTGGTCAGCGAGATCCAGGGACCGCCGGCGGGCCCTCCATCGAGACCGGTCACGACGCGGCCGCCGGTGGGGTGAGCCGCCGCTCCAGCCGCAGCTCGTCGTGGAGCGGGATGCCGTCCTCGCCCAGGTACGGGATGCCCGGCTTGACGGCCCGCGCCCGGTCCACCGCGCCCGCGTCCACCGCCACGATCCGCAGCCCCCGGCGCTGATAGAAGCCGAGCGCCCGGAGGTTGTCGTTGGTGGTGACCAGCCAGAGCCGGTCCGCCCCGGCGGCCGTGGCGACCGCCTCGGCGGCGGCCATGAGCGCGCTGCCGGCGCCGTTACCCGGGGTCGTCGCGGCGAGGCTGACGACCTCCAGCCCGCCGTAGGCGAGCCGGTACACCAGCGCTCCGGCGAAACCGCCCGCCCCGTCCACGGCCACCAGCGCGGGTAGTTCCCGCAGGTCGTAGCGGGTGTCGTGGACCACCACGTACGGGCCGCCCCACTCACGCTCGTGCAGGGCCGCGAGGTCGGCGTGGTCGCCGGGCCCAGCCGGTCGTACGTGGATCGAGGCCATCCGTCCCTCCTCGTCGTGTGCGGCACACCCTAGCGAGCAGGTCGGCACGGTCCTCCCCGCGCCGCGTCGACTGGGCATCGCGGGACCGCACTGCGGCTGGTGCGCGGGAGTCGCAAGAGGAGTCGACTCCCATCGGGCCGATGCCGGCGCAGCCTCCCGACCCGGCCCGCCTCCCGACCCGGCCCGCCTTCCGACCCGGCCCGCCTGCCGACCCGGCCCGCCTGCCGACCCGGCCCGCCTGCCGACCCGGCCCGCCTGCCGACCCGGCCCGCCTGCCGACCCGGCCCGCCTGCCGACCCGGCCCGCCTCCCGACCCGGCCCGCCTCCCGACCCGGCCCGCCTGCCGACCCGGCCCGGCGAGCCGGCCTGCCTCCCGAGCCGGCCTGCCTCCCGAGCCGGCCTGTCGTCCGAGGTGGCCCATCCCCGGGCTGGCCTGTGGCCTGAGCTGGCCTATCGCCTGACCGGCCTGTCGCCTGAGCTGGCCCTCGCCTGAGCTGGCCTGCCTCCTGAGCCAGTCTGCCTCCTGCACTGGTCTGCCTCCAGACCCGGCACCTGCTCCCGCCGCTGCTCCTGCCCCGACCGGCCCTGCTCTCGCCCCTGCTCCTGGCCAACCCTCCTCCCGTCTATCGGGAACTTCCGTCCGCATCCCGAAACACCGAAAGATCTTGGTACCAAATGGCCCCTATAGGGGCCGTTTCCGTCCAAGATCGCTGACGCTGACGCTGACGCTGACGCTGACGCTGACGCTGACGCTGACGCTGACGCTGACGCTGACGCTGACGCTGACGCTGACGCTGACGCTG